>NZ_CP192056.1:5400000-6000000 GCF_050942215.1 Sphaerimonospora sp. CA-214678
CAGGTGCACCTCGGCGTCGGGCATCCTGATCGCGGCCAGTGCGATGGTGATGTTGGTGGCGAGCGCCTCCCGCTCCTCGGGGGTGAGAAACTCGTAGCTCACCGTCGGCAACCGGAAGTACGCCCATGCCGCCGACTCGGTGAGAAGGACGCGATCGTCGAAATACCGCACCGCCAGGCGGCTTCGCGCCCTGCTCATCGTTCACTCACCCGCTTTCTCACCCGTGCGTTCTCGGACTCTGGGCGTGTCGCTCGGCCGGTTGGCCGCCAGACTGCTCACGATCACTCCCGCAAGTGCAACGTACGCCCTGCGGCCCCCCGTGCGAAGGTGGTTGAGGTCAACAGGTCCGGGACGGCCCGGCGCGAGCTCGTCCTCCCACGGCACCCGGACGATCGCCCGGCAGCGACCGCTGGCCACGGACTCGGCCTGCTCAACCTCCGGCAGGCTGCGGCGGCTCACCCCGTTTATCACCATCACGCCCCGGCGCCGCAGGTCGGAGCAGCCGTGACCGTCGAGCCACTCGTAGGTCATGGCGATCGCCTCGGGGGCGTCCGCGCTCGCGGGGGCCACCAGCACGAGTTGGTCGGCGTACGGCAGCAGCCGGGCCGCCAGCGCGGCGGCGGGGTCGATCACGGTGAGCCCGTAGCAGCGCTCGAGCGCGGCCAGCGTCCGGCTCCAGTCGCCGTGGGACGCCCGGTCCGCCAGGCGCTGCGCCGCCTGGTCGTCGATGTCCGCCCCGAGCACCTCGAGCCCCGACCCGCATCGCGAGGTCTGCGCCCCTAGTCCGAGGTAGCGGGTCAGCGACCCGGCGCCCTCGAGAAGAGAACCCGGCCGCTCGGGCTCGGCCGCGATTCTCTCGATCATCGTGCCGTCGCCGCCGCTCGCGTCGAGGGCCAGCACACGGTCCTCTCGATAGCGGGCCAGCGTGTGTCCCAGCATCAGGGCCGTGGTCGTCTGCCCCGCACCACCGGTGCAGCCCAGCACCATGATCCGCCTGCTCCCGGAGAGCGGCGTTCTGGCCCTCGCCTCGTCGATCTCCATCCCGTCGGTACGGCTCCCGCCCACGACCACCTGGGCCAGCCGACGCCAGCCGCCGGAGGGGTCGCGACCGACCACGGCCTCCACCCGGCGGAGCCTGGGCGGCCCCTCCCCCCTGGTCTTGGGTGACTGGATCTTCGGCGGCGCGATCTTCTCCGGCCGGCTCGCCGGCTTCGCGGCCTTCGCCGCCTCCGCGTGCACCGGCTGCGCGGGCGGCACGGTCACCGGCCGGGCCGGCGGCACCGCCTGTATGGGCGGCGGCACCGGGTGCACGGGGGGCCGCTTCGTCGGCTGCCTGGGCTGCTCGGGCCGCATGGGCCTCGGGGGGCGGCCCTTCCTGTGCTGCTCGCGCGCTCTGCGCTGCCACTCGTCGGAGTCCTGCCGCCCGGCGGCCTTCCGGTCCGCCGCCTCGTCGCTCGCGGGTCGGCGATCCCCCGATGCTTCGCTCGCGGTCTCCTCCCCCTCCGTGACGGCGGGCCCGTCACTCGGGGCGGTTTCCACGAGAGCCGCCGGTGGCGCTGCCGTCCGGAGTTCCGGAGTCGGAGTCTGGACCTCGATCGTCGGGGTCTCCGCTGCTCGGGGTTCTAAAGCCTGGGATTGCGACGCCGGGGATTCCGGGGCCTGAAGCTCCGGGGTCTGAGGCTCTGGGGCTTGAGGCTCCGCCGTCGGGCGCCCCGGGGTAGTGCGCTCCGGGATGGTGTGATCCGGGATGCTGTGCTCCACGGCCTCTTCCGGTCCGGCAGGACCGTCCGGTCGCGGGGCCGGATCCGCCGACGGCAGGGCGCGGCCGTCCACCGAGGCGGCGAGCCGGCGAAGGCGGCGGAGCGCCTCGGTCCCTATGGGCGGCGCGTCCGAGACCGGCGTCGCCGGCCCTCCATCCGGGACCGGCTCATCCGGGACCCGCACCTCCTCGACCCGGGCGTCCGAACCTCCGATATGCGAGACCTGAGCGTCGGAAACCCGCCCCTCCTCGACCCGGGCGTCCGGAACCCCGATGTGCGAGACCTGAGCGTCGGAAACCCGCCCCTCGGAGATCCGGGCGTCCGAGATCTGCGCTTCCGAAGCTCGGGCATCCGAGGCCCCTGTGTACGAGACCGGGGTACGCGAGGCCGGGGTGTCCGAGGCCGGGGCGTCGACGGAGGGCGGCCCGGCGGGCGTCATCTCCCGTGCGTCGAGCGCCTCCGATGCCGGAGTGGCCTCCGGCGCCCTGGGGGCCTCCAGAGCCAGGGGCGCCACAGCCTCCTGGGCGGAGAACGCGCGGTCGCGCTCACCCGACACGGCTCCCCGCCCGGATGCGGAGGCCGTACGCCATGAGGCGGCGGACGGGACATCGGCGATGGGAGCGGCCGCAGCAGCGGCGGCGGCCACCGCCGGACGCACGACGCCCGACGGCACGGCGTCGGCGGAACGGCCGACGCCTTGGTAACCCCTGCGGGCCGGGCGGCCTGTGCCCGGGGCGGCCGGGCGGCCGGAAGGGATGAGCGCCGCGGGCGCGGCGGCCGGCCGCCCGATCACCCGGCCGCGCTCCCCTGACGGTCCCGGCTCCTTGGCCACGATCTTGGCGCGCGCCTTCCCGCTCGTCTTCCCCTTGACCTTGACAGTGGTCCGGGCGGCGGCCGGCACGATCCGCGGCGACGTGGACCGCCACACCCTGGCGGTGAAGGTGATCTCTTCGGGCTCGCCCAGCGGAGCCATCCGGCACCAGGTGCGGGGCTCGGCCAGGTAGCGGAGCTGAGACTGCAGGAGCTCGGTGAGCCGCTTTCCCTCGATGACGGGACGGGTGGCCAGCCAGGTCAGGACACCGGGCGGGACCAGGTAGACGACATGCCACGGAGCCTGGAACGGAAGCCCGACAAGCGCGAGGAAGACCCACCAGGGGACCAGCACGCCCACGAACACACCGATCCAGACGATGGGAAGCGGCATTGGCAGCCGAAGGTCGTACAGCTTGTACAGCCGCTTCTCAATGCGCCAGATATTCGTATACGTGGGCAGATCCACCCGATCCTCCTCTCCGCCCGTCGGTCACTTGATGCCGAGCGCACCCGCGATGGCCTTGGCCGTCACCTCGATGATGTTGGGGACATAGAAGATCACACCGATCGCGACCGCCAGGATGATGAACTGCACAAATCTGGTGATCTCGCGGGTGAACAGAAAGAAGATCGCCACTACGGAGACGACCGCGAGGAAAAGCGGGGCGAAGAAGGTCCGGAGGAAATCCGCGAGCCCGGCCGTGTTGATGCCCGTCACCGGCTCGGGGGACGGCGCGACGGCGAGATCGTGCATGATGGCGATGATTCCGCCGATGACACCATCCACCATGGTCTTCACAATCAACTCTCGCCCTCCCGGGGGTATGGATCAGCGATGACATGATCGGGCTGCGCTACCCCGCGGGCCGCTTCGCACCCTGAACGTCCCTGACGAACCACTTGTCGCCCTGCTTCTCGATCATGAGCTGGTAGGCCTGCTCAAGTCCACCTGGCTGTGTCCTGGGGTCGTCAAGGGAGGGGGTCGGCGAGGTCGATCCCGTCGAGACCGCCCACACGACGACGGCGGTGACCTCCCTGCTGTTCGCCTCACCCGGCGGCACGATCACGTCCTCCAGCCGGGCGAGCGTGAACTCCCCGTCGAAGCCCTCTATCGTCACCCCGTTGGCGACATAGCGCTGCAGATCCACCTGGTTGCCCGCGGCGTACGCCTTGAAGAAGCCCTCGAGCTGGGGACGTAGCTCGGACTCGGCCGCGGAGTCGCGGTCGGGGCCGGAGACCGGGGGCAGGCCGGCCGGCGCCGCCTCGGGCAGCAGCGCGGGCCGCTCCGCCACGACGAATCCGGCGCCGTCGTAGTAGACGGGCACGGAGAGCAGCCCGCGTCTGCCGCCCGACTGGTACGTCACGGTGACGCGCGCGTTGTGCGCGTCGATCACGTCGATTCCGGCGAACTGGATCGCCCCGGCGGACATCCGCCCATATCCGTTCCAGCCGAACTGCCTGTCGTCCTCGTCGTCGGGGAGGAACGACTTCAGCCGCTCGGCTCTCTGCTGGGGGTTGGCGGCGTCGTAGTTCAGGTAGACGGCGGCGAACTGGTTGGCGAAAGCGGACGCCTGGGTCACCGGGAATCCCATGTCACCCGGGTCACTGGTCGCGACCGTCGGATCGCCGCTCTGGCTCAGCCGCTCGAACGGGGCCCGGACGCCGTTGACGACGATCACGATGATCAGCGCCCAGAGGACGACGCGGCCGATCCAGATGAGCCAGCGGCCCCCGCCGCCGCTCCACCCGCCGCCGCGCGTGGAGGATGCGCCCCGGGTGGTCGGCACCTCCTCAGGACCCTCCGGAGGGTACGACTCCGGGTCGCCAGCGATCCGCGGATCCTGCTGGACGTCCGACCTGCGAGCCATCACGCCTCCGCTCGCGCCGATCCCCCCGGCTGGCGCGCTTTCGTCTTACTGTCGATCCGGTTAGCCATATTGAAGTATTCACCTTAGCGGTCCCGCCGATTCTTCCAGGTGAGCCACGCCCATGGTGCAAGCATCGCCGTGACCGAGCAAACCGGATCCGCGCCCCCATGAGACACCCTACTTGCCGCTCATCCGGGAAAAAGCGCGTTACGCCTGGCCAGCGGGGACATCGATTACCTAACCGCCACGTATTGGTTTCCTCGCAGCTCAGAGACGTATCGAATGCGACGGCACCGTTCGGGGCGTTCCGGCCCTCTCTCGCGGAGGCCCTCGCGTGGGCTTCTCCCCCGGCCGCCGCTCCCCGAGGAACACGGCCGGATTCCTCGCCGGCCATGGCCTCGGCCCCCGGAGCCACGGCCTCGGCTCCCCCACAACCCGCGGGCATTCCGCGACGCGCGGGAGGCCCCGCACCGAAGTGCGGGGCCACCCTGGGACAGTTCGAGGCCGTTCCCTAGCAGCAGGACGCGCGCCAGGACGCCTCGGCCATCCTGTGCTCGCTCTTGCGCGCCTCGCGGGCCATGCGCCGCTCGGACTTGCGCACCTCGCGGTTGATCCGCGACTTGGCCACGTTCGCGTGGTGCTGGATGCGGGACTTGGCCCGGCCGGCCTCCGCCTCGACCCGCTCCTGCGCGCGAAGCGAGATCCGCTCCGCACGCTCGAACCGCGACGGCAGGAGTTCGCTCGAGAATCGCGCGCTGCGGTACTGGAACGAGATCGGCTCACTCGCGAACCGTTCGCTGCGGATGTACTGCGGGCTCGAGAACTCGGGCTGGATGCTCACCGAGACCCTCATCGGCTGCGCGAGGACCGGCTGCGCGACCACGGGCTGCATGATCACAGGCTGGGCGATCACGGGCTGGGCGAGGACCTGCCGCGAGATGACCGGCGCCGAGACCGTGGACACTTCGGACAGCTCGGACGCCGTCGAAAGCGGCAGCGCGATCTCGGAAGCCGAGTACGACGACTCGGAGACGGAAGTCGAGTACGACGACTCGGCGACTTCAGGACAGTCTTCCCACCCGCTGGTCGCGGCGAAGGCGGGACCGCTCAGGAGCGCGGCGCCGCCGGCCGTCAGCGTCGTGGCACAGAGGGCCAGGGCGAGTCGTCTGGATTTCCGATGCATGTTCCCTCCTTTGGCCCGAATCGGGCTCAGGCAGGTCAGGACGCCAGGTTTTCCTAGCTCCTGGAATGGCCGAGGAGTTTCACCCCACTCCCCCATCGCCATAACGGCGAAAATGATTGTTCGGGATAAAAGGGGGTGTTTTTCTCGGGCACCATCACACCCGAGCGGCCATATTCCGATCCTTAATCGTGCTGTCCCAGGGCGTCTAGGCCACTTGATGCAAGTGTTTCCGGTGACATCCCAGGATGTGACTTATCGGAGGTCTGTCCAAAAGATCCTCCCGCATGCTCTTTCTGAGCTCTTGGCGGGCAGGGGAGACTGATGTTGCCGATGAGCGCCGCCGCCCGGTCGGACCTGCCGCCGGCGACGGGGCATGCCACGGCCCGCGGCGACGAGAAGCCCGGCATGGGCGGTGCAGGCACTGCCCGGCACCGGGGTTCCGCTGTAGTTGTGGATTGGGACCTGATGTCCGGATCTTGAGAGGAGACTTCCCGGACGCACAAGCAGGCGCGATCTTGGCGATCATGCGGCAGCCGAAGCCTTGACCAGAAGACCGCGCCCGCCCCGACCGCTTCCACCTGCTGGACGCGCGGGCGCGCACAACATGTCGAGGCGATCGCCGCCGAGGTCATGGCGCGGCGCCGTCACCTCACGCCGGGAGATCCCATGAGGGTCGGCGAGAACCTGAACACGGCGCTGCTCACCCGGGAGGCCGGACCCCTACGTACGGGAGAAACAGGCATCCTGCGCCCTCCGCATCCCCGCGAGGTGAACGCGCTGGACGTACGACCTCACGGGGACGGAGCGGAAGAGCCATACCCGTCGGTAATCGGTCAGGACGGGCATCAAGACCTTTCCCCCGATGACATGGATCCATACCAGGATGAACCCAAGGGGTCCATTGGTAGGAAACCTTCCTTATGTCAAGATCATCGTCGCCCAGCGGGTGAAGGGGGCACGACGACGTACCGATGTCGCGGACCAGGAAGAACACGGCCGTGCTGCCGCCGTCGGCCCCGAGGACGCCGGGTAATCGGCCGGGGGCGAACCAGGCGGTAAAAGCCGGACCGCCGAGCAGGATCAGCGTCGCAGGGCGAACAGCGCCGATTCAGACGTTGAAGCGGAACTCGACCACGTCGCCGTCGCGCATGATGTAGTCCTTACCCTCGATCCTCGCCTTGCCGGCAGCCCGTGCCGCCGCCATGGAGCCGGCCTCCACGAGTTCGTCGAACGAGATGACCTCGGCCTTGATGAACCCGCGCTGGAAGTCGGTGTGGATGACGCCCGCCGCCTCCGGCGCCGTGGCGCCCTTGCGGATCGTCCAGGCGCGAGCCTCCTTGGGCCCCGCCGTCAGGTATGTCTGCAGGCCGAGCGTCTCGAACCCGACCCTGGCGAGCTGGACCAGGCCCGACTCCTCCTGGCCGACCGACTGCAGCAGCTCCAGCGCCTCGTCGTCGGGCAGCTCGACCAGCTCAGACTCGATCTTGGCGTCGAGGAACACCGCCTCGGCGGGGGCGACGACCTGTGACAGCTTGGCCCGCAGCTCGGTGTCGGTCAGCTCGTCGGCGTCGAGGTTGAACACGTACAGGAACGGCTTCGCCGTGAGGAGATGCAGCTCGCGCAGGTCCGTGAGATCGATCCCGGCGTCCTTGGCCCCGGCGTACAACGTCGTACCGGTGTCGAGCAGCTTCGCCGCCGCCTCGACGACCTCCACGAAGGCCCTCCGGTCCTTGTTGCTCTTGGCTTCCTTCTGCAGCCGCGGCAGCGCCTTCTCGATCGTCTGCAGATCGGCGAGGATCAGCTCTGTGTTGATCGTCTCGATGTCGCGCTCGGGTGCCACCCCGCCGTCGACGTGCGTGACGTCGGGATCGGAGAAGACCCGGATGACCTGGCAGATCGCGTCGGTCTCCCGGATGTTGGCGAGGAACTTGTTGCCTCGCCCCTGTCCTTCCGATGCGCCCTTGACCAGCCCGGCGATGTCCACGAACTCCACCTTGGCCGGAAGGATCCGCGCGGAGCCGAAGATCCCCGCGAGCTTCTCCAGCCGCTCGTCGGGAACGCCGACGATCCCCACGTTGGGTTCGATGGTGGCGAACGGATAGTTCGCCGCCAGGGCGTTGCCGCTCTTGGTCAAGGCGTTGAAAAGCGTGGACTTGCCGACGTTGGGCAGGCCGACGATGCCGATGCTCAGGCTCACGTAGGCCGAGTTTACGGGCCTGGGCGGGTGAGCCGGACATCAGCCGAGCGGAACCGCTTCCCCCTGTCCGGTCAAGGGCCTGTGGCGCGCCTCCCCCGCCACCAGGGCCTTGCCTGAAATCATGCCAAACCGTGGATGTCGTGGCTCTCTTACTGGGACTCGCCGTCGGCGCCGTCGCGGGGCTCGTGATCGGCGTGATCCTCGCGCGGGCCAGAGGCGCCCGGCAGGCGGCCGAGGCCGCGATAGGGATCGCGCAGGCGCAGGCGCGGGCGCGGGCCGCCGAGGACAAGGTCGCCTATGTGGAGAACCAGCTGTCCGAGCGGTTCCAGGCCATCTCCGCCCGCGTGCTCGACGTCAACAACCTGCGCTTCCTCGAACTCGCCGAGAACCGGCTGAACACCACCAGGGCCGAGGCCGCCGGCGATCTCGACCAGCGCAGGCAGGCGGTGGAGAACCTGGTCACACCGCTCAGGGAGACGCTCGCCAAGGTCGAGCAGCAGCTCCGGGAGAGCGAGTCCGGCACCCGGGCCGCCCGCGCCGAGCTGACCCAGCAGATGGAGTTCGTACGGCGCAGCTCCGACGAACTCAGGGCGCAGACGGCCGCGCTCGTACGGGCCCTGCAGCGGCCGGAGGCACGCGGCCGGTGGGGCGAGCTCCAGCTTCGCCGGGTCGCGGAGATCGCGGGCATGGCCCGGTTCTGCGACTTCGACGAACAGGTGACCGCGGCGACCGGCGAGGGGGCGATCCGCCCCGACATGGTCGTACGGCTCAGCGGTGGCAAGAACATCGTCGTCGACTCCAAGGTGTCGCTGGCCGCCTATCTGGAGGCCGCCGAAACCGACGATCCAGGTTTCGCCGCCAGGCGTCTGGACGCGCACGCCCGTCATCTGCGCGAGCACGTCGACCGGCTGGCCGCCAAGTCCTACTGGCAGGCCTTCAGCCCGACGCCCGAGTTCGTCGTGCTGTTCATCCCCGGCGAGGCGTTCCTCGCGCCGGCGCTCGAGCGTGACCCCGGGCTCCTGGAGCACGCCATGAAGAGGCGCGTCCACATCGCCACACCGACCACTCTGATCACCATGCTGCGTACCGCCCAGTACGCCTGGCGGCAGGCCGCGATCAGCGAGAACGCCAAGGCCGTCTTCGATCTCGGCAAAGAACTGTACGAGCGGCTGGGCGGACTCGGCCGCCACGTGGAGGACCTCGGCAGAGCGCTGTCGAAGACCGTCGCGACCTACAACCGGACCGTGGGGTCGCTCGAAAGCCGGGTGCTGGTCAGCGCGCGCAAGCTGAGCGACCTCGATCTCGTGGACCTCCCGCTCGAAGCGCCGAGCCCCATCGAAGACGTCCCCAGGCCGGTGTCGATGCCCGAGCTTGAAGGTGAAGAGGAGGTAAGTCCGCCTCCTTTCCCTCGGCACAACGGTAAATTGACGCGAGACTTGTCGTAAGGGGGCTCCGATGGCAGGCGCCGATCGAGCAGGGCTCAAGTTGACCGCCCGGGGAGCGATCGTCCTGCTCTTTGTGATCACGCTGGTGGGTCAGGCCGTCCTGCCGAGCGGTCTCGGCTTCGTCGCCGGGTGTCTCGCGGCCGCCCTGCTGGTGCGGCCGCGCGACCTGCTGCCGCTCGTGGTCACTCCCCCGCTGGTCTTCTTCGTCGCGGCGCTGCTCGTCGAGGGCGTCGGCTCGCTCGTCTCGGGCTCCATCCCGCGGACGCTGGGCGTGGGACTGTTCACCGCGCTCTCGTCCGGCGCACCGTGGCTGTTCGCCGGGACCGCGCTGACCCTGGTCATCGCGTGGCGGCGTGGGCTGCCGGCCATCGTGCGCGAACTGCGCGGCGGCCTCGGACCCACCAGGCCGGACGCCAGGCCCGGCACGGCCGACACCCCTGGCACGGGCGGTGCCAGGGGTGTCGGCCGTATGGGCTCCCGTCAGCGGCGCGGCCGCGCCGCGGTCTTCGACCCGGAGCCTGAGGGCTACTTCGAACCCCGCCTGTACGGCAAGGCCGCCGACGAGCGGTGACGGAGAAGCGCGGCGGCTATCCGGCGCGCAGATCCCGGCGCAGCTCGTGCGGAAGGGCGAAGCGCATGCTCTCCTTCACGGTCTCCACCTCCTGCACGTCGGCGAAGCCGAGCGTGGCCAGCTTCGCCAGCACCCCTTCGACCAGTTCCTCGGGGACCGAGGCGCCGCTGGTGACGCCGACCGTGGTCACGCCCTCCAGCCACTCTTCGCGTACGAAGGAGGCGTCGTCGACCAGGTAGGCGGCCTCGGCTCCGTAGTCCTTCGCCACCTCGACCAGGCGCTTGGAGTTCGACGAGTTCGCCGAGCCGACCACGACGACCAGCTCGGACTCCGCCGCGATCTGCTTCACGGCGGCCTGGCGGTTGGACGTGGCATAGCAGATGTCGTCGCTCGGCGGATCGATCAGGTTGGGGAAGCGCTCGCGCAGCCGGGCGACGGTCTCGGTGGTCTCGTCGACCGACAGCGTCGTCTGTGAGAGCCAGACGACCTTCTCCGGGTCGCGTACGGTGACCCCGGTCACCCCGTCGAAGCCGTCGACGAGCTGGATGTGGTCCGGCGCCTCGCCGGCGGTGCCCTCGACCTCCTCGTGCCCGTCATGGCCGATGAGCAGGATGTCGTAGTCCTTGGCCGCGAACCTCTTGGCCTCGTTGTGAACCTTGGTGACCAGCGGGCACGTCGCGTCGATCGTCTTGAGTCGCCTCGCCGCCGCCTCCTCGTGGACGCTCGGCGCCACGCCGTGGGCGGAGAAGACCACGATCGCGCCCTCGGGGACGGCCTCTGTCTCCTCTACGAAGATCGCACCCTTCGCCTCGAGCGTCTTCACGACGTGGGTGTTGTGCACGATCTGCTTGCGTACGTAAATCGGCGCGCCGTACCGCTCCAGCGCCTTCTCGACGGTCTCCACCGCACGGTCCACGCCAGCGCAGTAGCCACGCGGTTTGGCGACGAGTACCCGGCGGGTCGTGGGGGTCTGTGCGTCCATGTTCCTATGCTAGGTGGAACGCCAGCCGCCTCTTGACCCCAGGGAGTGTCCGACACGTTCCCTGGCCAGGTCGCGTTTCGGAAAACACCCCCAGCTGCGCGTGGCCCTGACGGCGCCTCGCTCGCCACCACGGCAGCCGGGTCAGCGTTTTTGAAACACTCCCGGGTCTTGGGACACTGGATAACCGAGAGCAGATCTCCCCAGGAGCCGCTATGTCCGTCCTTAAAGCCATTACCACTAAGGCCAAGGACCTACCTGTACTCGTCTTCCAGACGGCCCTTCAGGGGGCGGGAAGGGCGCTGCAGTTCGGCGACCGTGTCCGGCTCACCGTCAAGCGCCTGACCGGTGGCGAGGGCCCCGGCGGCGAGCAGTCCGCCGAGGCCCCGGCCACGACAGCACAGTCCACCACCACGGCACAGCCGGCGGCGGAGACGGCCGAGACGAGGCCGAAGCGCCCCGAGCCGGTCATCTACGCGCCCCGTCCCTCGAAGACGGAGCCCGAGGCCGAGCGGAAGACCGAGGCCGAGGAGCCCGAGAAGGCCGGGAAGACCGAGGCCGAGGACGTCAAGGAGGCCGAGAAGGCCGAGAAGCCGGCGCCCGAGCCGGTCGCACCGACCGATGTCGAAACCGAAGCGGCCGTCGAGACGCCGGCCCCGGCGGCTGAGGCCGAAGCCGCGGCGCCCGAGGCGGCTTCGGCGCCTGAGGCCGCGACCGAGGCGCCGAAACCGGTGGCTGAGACCGCGACCGACGTACCGAAACCGGCGGCTGAGGAGACCGTCACCGAGACCACCGCCGCCCAGACCACCGCCACCCAGACCACCGCCGCCCAGACCACCGCCACCCAGACCACCGCCACCGGGACCACGGACACGGCCACGGAACCCGCCGCCGAAAGCGCGGCTCCGGCGGAACCGGCTCGTGCCCCGCGTGAGAAGAAGGCCGCCGAGCCCGCCGAGCAGGCCGAGCCGGCTGCCACCGCCGAGCCGGTCGAGGCCACCAAGGCCACGAAGGCGACCAAGCCGGCCGCCAAGAAGACGGCCGAGCCCGCCAAGCCGGCGGAAGCGGCGGCCACCGCTTCCGACGAGCCGATGCCGAACTACAACTCGCTGACGATCCCCTCGCTGCGTGCGCGGCTCCGCGGCAAGTCGCTGGAGCAGGTGCAGGCGCTGCTCGACTACGAGCAGGCGAACCTGAACCGGCCGGAGGTGGTCCGGCTGTTCCAGAACCGCGTTTCGAAGATCCAGTCCGGGGCGTGACCCGCGGGTCCTCGCGCCTGACCACCGGAATGTCGGTGTGAGTGGTTAGTGTGCGGGTGCGGACCGGCGGAGGCGCGACGCGCGCCGCCGGGCCGCACCAGCACGCGAGGAGGCAACGTGAGCGCCAAGACGTCACCGGAGTCACCGCTGCCGATCCGGTCGGTCCTGCAGATGGTCGCGCAGTGGATCGGCAAGCTCGGCACGGTTTGGGTGGAGGGGCAGATCACCGAGCTGACCGCGCGGGGCGGCACGGTGTTCCTGACCCTGCGCGACCCGGTGGCCAACGTCTCGGCCAGGATCACGTGTACGCGTGCGGTCTACGAGACGAGCGTCCCGCGTCCGGTCGACGGCGCCCGGGTCGTCATGCACGTCAAGCCGGATTTCTGGGTCAACAAGGGGTCTTTCGCCTTCACCGCCCTGGAGATCCGGCCGGTCGGCATCGGCGAACTGCTGGCCCGGCTCGAACGGCTGCGTCAGGTGCTGGCCGCCGAGGGCCTGTTCAACGTCGACCGCAAGCGGCGGCTGCCGTTCCTGCCGGGCACGGTGGGGTTGATCTGCGGACGCGACTCGGCGGCCGAGCGCGACGTCCTGGAGAACGCCCGGCGGCGCTGGCCCGCCGTCCGCTTCAAGGTGGAGACCGTTGCGGTGCAGGGGTCGTACGCCGTGGGAGAGGTGACCGAGGCGCTGCGCCGGCTCGACGGCGACCACGAGGTGGACGTCATCGTGATCGCGCGAGGCGGCGGCTCCCTGGAGGATCTCCTGCCGTTCTCCGACGAAGCGCTGGTGCGTGCCGTCGCGGCCTGCCGCACGCCTGTGGTCAGCGCGATCGGCCACGAGCAGGACACCCCGCTGCTCGACCTCGTGGCCGACGTGCGGGCCTCTACGCCGACCGACGCGGCCAAGAAGGTCGTCCCGGACGTGGGCGAGCAGTTGGCGCTGGTCCGCCAGCTGAGGGACCGGGGCCGCCGGGTCGTACGCGGCTGGATCGAGCGTGAGCTCTCCTGGCTCGGCTCGGTCCGCTCGCGGCCCTCGCTCGCCGATCCGGTGCGTGAACTCGACCGCCGGGCCGAGCAGGTCGACGCGCTGCGCGACCGGTCACGACGCTGTCTGACCTCCTCGCTGGACCGCTCGGCCGACTCTCTGGAGCACCTCCGCGCCCGCCTGGTCGCGCTGTCGCCCGCCGCCACGCTGGAGCGCGGCTACGCCATCGCACAGCGGCCCTCGGGCGAGGTCGTACGGCTGGCCGCCGACGTGAAGCCCGGTGACGAGCTCACGATCCGCTTCTCCGACGACCGCATCGGCGTCACCGCCACCCCGTCGTGACCCCCCACCCCCGGCGTGACCCCCCACCCCCGGCGTGATCTTGCAATTACTCGCAGGCTTCCCATCTGACCTGCGGTTCCACCCTCGCTGATCTTGCAGAAACTCTCTCGATCACACTCTGACCCGCACATCCACCTTCCGTGATCTTGCACTCTCTACTGCAAGATCACGAAAGACGAATATGCAGGTGGGGGCACATCCTCGCCAGTTTCTGCAAGATCACGGAGAGGATCTGCCCAGCTCACAGCGGACGTGTGCGAGAATTCGCAAGATCACGGCGGAGGCAAGATCACGGCGGAGGGTTAGAGACTAGAGGGCGAGGCGGGTGCCGTAGTCCTCCAACCAGGCGTTGAACTGCAGAAGACCCTCGATCGCCGACCGGGCTCCCTGGAAACTGACCGCACCCACGGGCTGGTCGAGCACGTCGCGGATCTTCCTCGTGTCCACCAGCGGCGCAGCGGCGAAGTCGCCGCCCGCGATCAGGTCGGCCAGCTCGGTGCGCAGCGCCTGCTCGTATGCCGGGTCCTGGGTCGAGGGGTAGGGAACCTTGCGGCGCTCGACCACCGAGCGCGGCAGCACGTCCCCCACCGCGGCGCGCAGCAGGCTTTTCTCCCGTCCGTCGAAGGTCTTCATCGCCCACGGCGTGTTGAAGACGTACTGCACGAGCCGGTGGTCGCAGAACGGCACCCGCACCTCCAGGCCGACGGCCATGCTCATCCGGTCCTTGCGGTCGAGCAGGATCTGTACGAACCGGGTGAGGTGCAGGTAGCCGATCTCCCTCATCCGCTTCTCCAGGCCGGTCTCGCCCGGAAGCCGCGGCACCTCGGCCAGTGCCTGCTGATAACCGTCGGCCCGGTAGGCGGGCAGGTCGATCTTGCGCAGCAGGTGCTCGTCGAGGAAGCGGCCCCGCGTCGACTGCTCGGCTATGCCCGGGATGGCGAGCCAGGGGAAGGTGTCGGCGTTGACGGCGGCCGGCTCGTGGAACCAGCGGTATCCACCGAACACCTCGTCGGCCGACTCCCCCGACAACGCCACCGTCGAGTGGCAGCGGATCGCCTTGAACAGCAGGTACAGCGAGGTGTCCAGGTCGCCGAGGCCCAGCGGCAGGTCGCGGGCCCGCAGCGCGGCGGCCCGCACATCACGGTCCATCAGGTCGGCCGAGTTCAGCACGATGTCACGGTGATCGGAGCCGACGTGACGTACGACGTCCTGGACGTACGGGGTGTCGGGGGTGTCGCGCATGTCGTCGGGCTGGAAGTTCTCCGCGTATCCGGTGAAGTCCACGGAGAACGACCGGACCCTTCCCCAGTCCTTCAGCGCGCGGGCGGCGAGCGCGGTCACCGCGCTGGAGTCGAGGCCGCCGGAGAGCAGCGTGCACAGGGGTACGTCGGAGATGAGCTGGCGGGCGATGATGTCGTCGAGCAGCCCGCGGACGGTACGTATGGTCGTGGGCAGGTCATCGGTGTGCTCGCGGGCCTCCAGCCGCCAGTAGCGGTGCCCGCCGACGCCCTCCCGGCGCACCCGGACGATATGACCGGGGCGCACCTCGTGCATGCCCCGGAAGACCGCGTGCTGCGGTGTCTTCACGAAGGCCAGCAGCTCACGCAGGCCGTCGGCGTCGACGACCCGTTCCGCGAGCGGATTGGCGAGGATGGCCTTGGGCTCCGAGCCGAACAGCACCCCCTGCGGCGTCGGGTAGTAGTAGAGCGGTTTGATGCCCATCCGATCGCGGACCAGCAGCAGCTCCTCGCGCCTGGCGTCCCAGATCGCGAACGCGTACATGCCGTTGAGGTGCTCGACGAGGTCCTCGCCCCACTCCAGGTACGCCTCCAGCACGACCTCGGTGTCGCTCTGGGTGCGGAAACCATGGCCGAGCCCGATGAGCTCGGTGCGCAGTTCCCGGAAGTTGTAGACCTCCCCGCTGTAGGTCAACGCGGCCACGGTCTCGCCGTCCCGCTCGACGAGCATGGGCTGTCTCCCGCCTTCGACGTCGATGACGGCCAGTCGCCGGTGGCCGAACGCGACGTGCCGACCGAACCAGGTCTCCCCGGCGTCGGGTCCCCGGCACGCCATCGTGTCCGTCATGGCCTGCACCGTCTCCTGCTCCAACCGGAGATCTCGCCCGTAGTCGACCCAGCCGCTGATGCCACACATACCGCCGCCCCCGTCGATGTACCGCCACATCCGTACGGAACCCAGCAAACGGAACATACATACCCAAAGGGGACATCCTTAAGGGTGGGCACTCCACTACGAGCAGCGATATGTCGGCGGCGGCATCTATCGTGGGGGCCGTGGCCCAGGAAACGAGCACGACGAAGAGCACGACGAAGAGCGGCGCCGGAAACACGGCGAAGCAGGATTCTCAGCAGTTTTCGGCGGAGCAGACCCCGTCGTACGAGCAGGCGCGCGAGGAGCTCACCGAGGTGGTGCGCCGCCTGGAGACCGGCGGGCTGACGCTCGAGCAGTCCATCGAACTATGGGAGCGCGGCGAGCGGTTGGCCGCCATCTGCGAGGAGTGGCTTCAGGGAGCGCGCGCGAAGCTGGCGACCGCGATCGCCCAGCGACAGGAACCCCAGCGGAACGGCCCGGCGGACGCCCCCTTCTGACAGCGCCGGCAGGTCTGTCAGGACGTGGCCGAGACGGTCGCGGCGGGCCTGGGCTGCGCGACCAGCGACTCTGCGAGAGCGGTGAGCTCCGCCCAGTCGGCGGTACCCGTGACGACGACGGTGCGATCGGGGAGGATCCGCACCAGCGACCGCTGGTTCTTGTCCTGCCGGATCCGCTCCTGCCAGGTCTCTCCGTTGATATCGCGGCTTCCGGTGGCCTTGTCGGTGTTGGCCATCCGGTTGGCGAAGTCATCGAGCGGCCGCTCGTCGCTCTGCGCCAGCATCGCGTGCTGCCGCTGCGCGGTGGCGAAGCCCAGCCGCCAGGTCACGGCGCCGCCCTCGTCGGTGAGGGTCGAGCTGTTCGGCACCCAGTCCGGCAGCACCTCACGCGGCGACACGATCTCGTACGTCGCGGCCCTCGCGGCGTTGGCCTGGTCGATCGAGTAGTTCACCCGGGGAATGTGCTCGGTCCGGCTCTGCGGTGTGACGAGCAGAAAAAGCCCGGCGCCGGCGAGGCAGACGAGCACCGCGAACACGTAGCCGTAAATGCCCTGAGTGAACCGTCCCACACGAGCGAGACTACCGGTCATCCGGGCAGGTGGCCGTACCAGCTCCGGGGGTTCAGGGGCGCCGGATACCGCCGATGAGAACAAGCGCCTCCTCGACCACCCGACGGGCCGCCACCGGATCCTCCGAGAGCGTCACCTCCTGCACGACGGCCGCCAGTGCTCCCGTCACGACGACGACCAGAGCGTCCTCGTGCTCGAAGAGCGCGGCCGTCCGCCTGGCCCACTCTCGCAACCGGTCGCGCATGGTGACCTCGAAACCGGGCGGGGCGTCCCCCCTGAGGAACAGCGCGGCCAGATCACGTTCCTCGAGACAGCCCTCCAGATAGGCGCGGGCTCCCGCCAGGAACAGCGGCATCGGATCCGTCTCCCCCGCGGCACGGGCGACCCGGACCGCGTCACCGGTCCGCTGCGTCTGCCGCTGCTGGAACTCGTCGAACAGCGTGAGGTAGAGATCCGCCTTGCCGGAGAAATGGTGATAGAGGCTGCCGACGCTGGCCTCGGCCCGGCGCACCACGTCGGTCACCCCGGCCTCGGCGAACCCCCGGGTGACGAACACCTCCCTGGCCGCCTCCAGGAGCGCGACCCGCGTGGCCGCACCCCGGGTGGCCATGCCGTGATCCGACGGGCGAGCCGCCGCCGCGCCGTGGTCCGGCTCGCGCGCCGTCGCCGTCTGCTCCATGTCGCCGCTCATGTCGGCGAAGGATATCCCGGCCTGTCAGATCCCGAGCGATCCGGCGGCAAATGGTCTCCGACCAGCGACAACAGGTTCAGACCAATCGGACAAAAAACACTTAAAGAACTACGATCACTAATTGTCCTGATCCGCCGAGACGACATAAAGACCGGCATGAAGGGCACGAGATAGTGAATCTGACTTTTAAGGGGATCGATGTCTGATCACGTTCCGGCCCCGCTGGCGACCGGCGAGCACGCACCAGACCGCAACCTGGCTCTCGAGCTGGTCCGGGTGACCGAGGCGGCCGCGATGGCCGCCGCCCGCTGGGTGGGCCGCGGTGACAAGAACGGGGCGGACGGCGCCGCCGTCAACGCGATGCGGCAGCTCATCAACACGGTCTCCATGAACGGCTCAGTGGTGATCGGTGAGGGCGAGAAGGACAACGCCCCGATGCTCTACAACGGCGAGGACGTCGGCGACGGCACCGGCGCCGACTGCGACGTGGCGGTCGACCCGATCGACGGGACCCGGCTGTGCGCGCTCGGCATGCACAACGCGATCTCCGTCATCGCGGTCGCCGAACGCGGTTCGATGTACGACCCGTCCGCCGTGTTCTACATGGAGAAGCTCGTGACGGGCCGGCAGGCCGCCGACAAGGTCGACATCGAGGCGCCGGTCGGCGACAACATCAGGGCGGTCGCCAGGGCCAAGGGCGCCAAGCCGTCCGACGTGACCGTGGTCATCCTCGACCGCCCCCGGCACGAGAGCATCGTCAAGGAGATCAGGGAGACCGGTGCGAGGATCAGGTTCATCACCGACGGCGACGTTGCCGGAGCGATCATGGCGGCCCGCCACGGGACCGGTGTCGACCTGATGCTCGGGATCGGCGGAACCCCGGAGGGCATCATCGCGGCGTGCGCCATGAAGTGCATGGGCGGTGTCATCCAGGGCAAGCTGTGGCCGCGCGACGACGACGAGCGCCGCCGGGCCACCGACGCCGGGCTCGACCTGAAGCAGGTGCTGACCACCGATGACCTGGTCCGCTCCGACGACGTCTTCTTCGCGGCCACCGGAATCACCGACGGCGAGCTGATGCACGGCGTACGCTTCCAGGCCGGCGCCGCCGTCACGCACTCCCTGGTCATGCGTGGCCGGTCCGGAACGATCCGAAAGATCGAAAGCGAGCACCAGCTCTGGAAGCTGGGCGCCTACAGCGCCATCAACTTCGACACCGCCGTCTGAGCCACACCACCGTCCGAGCCACGCCACCGTCCGAAAGCGCCGCCGGGGAGTGTCGGAAAGCGCCGCGCGCAGCCGGGCGTGATCGATCGTTCAGACGCTCCCTAACGCCGGAAGAAGCCCTTACGCGGTCGTTTCGGGGAGCGGGCCACCACCTTGCCGGCGAAGACGAAGCCCGCCAGTTCGATGACGGGGGCGTCCTGGGCGTGATCGGTCGCACCCGGCGGGAGCCGTACCTCGTTCTTGACCGAGCCCACGCGGGCCGAGGGCGCGGTCACGATCCGTACGCCCTCGGGCACGATCAGCGTGACCGTGCCGGCCAGCACGGCCAGCTGGACCACGACCCGGCGCGAGCGCAGCAGGGCCTCGCACAGATCCATGGTCACCTTTCCACCCAGGGAGGTGACCGGCACCTCGGCCGGCACGACCCATCGGCCGGTACGGCTCTCGCTGCGGAACAGGGCCGTGACGGGCCGGTTGTCCATCTGGAACGGCTGGCCCTCCGGAGGCAGCAGATCGACGGTGAGCCGGGCCAGCTCGCCCAGCGTCCGGGCGGCCCATGCCTGATCGACCCGTTCCCCGTGCTCGTCGAGGGAGAGCCGGCCGTCGGCGGCCGCCTCGGTCAGCACGGCGATCACCCGTTCCCGGTCCCGGTCCGACGCGCGCAGCTCGCCCGGGTCCGGGGCGCCGGACGCCCGCGGCGTCAGGAACGCGGAAATCCACTTGCTCGCCTGGGACTGGAACTCGCTCACGGTATCGAGCGTAAACGGACCCGCCGAAGAACGCATTGACCTGCCGAGCCGGGAAATTTGATCTGGCGAGAGAAAAGCGGGACGGCCCGACGTGGACGAGTTCGTCGCCACCCCCGACCCCGACTACACTCCGGATCGTGCAGAGCCCGTTGAGGCATGTCAACATGGCCCGCTCGGTTAGAGCACAGGACCGCCCCCGGGCCTCGGAGCCGGTTGGGCGGCACATTCCGACCGCGTTCTGGCGACGCGATGAATCCACCGGCTCGTCCGCTCACGCCAGGACGGTCCCTGGCGATCATGGCTACAGCGGTGTGGAGCGCTTGATGGGGAAGGCGACGGGGCGAACCGGTGTGCCTGTCGCGCCCCGTAGTTTGAGACCGGCCGCAACCAGTCCGAACTCGTAGACGCGGTCGGCGGCCAGCGCCTCGAGATCCGCGACCTCCATGATCGCGACTCCCGCCTCCGCCAGGAGGAAGCAGTGCACAGGGTTCCAATGCACTTCGTCGTCGTGCGGCGTGTACTCGATGCTCGCGGCATCGATGCCCACCATCATCACGCCACGACGCGCGAGATACTGCGCTCCGCCCAGATCGAGACCAGGATTGGCGGTCAGATACCGTTGTGGATCGGGCCAGGCTCGCATGCGACCGGTACGGATGAGGACAACGTCACCGCGCCGGACATCCACCTGGTGCAGGTCCAGCGCCGCATCGAGGTCACGATCCCCAATGGGGTGGCCCGGCGGCAACTCGTCCACACCGTGTAACGCTGCGATATCGAGGAGGATGCCGCGAGCCACGATAGGCGGATGCCGATCCGCGCCGGCCCGTGTCCATCCACGACTGCCAAGATGATCCCGCGCAGTGAACCCGTTGTAGATGGTATCGCCGTATCCAAAGTGGTTGAGCGCGTCGATGTGGGTGCCGGTATGGGTATACATCGATAGCGCATCCCCCGAGTACGCCACCATCTCGTTCTGTTCGGCTGGGGCGCCGGGGGCGTTATCCACCCGGGTGCCCTCTGGCGTATGCGTCATCCACACCTGGTAAGGCTGGTCGCCCGCCGCGACCCACGAGGGCATGCCCACGAAGTAGTCCACAGCGAGGTCGTAGGGGGCGGCGCCGTCGATGCGGGACATGATGGCCTCCCGCGACGCCGGCGTCATCAGGTTGAGCATACCGATCTCGTCGGCCGACCCGAACGGGCTACGGGAGACGCGCCCCGCGCGCTCGCCCACTGACTCCAGCGCAAGCGCGACGACGTCATCGTGACACAAGCGTTCTCACCCCTCCAGGCTGCATTGCCGCGGGTTTTACTATAGTATAGCGTTAGCAACAACGTGACACATGATGACGCCCGGAAAGGCCGATATGTCACACTCGATGCAGGGCCGCGTCGCGGTCATCACCGGCGGTGCCAGCGGTATCGGCCGTGCCCTGGCCGGCAGCTACGCTGAAGTCGGTGTGCGATCGGTGATCGGCTACTACCCCGCCGATCCGCACGATCCAGCGGAGACGGTCGATTTGGTCACGCGCCACGGCGGCCAGTGCGCCGCCATTGCGTGCGATGTCCGCTCCAGTGCAGACTGCGAGGCCCTCATCGCACATGCCATGTCACAGTTCGGCCGTGTCGACTATGTGATCGCGAATGCCGGGATCCTGCGTCGAAGCCCCATCGGTGACATGACCGACCAGGAATGGTCCGAGGTGCTCGGAACGGACCTCGGCGGAGTGATGCGCATCGTCCGCGCCGCCCTACCACACCTCTCCTCCGGCGCCAGCCTCGTCGCGGTCTCATCGATCAGCGGCGGCATCTACGGCTGGCGCGAACGGAGTCACTACACTGCGGCGAAGGCGGGCATCATCGGCTTTGTCCGCAGCATGGCGGATGAACTGGCTTCACGCGGGATCCGAGCGAACACGGTGATCCCCGGTCTGGTGGCAACACCGCAATCCCTGGCACTGGACAACTTGGGACCTGAAGGTCTCAGGGCTGCGGCGGAGGGCGTACCGCTGGGCCGGGCAGCCCAGCCGGATGAGGTCGCACGGGTGATCCGGTTCCTCACCAGCCCGGACGCCTCCTACATCACCGGTGCGGAACTGCGCGTCGATGGCGGGCTCACGATTCGGCAGAACACATGACCCAATCCAACACCGATCACCGAGGTACGACAATCGAGTTGGAGCGCGAACTGCAGTGCCGATTGCACGAACTCGCCGACACACTGCGCACCTTGCTCGCGGCATCGGGGCGACCCGGCGAGCCTGTCGTCCCCGCACCGCCATGGTGACCGCGCCGATGCCGGAGTCGCTGGCCACCTTGCGCCGTCGGCTCGATGACGGATCGATGTCGGCGGTCGAGCTGATGGACGACGCGCTCGATCGCGTGGCGCATCTCGATCCCCAGGTCGGCGCGTTCATCAGCATCGACGGCGAAAACGCGCGACGCGCCGCGCAGAAGGCCGATATCCAACGAGCGACCGGGAATGCGGTACCGCCATTGCACGGCATCCCCATCGCGATCAAGGACAACATGGATGTCGCCGGCCGGACCACGACGATGGGAGCCCATCGCGCGTTCCACCACCTCGCCACGGAGGATGCGGTTGCGGTAGCGTCGCTGCGCCGGGCCGGGGCCATTGTGCTCGGAAAGACGAATCTGCACGAGTTCGCCTGGGGCGCGACCACCGAGAACGAGGTCTTCGGCATCACTCGCAACCCTTGGGATCCGACACGCAATGCCCACGGATCCAGTGGCGGTTCGGCGGTGGCAGTTTCCGCAGGCATGGTGCCGCTCGCCATCGGCACCGATACCGGCGGCTCGATTCGGAATCCCGCTGCCGTGACCGGCATCACCGGACTGCGCCCGACACACGGTCTGATCGACCTCAGCGGCACCTTTCCGGTCGCGTGGACGATGGACACCGTCGGTCCCTTGGCACGCACCGCGGAAGACTGCGATCTGGCGCTGACGATCATGGCCAGGGACCCGGTACCCGCACCGACGCCACGTCCGGGCGGATGGCGAATCGGCTACGATCCCCGGCTGTGCGCCGCCGGAGTCGAAGCCGACGTCCGCCGCAGATGCGAACAAGCACTGGACGACATGTCGGCACAGGGCATCACCGTTGTCGAAATGGACCTCGGCGACCTGAACGGGCACTACGAAGCATGGCTCATCACGCAGACGGTAGAGTCAGCCGTCGTGCACCGGGAATGGATGCAACTGCACGCGAGCAAATACTCCACCGATGTCTGGGCGCAACTGAGAGCCGGAGCATGCGCTCGTGCCGATGACTATTTGGTAGCGCAGCAGCATCGGCATGTACTGCGCCACCGCGCCCTTGCGCATCTGGCCGGAGTCGATGCACTGGCCATGCCCAGCGCCGCCCGCACCGCCGCACCGGTGGGCCGCGACAGTTCTGACCTTGCACGTACCCGTTTCGCCTTGACACGCGATCCAGCGGTCTTCACATCACTGGCCAGCTCACTGGGATTTCCCGCCGTTTCACTGCCCTGCGGATTCGTCGACGGACTACCGATCGGACTGCAACTGGTCGGTGCTCCGTTCACCGACCGGATCCTGCTTGGGATAGGCATGCACTATCAGCAGGTGACGTCATGGCACAATGCCACGCCACCGCTGCTCACGCACCTTCCGGGGGATGAAGCAGATTCGCTACAGTCGTATGACAATTCGCCGAAGAACGCTATTTAGTCCCTGCTAAACGCGAATTGGAGGAATGATTTGGCCAGTCGCCTTCCCCTCGTGGACCGCATGTACGAACTGCTCCTGCAGCAACTTATGGACGGCACGCGGCAGCCGAGTGATCCGTTGAACATCAGTGCCTTATCAAAAGAATTCAACGTCAGCCAGACTCCACTCCGCGAAGCACTGGCACGTCTGGAGCACTCCGGGTTGGTGCATCGGGAAGCATTGAAAGGCTATTTCGTAGCCGCCCCTTTCACCCTCGACGAGATTGTCAAATTGACCGAAACCCGACTCCTCCTGGAACCGGCGATCGCGCGGGAAGCCGCACTGCGCCGGACCCCCGAATTCATCAAAGATCTGGAAGCCACCGTGGTACTCCTGGCCGATGTCGCCAATGGTGCCGACTCGTCGACCACCGCCTTCAGTCAATACTGGAGCGCCGACGACCGCTTCCACAATCTCATCGCCATGCAATCCGGCAATCCGTTCCTGCAGCGCACCTATGAGTTCCTCAGCGCACAGGTCCAACGTTTTCGATTGTTCAGCAAAATGGGCAATACAGGCGCGGGAGCCGCCGCCGAAGAACATCGCCGAGTGCTCATCGCCCTAGCGAGCGGCGACGGTGACGCAGCCGCCGAAGCCATGCGGGAGCACGTCGAGCTGGCCTGCCAACGCGCCCTCCGCCGTGCGGACAGTGCCGATGCCGAGTAGGCGGCAACGTCGCGTGACTCGTCGTGATCTCCGTTCATGTGGTGCGGCCGTGCTCGATCTGGAGCAGAACGAGGGCTGGGCGGGCGATCCGGGTGATCGTCATGGGGTCGAGGCCGACCCGCCGCAGATCTTGAGCGTGACCTTCACCAGTGCGTTCGCGCGCTCGGCGACGCCGTGGACACCTCGGATCACCGCGCTGAACACCTGGTCGGGTTCGGTGAGCCGGCCGCCCTTGGGCTTCTTGACCGGGTGGCGAAACCCATCGCCGAAGTTTTCGTAGCCCAGATCGGTCAGGGTAGGGACGCCGACACGAGCTGCAACGCCGCGGACGTTGAGGACGGCGGTGCAGGTGATACCGGAGGACACGTGGAGCCCTTGCCGTACGGAGCCGGATCTTCGTAAACCCTTTCCCACCAGGGCTCCACGCCTTTCCGTCACCGGGCCCCTACCCCCAGTGCCCGGCGCTCCCCTTCAATCGGGACATGATCACCAGCGTGCCGGTCATGTTGCGGAGAAGACCTCAGTCTGTGCCGAAGCGCAGAGCCCGCCCAGCCAACACACCGGTGGGCACGCCATCGCTGAGCACCCGCTGACCGTCGATGAAGACATGACAGATACCCTCCGACTCCCGTCGGGGGTGAGCATGCGTGGCCCGGGCGCGCACTCGTTGTGGGTCGAACACGGTGACATCGGCAACGAAACCGTCACAGATCTGCCCTCTACGTCGCAGGCCTAAACGCTGCGCCGGCAACGACGTGAACCTGCGAATGGCATCCGGAAGAGTGAACATATCGTCCTCCCGGCAGAATTCACCCAGGATACGCGGAAAACTACCGAATGATCGCGGACTGGGCCGATCCCCCAAGTACATCGAATCGGTGCCGATCATTCCTAGACGATGAGTGATGAATGCCTGCATACGATTTCCGATGAGCGGCCCAGGGGCCAGAACCTCAGCCACCTTCAGGTCTTCTTCGATCAATAGATCGAACAGCGCATCGACGACATCCACATCTCGATATCGTGCGATCTCACCCAACGTCCAGCTTTCGAAGCGGGCATTCTCCCCACCATCGAGGTATCCGACAGCCACATAATCGAGCTGAGTCCGCCACATATCGTCAGAATCCTCGGCCAACTCGGCTTTGAAACGACGGCGGGATTGCGGGTCGGCGAGACGGCGGATCGTCGCCTCGGGCCCCCCACTCTGCATCCACTGCGGCAGATATCCAATGGCACGTGTTCCGGTCCACTCGTAAGGGTAGAGGTCGAACGAAACATCGATGCCCTGGCCGTGCGTGTCGTCCAGCAGATCAATCAGCGGTTTGACGCCGTCGAGCACATGTCCGGGGGTGTACAGATGCGTCATATGGAGGCGGCAGTCCGAGTCACGTGCGATCTCGATGGCTTCGCGGAAGGGGTCGAGGTGGCGGTCCCCGAGCCAGTACCGGACATGGGTGTGATACATGCCGCCAAGCTCTGCGACCTCCTCGCACAGCGACACGAGTTCCGCAGTCGAGGCGTAGCTGCCTGGCGGATAGTCCAGCCCCGACGACAGGCCGAACGCCCCCTGTGCCATAGCCTCACGCAGGATCCGGCGCATCCGGACGATCTCATTGGTGTCCGCTGCCCGCTCGTCCCACCCGACCACCTCGGCTCGGAGCGTCGCATTGCCCACCATCATGGCGACATTGACCCCGACCCCCCGGTCGAACCGCGACAGATAGCTGTCCACGGACGACCATTCGTAGTCGAGGTCGGGGAGGCCATCGAGGCCGGCGTTCATCCGTACCAGGCTGAGCAGATTGTCGCGATCGGCGAACGGCGCATACGAAAAGCCGTCCACCCCGATGACCTCGGTGGTGACGCCCTGAGTGAGCTTCGGGGCGTGCTGGGGATCGTCCAACAGCGTCAACCCTGTATGGGAGTGCATGTCGATGAATCCCGGCGCCACGACGAGGCCGGTGACATCGATCACGTCGACATCAGTGATCCGCTCAGTGCCGCGAATGATGCGGATGCCACCATCACCGAGCAGGACGGACGCTCGATAACCGGGACTTCCGGTTCCGTCGACCACCGTTCCCCCGGTCAGCAGATATGCCATAGCGGCCTCACCGGTCCCTTCGCCGACAGATCACGATCACGGCGCAGCGTCCCGCGCAAGCGCCGCCAGGGCATGGTCGGTCCCTTCGAGCGCCCGGTCGATGATGGCGTCCGAATGGGCCGCCGAGACGAACCAGTTGTGCCGCGGGTGCAGATACACGCCGTGGTCGAGAGCATGAGCGGCGAACTTGTAATTGAGATTCTCACCGTGCTCGCCGAGGAACCGCATGTACGGCATCTGCACCGGTCCGGTGTACGACACGTCGAAGCCGTGGGAGGTCGCCTGCTTGGTGAGGCCCTCCTTGAACCGCAGTCCCGCTCGCGCCATGGCGCCGATGGCATCCTCGTCTTCAATGGCGCGGATCGTGGCCAGAGATGCGGCCATGGGAACCGCCGCATACCAATAGGTGCCGGTACTGAAGACCGCTGCCGCGGCTTCCCGCAGAGACTGCCTGCCCAGGATCGCCGAGAGCGGATAGCCGTTGGCGATGGCCTTGCCCCATACGCTGATGTCCGGTTGGACGTCGAAAGTCTCCCAGCTGCTGCCGTGGTGCAGCCTCATGCCGGCTCGGACGTCGTCCAGGATGAGCACAGCTCCGTCGGAGTCGCAGAGACGCCGCAGTTCGCGGGCGAAGGCCGGGTGGATGTCCTCCTGGTCCACTCCGTCATTGTGTTTGAACGGAGTGATGATGATGCCGGCAAGATCGTCGGCTGCCTCGTCCCGCGCAGTCGCCAAGGAGGGCAGATCGTTGTAATCGAAGTAGCGGATGTTCGCGCGGTCAGCGGACGTGACGCCTTCTAGGCCCGGGGTGCACCAGGGTGCCGCGCCGTGGTAACTGTTCCGTTCCACCAGGATGACGGACTTCCCGGTAGCCGCTCGGGCGATCGTCAAGGCCGTCGTCGTTCCATCCGTGCCGTTCTTGGCGAACATGGCCCAGTCGGCGTGTCCGGTCAGACCGACCATCATCTCGGCAAGTTCGACGACGCGTGCCGACGGCAGGTTCTGGCAGTCGGCCTTCGACCGCTGTGCCGCCGCCGCCGCTTCGACCGCCGCATGACCGTAGCCGAGAACGATGGGTCCGTACCCGCAGAGGAAGTCGACGAATTCCCGCCCATCGACGTCTCGGATCAGCGCACCGGATCCGCTCTCCAGAAACTGTGGATAGTTCGTCGGGAACAGTTGAGCACGCTGGTGGCCGTACATCCCACCGGGGATCACGCGCTGCGCGCGCACGCGAAGAGCGGCATCGCGACCATCATGGGCCGGTGGACGCTCATTCGGGGCGTTCACTGTCCTCCTCCTTCCGGCGACCAGCGCCATGTCGATGGTTGATTTGACCGGTCAGCCGTCAGCTCTGTCGTCCGTCGCAGCACTTTGTAGTTCTGCAGCCAGCGCCTCGAACTCCTCGCCGCCGGCCATCAGACGTGTCATCGCGTCGATCGTGATCTCGTCCTTGGTGAAATAGCCCATGCTCGTACCATGTCGGAGGATCAAGAACCCGTTGCCCACCGCATAGGCGTGCTGTGGATTGTGCGAAATGAACACGACGCCCAGACCACGATCGCGAGCGTGAGCGATCTGCCGCAGAACGATGCTTGCCTGCTTGACCCCCAGGGCGGAGGTCGGCTCGTCAAGGATCAACACCCGCGCCCCTAGATAGATGGCGCGGGCGATCGCCACCGACTGCCGTTCCCCTCCAGACAGTGTGCCGATGGGTTGATCCACGTCCCGCAGATAGATGCCCATATCGGCAAGCTCACGCCGGGCGATCTCCCGCATGGCCTTCAGATCGAGCCGACGGAAGGGACGTCGCCCCTTAGACAACTCCGAGCCTAGGAAGAAGTTGCGCCACACGGACATCAATGGCACGGTGGCCAACCCCTGATAGACCGTGGCGATGCCCAGATCGAGAGCCTCCCTGGGACTGGACAACGTCCGTTCCTTGCCCAGGATGCGCAGGGTCCCGTCATTGTGACGGTGAGCACCAGCTAGGATCTTGATGAAGGTCGACTTGCCGGCGCCATTGTCGCCCAAGACACACAGCACCTCGGATGCCCTGATCTCGCAGCTGACGTTGCGAAGGGCGTGTACGGAGCCGAACCGCTTGCCGATCGTACGTACCTCGAGCAGAGGCGTTTCCTCCGTCATACCGCTGCCCTCGCTCGTTTGTTGATATAGAGATTCGCCATCACGGCCATCAGCAGCATGGTTCCGAGGAACGCCTTGAGCCAGTTGTTGTCCCACTGGGCGAAGACGATGCCCTGCAGGGTCATTCCGTAGATCAGCGCACCGATGGCGGCACCGATCGCCGACCCGAAGCCGCCCATCAGGAGGCATCCGCCGACTACGGCGCAGATGATGTAGATGAACTCCTCGCCGATCCCGGTAGTGGCCTGGGCGGTCGAGACGTCGAAGAGTTGGAGCATGCCGACGAGCCACCCGGCTCCGGCCGTCGTCATGAACAGGCCCAATTTGACCTTGGGCACCGGTACGCCGTTCTCCCGGGCGCTGTCCGGGTCACCACCGACGGCGAAGGTCCAGTTGCCGAATTTCGTCCGCATGAGGATGGCGGTCGCCAAGGTGGTGATGACGATCCACCACACGACGGCGATCTTGATGGTCATGCCGAACAGCGGGAACGAGGAACCGAATATCAGCTTGACGGTGTCGTAGCCCGGTACCTGTCGCATGCCCTGGACCTGAACCGTGCCGGTGATCATCTTAGTGAGCGCCAGGTTAATGCCCTGCAGGATGAAGAACGTCGCCAGGGTGACGATGAAGCTGGGCAGGCCTGTGCGCACCACCAGAAATGCGTTCCAGGCGCCGATTGCCAGCGCAATGACCAATGCGGCGGGCACCGCGAACCAGATCGAAATGCCCCATTGGGTAGTGACGACGCCGACGAACAGGGCCGTACTCCCCGTCATGACCCCGGCCGAGAGGTCGAATTCGCCCCCGATCATCAGCAAGGCGACGGCGACCGCCATAATGCCGAAGAGCGAAGATGAGTAAATCCAGGTGGACACCCCAGCCGGGGTCAGGAACGCCTCAGTAGTGATGGAGAAGAACAGCAGGATCGCGAGGGCCGCCACCGCTGCCCCTATTTCGGGCCGACGTAGGAGCACGACCATCGGGTTGGCCTTGACCAGCCGATCGTCTTGGCTAACGGTCATCGCGGATGTCATTTCGTGTCCTGGCCATTCGTCATGTACCGGGCGACATTGTCCGGCGTGATGAAGCCCGGACCGGTGTAGACGGGCTGCTCGCCGCCTACCACGAAACCATGGCGCAGGTGCAGGTCCAGGAAGACCACCGGCAGGTAGCCCTGCAGGTACGGCTGCTGATCGACAGTGAAGAGCATCTTGCCCTCACCGATGAGACGCAGAGTGTCGTCCGTGACCTCGAATCCGGCGAGCTTCGCGGAGCTGTCGGCTTCCGCGATGGCCCCGGCCGCAGCGGTATTGATCCCCGTGTTGAGGGAGACGACGCCATCCACCGTGGGATCCGCCAGCAGGGCGCTCTTGATCAGGTTCTGTGCACCGGCGAGATCGGCGCCGTCGACCTGAATGTGCGTGACGGTGCCGTTCACGCCCTCCTTAATGCCCTGGCAACGCTGCTGGTTTCCGATGTTGCCGACCTCATGGACGATACAGAGGACGTTCTTCAGGTTCAGTGCGGTCAGCCGCGCGCCCGCCTCGCGTCCGGAGACGATCTCGCTCTGGCCGACATAGGTCTGCGCACCGAACTCCTTCCACTGCTCGGCACCCTTGTTGGTGACGATGACCGGGATGCCTGCCGCGACGGCCCGATCGATGGCGTCGCGCACTCCATCGGGGTTCGCGAGCGAAACCACCAGACCGGATGGCTTCGATGCCACCGCCGTATCGATGAGTTGGCTCTGCTTCGACGCGTCATCATCACTCTGGTAGTTGACCCGGATCCCCAGGTCCGTGCCGGCCTCGGCGGCGCCGGTCTTGACAGCATCCCAGAAGTCGTCTCCCGCCCCGCCGTGGGTGACGAACTCGATGCGCACATCACTGGTCGCCGCGGTCTTGGATGCCGTACCGGCATCTCCATCGCTATCCGTACCGGCCGATGCGCACGCGCTGACCACTAACGCCGTCACCACCATCAGCGATGACAACAGCCCTGTTTTCAGTCTCATCTGAAACCTCCACGTTGAGGGAGCTCACATCACAGGAGCGAGGGACTAGTGGCAGACGATAGTATAGTCATTACTTCTATAGCAAGAGGCGACGATGCGACCCGATGGGCTATCATTCGCACTCTTCTCGATCTTGAGGCTGTCGATTTGATGATCGAGCCGGAGCCGGGCTCGTTGATCGCCGATCATGTCCGTGCCGCCTGTGCCCCGAACGTGTCCTCGTCAGAAGACTTCGCACGTCAGCTTGTCGCTATGTGCGAGGAGACGTCGATGGTGCGCGCCGAGTCGGAGGCGCTGCGGCACATCAATGCCCGGTCGCGGGAGTTGCCATCCGGACGTGAGGCCGCGCCATGTCATGGACGGTGATGACATGTAGTCATATGCGACAGCGGGTGTCACGAGCAGGTTGATGAACCGCCACCGGCTTACGGCAGTGCGGGCAGCTCCGCGATCGCCGACAAGGGATTCGCTCCGCTCGGTTTGAGCTAGGAATGCACCGCCCCGCGGTGTTGCGCTCCTTGTACGGATCCGGATCGTGGCTGATCGGGCGGCCGCCTCGCGAACCGCGGTTCTTGCGGTTGGCCGCCTGGTCGGCCTTTTCGGGCATCACAGCGCGGACGTGGCGTCAGCGCGGGTAGGCGCGGTTGGTGCGAGAGGAAAACGCCTTGTCGGCGGACAGGTGGACCTTGCCGGTCAGCCCGCCACGTGAGCGGCCCAGCGCGGCCGCCTTCAGCCATGCCGGGCGTCGCCGGTGCAGCCGCCGGCGTGCGGTTCGAGCCCCGTCCCCGTCGTCATCTCCATCTTCTTCGGGCCCGCCGCCGGGCGGCGTGCGCCCCCTTCCTCCTCGTCGACGACCTTCTCCAATACCTGGAGACAAATCGGGGCTGAGGATCACCCCGGCGGCGTGGTGGTGAGCGCGGGCGGTGGTGGCATCCACGCCGACCGGCCCCAGGTCCGCCTGCCCGCAGGCAGCGGCCTTGTCGATCACCGCGCCCATCGACGCAGGAAGACACCGGTCTTCGCCCCGCCCCGGAACCGGTCGTAGACGGTGGACCACGGTCCGTACTCCGCGGGCAGGTCCCGCCAGGGGCTGCACGTGCGGAACCGCCACATCGCCGTGTTGAACTGCCGCCGCAGGTCCGGGATCGGGCCACGCTCCCCCAAGGGAAGGTGGGGCTCGATCACGACCAGCAGGCACGGCTCTGGCGGCCGGGAGCATGCACGATGAACGGGCATGATGCACAATATGTGCTAATACTATAGTATTCGCTATCACTACTGGAATGGAGAGATCGATGGCACGAGCGGTCACTCTGATCACGACCCCCTGGCTGCGCGATGCCAACGACGTCCACCACCTACTCAGCGACGCCGGCATCGAGGTGCGATACGCCACCAGGGCGGATCAGGCAAATGTCGCCGATGTGGACGCGATCATCGCTGGGACCGAGCCGATCGGAGAAGAAGTGATCCAGGTCGCGCCGCGATTGAGGGTCATTTCCCGTACCGGGGTGGGCTACGACAACATCGACGTCGAAGCCGCGACACGACGTGGCATCGCCGTCTGTGCCACCCCGGGCGTCAATCGACGATCGGTCGCGGAGTTCACGTTGGCCCTCATGCTGAACGTGGCGCGCCAGATCCCTGCGAACTCCCAAGCGCTGCGCAGCGGAGCATGGAAGCAGGACAGCGGGATCGAACTGTACGGCAAGACCATCGGCATCGTTGGCTTCGGTGCGGTGGGGCAGACCGTCTCGGACCTGTGCGGAGCTTTCGGGATGACGGTGATCGCCACAGATCCGAACGTCGACGAGGCGGTGTTCGCCAAGCACGGAGCCGATCAGCGCGATTTGGCCACACTGCTCGCCGAGAGCGACATCGTCACTCTGCACCTCGCCCTGAACGACGACACGCGGAACATTATCGACGCCAAGGCGCTGAACCTTATGAAGCCGGGCGCCTACCTGATCAACGCCGCGCGCGGCAGCATGGTGGACGAACTCGCCCTGGCCGAAGCTCTGAACTCCGGCCGGCTCTCCGGCGCAGCCCTCGATACGTTTGCGCAGGAACCCTTGCCGGCAAGCAGCCCACTGCTCGCCGTACCGAACCTGGTCGTCACACCGCACCTGGCCGGATCGACCGTGGAGGGCCGTCATCGTTCCGGGCTCATGGCCGCACGATCCGTCATCGAATCGATAAACGGCGGGTTCTCGACCCGGACCGTCAACCTGGTCGCACTCACCAGCGACCCCCAGGGGCAGAAGGCACGCAAATGACTGCTGATCGAACCGGAACCGGACCACGTATCGCCCTGATCAGCGCGGTCACCGCTGCCATGGACCCCGCCGCCCAAGCACTTCGGGCGGCCTTCGACACGGTGGATCTGTGGCACCTGCTCGATGACCGGCTCCTGGCTGACGCAGAACACGCGGGAGGGGTGACACCGCCACTGCGCGAGCGGATGAACCGCCTCATCGCACACGCGGAGTGTGAGGGGGCCGATGCCGTGCTCCTCACGTGCAGCCTCTATGGCACCGTCGCGGACTCGTACCGCGGGGCCATCACGGTTCTGGCGCCGGACCAGGCGGCCTTCAGCGAAATCGCCCGAGCCGGATATCGCCGAGTGCTGATCGTCGCGTCCCTGCCCCAAGCGCTCTCCGACAGCCAGCAGCGATTACTGGCCACGCTCGATGCGGCGGGTTCGGCCAGCTCGATCGACGGAATCGTGGTCGACGGAGCCGCAGAGGCGGCGGCAGCGGGCGACACGGTACTGCTGGCACAGCGGATCAGCGAAGCCGTGCGCATCCATCATTCCCACGGCGATGCCGCCGATGCTCTATTCCTGGCGCAATACTCCCTCGCCCCCGCCAGAGACATGCTCGTTCGGGACCTGGCTATGCCTGTACTCTCCGGACCCTCCTGCTCGGCCGGCGAACTACGACGAAGGTTGCGACCATGACACCGCCACGGAGATCAGGTCCGCTGGTCGGCGTCATTGCCGACGACGCCACCGGCGGGACAGACGTCGCCGTCGCCTTCCGACGACACGGCCTCACAGTCTGGCTAGGCTTCCGCACGCCAGAGGATCACGACCCCAGAACCGCCGACGCCGCCGTCGCCGACGTTGTGGTGCTGGCGCTCAAGATCCGCACCATCGCCGCCGACCGGGCCGTCGCAGCCGCGACCACGGCGGCCGACTGGCTGCACCAGCTGGGCGCACAGCGCCTCTATTACAAGTACTGCTCCACGTTCGATTCGACTGCGACGGGCAACATCGGCCCGGTGCTCGACGCACTGATGCTCCAGAGCCGGACCGAGCGAGTCGTACATACTCCGAGTACCCCGGAACACGGCCGGACCCAGTATCTGGGACACCTCTTCGTACACCACGTGCTGCTCGCGGAATCGCCGATGCGGGACCATCCGCTCACACCCATGCGCGATTCTCAGATCGTCCGGTTGCTGGCCGCGCAGACATCCGCCGACGTCCACCTCATCCCCCACCCTGTGATCTCCGCCGGGCGACCGGAGTTGCAGAACCGATTGGGCCAGCTCGATCGTGGACACATCCTGGTCGACGCGATCACCGACGCCGATCTGGCGTCCGTGGGAGCGGCTATCAGCGCCGAGCCCCTCATCGCCGGCGCGGCGGGCCTGGCAGGCGGCCTAGCGCGGGTCCTGGCACCGGCGGTACCTCCGCAGGAGGATACCGTTGTCGATGGCCCGACAGAACGTGCCGCGATCCTCGCCGGTAGTTGTTCGGCACGCACCTTGGAGGAGATCGCCGTCTTCCAGCGCGCCGGGCTGCCAGCCCATCGCCTCGACATCCAGCGTGATCCCGATCCGCAGGCGATGGCGGACCGTGCGCTGGCATGGTTCGACACCCTGGAACCCGGCCGCGTCCCGCTGGTGTACTCCTCCCTACCACCGGCGGAACTGTCCGCCATCCACCGATCCATCGGTGCCGAGGCTGCGGCGCAGGTATTCGAAGAGGCGATCGGAGCGATCGCCAAGGGGCTCGCGAACCGCGGTGTCGACTCGTTCGTGGTCGCAGGCGGGGAGACCTCCGGCGCGGTGATCGAAGCGCTCGGCTGCGCCGGTGGCACCGTCGGTGCCGAGGCCGCTCCCGGAGTGCCGTGGCTGTCGGCAGCGGACGGGAAGCGGCTGCTACTGAAGTCCGGTAATTTCGGTGACGTCGGTCTGTTGGCGAACATCGGACGGCATGGAGACGAGGCTCCATGAGCGACGACCGACAAGCCCTGACCGCGGCGGCCCACTACCTCTTCGAGCGGGGTCTGACCCATGCCCGCACCGGGAACATCGCCCTGCGCACCGACAGCGGCATACTTGTGACCCCGACCGGGACCAGCCTTCGCGACGTACGACCCGATCATCTTGCTGTGGTCGCCCCGGACAACACCCACCTAGACGGACCCGCCCCGTCGAAGGAGTCGTTCCTGCACACCGCGGTGCTGAGAGCTCGCCCGCACGACCATGCCGTGGTCCACACGCATTCGACCTACTCCACCGCCCTGTCGTGTCTGACGGAACTGGATCCATCCGACGCGGTCCCCAGCCTGACCGCCTATTTCGCGATGCGGGTCGGTCGCGTGGTGCTGCTTCCGTACCACGCCCCCGGGGACAAGTCGCTTACGGCTACGGCTGAGGCAGCAGCGACCGGATCCGCAGCGCTGCTCCTGCGCAATCACGGCCCCGTCGTCTCGGCACCGACGCTCGACGCCGCCGTGGAAGCTCTCGAAGAGCTGGAGCACACGGCCCGACTCGCTCTGCTGCTTCGCGACGCCGCCGCAACACCCCTGACCCCGTCGCAACGCCGGGCACTCAGGCCCTACTAGCCCGACAGCCGAAAGGATGCTCCACATGGTTTCCCGCCCATCCCTCACCCTCTTCAGCGGCCTCGTTGTGCGCAAGGCCTTCGACGACGTCATCATCGACGCGTTCGGCCAGGCCTCGGGGATCGACCTGAACTGCGTCTTCGACCCAACCGTCAAGCTCCTGGCGAGGATCGAAGAGGGAGAGCCGTTCGACGTAATGATCGGCACCACAGGCTCCTTCGAGGATCTCGGACGACGTGGAGTGGTCGATCCGGACAGTGTCACCCCCTTCGTCCGTACCGGTATCGGCCTCGGCGTCAAACAGGGCGACCCGCTCCCGGACATCTCCACCGTGGCGGCGCTCACCGAGGCGGTGCGTCAAGCTCGCTCTGTGGCGTATTCGCGCACGGGCCAGAGCGGGATCTACTTTGTGGAGCTCGTAGAGCAGCTCGGTATCGCCGAGGAGGTCCTGTCCCGAGCGACGGTGCTAGAGAAGGGCTTCACCGCGAACGCGTTGATGGACGGCTCGGCTGATCTAGCGGTCCAGCAGGTCAGCGAACTGCTGTTCGTGCCCAATACCGCTGTGGTCGGATTCCTGCCCGACGAGGTGCAGCGCTACACAGAATTCGCCTGTGCCATCAGCACTGGCTCCGAGGTTCCCGAGGCGGGGCGCGTTTTCATCGACTTCATCTCCGGCGAATCGGCGGCCGCCGCCTACCGGGAGACGTTCCTCGAACCGATCTCGCGTCGGTGAGCCCGAACCCGACCGCGTCGCACCGATCGATCCGCCCAGGCCCTCCGTAGCCAGACGAGCGCCACGGCCGGGGTCCGGCAGCGGTGCCGCCGGCCGGCCGTCACCTCCGCGGCCACCACCGCACACCCGCTGGAGCGGAGGGCCCACCCTGAGGCCTGTTCTGCGGGCCTTACCCTTTGGTGGGGCGGGTATCCGCGGCCGGCATGCCGTACGGCACCGCCCCGCCCGACTCAGATGAGGCAGAACAGAGGACCGAGGACATGCCGGAGTTCGACTACACCGACCTGCTGCCGCTAGGGGCGGACGACACCGAGTACCGCCTGATCACCGCCGAGGGGGTGCGCGTCGTCGAGGCGGCAGGGCGTCGGTTCCTGGTGGTCGACCCGGAGGCCCTGCGCCTGCTCACCGAGACCGCGATCCATGACATCTCCCACTATCTGCGGCCATCTCACCTGGCCCAGCTCCGAAAGATCATCGATGACCCGGAGGCCAGCGGCAACGACCGGTTCGTCGCGCTCGACCTGCTGAAGAACGCGGGCATCTCCGCGGGCGGCGTGCTGCCGATGTGCCAGGACACCGGTACGGCGATCGTGATGGGCAAGCGCGGCCGGCACGTGCTGACCGACGGGCGGGACGCCGAGCACATCAGCCGGGGCGTGTACGACGCCTACACGCGTCTCAACCTGCGCTACTCCCAGATGGCCCCGCTGACGATGTGGGACGAGAAGAACACCGGCAGCAACCTCCCCGCGCAGATCGAACTGTACGCCGAGGACCCCCTCGGCCATCCGGACGAGTACAAGCTGCTGTTCATGGCCAAGGGCGGCGGCTCGGCCAACAAGTCCTTCCTCTACCAGGAGACCAAGGCCGTACTCAACGAGAAGCGGATGCTCCAGTTCCTGGAGGAGAAGATCCGCTCGCTCGGCACGGCCGCCTGCCCGCCGTACCATCTGGCGATCGTCGTGGGCGGCACGAGCGCGGAGTACGCGCTGAAGACCGCGAAGTACGCCTCGGCCCGCTACCTCGACAGCATCCCCGCCGAGGGGTCGGCGAGCGGCCACGGCTTCCGCGACCTGGAGATGGAGAAGAAGGTCTTCGAGCTGACCCAGCGGCTCGGCATCGGGGCCCAGTTCGGCGGCAAGTACTTCTGCCATGACGTCCGTGTGATCCGGCTGCCGCGCCACGGCGCCTCGTGCCCTGTCGCGATCGCGGTGAGCTGCAGCGCCGACCGGCAGGCGCTCGCGAAGATCACACCGGACGGCGTCTTCCTGGAGCGGTTGGAGACCGACCCGGCCCGTTTCCTCCCCGACACGACCGAGGAGCATCTCTCCGACGACGTCGTGAGCGTCGACCTCAACCGCCCGATGCCGGAAATCCTCGCCGAACTTACGAAATATCCGGTCAAGACGCGGCTGTCGCTCACCGGTCCCCTCGTCGTGGCCCGCGACATCGCCCACGCCAAGATCGCTGAACGGCTCGACGCCGGCGAGGAGATGCCCGAGTACTTGAAGAACCACGCCGTCTACTACGCGGGCCCGGCCAAGACGCCCGAGGGGTACGCCTCCGGTTCGTTCGGCCCGACCACGGCCGGGCGGATGGACTCCTATGTGGAGCGGTTCCAGGCGGCGGGCGGCTCGCTGGTCATGCTGGCCAAGGGCAACAGGTCCAGGCAGGTGACCGACGCCTGCCGCGAGCACGGCGGCTTCTACCTCGGCTCGATCGGCGGTCCCGCGGCCCGCCTCGCCCAGGACTGCATCAAGAAAGTCGAGGTCCTGGAGTATCCGGAGCTGGGGATGGAGGCCGTCTGGCGGATCGAGGTCGTGGATTTCCCGGCCTTCATCGTCGTCGACGACAAGGGGAACGACTTCTTCCAGGACGCCTCTGGACCGGTCCTGACCATCGGCCGCAGGTGAACTCTGCCGGATGCTGTCAAAACTTTTGACAGAAGATCTCAACAATTTCCCGGCATGGTCTCTACAGGTCGCATCGCGCAAATCGGTAAGCTGCCACCCATGCGTGCGCCCTCCGGATACCTGCTTGCCGCGCGCTACCGGCTTTTGGAGCCGGTCGGCCGCGGCGGAATGGGCACCGTCTGGCGTGCGAGGGACGAACTTCTCGATCGTGACGTGGCGGTCAAGGAGGTGCGGCTGCCGCTGGTCCTCGACGAGGACCTGCGCGCCGAACTGTGCGCCAGGACCGAACGGGAGGGCCGGGCGACCGCCATGGTCGCCCACCCCTCGGTGATCACCATCTTCGACGTGATCACCGAGGACGACCGTCCGTGGATCGTGATGGAGCTCCTCAAGGCGCAGTCCCTCGATGAGCTCGTCAGGCAGGAGGGGCCGCTGCCTCCGCGCCAGGTCGCCGAGATCGGCCGGCAGGTCCTGGGCGCGCTCCGCGCGGTCCACGCGAAGGGCATCCTGCACCGGGACGTCAAGCCGAGCAACGTGCTGGTCACCGAGGACCGTGCCGTACTGACCGACTTCGGTCTGGCCGCCGTGGAGGGCGACAAGTCGATCACGCAGGCCGGAATCGTGCTCGGCTCGGCCGGATACATCGCGCCGGAGCGGGTCCTCGGCGCCAAGGCCAGCCCGGCGGCCGACCTGTGGTCGCTCGGCGCCACCCTCTACACGGCGGTCGAGGGCCGCGGCCTGCACGGCCGTCGTACGGCCGCCGCCGCGCTGGCCGCGCTCACGAGTGGCGCGCCGATCCCCATGGAGCGGGCCGGTCCGCTCGCCCCGGTGCTGCGCGGGCTGCTCCAGATCGACCCCGCCGCGCGAATCGACAGCGTCCGCGCGGCGCTCATTCTGTCCAGGATCGCGTCGGGCGACACCGTGGAGGAGTACGGCCCGCAGCCCCGCCGTACCCCGTTCTCCCCGCCGTCACCGCCCGGGTTCATCCGCAAGCCGCCGCGCCGGGGGCAGCACCGGGCGGAGTCACGGCCGCGGCTGCGCATGTTCCCGCACACCCCGTCCACGCAGTCCCAGCCTCAGTACACTCCACCGCAGTACTCCCAGCCGCAGCACGGCGACCACCACCACACCCAGCCGCAGCAGGTTCCACCGCAGCAGGCCCAGCCCTACCAAGCTCCAACCCCGCATGGTCAGCCGCCGCATTACGGGCGTCCGCAACCGTCACAGCCGCATCAGGCACCACCGCCGCCGCATCCGCGCGACGTCCCGGATGCCTCGACGCCGAACCACGAGCACCCCTGGCCGTACGGCCAGGCGTACCAGCACACGCATCAGCACCTCGCGTACCAACGCGATCACCTGACGGTGCCGACGACACCACGGCGTCGTCCGGCCGAGGGCGTGCACCGCAAGCCGGCGGAGCCGGCGCTTCACCAGATGGTCCGCAGTCCGCTGATGCGGCGGCTCGCCGGGGTGATCAAAATGGTCGTGCCCAGGCGCTTTTGGCCCCGAGATTTCCTCAGGTGACGGGTCGCGTCGCACAGATCTTCGCCGCACCCGTGGTCCGCTGACACTCCCCCAAAGCCGCTCACGACGTGAAATGGCTATCTTTCTTCATATGGCGGAACTGCAACCACGGCTGCTCGCGCACCGCTACGAGCTCCGCACGCCGATCGGCCGGGGGACGATGGGCACCGTCTGGCGCGCCTATGACCGGGCGCTGGGCCGTGAGATCGCTATCAAGGAGATCCGGCAGGACCCGGGACTCACCCCCCGGCAGCGACGTGAGCTGAGAGAACGCATGCTGCGCGAGGGCCGGACGGCGGCCAAGATCAGCCACCCCTGCGTCGCCACCATCCACGACGCCATCGAGGCGGACGGCAGCCCCTGGATCATCATGGAGCTGGTCGAGGGCCGGTCGCTGGAGCAGGTGATCGACGAGGAGGGCCCGCTCCCGCCCCGGCTGGTGGCCGAGATCGGCCACGACCTGCTGGGCGCGCTGCGTGCCGCGCACTCCCGGGGCATCCTGCACCGGGACGTCAAGCCGAGCAACGTCCTGCTGACCGAGACCGGCAGGGTCGTGCTGACCGACTTCGGCATCGCCAAGGCCGCAGGCGACAGCGCCCTCACCCAGACCGGCATGGTGATCGGCTCACCCGGCTACACGGCCCCCGAGCGGGCGCGCGGCGAGCACACCGGCCCCGAGTCGGACCTCTGGTCGCTCGGCGCCACCCTGTATTTCGCGGTCGAGGGCCGGCCGGCCTACGAGCGGGGGTCGCTCAGCGAGACGCTGAAGGCGCTGATGAACGAGACCGTCGATCCGCCCACCCAGGCGGGGCCCCTGCGCCCGATTCTGAACGGGCTGCTGGAGAAGGACCACAGGACCCGGATGACAGCGGGCAGGGCCGCCACGATGCTCCGGATCGTGGCCGATACGCCGACCGGCGGCACATCGGCCGGTACGGCGGCCGGCGCGGGCGACGAGGCGGCCGACTCGGGTTCACCCCGCATTCCGGCCCCCGGGCAGGAAGCGGCGCCCCGGGTCGCCCCGATCACGGCGCGGGAGAACGCGGGACCGGCGGACAACGGCGACGATAACAGTGACCAGACGATGGTCGTCATCCGTCCGAAGGGCGGCCTGCGCATCCCGTCGGTCTCCGCTACGCCACCACCCGCCCCCGACATCGACGAGGTGACCGCTCCCAGGCGACTGCCCGCCTCCGGCAGGGCGTTGCCCCCGAGACCGGGCGCCGACACCGGTCGGGGCGGCGAACAGCGTGCCCCGGAGCCACCCGCCTCCGGGCACGGAGACTCCGGGCACGGGCCCGCACACCCCGCACACCCCGCACACCCCGGGCACGGTCCGGTACGGCCCGCCGCGCCTGCCGGTCCCCAATTCGGCGACCAATCCGGGGAGCAGGGTAACGGTCGGCCGCGCGGGCTGGGCACCGATCTGTTCTCCGTACAGCGCCCGCCGCCACCCGACACCACGGCCAGGATCCGCGTGCTCCTGCTGGCCGGGGCCGCCTTCGCCGCGTTCATCGTCCTCGTGATCCTGATCATGGTGGCGTACGGCTGAACACCGAGAAGGAACCGGCGGCGCCGCCTGGCCCTCTATGGGACCGGCCGGCTCACGTGGGCCGGGGCCTGGTCATCGACAGGACGTCGAGGATCTCGTCGAGTCGCTCCTCGGTCAGCGTGCCGTCGGCGACGTGCCCTCTCTCGATCACGACCTGTTTAATCGTCTTCCGCTCGCGCAGCGCCTGTTTCACGATCTTCGCGGCCTCCTCGTAGCCGACATGGCGGTTGAGCGGCGTGACGATCGACGGCGACGACTCCGCGTACTCCCGCATCCGGTCCTCGTTGGCCGTGATCCCGGCCACGCATCTGTCGGCGAGCAGCCCCGACACGTTCGCCAGCAGCCGGATCGACTCCAGCAGGTTGCGCGCCATCACCGGCAGCATCGCGTTGAGCTCGAACGCGCCGCCGGCCCCCGACATGGTGATCGCCGCGTCATTGCCCACCACCTGCGCCACCACCATCGTGACGGCCTCTGGGATCACCGGGTTGACCTTCCCCGGCATGATCGACGAGCCCGGCTGGAGGTCGGGCAGATTGATCTCGGCGAGCCCGGCGCGCGGCCCGGACCCCATCCACCGGAGATCGTTCGCGATCTTGTTCAGTGACACCGCGATCACCTTCAGCCCGCCGGACAGCTCCACCAGGCCGTCCCGCGCGCCCTGCGCCTCGAAATGGTCACGCGCCTCGGCGAACGGCAACCCGGTCGTACGGCTCAGCTCGGCCACGACCTCGGCCGCCCACCCGGGCCCCGGCACGTTGACGCCCGTGCCCACGGCCGTACCGCCCAGCGGCAGCTCGGCCAGGCGCGGCAGCGCCGCCTGGAGCCGCTCGATGCCCAGCTCGATCTGCGTGGCGTATCCGCCGAACTCCTGGCCCAGCGTGACCGGTGTGGCGTCCATCAGGTGCGTCCGGCCCGCCTTCACCACGTCGGCGAAGTCGGACGCCTTCTGTGCCAGCGTGGTCGCCAGGTGCTCAAGGGCGGGGGTGAGGTCGTGCGCGACCGCGAGCGCGGCCGCCACGTGGATCGAGGACGGGAACACGTCATTGGACGACTGGGCGGCGTTGACGTGATCGTTGGGATGAACCGGCCGGCCGAGCCGTTCCTCGGCGAGTGTCGCGATCACCTCGTTGACGTTCATGTTGGACGAGGTGCCGGAGCCCGTCTGGAAGACGTCGACCGGGAACTGGTCGTCCCACCGCCCCTCGACGATCTCGTTCGCGGCGTCCCGTACGGCCTGGGCGAGGTCCGCGTCGATGACGCCGTAGTCGGCGTTGACCTTCGCGCAGGCGGCCTTGATGCGGGCGAGTGCGGCGATGTGCACGGGCTCCAGTCCCCGGCCGGACACCGGGAAGTTCTCCACCGCCCGCTGCGTCTGCGCCCGCCACTTGGCGCGGGCGGGAACCCGCACCTCGCCCATCGAGTCGTGTTCAACGCGGAATTCACCCATGGACCAGTCCTATCAGGAGCCGGTGACAGGGCCACCCCCGGTACGAGATACGTCGTGATGCCCGCCCCGGTCAACGGGCCGGGAATTCCACCGCCTCACCTCACCGGGCCGCGGTTCCTCCCGATGTTTCCCGATGGCCGCGGGTGGCGACCGCCCGGCGTAGCCGTACCGCGAGCCGCCTCAGCCTCGACGGCGCGTGCCCGCCCCCGGGGTGGCGTACGCGGCCGGGGCGCAGCACGTTCACCTGTCCGGCGCGGCTGACGCTCAGGCCGAACCGCAGGTCGGTCTCCCTCTGGTCGATACGCAGGCCGGCCCGCCAGGCCCCCGGTCCGAGGCGGTCTTCACCGCCGGCCCGGCTCACCGGCACCTTCGCGACGAGCCGACCGGCGATGCGCCCCGGGATCCCCGGCTCGACCAGCGCGGGCACCGCCGTCGAGCGGCCGCGCCGGTCCTGTTCGCGCAGCACCAGTTCGACCGGAGGGCCGCCGCTCGGCGGCACGTACGGCACCGGCACGACCACGAAGACATGCCCGGCCTGCCGCGTCACCGATGTCCTGGACGAGACCAGGGCGACGGACTCGGAGAAAGAAGCGGGCGCCACGCAGACGCCCAGCTCGCCGCGTTCCGACCAGCATGGCGTCACCAGCCTCCTGGACTCGTCGGCGAGCACGCCGGCGCAGGTCATCCCGACCTCGGGGCGGCCGACTCGGGCGCGGCCGCGATGGACGCCGCGCATCCGCACGTGGATCTCCCACACACCCCGCGGCAGCGGTCGGCCCAGGGCGGCGGACCCCACGTCGAGCCGGGCCTCACCTCTCATCCAGACCCGCACCCGGCCCCTGGAGGAGGTCCGGCCGATCGTGCTCTCCACCGGAAGGGGGTACGTCACACCGGACCGCGGGTCGCGGATGTAGACCTCCATCCGGGCCCGGCGCACCGCCCCGGTGACGTCCGCAAGGGCGGGGTCGGCCAGTCCCCTGATCTGCGCGGGTGGCGTCCAAAGCAGACGGCCGTCCTGTTCCCTGAGCCACACGGGATTCCCGTCGGACTGAAGGATCTCCACGCTCAGGTCGAGCGCGAGCATGCCCCGCTCCCAGCGCAGATCACGCAGCTCGGCATTGAGCCGGGTGCCGCGCGACGCCTCGCCGAGCTCTACGAGGTGCCCCGGCCGACCTTGGCGGAGCAGCGCCGTCCGTGCCCGCAGGCGCACCGGGAGATGCGCGTCGGCCGTCTCCGGGATCCGGTCCAGGGTGAGGCGCCGGAGGAACGAGAACAGCAGCGCCCGCTCGTCCGGCGCGGCGGTCAGGAACCGGGGTCCGCCGAGGCGGCGCAGCGCGAGCACGCGATACCAGTGCGCGTAGATCCGATCGCGCTGGGCGCCCGGCTCCGTGTGCGCGTCGACGACGTCGAAGATGGCGCCCAGACCCTCGAACAGCGCCTCGGCGTCCAGCGCCTCCTCCGCCGCGGGCCCCAGATGGCAGCAGACCTCTTCGGCGAGGACCGCGATCACCTTCGCAGAAAGGTACGCCCCGGTCGTGAAGAGCTGCTCCGACAGCGGCCGGTCGAGGAAGCGCAGCTGCCGGCGTTCCAGGAACTCGCGGTCGAACAGCTTGTGGACGCTCGGCAGCGCGAGGAGACGGTCGCGCAGGATGTCGGCCCGGGGCTGGTTCGCGGCGAAAGCCGGGTGCGGTGGCGCGTCGCCCTGGCCGCTGCCCGGGCCGTCGACGATTCCGCCGATCAGCACGTCGGCGTCGCAGTCCACCGCCATGCCGTGCATCCGCTCCAGCGCGCGCGGTTCCAGCCTGTCGCACTGGTTCATCAGGTAGACGTACTCGCCTCGGGCGACCGACAGTCCCAGGTTGCGCCCCCGCGCGACCGAGCCGGTGTGGTCGAGGTGGAGAACGCGGACGTTCGACCGGCGTTCGGCGACCGCGTCCAGCCGCCGGCGCGTCCCGTCCGTGGACCCGTCGTCAGCGAAGATCACCTCGTACTGTTCCGGTGGCAGCGACTGCTCCAGCAGCGAACGCACGCACGCGCCGAAGGCGTCGTTCTCGAGCCCGGGATTGGACACGGGCACAACCACGCTGACCTTCACATCCATGCGCTCAAGCGTGCAGCGCTGACCGCCGGGAGCCCGTGCGCCTTACCGAATGCGCGAACAACCCTGACCGGAGTTTCGCGCACCGCCCCGCGCGAGAGGGGTCAGTACCAGCCCCTGGCCTGGGAATGGGCCCAGGCGCCGCAGGGCGACTTGTAGCGGGCGGCGATATAGCCGAGTCCCCATTTGATCTGGGTGGCGGCATTGGTCTGCCAGTCCGACCCGGCGCTGGCCATCTTGTTGCCGGGAAGCGACTGGGGGATGCCGTACGCGCCGCTGTATCGGTTCATCGCCCGCTCGTTCCAGTGACTCTCCTTGTCCCAGAGCTTCTCCAGGCAGCCCCACTCGTCGCCCCAGCCGCGGGCCTCGGCCATCTGCCGGCCGAGCGCCTTGTTGCTGCCGGGGTTGGGCTTGGAACCCGGGGGGAAGTCGGCCGGCGCGAAGCCCCCGCCACCCGGCGCCTTCGGTGCGATCGTGACGGGGTCGAGGCCGCCGTCGTTGTGCTCGGAACGCAGCTCCTTCTGCCGCTGCTTCCTCAGCGCCTCCACGGCGGACGCCTTGAGCGCGTCGTTCTCCGGATTGGGCGCGTACGGGTCGGCCGCGAGGATGTCCTGCGGGGTGAGCGGCGTGTGGGGGGCGTTGGCGTTCTCGATGGCCGTACGCACCAGATAGACGGTGCCCCCGGTGACGAGGGCGACCGTGACGCCCACGACGATCAGCCGCTTGGCAGGGAACCGGCCGCGGCCCGATCCGCCGGAACGGCCCGGGCGATCCGCGCCGCCGCCCGCGCCACCTGCCCGGCCGGCGGCACGCCGCGATCGGGCTCGGGACGAACGGGGGGCATCCTTCAGCCGCTGACCAGAGCTCACGACCAACGAGCTTGCCCTGTCTTGGGGGGTCTTGCGAGCCGAACACCATAACCGTTTGGTATTCCCTTGACCTTCCCCCGGGCTACGTGGCCTTTCAGTCAACTGTGATATTCATCACATCACGGCGGTCGCTCCGGCCCTCGCGCGATGGCGGCACTCCCGACAACAGCGCGCTCTCCACCCATGACGACGGCGTGCAGACGGCTTGACAAGCCAGGGACAACCTGGGGAAAACACCCCCAAGAGACCATAATGACCGCGTGGCAGGCATCCTCCTGGTCGAAGACGACCCCTCGGTCCGAACGGGGCTCGAACTGGCGCTCACCCGCCAGGGGCACTCGGTCACCGCGTACGCCACAGGTGAGGAGGCCCTCGACCACGTACGGGCCAGACGCCCGGAGATCGCCATCCTCGATGTCATGCTGCCGGGCATCGACGGGGTCGAGGTCTGCCGCCGCATCCGCCGCCTCGATTCGCTGCCGATCATCCTGCTCACCGCGCGCGGCGACGATCTCGACGTGGTCGTCGGGCTGGAGGCCGGCGCCGATGACTACGTCGTCAAACCGGTGGAGCCCCGGGTGCTGGACGCCCGCATCCGCGCGGTGCTGCGCCGCCTGGAGTTCGCCGCCGCCGACCGGATCAGCTTCGGCGACCTCGTGATCGACCGTGGCGCGCTCAAGGTGAGCCTCGCCGGCCGGGAGATCCACCTCACCCCGACCGAGCTGCGCCTGCTGCTCGAACTCGTCCGCCATCCCGGCCAGGTGCTGAGCCGGCGTTATCTGCTGCGCGAGGTGTGGGATCACACGCACGTGGGCGACTCACGGCTGGTGGACGCCTGTGTCCAGCGGGTCCGCGCCAAGATCGAACCGGTGCCGGCCGACCCCGTCTTCATCCACACGGTGCGTGGCTTCGGGTACCGCTTCAGCCCGCCATGACGCTGTTGCCGTCCGGCCTGCGCGCCCGGCTGGTGATCACTTTCATGCTGGTGGCCGCCACGGCCTCCATCATGGTGGCGGGCCTGGGATATCAGCTCGTCCGCCAGGAGATCCTCGAACGGACCGAGCGCGCCGCGGTGGCCGACGTACGCGAGACACTGCCGAAGATCAAGCTGCCGGTGGGCATCGGCGAGATCATCTGGACCGGAGCCGCCACGGTCACCGAGGCGGACCTGGCCGACGTGGTGGCCGCACTGGGCGCACAGGAGCGGACCGTCATCGTCACCTACGGCAATCTCCAGCAGACCAGCCTGGACTCCCGGTTCACCATGGCCGACGTGCCCGACCAGCTCCGCTGGCAGGCCGCCCACCGGCTGGTCTTCCAGCGGCTGAGGTTGCGGGACGAGCCCTGGCTGCTCGTCGCCACCCAGCTCCAGCGGATCAACCAGAGCGGGGTGCCGAGACCGACCGGGCTCACCGTCTACGTGTTCGTCTCGCTCGCGGACGAGGAGGGCGTGCTGTTCCGCCTGCGCAGCGCCCTCGCCCAGGCCGGCGGCATCACGCTGACCATCGCGCTGACCGTGGCGCTGCTGTCGGCGCGGCGGGTGCTGCTCCCGGTGCGCAGGCTGGGCGCGGCCGCCCGGGCTCTCGGCGCCGGCGATCTGCGGGTGCGGCTGCCCGTACGCGGCGCCGACGAGCTCGCCGAGCTGACCTCGACGTTCAACGAGACCGCCGCCGCGCTGGAGCAGACCGTCTCCGAACTGCGGACGCTGGAGTCGATGTCGAGGCGGTTCGTCGCCGACGTCTCTCATGAGCTGCGCACGCCGCTGACCGCGATGACCGCGGTGACCGACATGCTGGCCGAGGACGCCGACGGTCTCCCCGACGACGTCCGCGAGGCCGTACGGATCGTCGTCCGCGAGACCAAACGGCTCCGCGTGATGGTCGAGCACCTGATCGAGATCAGCCGCTTCGACTCCGGCGCGGCGGTGCTCCGCCGGGAGACCGTGAACGTGGCCGACACGCTGGCCGACTGCCTCGAGGTGCGCGGCTGGACCGACCGGGTGGAACTCTCCGTACCCGCCGATCTCACCTTCTCATTGGACGTGCGGAGATTCGACGTGATCGTGGCCAACCTGGCCGGGAACGCGCTGCGCCACGGCGCCACGCCGGTGCTGGTCAGCGCCCGACCCGTGCCGGGCGCGCTGGAGGTCACCGTACGCGATCACGGCGCCGGCATCCCCGAGGAGGCGCTTCCCCACGTGTTCGATCGCTTCTTCAAGGCCGGGGCCGCCCGGTCCAGGAGCGACGGCAGCGGGCTCGGGCTGGCCATCGCCAAGGCCAACGCCGAGCTGCACGGCGGCACGATCAGCGTGACACGATGCGATCCCGGCACTCGGTTCACCATATGGATCCCGCGTCCGGCCCGGCCGGTCCTGATCGAGACGACATGAGGCGAGGTGAGCGATATGACCCGGCGTGACCCAGGACGACACGGCCCGACCGGTCGCGGCACGGCCGTACGACCGGTCGGCGCGGCTCGGCGCGTGGTCGCCGCCCTGCTCGCCGCCGTGACGCTGCCGATGGCCGGATGCGGCGTGGCGGCCACCGGTGTGATCGACTCGGGACCGGCCCCGGTCGTCAACAGCACGCCGACGCTCGTCGGGATCTATCTGGTACGGAACGGCAGGCTGTGGCCCATGACGGTGGCAGTGCCTTCGCCGCAGGCGCGCGACATCGTCACCGCCCTCTTCGACGCGGAACGGCGGGTGCCGGACGGCGTGACCACCATGCTGTCCGGCCTCACGCCGACGCAGATCCAGCTCCTGCGCAACGTGCCCGACCCGCAGCGGCACAACGATCCCGACGGCGTCACCAGTCTGCGCCTGCGGCTGTCGATCAGTGGTTGGAAGATCTCCAGGATGGCCCTGGCCCAGATCACCTGTACGGCTCGGCTCCGACCGGAGATCTGGGCCGTGGAGATCGTTCACGTCACACCCGAGAGCGCGGGGCCGGCGCGGACCCACACCTGCCGGGAGTTCTGGGATCTGGCCCCGAAGAACGGCCGTCTCCCGCCGTGATCGATCCGATCAGACCGTGATGTCCTCCAGCATCTCGGTCACCAGCGCGGCGATCGGCGACCGCTCGGACCTGGTCAGCGTGATGTGCGAGAAGAGCGGGTGGCCCTTCAGCTTCTCCACCACCGCGACCACCCCGTCGTGCCGCCCCACCCGCAGGTTGTCGCGCTGGGCGACGTCGTGGGTGAGCACGACCCGGGAGTTGGCGCCGATCCGGGACAGCACGGTGAGCAGCACCCCGCGCTCCAGCGACTGGGCCTCGTCCACGATCACGAACGCGTCGTGCAGGGAGCGGCCGCGGATGTGGGTCAGCGGAAGCACCTCCAGCATCCCGCGGTCCAGGACCTCCTCGATGACCTCCGGGCTGGTCACCGCGCCCAGCGTGTCGTACACGGCCTGCGCCCACGGGCCCATCTTGTCGTTCTCCGTGCCGGGCAGGTAGCCGAGCTCCTGACCGCCGACGGCGAACAGCGGGCGGAAGACGATGACCTTCCGGTGCTGACGGCGTTCGAGCACGGCCTCCAGACCCGCGCACAGTGCGAGCGCCGACTTGCCGGTGCCGGCCCGGCCGCCCAGGGACACGATGCCGACCTCGGGATCCATCAGCAGGTCGAGGGCGATCCGCTGCTCGGCCGACCGGCCGTGCATGCCGAAGACCTCGCGATCGCCGCGCACCAGCCGTACCGACTTGTCCGGCAGCACGCGACCGAGCGCGGAGCCGCGGCTGGACAGCAGTCGCAGACCGGTGTGGCAGGGCAGATCGCGGGCCTCGTCCAGCTCGGCGGTACCGTTCTCGAACAGCGCCGCCAGGTCGTCGCTGGTGACCTGGAGCTCTGCCATGCCGGTCCAGCCGGACTCGACCACCATTCCCGCGCGGTACTCCTCCGCGGCGAGGCCGATGGACGCCGCCTTGACCCGCATCGGAAGATCCTTCGAAACCAGCACAACGTCCTTTCCCTCGGCCGCCAGATTCTGGGCGACCGTGAGGATGCGGGTGTCGTTGTCGCCCAGGCGGAAGCCCGCCGGGAGAATCGATGGATCACTATGGTTGAGCTCGACCCGGACGGTCCCATCGCCGATCGGCATGGGCTCGTCCAGTCGTCCGTACCGCACCCGCAGGTCATCGAGGAAGCGGAGCGCCTCGCGGGCGAAGTACCCCAGTTCGGGGTGATGCCGCTTGCCCTCCAACTCGGTGATGACGACGATCGGGATGACGACCTCGTGCTCGTCGAAGCGGTTCATCGCCGCCGGGTCGGCGAGCAGGACCGAGGTGTCCAGGACGTAGGTGCGAGATGCGGACGGGTTGCTCGAGGACTCTGCCACGCGTTCTCCCCCGGGCGCCGGAGGCGCCCTGCCTTGACTGGTGGTGAACGGACCGGGCCCATCGCCTGCCGAAGCGGGCCGGGACCCCGGCCCGCCTCGCTGTGTCATGGCGCAAGGACGGGCCCTCTCCCGAGGTAAGGGCCGCCCATCGGAGCGGCGGCCGCTTACCTACCACGGTACGGAACGAATCCCTCAGACCCAATAGGCAATCGCCCGACGGCGAAAGAGTAGCCGCAGGGTGTCGTTCGCGATACGTGTCAGGATCCGTACCGACGGTTACGCGCGGCGTACGAGCGGAGCGCCCGCAGGAAATCGACTCTGCGGAAGTCAGGCCAGTAGGCCTCGCAGAAGTAGAACTCGGAGTGGGCACTCTGCCAGAGCAGAAATCCGGAGAGACGCTGCTCTCCCGAAGTCCGGATGACGAGGTCCGGGTCGGGCAGTCCGCGCGTGTAGAGATGCTCTGCGATGTGCTCGACGTCGAGGACCTCGACGAGCTCCTCGATGCTCGCGCCCTTGCTGGCCTGCTCCTGGAGGAGGGAGCGCACCGCATCAGCGATCTCACGTCTTCCTCCATACCCAACCGCAACGTTCACAATCAGCCCAGGGCGGTGGGAGGTGGCTTCTTTCGCCTGTTTGAGCACTCGAGCGGTGTGATCGGGCAGCAGGTCGAGCGAACCCATCGGGGTGACGTGCCACCCCTGGTCGACCAGGTTCTGTACGAGTCCCTCGATGACCTCGAGCAGGGGTTCGAGCTCCGAGCGGTCCCTGGACAGGTTGTCGGTGGACAGCAGCCACAGGGTCACGTACTCGACGCCGGCCTCCCTGCACCACACCAGCAGCTCCGATATCTTGTCGGCGCCCTTCTGGTGGCCGCGGCTCACGTCGTGCAGGCCCATGGCCCGGGCCCACCTGCGGTTGCCGTCGACGATCACGCCGACGTGCCGTGGGATCTGATCGGGGGACAGCTTCCGTTCGAGCCTGCGCTCGTACAGCTTGTACACGAGATCGCGCACGCTCATGCCGCCCTCTTCCTCACGACCGGTCTCATCGTCGGGTCCGGGTGAACTCGATCACTCAATTATCGGGGCATGACGGTGTGCCCGTTCCAAACGTTCCCCACGGCGACCGGTCTCCCCCGTGAGGACTCCCCGCCGAGAGCGGGGCACCCGGCGGCGGCTTCGCCGGGTGCCCCGTCGCGCCGGACACGTGAAAACGCGATCAGCTCTGCCCGCCGAGCCGCTCCACGAGGGCGTGGTACTCGTCCCAGAGCTCCCTGGGCAGGTGGTCGCCGAAGGTCTCGAAGTGGGCCGGGATCAGCGCGGCCTCCTCCCGCCACACCTCGGGATCGACGCTCATCAGGATCTCGAGGTCTTCCGTGGCGACGTCGAGACCCTCGGTGTCCAGGTCGGCCGGCAGGTTGCCGATCGCGGTCGGTACGGCCTCGGCCCTGCCGTTCAGCCGATCGACGATCCACTTGAGCACCCGGCTGTTCTCACCGAAGCCCGGCCACAGGAACCGGCCGGACACGTCCTTGCGGAACCAGTTGACGTAGTAGATCCGCGGCAGCTTCTCCGGATCGGCCACCTTGCCGATCTTCAGCCAGTGCCCGAAGTAGTCGCCCATGTTGTAACCGCAGAACGGCAGCATCGCGAACGGGTCGCGGCGCAGTTCGCCCACCTTGCCCTCGGCGGCCGCGGTCTTCTCCGAGGCCACGTTGGCACCCAGGAACACACCGTGCTGCCAGCCGAACGACTCGGTGACCAGCGGCACCGCCGTCGCCCTGCGGCCACCGAACAGGATGGCCGAGATCGGCACGCCCGCCGGGTCCTGCCACTCCGGAGCGATCGTCGGGCACTGCCCGGCCGGGGTGGTGAACCGGGCGTTCGGGTGGGCGGCCGGCTCGGCCGAGTCCGGCGTCCACGACCGGCCCTTCCAGTCGGTCAGGTGCGCGGGCGGCTCGTCGGTCAGGCCCTCCCACCACACGTCGCCGTCGTCGGTGAGCGCGACGTTGGTGAAGATGCTGTTGCCCCAGAGCGTCTCGATCGCGTTGGCGTTCGTCGACCGGCCGGTGCCCGGCGCCACGCCGAAGAAACCGGCTTCCGGGTTGATGGCGTAGAGCCGGCCGTCCGGGCCGAAGCGCATCCAGGCGATGTCGTCGCCGATCGTCTCGACCTTCCAGCCGGGAATCGTGGGCTGCAGCATGGCGAGGTTGGTCTTGCCGCAGGCCGAAGGGAAGGCCGCCGCGATGTAGCGCGCCTCGCCGGCCGGCGGCGTCAGCTTCAGGATCAGCATGTGCTCGGCCAGCCAGCCCTCGTCGCGGGCCATCACGCTGGCGATCCGCAGCGCGTAGCACTTCTTGCCGAGCAGCGCGTTGCCGCCGTAGCCCGAGCCGTACGACCAGATCTCACGGGTCTCGGGGAAGTGGCTGATGTACTTGGTCCGGCTGCACGGCCAGGGCACGTCGGCCTGGCCGGGCTCCAGCGGGGCTCCCACGGAGTGGACCGCCTTGACGAAGTCGCCCCGCCCATGGTCGCGCTTGCTCAGACCCTCGTTGGCCCGTGCCTCGCTCTCTCGGGCCTGGCGCGCCGCTCCGCGCCCATGGTCGCGCTTGCTCAGGCCCTCGTTGGCTCGTGCCTCGCTCTCTCGGACCTGGCGCGCCGCTCCGCGCTCCTCGATCAGGCGCAGCGCCTCCTCGCCCATCCGCGTCATGATGCGCATCGAGACCACGACGTACGGAGAGTCCGTGATCTCCACGCCGAGCTGGGAGATCTCGCCGCCCAGGGGTCCCATGCAGAAGGGCACCACGTACATCGTCCGGCCCCGCATACAGCCGTCGTAGAGGGTGTCGAACGTCCGGCGCATCTCGGCGGGAGCGATCCAGTTGTTGGTCGGCCCCGCGTCCTCCGGCCGTTCCGAGCAGATGAAGGTCCGGTCCTCGACCCGGGCGACGTCGCTCGGATCGGAGGCCGCGTGGAAGCTGTTCGGCCGCTTGGCCAGGCGCGTGAACGTGCCCTGCTCGACGAGCAGGTTGGTCAGGCGGGTCCATTCCGCCTCGGAGCCGTCGCACCAGTGGATCCGGTCGGGCCGGGTGAGCGCGGCGATCTGCTTCACCCAGGCGGCCAGCTCGGCGTGAGCGGTGGGTACGGGTACGTCAATGGAAACGGACACAGGGACGGCTCCTCATTCTCGCAGGGCCACGTCATCATCGGCCATGAATCGCCGCCCGATCCAATTGGCGTAGACCATGCGCTCCCGTGGACCGCACTTTCCCGCGCTAACGGACGGGCCGCCACGACCTCCCGATCCGGCGATTCACCTCAGCTCTGACCAGGCAGGACAATGATGTGCGGGAGACCTTACCCACATTGGCCACCTCTAAAGAAACGTCCCCTTTTCTCTACCCTCCTGCCGGGAGTTACACATTGGTATAGGCCATTACCAATGGTCTAGGCCTTTTATGGAATCGGTTCAGTCCGGCGAACCCGGGCCGGCCGCCCGGACCCGGTCCACCTGCTTGAGGGCATCTCGCAGGTCAGCGAGCCAGGTGTCGGTGTGCCTGCCCACGAGCCTGACGCACCACGCGAGGGCGTCGCTGCGACTGCGCGCGACGCCGGCGGCGACCAGGGTGTCGAGCACCTGTCGCTCCGGCTGGCGCAGGCGGGTCATGACCGGCACCGAGAGAGTAGTGAACATCACGGTCTCGCCCCCGGCCACGACGCCCCAGGAGACCTTGCGCCGGAACCGGTGCTCGGCCTCGCGCGCGATGTCGATGCGGCGCTCCCGGGTCTCCTCCCGGAAGCGCTCGACGTACCCCTCGACGACGGCGGCACGTTCCAGATCACCGAGCCCCTCCGCCAGGGCCGGTGGCGGCAGCGTGCCGACGACGGCGATCTCCTCGCGATCCAGCACGATCTCGGGAGGTCCGGTGAACCAGTCGTCCGGAACCCGCCCGGCGAACCATGCCTGAAACTGTTGCTCCGCATCCACGTAATCGACATTACGCCGACGCCCGTCCCCGTCCGGCGGCATCTCACCCACCCCGCCACAGGCATGCCGATTCGCCATGAAACCCCCGAAGTGTCACCGCCGGCTCTAGGATGATCTCCTTCTAGGCATCACGTTCAGGAGCGATCTCGTGACCAAGCGAAAGTCCGCGGGGGCGGCGGCGATCTCCCTGCTCGCCTGTCTCGCGCTGGAGACGGCGGCGAACCCGGCGCACGCGACCGGCGACACGGAGATCACGGTCGCGACCTGCGACCTCTATTACACGATTACACCGGGAAACGCGGGCTCCTGCGGTGGCGACGTGCTGGACGCGCTGTTCACCGGCCTGATCGAGTACGTCCCCGGGACATCCCGGTCGCGGTACGGCGTGGCCAAGTCGATCACCACCAAGGACAACCGGCGGTTCCGTGTCACGCTGCGCAGGGGCTGGAAGTTCCATGACGGCACCCCGGTCAGGGCGCGCAACTTCGTCGAGGCGTGGAACCTCGCCGCCAACGGCGGGAAGGCGATGAACGCCTTCCTGTTCGAGGAGATCAAGGGGTACGGCAAGCGGAGGATGTCCGGTCTGAAGGTGACCGGCGACCACACGTTCACGATCGAGCTCACCAAGCCGTTCGGACCGTTCCTGAAGAAGCTGGGCCACATCGCGTTCTCCCCGCTGCCCGACTCCGTGCTGAAGAGCCCCGCGTCACTCATCAGGAAGCCGATCGGCAACGGTCCCTTCCGGGTCGTCGCATGGTCCCCCGGGGGCGAGTACGTGGTCGAGCGGTTCGACGGCTACGCCGGTACGGCCAAGCCGTACGTGTCGAAGATCACCTACCGGACGTACCGGAACGACGAGGTCGCCTACCGCGACCTGCTCGCCGGCGGCCTGGACTTCCTCGGCACCATCCCCTACTCGAAGGGAGCCGGTTACCGGAAGGACCTGGACGGCCGTGTGATCACCCGGCCGGGCGACGTCATCACCGGCATCGGCATTCCCCGGAAGATCGCGGCGAACCGCGACGTCCGCTGGGCGATGTCGATGGCGATCGACCGGGAGGGCATCGCCAAGCGGGTCTGGAAGGGGATGACGGTGCCCGCACGCGCGTGGGTCCCGCCGGTCGCCGAAGGCGCGCGCCGCGAAAGCTGCGGGCTGGCCTGCACGTACGACCCCGCCCGCGCCCGCAGGGTCCTGTCACAGGTCAAGGGATTCAAGCTGCCGGCGAGCATTCCGCTCTACTACAACGCGGACGGCGGCCACCGTGCCTGGGTGACCGAGGTCGCGAGGAGCATCAACCGGACGTTCGGCGGCAGGCTGAGGGTGGTGCCGAAGGCGATACCCACGGTCAGCGCGTTCACGAAGGCCGCGTCGGCAGGAAAGCTGAACGGAATGCTCCAGATGGGCTGGCGGCTCGACTTCCCGCACATCCAGAACGTCCTCGGGCCGATGTACTCGACAGGCGGCTCGTACAACTACACGAACTTCCGGAACCGGAGGTTCGACGCCCTGCTCAAGACCGCGGACCGCCAGGTGTCCCCCTCCCTTGCGCTCAAGTACTACATGCGGGCTGAGACGATCATCGCCCACGATCTGCCGCTCATCCCGCTGTGGTTCACCCAGGACACGGCGGGCTATTCGAGCCGCGTCACGGCGGCGAAGCTGACGCCCTTCGGCTGGCTCGACCCCGTCTCCGTCAAGGCCGGCTAACGGACCGTCCACCGGCGTTCACCGGCGTTCACTGGGTTCGAGGGAGCGGAGCGGAAGGGAGCGAGGACCGCAAGCGAAGTCGCGAGCGCCGGGAGCTGGAGCTGCCCGGCATGCGCTACGTATTGACCCTGTCGTCGGTGCCGCGCAGGAGATTTTCGGGCGAGGGCACGGTGCGGGACTACTTGGCCACCGCGCACACGGAGGAGGACGCCGACCTGGTCGGTGCGATGTCGGCGTTCGAGCCGCGCCTGAACGTCGGCGTTCCTCATCGCCGCTCACGCACTTGGCGGGAAGAAACCACGATCGATCAGCACGTGGCCGGCCGTCGTGCTGCACAAACAGGTGCACGGCCACCTCGCACAATCCGATCCCGCCCAGAGTGCCGGAGTACTGGCGGGCAGCCCTGACGGCATGGGTAAAGGGCTTCTCAGCGATCAGCTGTCGTGACGGAGCAGGGCTTTCCCGTTACTGAAAACGATCTTTACTTTTATTGCATCCTTATGTCACGATCACTCCGGTTTTGTTCGTATCTGTTCGAAAGGCTGTGAGTGAAGACACGCCGATCCGCGTCCGGCTTATCCATCCGGACGCGTCAACGTGCTGCCCTGATCACGGCACTGATGCTGCCGCTCTCGCTCATGAGCGCACCCGCGGCCGCGCAGGCCCCCACACCACCCCCGACGCCCTCCTCCGCCTCATCGGCAACACAACCAGATGCCACATCGGACCCAGACCTCAAGACCGCCTGGGAGAAGGCGGCCAAGTCCGGTAAACCCGTGGAGATCCCCGCTCGCTCCACCGAGAGGATGAAGGTCTGGGCGAACCCCGACGGCAAGCATCTGCGCGCCGAGCTGCACACCCGGCCCGTACAACTCAAGAACCCCGCCAGCAGCGTATGGGAACCCATCGACACCCGCATCGTGACCCGCGACGGCAAGCTGCAGGCCGCCCGGGTCAAATCACCGCTGACCTTCGGCGGACGCGGGACCAAGCACCTGGTATCGGCGGCTGGAGAACAGGGCACGAGCGGCCTGGAGGTGACCCAGGCGCTGCCGGAACCGAAAATCTCCGGCAACACGATCACCTACCCCGACGCCGTGGCACCGGGGGCAGACCTCGTGGTGATCGCCCAAGGCGACGGCTTCGTCTCCCAGGTGGTCTTCCGGCACAAGCCGACCGGCCCGGTGACCGTACGCCTGCCGCTCACCCTGCCCAAGGGCACCACGTTCGGTAAGACACCGCAAGGGCTGCCGCAGCTGAAGGACGCCAAGGGTAAGGCGAAGGCGGCGCCGATCGTGCTGACCGCGATGGACGCCAAGGTGGAAGCCGGCCCCGAGCAGGGCCGGACCTCCCGGGTCGACGCACGTGTGGAGACCTCCGGCACGACATCGGAGCTGGTGTTCACCCCGGACGCCAAGTTCCTGGCCGACCCGACGGTGACCTACCCGGTGACCATCGCCGCCGCCTCCGAATGGTTCGGCGGCGGACAACCCGACGACGCCTGGGTCAACAAGAACGACCCCTACAGCAACCACGCCGCGGACGGATGGCTACGCGCAGGCACCACCTCCACCAGCGCGGACATCGCCCGCGTGTACCTGTGGTACGACCTCGACGCCCCGGAACTGGATGGCGCCACCGTCGTCGATGCCGACCTGATCATCTGGAACTACAAGTCCGGCGGCCCCAACGGGGCACTATGCGGTGACCCCCTGGGGTCGGGCATCGTCGCCCAGCGGGTCACCTCCTACTGGGACACCGGGACTTTGGACTGGAACAACCAGCCGACCAGAGCCGGCGGCACCGAAGGACTCAACCAGGCCGGCTACAACTACGACGCCAGCGGCATCTGGTGCGCGAAGGACGAAGCCCTGTGGCATCAGGTCAAAACCATGGCCCGCGCCTGGATCGAACAGGGCGTACCCAACGAAGGGATGGTGCTGCGAGCCTACAGCGAGACCGCAGCGATCAACTGGCGCCAGTACTACTCCAGCGAATACAGCGGTGGTGCACCGTACCCGGGCTACCATCACCCTCCCACGCTCATGATCGAGTACGAGCCAAATACCATCACGCAAGAAGTCGTGATCCCCACGGTACGTGAAAATCTTTCTGATGAGGGGCAAATCCCTTATGAAGAAGCGATAGCCAACCAGCTCAACACGGATCCAATCCCGCCTACAGCTCCAGACGTGACGCTCGAACAAGCTCAAGCCATGATGGAGCAAGCCACTGATACCTACGAAGTCGATCCAGACGATTTGATCGATCTCTCTGAAGAAGATCCACCGGCTTCAGACGAGACGCCACCGTCTGTCATCGATACGCTTCCCTTGGCATCAGCCACCGATGTGAGCACGGATCAGTTCATTCAGGCGACATTTGATGAACCGGTCTCGGAGGTGTTGGTCACCGTTAGGGATTTCAACGGTACGATCGTATCAGGGGAATCTGCCATGGCCGGCGAGGAAAAGACGGTGATCTTCATGCCGAGCCAAGCTTTGACAGAGAACACCGTCTATGTGGTCGAGGTGAGCGGAGCTCAGGACGCCAGCGGCAATAAGCTTAATGAGCGATATACGTGGTCATTCACGACTGGCGGAGGAGTAACCAGCCCGTCACCCACTCCCACAGAGTCCCCCACCGAACACACAGTTTCCCTACCAGTTCAGGTGGACATGTGGATCGACAACTGGGGCTCAGTAGAAACTGACGGATCCACCTTCTGGGCTGGGGTATACGACGACGATTACGACTCATCTCAGGCGATTGATCGTGCCTACCTTAAGTTCGACGCCTCGTCTCTCGCGGGCAAGACTGTCACCGATGCGAAGCTCGAGCTGTGGAACACCGAAGCCTACGGCTGTGGTAACAGCACCTCGGGTATAAAAGTACAACGCGTGACCGCAGAGTGGAGCGCTGACACTCTTAGCTGGGACAACCAGCCCTCTGCTACAGTCAATGGAGAATCGCTGGCCCGGGATCCGGGTGAATGCTCAGGAGTTGCACCGAGCGGTGGTCCAACCGTCTGGAGTTGGCCGATAACCGAGATCGTGCAAGCATGGGCATCGGGGCAAAGTAATTACGGCTTGTTACTACGAGGAGCTGATGAGTCCGCCTCGGCTCCTGAGTACGACCGAGGCTGGGAAGCTTCGGAAGCCGAATCTCCTACTCGTTCGCCAGTACTGAAAGTGACCTACGTCGATAGCACCGCTCCCAGTCCGGCGGCGACGCCGTCTCCAACACCAACTGATGGAGCGGACACGACACCTCCTACCGTGATCGACGTAAGCCCAAAGGACGGGTCGGAAAACGTTCCGCCTGACACACAGGTTCGAGTGACATTTAGCGAACCTGTCACTGCCGCAAAATTCTCACTGACAGAGCCGTTCACTGGAAGTGATGTTCCAGGCAGCATGTCAATGAACGCCACCAACACGGTGCTCACATTCACACCCAGCACCTCCTTGGACTTCATATACTATGCGGAGGTTACCGGAGCCAGGGATGCCGCAGGAAATGCGATAGAACCGTTCGCTTGGTCGTTCTCTATAATCGAATGGATGAGCGCGAAAGCGAACTCATCCTCGATCGCGAAAACCCCCGCTTCCGTGCCGGCCGTGAGTAAGGTATGGAATCGTTCCGTTATCGGTGGGAATAGTAAGATCGTCACGTCGATAACACCTCAACTGCAAGCAAAGGTGTCTGATCCTCTGCGCCGTCCTTCAACTTTCGAGTTCGAGGTCGAACACGATGTAAGGGAACATTCCCAAGGTACGGGGGTGATATGGTCCGGATCCGTCGACAATGTACCTTCAAAGTCCACTGCAGTCGTTCAGGTCCCGAAGGGGAAACTGGCTGACGGTTGGAAGGTCCGCTGGCATAGTCGCGTTATAACCGGCGGTATAACCGGGCCCTGGTCTCGCTGGAGCAGCATGACTATCCGGGCGAGAGCCACAGGTACTACCACGGAGAATCCCGTTCCCAAGTCCTCGAAGGCAGGAGTAGCACTCGCACCCAAAACCTTTCCCTATCACCGAGTCGATTGGGGTTCGTGCTACAAAGATCTACTCGCCCAGGTTAATAGAGCGAGAGCAGACAGTACGACCAGCTTCGGTCACACTACAAACCCCTACAACTGGTGTGCCGCCAAGAGGTATGGATTCCCGATTTATCTCCGTGTAGTCGACAGAAAAACGGGACAAATAATCCGCGAGGAATGGAGGGGTCAGGTTGACTTCACTCTCGCCGCTCGGGCCTATACCTATGCCGGGGGGAAGAAAGGATCGAACAACGCCGAGACGGATAAGCCCACAGGAAAGAAAAGTCGGGATATCACGTTCACGTGGCGTATCACCGGCGTCCAATACAAGGGCGATCTGAGTTATTTCTATCCGATGACCCTCAGGGCGGGCATCACAGTAAGCAGCAAGTGTCAGGTCAAAGACGGCCCCCAAGACAACGGGACTCCCGGGAAAAACTCCCTTTTCACAGAATGGATGAACAACGCCGAAGCTGAATGGACGATTCACTCGCCCAAAATCAGCGGAACAGGAAAGCATCTCTTAAGTACATGCGCGATCGCCCCCACTCTGGGATTCATGTCACCCAGAACCCCATTTACCCCCGGCGGTGACGTATCGCGCGATACTAAAATTCAGCATCCGGTCGTCAGATGTGACACTTCGGATCTGATCGAGAAATATACAGGCGGCTGCGCTCTCACCGACGTCACCCCCGTATTGATCTTCGATGCTACCAAGAGCATCAGCATTAAGGAATCGGCCAAGCATGTGTGGGATGCATACTATCATCCCGAATGGACGATACCGATCATGAATGGGAAGAAGGTCCCTGGCCGTGCCCCTTATGGCGTGCTGCATCGCACACTCGAGGGAGCCGTTCCCGGACTGGAAGATCCAGACGAGGCGCCGAGTGGTACGATAGCGAAAAACCGCGCGTATTCGATCAGCAAATGCCGAGAGAAGTGGCCTACAGTAAAGCCCAAGCAAGATGAGTTGGACTGCGATGAGTTCCCCTTCGCCAGCACGAAGGAAGGCTCCCTGTCAGCCAATGGAAACTTCTCCGCTAGATACATTTCCCACTCGGACAATCGCAAGTCGGGCAACCAGTTGGGCCTGTTCTATCAGCAGATGCGGCGACTCGGCAACGACCCGTTCTGGGTGTACGCGAATCCGCTTGCCGCTGATCGCGACGTGATGCCACCTCGCTGGCCATGATGGCCTAGCATGAATGTGGCCCGCCTGGATTCGGGCGGGCCACATTCCTTCCATTAAGGAGAACAGTTGCAGTCCGTGGACTCCAAGTATGTCAAGCTGCTCCAAGCGGGTCTTCCTGGCCATCTGTGCCTAACCTGGTGCGATGAACGCGACCTGGACGAGGTGGCGCGTAGGTTCGGCGCCGACGTGGAAACGGGGCTGTGGGCTGATGAAGAAGACATCGAAGAACTTGAAGAGGACATCGGTGGCGAGTTGGTCCAGCTCTCAGTATTCGGTGACTGGACGCTCGCGTTCGAGTCGGAGGGCTACCAGGGCTCTCGAGACGTTGTCCTGAGATCGCTATCGCAGGGCGGCCGCGCCCTGAATATCTTTTGGAACGTCGAGTTGGACAGTTCCATCGCCTACGCCGTTGATGGGGTAATCGATACCATGTTCGATATTGATGGCGTGGAGCAACGATCGGGTGCCCGGCCGGCGGCGCTTGATGACGCCCTGGCCGAGGTGAATCTGCTTCAGGATCTGACAGCACCGGAGTGGAAAGCACGCGCCCTGGCTCTGGGTGAGAAGATCACTGGGCAGTCACTCACTCCCGAATGGTTGCGATCTCCCCGATATGTATTCCGGATCACCGATCCGCTTCCAAACTCCATTGTACCCTTCGCCTACTTGCATCCCCGAGCATTCTTCCTGGATGAACCTGGATTCAGGCGAATCCTCGCCAACCCATCTCCCGAGATTGCACCTGCCGTCGTCAAAGAGTTGGTCTCGAATGTCATCAGGATAGCCGCAATTAAAGGCCCGATTCCGGTCAAAGTTTTGCAGATACTCGATCATGGCGAGCGATTTGAGGGCGAGCGGGAGCTTGTGCGTTCAGAACTGGGGCGCGAAGCCGAAGATGTACGGAGGAGGATGTTGAGGGATGCGCCTGACACTACGGAGAAGAACCAGTTGGATTTGACCAGCTGTGCCCTGGTAGTTCTCCAGAAGGCTTTGTACCCGGACCCGGCAGAGGCGGCAAACGCCGCATCCCATGCGGCCCTCCAACTCAGCGTTCCGACCAGGGAAGACTTCATGCGTCTGGTCGTGCTGAGCCGCCTAAGCGAGCGTATCGACTACGATCTCCGTCGCTCCTCCCAGCCTGGTCACCAGCGGTTTCCAGAGCGGTAGCGAAACGTAACTGCTCAGATAATCCGGTCTGGGTGTAGCTCTTTCTCAGGGACTGGTTGACCATAACTGTTAGGTCACCAAGATCGCCCTGTGTCGGCTTATGCGATTGCGGACAGCCAGGGGCGGCCCTCGGCGAGTTCAACGAGGGCATGGAAGAGGCAGCAGAGGCGTGAACGCGGGGATCTCGTTGCTCTTGGCTGCGACCTGGGCTTGAGCCATCACCGTCTGGGTGTCGTGGCGGGTGGCGGCCAGCAGGTGGGTGACGCCGTTGCCGGTGCGGCTGCCGCGCAGGGTTTTGCCGTCCACGGCCAGGCCGAGTAGCGCCGCTCTGCCGTTCGCGGCGGCCGCTGGTGGTGCGGCGGTCAGCTTGGACAGGTAGGTGCAGGTCGCAGCGTCGAAGGTGTCGCCGTCCAGGCGGGCCAGCAGCCGTCCCAGGGTGGAGGCGGCCGGCCGTACGGTGACCGGGAGACCGATCCGGGCGCGTAGCTCGGGATCGTATCCGGCGATGAATCGGGTGATCTTCGCTAGGGAAGTCGCTCCGTCGAGCACGGCGAGCAGGGCTAGGGTCTGTTTCATAAGTTGATCTATGCGTGATCTCTGGTCGGCATGATCGCCGTGTGGGTCGTGGGGATTTGACGGATGAGCAGTGGGCGGTGCTGGAGCCGTTGCTGCCTGATACGGCCGGGCGGGGACGCCCCGCCGTATGGTCGAAGCGGCAGCTCATCAACGGGGTGCGCTGGCGGGTACGTACCGGTGCGCCCTGGCGCGACATGCCCGCCGAGTACGGGCCATGGCAGACGGTCTATGGGCTGTTCCGGCGCTGGCAGCGCGGGGGCGTCTGGGCGGCGATCCTCACCGCGTTGCAGGCCAGGGCGGACGCGGCCGGACTGATCTGCTGGCAGGTCAATGTGGATTCCACCGTGTGCCGTGCCCATCAGCACGCGGCCGGGGCGCGCCGGGACGGCAACGCCCAAAAAGAGCCGCCCGGCGGTGATCGGCCCGAGCCTGCCGACCACGGGCTCGGCCGTTCCAGAGGCGGGTTGAGCACGAAGATCCACCTGGCCTGCGAGCAGGGCCAAAAGCCGCTGTCGATCCTGATCACGGCCGGCCAGCGGGGCGACAGCCCGCAGTTCGTCGCGGTCTTGCAGGGCATCAGGGTGCCCCGCCTGGGGCTGGGGCGGCCGCGTACCCGGCCCGAGCGGGTACGCGGCGACAAGGCCTACTCCTCGGCCGCCAACCGGGCCTACCTGCGCAGACGTGGAATCGCCGGCACCATCCCCGAGCGGGCTGATCAGATCCGCAACCGTAAGAAGCGCGGCTCGGCCGGAGGACGGCCGCCGGCCTTCGACCCGGAGGATTACCGGGCCCGGCACGCCGTGGAATGCGGCATCAACCGGCTCAAGCGGCACCGTGCGGTGGCCACCCGCTATGACAAGCTCGCCGTCCGGTACGAGGCCGCCGTGCACATCGCCGCGATGAACGAATGGCTGACACCGCCGGCTGTATCACCCGAGCGCCGCCTGCCGGGGTGATGCCATGCTGGAAGCGCTGATCATTTTGGACTTGGACCCCGGCCTGAGGAATGCGATGTCCGCCCTGCGCTACTGCGTCGACGCTGAAAACGGTCACCACGTGGACAATCCCTCACCACAGGAGTTGGCCGAGCTCATCAGCGGCCTGAACCGGACGGACAACACCTTCGTGACCGTCCTGCCCGACGAGGACGACCCCGGGTGGTACGCCTCGGTGTCCCGGCTAGACGCGGGCACCTACGAGGTCGAATACCGCGATCTCGGCTGTGAGGAGCATCGGCGATCCACGCTGACCGATCGTGAGGAGATCGTACATGACCTCACTGTCTGGCTGGCCGCCCGAGGTAACCGCAGCTGACCAGCCAGAAGACAAATCTGAATATTGAAACAGGCCCTAGCGCCACCCCGCGTAGCCGATCACGAAGTTCGCGCCAGAGCCACTACGGGTGGGTTACCGGACCCCGGCCAAGGTTCGTGGGGATCCCACCGGGGAGCGTCAGCGGACGCGGGCGGAGATCCCGGGGCTGACCCGCACCACGCCGGCGAGGTTCTTGGTGTAGATGGGGGCGATCTTGACCACGTCCCCGGTGCGCGGGGCGTGCAGCATCTTCCCGTCGCCCCAGTAGATCGCCACGTGGGAGATATAGCGGGGGTTGGTCGGATCGTTGCGCCAGAACAGCAGGTCTCCGGGCCGGGCCTGGGAGAGCGGGATCTGCGGCCCCGTCGCCCACTGCTGCGCGGCCACCCGGGGCATCCGCACCCCCGCCTGCCGGTAGGCCCACTGCACCAGCCCGGAGCAGTCGAAGCTGTTCGGGCCCTCGGCCCCCCAGACATAGGGGCGGCCGAGCCTGCCGACGGCGGCACGCAGCGCGACCTGGAGCTGCTGGGGCGACATGAAGGCGGTCGCCGGCCAGGCGGTCGTGCCGCGCGGGGCGACCACCACCGGGTTGATCGTCGCGACCTGGCTGCCCTTGGGCAGGATCTTCAGCAGCCGCCTGCGTAACTTCGCCGAGTCGACGTCGGGCGCGCTCACGACCATCGCGTTGCCCTCGGGGATGCCGAGCGACCGGGCGGTCCGCCGGGACACCACAGCGGCGATCGATCCCATCCCGACCGTGGCGTAGGCCCCGACCCGCAGCCGCAGCCCGCCCCCGTCCACCGTCGAGCCGAGCTCGACGCCGCCGTCGTGGCCCAGTTCGAACGACACCGCCACGTCCCCGGCCGCGATGTTCTGCCACAGCCCGTCGGAGCCCGCCGTCTTCGACGGGGTGTACGCACGGAACGTCGACGGATCGACGCCCATCGTCTGCACCCGCTTGCCGTCGATGCGCACCTCGGCGGCGTCGGTCACCTCGGCCGCCTTCACACCCGTCTGGCGTCGGACCTTCGCCACGACCTCGGCCGCGAGCGGATGGGCTGACACCACGAAGAGATGCGGGGAGATCAGCCGCGTCAGCGGCGCCACCGGGTCGGCGACGCCCTGCCGTTCGGCGTCGTTCCCGGGCGGTCCCTGCGCCCCTGAGCCTCCGGCGGCCGCATGGCCTCCCGTGCCCTCACCGCCCCCGCCGGCCCGTTCCGCCGCGGCTACGTATCGGCTGTGCTGTCGCCGTACCACCGGCCCGTCGGCCTGCTCCATCGCCTCGAAGCGGAGGAGGATCACGAGGTCGGCCGCCAGGATCGACGCCAGGAGCACGGCGATGAGGGAGACCGTTCTGCGCAGGCCCACGGCCCGGCGCACGGGGTCGACCGGGGTCCGCCGGGGGAATACGAGGACCCGCGCCCGGACATGCTCGAGCACGAGCACCCCCCTCTCCCCGGCATCGGGCGGATCACGCCCGGGACATCCTGGTCCGTTCCAGGATGAGATTGCCGTAAGAGCCGGGAATCTCGCAATCCACGAGACTCCCGGCTCTTCGCCGGAAAGGGGAGTCTTCCGTTACCTCAAGCGCTTCGGTGGCTCAATTGCCGACGTACGGCACGGCCTCGAGGATCTCGACGGTGTTCTGTCTGCCGTTGGGCAGCGTGTAGGTCGCCTTCTCGCCGATCTTCTTGCCGTTGATGGCGGAACCAAGGGGGGAGTTCGGCGAGTAGACGTCGATGGGGGAACCGCTCTCCTCGCGGGAGGCCAGCAGGAAGGTGACCTCCTCCTCGTCTCCGCCGAAGCGGACGGTGACGGTCATGCCGGGCCCGACGACGCCTTCGGTGCGGGGGGCCTCCCCGACCTTGGCGGTGTCCAGGATCTGGCGCAGGTGGAAGATCCTGGCCTCCATCTTGCCCTGCTCGTCCTTGGCGGCGTGGTAACCGCCGTTCTCCCTGAGGTCGCCCTCTTCCCGAGCGGCTTCGATCTTCTTGGCGATCTCAATGCGACCCGGGCCAGAAAGCTCTTCGTACTCCTTCTTGAGACGGTCGTACGCCTCTTGCGTCAGCCAGGTGACGTTTTCGTTCTGGGAGACGGCCACGGGCTCTCCTTGTTTCCGTAAGTGACTCGAAAGATGGGTCGTGTCCCCGCTGATATGCGGAGACCCTACCCGTCTTCGAACGCTTCCCAAAGATTCCACTATACGAGATCGCAGTAGTCGACATAGACCGCCGTGGCCTGCGAAGTCGTCTTCAGCCGTTCCTTCAGGGTCAGTTCTGCCTTACCCGCGGGAACATCGATCACGCGGCTGCCGACCTCCGCGTGCCCGGTGTCCAGCGCGCGCAGACGGCAGGTCGCCGCACGGTCGGCGGGCTTGTGCACGGTGAAGGTGATCTCGGCGGAATCGGCCGCGCTCGCGTCGAAGGTGATCACCTGAGGCCTCACCAGGGGGTTGCCGGTGGCGGTCAGCATGACGTACCCCCAGCCGCCGGCGAGGACGGCGACGACCAGGGCGATGACGAGATATACCAGGAAACCTCCGCGGAGCCGGGGACGCGGTGGGAACTCTTCCGGCGTGCCGAGAATGGGCCGCTCCCCGGCCGCTCCCGCATCGGCTCCCGTGGCCGCCCCGGCAGCGGCCTTGTCGCTGGGCATCGCGGAATCTCCCTGATGTTCGTCGGTGTTGTGCGAGACGATCGTCTGAGCCGCGGCTCCGAACGCGAAGCGGATCGGAGCATGCGGCTCATTAGAAGCTAACCTCTTCTGCGGACCCAGCACACCATTGAGGAGAGCCGTGAGTGCATCGTTGAGGCTGATGGCCGTGCACGCGCATCCCGACGACGAGTCGAGCAAGGGCGCGGCGACGATGGCCAGGTACGTCGCGGAGGGCGTGGAGGTCCTCGTCGTGACCTGTACCGGAGGTGAACGCGGCTCCATTCTGAACCCCAAGATGGATCGGCCCGACATCCTGGAGAACATCGGCGAGGTCCGCAGGCAGGAGATGGCTGAGGCGCGTAAGATCCTCGGCGTCGAGCAGCGCTTCCTCGGTTTCGTCGACTCCGGACTTCCCGAGGACGAGAACGAGCCGCTTCCCGACGGCTGCTTCGCGCTCCAGCCGCTGGAGACGGCCTCGGCCCCCCTCGTCGCCGCCGTACGGGAGTTCCGCCCCCACGTGATCTTGACGTACGACGACAACGGCGGCTATCCGCACCCCGACCACATCATGACGAACCGGGTGTCCGTCGAGGCCTTCGAGTCGGCCGGGGACCCGGACCGCTACCCCGGCACCGGCGATCCATGGCAGCCGCTGAAGCTCTACTACCACATGGGCTTCACCCGGGAGCGCTTCGAGGCGCTGCACGAGGCGATGACCGCGCGCGGGATCGGCTCGCCGTACGCCGACTGGATCGCCCGCTGGGAGGACCGCCCGCAGAAGTGGGACGTCACCACCAAGGTGCCGTGCGCCGCCTACTTCGAGACCAGGGACCGCGCCCTGCTCGCGCACGCCACCCAGGTCGATCCGGACGGGTTCTGGTTCGTCTGCCCCCGTGAGGTCCAGGAGGAGGTCTGGCCGACCGAGGACTACCACCTCGCGAGGTCCCTGGTCGACACCACGTCGCCGGAGGACGACCTCTTCACGGGGATCCACGCGGGGGTCTCCCCCACCTGCTCCTAAGCTTGAGGAGTGGAGCAAACGAATTACGGCCCGGGGATCCTCGCGTTCCTCGTCATCGCCGGAATCGGTCTGGCCCTGTTCTTCCTGATCAAATCGATGAACCGGCAGATGGCCAAGATCCAGACGCCGGACGACAGGCACGAGAACGGCACGCGAGCGAACGGCACGCGAGCGAACGGCGGCGACGAATGATCGAGGTCGCCCACAACCCCGAGGCATCGCGGTACGAGATCAGGGTGGACGGGGTCCTCGCGGGCTTCGCCGACTACCGCACCAGGCCCGGGGCGAGGATGGTGTTCACTCACACGGAGATCAGCGAGGAGTTCGGGGGCAGAGGACTGGGCAGCCGGCTCATCCGCGAGGCCCTCGACTCCGCGCGGGCCGCAGGGGCCACGGTCACCCCGCTGTGTGAATTCGTGGCCGAATACATCCGGCGTCACCCGGAATATCAGGACTTGGTGGAGATCCCCGGGGCGTAACCGGCCGCGCCGCTTACCGCTTCACCGTGCCGACCAGGCACGTTCGAGGGCCTTGGGCAGCCCCCACCAGCCGAGCGGAGTGAACACCTCCGCCTTGTCGACGATGCCGAGATGCGCCCACAGAGGCGTGACGGCCGTGAACAGCATCTCGGTCGCCTCCAGGTCCTCCGGCTCGTCCGGCTCGACGTCGACGTCCTCGGAGTCGGCTATGAACCGGGCGATCCGCTCGGGCGAGGCGAGCACGCCCGGGCCGTACCGGGCCAGTGCGATCACCGTGGCGAGCCAGTCGGCGTAGTTGATGGCGCACAGCGAGGCGAGGGTCGAATCCTCGTGGCTGAGCTCGCGGTCCAGATCGAAGAACCGGGCGGCGTCCTCCTCGTCCGGGAGGTCGGAGATCGGGGCGGCGATCCCGGCGGCGACGGTGAGCCACAGGTCCTCGTCGCATTCGGGCAGCGCGTCCGCGCTCGGAATCCCGCCTTCCGGCAGGTCCCCGTCCAGCCCGGCCACGGCACGCAGGATGTTGCCCGGGTAGCCGGGGCGGGTCAGCGTGACACGCAGCCTCGCCGCGGCCGACCGGAGATCGGCCGCGGGGAAGGGCGGCTCCGGCAGGTCGGCCAGCACCCGGCGCAGCTCGCCCAGCGCGAAGGCCTCCTCCTCGTCCCACGCCGCGAAGAGCTCCTGATCCTGCTCGTCGTTGACCACCACGTTCGGCACGCGGCCGTCGGGAAGCGGCGTGCCGAGCCAGCGTTCCTGGAGCTCCTCGTAGGCGTCCCGCGCCAGCGGGTCGCCGGCGGCCAGCGCGTCCGCGTCGATCTCGCCGGCCGCCAGCCGCTCCTCCAGGAACGCCACCAGCCGCTCGTACATCTCGGTCGCCACCGGACCGCGCTCGTCCTCCTCCGGCCAGAGGAAGTAGCCGCGGGTCAGCATGATCGGCTCGGTCCCGCTCGACTCCAGCCAGTGCCGTACCTCGCCCACCGTGGCGACGCCGGACTCGATCTTCGTGAGGATCGCCTTGGCCGACTCCCAGAACACGGTCGACAGCGGGTTGCCCGTAGCGACGAGCTCCCTGCGCAGGTCGGGAAGGGAGACCAGGGCCTGCCCCGAGGGCACGGCCAGCAGTGCCCGCGCCACGTCCCGCCGGGTCAGCGCGGACGGTGCGCGCCCCGAATGCCTTACGGCGAAGTCCAGATCCAGCCCCACGCCCAGTGAGCCTACGCCCGCCGTCGGCGGAACACATCCCCCCGGGTCGCTCTGGCGTCTCTCGCCCTCGTAAGGGAACGATCATCCCCGCTTTGCCCTCGGCCGTACGGCTCACGCAGACTGGAGGGGCCAGCACCGTGCATGCCGGAGAGGATGATCCCGAGTGAACCGGCTGAAGGACGCGACCAGTCCCTATCTGCTGCAGCACGCGGACAACCCGGTCGACTGGTTCGCCTGGGGCGAGGAGGCGTTCGAGGAGGCTCGGCGGCGCGACGTCCCGCTGCTGATCAGCGTGGGTTACTCGGCGTGCCACTGGTGCCACGTGATGGCGCACGAGTCGTTCGAGGACGAGGCGACGGCCCGGCTCATGAACGAGCTGTTCGTGAACGTGAAGGTCGACCGCGAGGAGCGGCCCGACGTCGATGCCGTCTACATGGCGGCCACACAGGCCATGACCGGTCAGGGCGGCTGGCCGATGACCGTGTTCGCCACCCCGGATGGTCATCCGTTCTATACCGGGACTTACTTCCCTCGACCCCATTTTCAGCAGCTGCTGCGGGGAGTCGCCCAGGCGTGGCGGGAAGACCGCTCGGGCGTCGTCACCCAGGGCTCGAAGGTGGTGGACGCACTGGGCGATCGGTCCGCGCTGCCCTCGGGGCCGCTGCCCGACGAACGGCTTCTCGGCCATGCCGTACGCAACCTCGCGGAGAGCTTCGACGAACGGCGCGGCGGCTTCGGCGGCGCGCCCAAGTTCCCGCCGTCGATGGTCCTGGAGTTCCTCCTCCGGCACGCCGCCGCCACCGGCGGCGACGGCATGACCATGGTCGACAAGACCATGGAGGCGATGGCCAGGGGCGGCGTATACGACCAGCTCGGCGGCGGTTTCGCCCGCTACTCGGTGGACGCCGGCTGGGTTGTGCCGCACTTCGAGAAAATGCTCTACGACAACGCCCTGCTGCTGCGGGTCTACGCCCACTGGTGGCGCTCGACCGGCTCACCGCTGGCGCGGCGGGTCGCGCTGGAGACCGCCGACTGGCTGCTGCGCGAGATGCGCACGCCGGAGGGCGGCTTCGCCTCCGCGCTGGACGCCGACAGCGCCGGCCCGGACGGCGGCCACGGTGAGGGGCTCTTCTACGTCTGGACGCCCGACCGGCTCCGGGAGGTGCTCGGCGCGGAGGACGGCGCCTGGGCGTCCGCGCTGTTCGCGGTCACGGCAGCGGGCACGTTCGAGCACGGGACGTCCGTGCTCCAGCTCCTCACCGACCCCGACGATCCGGCCCGGTTCGACCGGGTCCGTACGGCACTGCGTGCGGCACGCGAGCAGCGGCCCAGGCCGGGGCGGGACGACAAGGTGGTCGCCGCGTGGAACGGCCTGGCGATCGCCGCGCTGGCCGAGGCCGGCACGCTCTTCCAGCGTCCCGACCTGATCGAGGCCGCACGCGGCGCGGCCGAGCTCCTCGCCGATCTGCACGTCACGGCACGGGGCCCGGCGCGGCTGCTGCGGACCTCGCGCGACGGACGGGCCGGCGCCAACGCCGGCGTGCTGGAAGACTACGCGAACGTCGCGGAGGGCTGTCTCACGCTTTACGGCATCACCGGCGAGATCAGGTGGTTCCACATGGCGGAGGACCTTCTGGAGACGGTGCTCATCCACTTCCCCGACGGGTCGGGCGGCTTCTTCGACGTGCCCGACGACGGCGAACGGCTGTTCCAGCGGCCACAGGATCCGACCGACAACGCCTCGCCGTCGGGGCAGTTCGCGGCGGCCGGAGCGCTGCTGTCGTACGCCGCGCTCACCGGCTCGGCACGGCATCGTGACGCGGCCGAGGCGGCACTCGGCGCGGTCTCCGTGCTCGCGGGGAAGTTCGCCAGGTTCGCCGGCTGGGGTCTCGCCATCGCCCAGGCCGCGTTGTACGGCCCGGCCGAGGTGGCGATCGTCGGGCCGCCCGGCGACCCCGCGACGGAGGCGCTGCACCGGGCCGCCGTGCTGGCCGCCACCCCCGGCCTGGTCATCGCGCGTGGTGACGGCTCCGCCGACGTTCCGCTCCTGGAGGGACGCGGCATGATCGGCGGGGAGCCCGCGGCGTACGTCTGCCGCCGGTTCACCTGCCGCGCCCCCGTCACCTCCCCCGCGGACCTACGCGCGGAACTCGCCCGCTGAGCCCGTGACGACGGACGATCGCACGAACGAGCCTTACTCGTCGTACTCGTCGGATAACGTTCAGTGCCATGCCGTCCCTTCTGCATGACACGCTCAACCTGATGTTCCGCAACCGGCCGGAGCTCGCCGTGGAGATGCTGCGCGATCATCTCGGCGTCGACGTGCCCGGCGGGCTTCCGGTCCAGTTGGCGAGCAACGAGCTCAACGACCGCCCGTCCAAGGACCTGTATCCCGACACGGTGATCACGATCGGTCCGCGGCACGATCCCAGGCACGCCGTCATCGTGGAGATCCAGCAGAAGCTGGATGCGGCCAAGCGCGATCAGCTGCCGCGATACGCCGCCGCGCTGTGGTTACAGGTGAACCGACCGGTCACGGTGCTCATGATCTGCCCGGACGCGGGAACCGCCACGTGGGCGACGACACCGATCGACACCGGCCTGCCCGGCTACAGCCTGCGGTGCGAGGTGATCGGCCCGGAGCAGATCCCGCCGGTCACCGACCCGGCGGAGGCGGCGGCGCATCCCGAACTGGCCGCCATGTCGGTGATGGCGCACGGGGAGCATCCGCCGGTGGCAGAGGCGTTCATGAGTGCGCTTCAGCACCTGCCCACCGAACACGCTCCGCAATATTATGAATACGCATACCGTCTGGCCTCACATGCTGCCCGACACGTGATGGAGAAGATCATGGAATCAGCTTCGACCACCTGGCCGGTCTACAGCCCCTTCGCCCGCAAGCACTTCGGCGCGGGCAAGACAGAAGGCCTGGCGGAAGGCCTGGCGGAAGGCCTCGCGGAAGGCCTCGCGAAGGGCGAGGCCAGGGCGGTGCTGACCATCCTGGAGGTGCGGGGCATTCCGGTCTCCGATGCCGAGCGCGCCCGCATCACCGCCTGCACGGACCTCAAGCAGCTCGACGAGTGGGCCCGGCGTGCCGTCACCGCCACCTCCACCGGCGACCTGTTCAGCGACGAACGGGAACACCCGGCCGGATAGCCGGGCGCCGTCAGGGGACGGCCAGGGGCTGGGCGGGTGAGCTGTCGGCTTCGAATCCGGGAGGGTCGTCCGGCCAGTCTCCGGGGTTCGCGGTCGGCTGCGGCACGGGGGACGCTCCCGGGCGGGTGCTCTGTCCCCCGCCACCACCCGGTGTCCGGCCGGGGGTCTGGCCGCCCGGCGGCTGACCATCCGGTGTCCCGCCATCGGGCGTCTGCCCGGCCTGGCCCTCGCCGTCGGGGCCCTGCGGCATGGTCTGGTCGTACGGATCTTCCGTACCCGCCTCCGATGGAACGGGCGTGGGTGGGCCGGACGGGTCGGGGTAGCCGAACTCGACGCCGTTCCGGTCGGGGCTGTGCCGGTCGGAATCGGGGCCCATCGCGTAGGCGTCCCAAAAATTGTTGGGATTCCAGGTGACGGGCGGCGGGAACTCCTTGGCCGGCTTGCCCTCCAGGGCACCGGTCATGAAGGTCCGCCAGATCTGCGCGGGCAGCGTTCCGCCGTACAGCTCGCCCCATCCGGGGATCCGCACCGGCTTGTTGTCGTCGCGGAACATGTTGACGGCGACCGACAGCTGGGGAACGTATCCGGTGAACCAGACGGCCGCCGACTCGTCGGTGGTCCCGGTCTTGCCGGCGACCGGCCGGTCGGGCAGGGCCGCCGCCGTACCGGTGCCGCCGCGGACCACCTGCTGCAGGGCGTAGGTCGCGTCCGCCGCGGTGCTCGCGCTGAACGCCCTCCGCTCCGGCGCGGTGAACTTCCGCGTGTTCCCTGCTGCGTCGGTCACCTCGCGGATCACGTGGGCGTCGCGGTGGATGCCCCCGGCCGCGAACGTGCCGAAGCCCGAGGCCTGCTGGACAGCGCTCACCGACGCGGTGCCCAGGGGGAATGTGGGGAACGCCTTCTGCTGGGCGAGCTGCTCCGCCGGAATCCCGGCCGCCTCCGCCGCGGCCGCGACCCTGTCCAGGCCGACCTTCTGCCCGAGGTCGACGAACGCGGTGTTGACCGAGCCGCGGGTCGCCTCGACGAGAGTGATGGCCGAGCCGTACGACCTGCCTCCGGCGTTGGGGATCTCGGCCGAGCCGATCGTCAGAGGCGAGTCGCCGTAGACGCGGGTGCCGAGCCCGTAGCCCGCTTCGAGGGCCGCGGCCAGGGTGTACGGCTTGAACGTCGACCCGGCCTGGACCTTGGCGGAGAAGGCGTTGTCGTACTGCGTGGTCGCGAAGTCGCCGCCGTAGAACGCGCGTACCTCACCGGTCGCCGGGTCGACGGCGGCCAGGCCCGTACGGACCTTCTTGGGGGTGCCGTCGGGCAGGACCGACGTGACGGCCTCCCTGGCCAGCCGCATCAGCCTCCGGTCGAACGTCGTGGTGATCTTCAGACCGCCCTGGTTGATGTCCTCGTCGCTGTAGCCGAGGCGGTTGAGCTCGGCGCGCACCTGGGCCAGCATGTAGCCGTCCTGGCCGGTCGTCGTCAGCGGCGGCTTCTGCTCGGCCGGCTCGGGGAACGTCTGACGACCCGCCTCCGCCCGGCCGAGCGCGCCGATCTCGACCATGCCGTCGATCACCGACCGCCACCGGGCCCTGACCACCTCCAGGTCCGCCCCTGCGGGGTTGGCGAAGCGGCTCGGCTGCTGGATGACCGCGGCGAGGTAGGCCCCCTGGGCCACGTCCAGGTTCTGCACATCCGTGTCGAAGTAGGCCCGGGAGGCGGCCTGGACGCCGTGCGCGCCGCGGCCGAAGTAGATCGTGTTGAGGTACTGCTCCAGCACCCAGTCCTTCGACTTCGAGCGGTCCACCTTCAGCGCGATCATGATCTCTTTGAGCTTGCGCGAAATGGAGCGTTCCTGCCCGATGCCGCTGTAGTAGTTGCGTACCAGCTGCTGGGTGATCGTCGAGCCGCCCTGGAGCTGCCGGCCGGTGAGCGTGGACCACACGGCGCGGGCGGTGCCCGAGACCGAGACGCCCTTGTCCCGGTAGAACGTGCGGTTCTCGGCCGCGATGACGGCTTCCCGCACCGGCTTCGGCACCTGGGCGAGCGGCACGTTCTCCCGGTTCACCCCCTGCTTGGCCAGGATGTTCTTGCCGTTGCGGTAGTAGATGACCGAGCCCTCGGCGGTCGCGTCCTTCTTCGTGCTGTCGGGGATCGGCGTGAGTAACCAGATGACGCCGAACGCCACCGCCAGCACGACGAGACCCGAGATCATCACGACGAGGAGGGTTCGCAGCCTTCTTCTCCGCCGCCGGGACCGCGGCGGAGCCCCGGCGGCGGAGCCGGCCTCCGGCCCCTCCGGACCCCCCGAACGCAGCGCGTGCATCGGCACCGTGTCGTGCAGGGGACCTCTGCCGTCACCGTGATCCCCGGGACCGCCCCGGCGCATGGGGCCTCTGCCGCCGCTGTCCACGCGTTTCCCCCCGAAACGTGCACGTACACCTGTGAGCTGGGGGGATGAGTTCCACGGTAAACGATGGCCCGCCGTGCTCGACGACGAGCCCATGGCGACAGGTGGGGAAGCCTATCCCCCGGCCGTACGTACCAACGGCAGGATCCGGTACGGCACAGGCGTGTCGAGAGCGATTACCGACGATGTCCGTACCACCCCCTGAACATCGACGATGAGGTCGATGACACGCTGGAGGTCGGCGTTGTCGCGTGCCACCACCCGGCACAGCATGTCGCCGCCTCCGGTTATCGTGTGCGCCTCCAGCACCTCGGGGATGAGCGCGAGCTGGTCGGCCACCGGCACGTGCCCGGCGACCTGCCGAATCTGCAGCGTCACGAACGCGGTCACGCCGAAGCCGAGCGCGGCCGGATCTATGTCGGGACCGTACCCGGTGATCACCCCGCGGGCGGCCAGCCGGTCGAGTCTGGCCTGCACCGTGCCCCTGGCCACGCCGAGCCGGCGTGAGCATTCGAGCACGCCGATACGCGGCTCCGTCGTCAGCAGAGAGACGATCCGGGCATCGAGCTGATCAATCGTCACAACATCTACCTTCGGTCAGGCCTACTGGTTATACACATTGTCCACTAATTCAATCCACGCTTGCACAATTTGGCCAGCCAGCCTGACAGTGGGCCTATGAACGATGTCTTTCCGGTGAACGGCATGGACGCGGTCGTCTTCGCGGTCGGCAACGCGAAGCAGTCCGCCCACTACTACTCGACGGCGTTCGGGATGCGCCTGGTGGCCTACCGCGGCCCGGAGAACGGCAGCCCCGACGAGGTGGCGTACGTGCTGGAGTCCGGTTCCGCGCGCTTCGAGCTGCGCGGCGCCGTACGGCCGGGCACCGCCGTCGCCGAGCACGTGGCCGCGCACGGCGACGGCGTCATCGATCTCGCACTCGACGTGCCGGACGTGCCGGCCGCCTACCGGCACGCGCTCTCACAGGGGGCGCACGGACTGGCCGAGCCGTACGTCGTGGAGGACGAGCACGGCAAGGTGATGATCGCGGCGATCGCCGCCTACGGCGAGACCCGGCACACGCTCGTCGACCGGTCCGGCTATCACGGCCCCTACCTGCCGGGGTACGTCGCGGCCGAGCCCGTCGTGGCGGGCCCCGACGTCAGGAACGGCAGGCTCTTCCAGGCGGTCGACCACTGCGTCGGCAACGTCGAGCGCATGGAGGAGTGGGTCGAGTTCTACGAGCGGGTCATGGGCTTCACCAAGATGGCGGAGTTCATCGGCGACGACATCGCGACGGACTACTCCGCGCTGATGTCCAAGGTCGTCGCCGACGGCACCCGCAAGGTCAAGTTCCCGCTGAACGAGCCCGCGGTGGGCAGGCGCAAGTCGCAGATCGACGAATACCTCGAGTTCTACGGCGGGCCCGGTGTGCAGCACATCGCGCTGGCCACGAACGACATCCTGGCCACCGTCGACCACATGCGGAAGGCCGGCGTGGAGTTCCTGGACACGCCCGACTCCTACTACGACGATCCCGAGCTGCGCGCCCGCATCGGCCGGGTCCGGGCGCCGATCGAGGAGCTCAAGAAGCGGCGGATCCTGGTCGACCGCGACGAGGACGGCTATCTGCTGCAGATCTTCACCAAGCCCGTGGTCGACCGCCCGACGGTGTTCTTCGAGCTCATCGAGCGGCACGGCTCGCTCGGGTTCGGCAAGGGCAACTTCAAGGCCCTGTTCGAGGCCATCGAGCGCGAGCAGGAGCGGCGGGGCAACCTCTGACCCGAAATCTGACGGACTTTGCCCTGACATCGGCGTGATGGGCAGTTTGCCAGGCGTGATTCAGCGATCCGCTGGGGAATGGAAGACTTTTTGCCCTTCTCCGGCTTTGATCGGCGAACGGCGCGGTGATCAAAGGAGCCAAGTCCTCCTCCTCGCATAAGGTGGCCTGGCCATGTCCGCGCACCGTCGCCCCACCACGTCCGTGACCGCCGCGCTCGCGGCAGCGGTCCTCGCCGTCACCACCGCCTGCTCGGGCGCGGTGGCCGCGCCCGATGCGGCCCCCACGGCCGCGCCGGGCGACGTCCGGGGCGGCGGGCGGACCGGCCCGCTCGCCTCGCTCGTCTCGGGCACGGTGGGCGCGGCGGGCATCGGCGACCCCTCCTTCCCCGGGGACGGCAACGGCGGCTACGACGTACGGCACTACCTGCTGCGGCTGTCCTTCGACCCCACCACCAAGCGACTGGCCGGCAGCGCGACGATCCGGGCGAAGGCCCTGCACGACCTGACCTCGTTCAACCTCGACCTGCGCGGGCTCACGGTGAGCCGGGTCACGGTCGACGGTGCGGTCGCCGGGTTCGGCCGCCGAGACGACGAGCTGACCGTACGCCCGGCGGGCCGGATATCCAAGGGCGACAGATTCGAGGTGCTGGTCGACTACTCGGGACTGCCGGAGCCGATCCGCGACTACGTCAACCTCGGCACGTACGGGTTCGTACCGACCGCCGACGGATCGTTCGTGACCTCGGAGCCGAACGGGGCCAAGACGTGGTTCCCGTCCAACGACCACCCGGCCGACAAGGCCACCTACGACTTCGAGATCACCGTCCCCGCCGGGCTGACCGCGATCGCCAACGGCGAGCTCGACGGCGAGCCGAAGACGGCCGACGGCAAGACCACCTTCGTGTGGCGGGAGAAGCACCCGATGGCCAGCTATCTCGCCACGATGACGACCGGGAGATTCGAGGTACGCACCGGTAAGACCGCGAAGGGCGTGCCGATCTACACGGCCGTCGCCCCGGTCTTCCGCAATTCGCTCGACAGCCTGTACGCCGAGACGGCGAAGATCACCGACTACTGGTCGACCGTGTTCGGGCCCTACCCGTTCTCCTCCACCGGCGGCGTGATCGATGACTACTCCTCCGGCTATGCGCTGGAGAACCAGACAAAACCGATTTACGGCGGATTCTCCCCACAGAGCGGCATCATCGCCCATGAACTCGCCCATCAGTGGTTCGGCGACAGCGTGAGCATCACCAGGTGGAAGGACCTATGGCTGAACGAGGGCTTCGCCAGCTACGCGGAGTGGCTCTGGGCGGAGCACCGCGGCGAGGACACGGCCGACACCCTGTTCCAGCGCCACTACGCGAACACCGCCGACCCCATGTGGAGCTACCCGCCGGGCGCGGCCCGCGCCACCGACCTGTTCAACACCTCCGTCTACGTGCGCGGCGCGATGACGCTGCACGCGCTGCGCAAGGAGATCGGCGACGCCGTGTTCTTCCCGCTGCTGAAGAAGTGGACCGCCGAGCACCGGTACGGCAATGCCACGACCGAGCAGTTCATCGCGCTGGCCGAGCAGATGTCCGGCAAGAAGCTGACCTCCCTCTTCGACGCCTGGCTCTTCGCGCCCGACCGGCCCGCCCTCCCCGGCGTCACCCCCCGCCCGTCCCCGCGGTGATCCCGCGCGCGCCCGCCGGAAAGGGCGACAGCTCAGGAGAAGTGCAGCTTGTGGCCGTCACCGCGGAGGGCGGCGAGCACCTCGTCGCAGTGCGTGGGCCCCCTGGTCTCCAGTTGCAGCAGCACCTCGACCTCGTCCAGGTGCGACCGGGAGCCCACCCGCTCGTGCACGACGTCGAGCACGTTGGCCCCGAGCTCGGCCAGCCTGTGCAGGAGCGCGGCGAGCGCGCCGGGCCGGTCGGTCAGCCGGATCCGGAAGGCCAGATAGCGCCCGGCCGCCGCGAGGCCGTGCCGCAGCACCCGGGCGAGCAGCAGCGGGTCGATGTTGCCGCCGGACACCACGGCGACGACCGGCGGGTCGAACGCGTGCGGCTGGTCGAGCAGCGCGGCGACCCCGGCGACCCCGGCGGGCTCGACGAGCAGCTTCGACCGCTCCAGGCAGAGCAGCAGGGCCCGCGACAGCGACTCCTCCGACACCGTGACGACCCGGTCGACCAGGTAGTGGATCAGTTCGAACGGCAGATCGCCCGGCCGCCCGACCGCGATGCCGTCCGCCATCGTCGAGGTCGGCTCGACCATGACCGGGTGACCGGCCGCGAGCGACTCCGGATAGGCGGCGGCCCGCTCCGCCTGCACGCCGATCACCCTGATGCCCGGCCGCAGCGACTTCACGGCGAGTGCCACGCCGGCCGCCAGGCCGCCACCGCCGATCGGCAGCACGATCGTGGCCGCCTCCGGCAACTGCTCCAGGGCCTCCAGCCCGACCGTGCCCTGACCGGCCACCACGTCGGGATGATCGAACGGATGGATGAACACCGCGCCGGTCCTGTCGGCGTGCTCCCGTGCCGCCTGGAGCGCCATGTCGACCGTGTGACCGGCGAAGACGACGTCGGCGCCGTACGCCCTGGTGGCCTCCACCTTGGGCAGCGGGGCGCCCTCGGGCATGTAGACGGTGGACTTGGCCCCGAGCAGCGTGGAGCCGAGCGCCACGCCCTGGGCGTGATTGCCCGCGCTGGCCGCGACCACCCCCCTGGCCCGCTCGTCGTCGGTGAGCCTGGCGATCCGGACGTACGCCCCGCGGATCTTGAACGATCCGGCCCGCTGGATGTTCTCGCATTTGAGATGGACGGGACCGCCGGCCGCCTCGGACAGCACACGGGAGTGCAGCATCGGAGTCTGGACGGCCACGCCCTTGAGCAGCTCGCGCGCGGCGACGACATCGTCGTACGTCACCTGTGGGACAACCATGCGCCAATCCTCGCAGCACGAGCCGGTCCGCGCCGACGAGACCACGGCCCCGACGCAGGTCGCCGCACGGCGTCCACACCGTCGGCTTCACCTCCCGATGACGGCGGCTCCGGCCGACCAGTAGGAACCGGCGGCCAGGATGAGCGCGGCGGCGCCCACGAGACCGGCGTCCTGACCGAGCCCGGCCGGGACGACACGGACCCGGGCGGCGAACTCGGTGCGGGTGTGCTCGCGCAGCGCCTCCCGGAGCGGGTCGAACAGCAGCGGCCCCGCCTGGGACAGGCCGCCGCCGATGGTCACCAGATCGAGGTCGCAGAGGTTGGTCGCCGAGGCGATCGCGACGCCGAGGGCCCGCCCGGCCCGGGCCATCGCGGCCAGCGCGATCTCGTCGCCGGCCGCGGCGTCGGCGGCCAGCCGCCGTGCGGTCGCCGTCCCCGCCTCGCTGTATCCGCCCGTGCCCGGCTCCGGCGGCTCCCCCGGCGACCAGCCCCGGGCCACCGCCCAGGCGGCGAGGCCCGGACCGCGGGCGACCGCCTCGAGGCAGCCGAGCGCACCGCAGCCGCACCGCGCCCCGCCGGGCTCGACCACCACGTGCCCGATGTGCCCGGCGTTGCCGGTCCCGCCGTCGATCAGCCGCCCGCCCAGGATCAGCCCGCCGCCCACCCCGGTGGAGACGACCATGCCCAGCATGTTGTCGCTCCCCCGCCCGGCGCCGCGCCAGTGCTCGGCGATCGCGAGACAGATCGCGTCGTTGTGGATCCGCACCGGAAGGCCGGGGAAGCGCCGGGCCAGCCGCTCACGCAGCGGGAACCCCCGCCAGCCCGGGATGTTGAGCGGCGACACCACCCCGTCCGGCCAGATCATCGGGCCGCCGCAACCGACGCCCACCCCGGCGAGGTCCTCGGGCGCGCCCACGTCGTCGATCAGACGGTCGATCAGCCCGGCGAGCGCCGACCAGAGGGTCTCCGCGTCCGCTCCTGGCGGGGTCGCGGCACGCCGGTCCGCGATCACCTGCCCGTCCCGCCCGACCAGGCCCACCGCGAGCTTGGTGCCGCCGACGTCGGCGGCCAGCACAGATCCCGTCGCATGCGTCACACGCACATCCCAGTGCCCGCCGCCGGGCCGGGTCAAGCGACGCCCGGGCAGAACCCGGCCGTCACCTGATCGCCTGCCCACCCGAGAAGACCAGCAGGGACGCGGTGAAACCATGGACGTGGTTGTGGCCGCTGACCGGGCCCATCTCCCCAGCGGCGAAGAATCCCGCCACCCCGATCGGGCCGAGCATGTCCCGTACGGCGAGCGCGTCGTGATCGGCCGACCCGAACATCGCCGATCCCCGGCCGTTGCAGGAGAACAGCAGCGCGCCGTCGATCCGGCCGGCTCGCTGCACGTGCGCGTCGAGCAGCGAGTAGAGATCCTCGTCGGCGGTCTCGGCGTCCCTGACCTGGAAGCGTACGGTCCTGCCGATGTCCAGCACGTCGCCGACCGCGACGGCCTCGCGCTCGGGATCGATGCCGATGACGCCCCTGATGAGGAAGTCGCCGCGCTCGTGGCGCTCGGCGTACTCGTCCATCACCACGCCGATCTGTAAGCCGGAGGCGACCAGCTCGCGATCCTCCTCGTCGAGGGCGCTCACGATGTCCTCCAGACGGGCGAGCGCCGGCTGGCCGGCCAGTTCGAGCAGCAGATTCTCCTCGGCGCGTGTGACGACCATGGAGGGGCCGATCGGGCGGCAGCCCTGGCTCACCACGGTGCCGACGTTCATCGGACCGCTGAGCACTGCTCCGATCGCGCCCTCGGTGTGCACCTCTCCGTCGGCGAACAGTCGCACCGAGCCGCGGCCGCCGAGTCCGTTGGCCAGGCCGCCGACGATCGGCAGGTCGCCCAGCACATCGCCCGAGTGCTCGATGAACGCGTCGGCGGGGAAGGTGTACGGATCCGCCAGCAGGATGGCCGCCCGATCGTCGGGACCGCGCTCCGGCAGGCCCACGACCACGAACCGGTCCGCGGTCCGCACCGTGTCCAGGGCGAACGTGGCCACTTCGCCGCCGCCGAATGAGGCGGCCCAGGCGCTCACGGCCGGCTGGAGCTCGACCCCCTGGGCGTCCCCGATCACGCCGGTCGCGCTGCAGCCGATCACCCGGGCCTCCGGCACCATGGCCATCGCCCGCAGGCCCGCCCGGGTCAGCTCGTCGGGATCGTCTCCGCAGATGAAGAAGCACACCAGGTCAGGCGGGCACGACAGGCCGGCCAGCGCCTGGCGGACAGCGGCCTCCGCCGTCTCCACCAGGTCGGCGCCAACGACGAGACCGTCGGCGAAGCGGCTGGTGATCACCGCCATGAGTCTCGCCCCTCTCAATCAACAGTCAGAGTCTTCTTGGCCATTTCTCCCCACTGACAAGGCGTCAACGCACGTAATCCTCACAGGATTGCGGAGGATCGGGCTGCCGGATCACGACATGCCGACGTAGTCTCGTCAGGTGCACAAATCGCCCATGCCTGCTTCCGGCACTCTGCGCGAACTGCGCGACAGTGGTCACCGGCACCGCACGGTCAAGACCGAGATCAGAGAGAACCTCCTAACCCGGCTCAGATCGGGCGAGCCCCGGTTCCCCGGCATCGTCGGCTTCGACGAGACCGTGCTGCCCCACCTGGAACGGGCCCTGATCGCGGGGCACGACCTGGTGCTGCTCGGCGAGCGCGGCCAGGGCAAGACCCGGCTCATCCGTACGATCACCGAGCTGCTCGACGAGTGGTCGCCGGTCGTGGCCGGCTGCGAGATCAACGACCATCCGTACGCCCCGGTGTGCGTGCGCTGCGTACGGCTCGTCGCCGAGCTCGGCGACGACCTGCCGGTGGCCTGGCTGCACCGGGAGGACCGGTACGGCGAGAAGCTGGCGACGCCCGACACCTCGGTCGGCGACCTGATCGGCGACGTCGACCCCATCAAGATCGCTGAGGGACGCACGCTGGGTGACCCGGAGACCGTTCACTACGGCCTCGTGCCGCGTACGAACCGCGGCGTCTTCTCGGTCAACGAGCTGCCCGACCTGGCCGAGCGCATCCAGGTCGCGCTGCTCAACGTGCTGGAGGAGCGGGACGTCCAGGTCCGGGGGTACAACCTGCGGCTGCCGCTCGACATCCTGCTGATCGCCAGCGCCAACCCGGAGGACTACACCAACCGCGGCCGGATCATCACGCCGCTGAAGGACCGGTTCGGCGCGGAGATCCGCACGCACTATCCCCGATCGATCGAGGACGAGCTGGTCCTGATCCGTCAGGAGGCCGCCCTGGAGGAGCTCGGCGCCGACCTTCCCGATCACCTGCTCGAGGTGATCGCCAGGTTCACCCGGCTGGTACGCGAGTCGACCGCGGTCGACAGCCGGTCGGGCGTGTCCGCCCGGTTCTCCATCGCGGCGGCCGAGACCGCCGCCGCCTCGGCCGTACGGCGTGCCGCGCTGACCGGGGAGGAGCGGCCGGTCACCCGGGTCTGCGACCTGCCGCAGGTGGTGCACACGCTGCGTGGGAAGGTCGAGTTCGAGGTCAGCGAGGAGGGCCGGGAGATCGAGGTGCTCGGCCACCTGCTGCGCCGGGCGACCGCCGAGACGTTCCGGGGCACGATCGGCGGGGCCGACCTGACGTCGCTGCTGGACAGGTTCGGCGAGGGCGCCCGGGTCGAGTCGGGCGAGCTGGTCGCGGCCCACGAACTGCTGCGCAGGATCGGGCGGGTCGACGGACTCTCGAAGATCATGTCCGGGCTGGGCATGGGTGAGGGCGACGAGTCTCCGGGCCACGCCGCCGCGGCCCTGGAGTTCGCGCTGGAGGGGCTCTACCTGATGCGCCGGCTGTCCAAGGACGAGGTGGCGGGGGGAGCGGTTTACCGGACGTGACCGGATCCTACGCTTACCGGGAATATCATGACGGGCCGGACCCGCTGGCCCCGCCGTACGACGTGCGCTCGGCGCTCGACGACATGGGCGACGCGATCCTGTCGGGGTCCACGCCGCTCGACGCGCTGCGCGACCTGCTCCGGCGCGGCCTACCCGGAGCGCCGGATCGGCGCGGGCTGGACGACCTCCTCCGGGAGGTACGGCGACGCCGCGGCGAGCTGCGGGAGAGCACCCGGCTCGACGGCACCCTGGAGCGGGCCCGGGCGCTGCTGGACAAGGCGATCGGCCAGGAACGGGCGGAACTGACGCCGGACGACGACGGCCGGTTCCGGGAGGCGCTCCTCGACGCGCTGCCGTCCGACACCGCCCGCGCGATCCGGGAGCTGGCCGGCTACGACTGGCGCTCGGCCGCCGCGCGGCGGACGTTCGAGGAGCTGCGCGACCTGCTGCGCCGGGAGGTGCTCGACAGCCGGTTCCGTGGCATGCGCGAGGCGCTGACCGATCCGGACCCGGCGGCGATGGAGCGCGTCCGGCGGATGATGTCCGATCTGAACGACATGCTGGAGCGGGACGCGCGAGGTGAGCACACCCAGGAGGACTTTGACCAGTTCATGGGGAAATACGGGGACATGTTCCCGGAGAACCCGCGCAACTTGACGGAACTGGTCGATCAGCTCGCCCGCCGCGCCGCCGCCGCACAGCGGCTGCTCGCCTCGCTCACCCCGCGGCAGCGCGCGGAACTGACCGCGCTGATGGAGCACACGCTGGAGCAGGCCGGCCTGACCGAGCAGATGCGCCGGCTCGGCGACGCCCTCTACGCCCGCCGCCCCGACCTCGACTGGGGGACGCCGGAGCGGATGTCCGGCGATCGGCCGACGGGCATGGGCGACGCGGTGAACGCGCTGCAGGAGCTCGCCGACCTGGGCGACCTGGAGGCCACGCTCCGGCAGGACTACCCCGGCGCGCGGCTCGACGACATCGACGAGGAGGCGATCCGCCGGGCGCTCGGCCGGTCCGCCGTCGACGATCTGGAGGCCCTGCGACAGGTCGAGCGTGAGCTGGAGGCCCAGGGCTACCTCCGGCGGCATCGCGGCAAGCTGGAGCTCACCCCGAAGGCGGTGCGCCGGCTGGGCGAGACCGCGCTGCGCCGGGTGTTCTCGTCCCTCGACTCGGGCCGCCGCGGCGACCACGACCAGCGTGATGCCGGAACGGCCGGGGAGCCGACCGGCTCCAACCGGCCCTGGCGGTTCGGCGACGAACAGCCCATCGACGTCGTACGCACGGTCGTCAACGCCGTACGGCGGGGCGGCCGGCCCCCGGTGACCCTGTCCGTCGACGACTTCGAGGTGGCCGAGACCGAGCGCAGAAGCGCCGCCGCGGTGTGCCTGCTGGTCGACCTGAGCTACTCGATGGCCCTGCGCGGCACCTGGGCCGCGGCCAAACAGACCGCGCTGGCGCTCCAGGCGCTGGTGGCGGCCAGGTTCCCGCAGGACGCTGTGCAGATCATCGGGTTCTCCAACTACGCGCGGGTGCTGCGTGCCGACGAGCTCGCCGGACTGGAGTGGGACATGGTGCAGGGCACGAACCTGCACCACGCGCTGCTGATCGCGGGCCGCCATCTCGACCGCCACCCCGACTTCGAACCGGTCGTCCTGGTGGTCACCGACGGTGAGCCGACCGCACACCTCATGCCGAACGGCGTGCCGCGCTTCGACTGGCCGCCGTCGCGGGAGACGCTGACGCTGACCCTCGCCGAGGTCGACAAGATGACCAGGCGACGGGCCACCATCAACATCTTCATGCTCGCCCCCGACGACAGGCTTCGCGAGTTCGTCGACGAGATCGCCCGGCGCAACGGCGGCCGCGTCTTCTCCCCCGACGCCGACCGCCTCGGCGAGTACGTCGTCAGCGACTTCCTCCGCGCCCGCACCCGCCGCTGACCCCCACCCCGTGATCTTGCAGTTTCTCGCAAACCATCCCACTGACCAGCGCGGATCTCACCAGTGATCTTGCAGATACTTGCAGACGAGCCATCTGACCTGCGTTCACCGCATTCGTGATCTTGCAGTTACAAGTGCACGATCACGAACATGAAACCCCTGGCCAAGGCTCAACGTGCGAGCAGTCGCAAGATCACGGGGTTGAGGGGTGGAACATACGATTCGGGGCAGGATATGACCGGCATCTGACCTCGGGCGGTCTGATGCGTGAGTGGCGCATTCTCCACGAGATTCACGATCAACAGGAGCCTCCGGAGGTGCACATCCTCGACATCAGACACCGCGCGGAGGCATGCCGTCAGCGCTGACCTTCATGAGAAGAGTCGCTCCTCAGGGCGGTCGTCACCGCTGCCGCTGGCGGGCCCGGTGGAGCGCCTCGGTGTCGGGAGACCTCCGAGACCGCATCGGAACCGGATCCCGGCCGGGAAAGGCGATAGCCTCGCCGCATGTCGTTCTCCAGCAACCTGCTGCTGTGGCTGCACGTAGGGTTCTCGATCTTCGCGCTCGGGCCGCTGACCGCGGTCACCAGCGTCACCCCTCGCTACATCCGCGCGCACGACGTCAACGTGCTGCGTTATCTCAACCGCTCCACCCGGCTGTTCGGGCTGCTGACGCTGGGCGTGTTCCTCTTCGGAATGCTGCTGGGCGGCGGAGCCCTGGGCCGGCCCTACCTGTCCGCGTCGATGACCCTGTTCATCGTGGCGGGGGCGCTCCTGATGATCATTGAGCGTGATCAGCGTACCGCGATCAAGGCGCTGTCCACCGAGACCACGGAGGACGACGCCAAGGTGCAGACCGGGCGGATTGCCGCTCTCTCCGGCATCACCGCCCTGATCTGGCTGGTCATCCTCGCCCTTATGGTCTTCTTCAACCCTTGACCTCCTCCCCGGCCTGAGCGCCGGGGACTCCCCGCGTCGCCGTGGGGTTCTTACTGCTTCTGCTAGGCCGCGTGCGCGGCGGAGGTTACGGGCGGTGCCGTCGGAGTCGCCTCGCCTGGTCGTACCCGCCCTCCACAGTCGTTCATGCCGTGTCCAGACGGCCCGGCGGCCACGGTCGTACCAGAACCGCGCTGCCCCTCCAGCAGACATCATCGCTCTGAAGCCGAAGGACAGGGCCTTCTGCGGCTTCTTCGTAAAACGATTCCCTCTTCTCCCCTTTGTCCGGTAGAACGTCTTTGGCCCAAAACGGGGGGGGAAGAGGATCGGGTGCACCTTGCGACGCGACGCCGTGCGACCTGGGCGCTGATCGCCCTCGCCGTCGGCGCCTTCGCCTATGTCACCGCCGAGCTGCTGCCCATCGGGCTGCTGACGGTGATGGCCGCCGATCTGCGTCGGTCGCCGGCCGAGACGGGCCTGCTCGTCACCGGATACGCCGCCGTCGTGGTGCTCGCGTCGCTGCCGCTCACCCGGCTCACCCAACGGGTGCCACGGCGCACGCTGCTGATCGTCACCCTGGGCGTGTTCGTCGCCGGGACGCTGCTGACCGCGGTGGCGCCGAACTATCCGGTGCTGCTCGGCGGGCGGCTGCTGGTCGCGGCCACCCAGGCGCTCTTCTGGGCGGTCGCGACCCCGGCGGCCGCCGCGATGTTCCCCCCGGAGTTCCGGGGGCGGGCCATCGCCCGGCTGTCGATCGGCAGCGCGCTCGGGCCCGTCCTCGGCGTACCGACCGGCACCTGGCTCGGCCAGCAGTTCGGCTGGCGGGTCGCGTTGGCCCTGACCGCCGCTGTCGGCCTCGTCACCTGCGTCACCATCGCGAAGCTCATGCCGGGCGACCGGCGGGCAGGGGCCGGCGCGAACGGCCATCAGCCGGGCCGGGGGGCGACGCCGGACGCCCGCCGCTACGCCCTCCTCATCGTCGCCACCGTGGTGGGAGTGGGCGGATACCTCACGGCGTACACCTACATCACCCCGTTCCTGCTCGAGTTCGCCGGCTTCACCCCGTCCGCGCTCAGCCCGCTGCTGCTCGCCTCCGGGATCGCCGGCGTCGGCGGGACGATCGCGATCGGCCGACTGCTCGACACCGGCCCCCGCGCCGCGCTGCTCCTGCCGCTCGCCCTCCTCACCGGCGCGCTGCTCACCCTGTACGCCTTCGGGGCCGTGCCCCCCGTGGCGGTGACCGGCCTCTGCGTCATGGGCCTGTCGTTCAGCGCGCTGGCCGCCGCCATCGCGAGCCGCGGGCTCCAGGTGGCCCCGGGGAGCACGGACATGGCCTCCGCCGGCACCGGCTCGGCCTTCAACATCGGCATCGCGGGCGGCTCGCTGCTCGGCGGCGCGCTCATCGACCACACGGGCGTCCGGAGCGTGACCGTGGCCGGTGCCGTGCTGACCGCGGCGGCACTCGCCGTACTACTGTGCGAACGATGGCTGCCCGCGGCCGGTTCCGCCGCGCCGGGCCGCACCACCCCGGCGCGGAGCGGAAACTAGAGCGTCAGCCCAGGGCCTCGGAGAGGTCGGCCAGAAGGTCGTCCACGGTCTCGATGCCGACGGACAGCCGGACGAGATCGCCGGGGACCTCCAGCGGCGACCCGGCGGCCGACGCGTGCGTCATCCGTCCCGGGTGCTCGATCAGCGACTCGACCCCGCCGAGCGACTCCCCGAGCGTGAACAGCCTGGCGCGGTTGCACACCTCGATCGCGGCCTCCTCGCCCCCGGCGACGCGGAACGACACCATGCCGCCGAAGCGCCGCATCTGCTTGGCCGCGACCTCGTGTCCCGGGTGATCCGGCAGGCCCGGATAGAGCACCTGGGTCACCTTCGGGTGCGACAGCAGCAGGTCGGCCACCCGCTCGGCGTTGTCGCAGTGCCGGTCCATCCGTACGCCCAGCGTCTTCAGCCCGCGCAGGGTCAGCCACGCGTCGAACGGCCCGGCCACCGCGCCCATCGCGTTCTGGTGGTAGGCGAGCCGCTCCCCCAGGTCGGCTGAGCCGGCGACCAGCGCGCCGCCGACCACGTCGGAGTGGCCCCCGACGTACTTGGTCGTCGAGTGGATCACCACGTCGGCGCCGAGCGCCAGCGGCTGCTGCAGGTACGGCGAGGCGAACGTGTTGTCCACCAGCAGCAGCGCACCGGCGTCGTGGGCGACGTCCGCCAGCGCGGCGATGTCCGCGATGCCCAGCAGCGGGTTGGTGGGGGTCTCCACCCAGATCGCCCTGGTCTGCGGCCGTACGGCGGCGCGCACGGCGTCGACGTCACCGATCGGAACCGGGTCGAAGGACAGGCCCCAGCCCTCCAGCACCTTGGCGAACAGCCGGTAGGTGCCGCCGTACGCGTCATCGGGAATCAGAACGTGGTCGCCGGGACGGCACACGGTGCGCAGCAACGTGTCCTCGGCCGCCAGTCCGGACGCGAACGCGAAGCCGCGGACGCCGCCCTCCACGGCGGCGATCGCCTCCTCCAGCGCGGTCCGGGTCGGGTTCGCCGATCGGCTGTATTCATATCCGGCCCGCAGCCCGCCGACGCCGTCCTGCTTGTAGGTCGAGACGGCGTAGATGGGCGGCACGACCGCGCCGGTGTGCGGATCCGCCTCCTGGCCTGCGTGGATGGCCAGCGTTTCGAAGCCATGGTTCATGCCGTCGAGACTAGCCGCAGCAGGAACCACCCACCCGTCCTCGCCCTTCCCCACCCCGTCCACCCACCCCACCCACCCCACCCACCCCACCCACCCCACCCACCCCGTGATCTTGCAGTTTCTCGCAGGCCACCCTCTTGACCTGCACGGAACAGCTTGGTGATCTTGCAGTTTCTCGCACGCGAGGCACCTGAACTGCGGCGACGCGTTTCGTGATCTTGCAGTCGCCAGTGCAAGATCACGCATGGTGTTTTCGCTGTTCAGGGTATAGGTGTGCGAGAAACTGCAAGATCACGAACGGAGAATCCCCTGCTCACGGCCCCCATGTGCGAGCATTCGCAAGATCACGGGCGTGGGGTGTGTGGGGCGTGGGGGGGAGGGATCTTCAGTGGTTGGCGAGGAAGGCCAGGAGGTCCTGGCGGGTGACCATGCCGACGGGCTTGCCGTCGTCCAGCACCACCGCGGCGTCGGCCTTCTCCAGCGCCTCGACGGCACGGGCGACCGGCTCGCCAATGCCGATCATGGGCAGAGGCGCCGACATGTGGTCGCCGAGCTCGTCCTCCGAGGACATCCTGCCCCGGTAGAGGCCCTCCAGGAGGTCCCGCTCGACGATCGAGCCGACGACCTCGGCCGCCATGACCGGGGGCTCCTCCTTCATCACCGGCAGCTGGGACACGCTGTACTCACGCATGATCGAGATCGCCGTGCCGACGGACTCGTGCGGATGCACGTGGACGAACTCCGGCAGCCCCGACCTCTTGCGGCCGAGCACGTCGCCGACCAGCCCCTCCTCGCTGGAGGTGGTGAGGAATCCGTAGTCGGCCATCCACTCGTCATTGAAGATCTTCGACAGATATCCGCGCCCGCCGTCCGGCAGCAGCACCACGACGACGTCGTCGGGCCCCGCCGCCTTGGCCACCCGCAGGGACGCCACGACCGCCATCCCGCACGATCCGCCGACCAGCAGCGCCTCCTCCCTGGCCAGGCGGCGCGTCATCAGGAAGGAGTCGCGGTCGGAGACCGCGATGACCTCGTCGCAGATCGTCGTGTCGTAGGTGGCCGGCCAGATGTCCTCGCCGACGCCCTCGACCAGGTAGGGACGGCCGGTGCCGCCGGAGTAGACCGACCCCTCCGGGTCGGCACCGATGATCTTCACCTTGCCGCCGGAGACCTCCTTGAGGTACCTCCCGGTGCCGCTGATCGTGCCGCCGGTGCCGATGCCCGCCACGAAGTGGGTCACCCGGCCCTCGGTCTGCTCCCAGATCTCCGGGCCCGTCGAGTGGTAGTGGCTGGCCGGGTTGTCCGGGTTGGAGTACTGGTCCGGCTTCCAGGCGTTCGGCGTCTCCCTGGCCAGCCTGTCGGAGACCGAGTAGTACGAGTCCGGGTGGTCGGGCGAGACGGCGGTCGGGCACACCACCACCTCGGCGCCGTACGCGCGCAGCACCGCTATTTTGTCCTGGGCCACCTTGTCCGGGCAGACGAACAGGCAGCGGTAACCTTTCTCCTGTGCCACGATGGCCAGCCCGACGCCCGTGTTGCCCGAGGTCGGTTCGACGATCGTCCCGCCGGGACGGAGCGCGCCGCTCCGCTCGGCGGCCTCGACCATCCGCAGCGCGATCCGGTCCTTGACCGAGCCGCCCGGGTTGAAGTATTCGACCTTGGCCAGCACTTGGGCGGGCACGCCCGCCGTCACCTTACGAAGCCGGACGAGCGGCGTGTCACCCATCAGCTCGATCAGCGAGTCGTGTACGCGCACGGAGAAGACCACCTTGATTTACCGAAGCTTTGTCAGCCTGCCCCCAGCCGAAGTCCCGTAGGGGTGGCCGGGGCTCGGCTAATTTCTCTCCCAAACCGTACCGCCAGACGAGGGGAGAACCGTGTTCTGGACGTCGAGCGCGGCACGTGCCGCGCGGCGCATCGCCACCGCCGCCGCGCTGGGCGGAGGCGGCCTGACCGCATTGGGCGCGCTCACGTACGGACTGCTCATCGCCGAGGCGATGGTCGCGAGGAGGATCGTCGGCCGGCCGCACGGCGACACCGGCCCGGACGCCGACGGGGTCTACGGGCCGTTCCCCGGCGACGCCGTCTCCGGCGAACCGATCAGCATGGTCATGCTCGGCGACTCCACCGCCGTGGGCCTCGGCATGACCGACCCCGCCGACACCCCCGCGGTCAACATCGCGCTCGGCCTCGCCACCGTCGCCGAGCGTCCGGTGCGGCTGCACGTGTACGGCGAGTCCGGCGCGGAGTCGGCCCACCTGGACGGCCAGGTCGACCGGGCGATCGAGGCACGTCCTGAGATCGCCGTCATCTTCATCGGCGCCAACGACGTGACGAGTGCCACTTCGCCGGCCCGTGCCGTACGGCATCTGCAGACGGCGGTGCGGCGGCTGCGCGAGGCGGGCGCCGAGGTGGTCGTCGGGACCTGCCCCGACCTGGGCACGATCCGCCCGCTCGCCCAGCCGCTCCGGTGGGTGACCCGGCGCTGGTCCCGCCTGCTGGCGGCCGCACAGACGGTGGCCGTCATCGAGGCCGGCGGCCGTACCGTGGCCTTCGCCGACCTGCTCGGACCCGAGTTCGACGCCAACCCTGCCGAGATGTTCGGACCTGATCGTTATCATCCATCTGCCCAAGGTTACCTACAATCCGCTTACGCGGTGCTACCGTCTGTATGCGCCGCGTTGGGGTTGTGGCCCGAGTCGGAACCACTGCGCGGCGAAGGATCGCATCTGGCGGCAATGGCCGTAGAGGAACCCGGCACCGAGGTCAGCGCGACCCGGGTCGACGGCGAAGCGGTCGGCCCCGACGGACGATGGGCCGCGATGCTCCGCCGCCGGCCCGGGCCGATGCCGAACGGCTGAGGCCGGTCACTCCTCGCGGTCAGGCCATCACCCCCTGTAGGAGCGACATGACCCGGCCTCACGCGAGACCCGTTCTGACCCTCACAGCGACCGTCCTGCTGGCAACCGGGGCGTTGGCAGGCTGTTCCGGAAGTGAAGCGGAAACGGACTACCCCGCCTGGGACAACGCCCAGGTGAACGCCGTCAGCCGCGCCACGATGGGGGCCGGGGTGGCGGCGGCCACCTCGATGAAGCCCGACGGCACGCTGGAGACCGTGGTCCTCGACCTGGCCAGCGGCCGGAAGCTGTGGGCCAAGCCCACGACGATGACCGGGCGGCTTCCCGGGATGGGGGTGCAGGCCCCCGCGACCGTTGAGATCGGCACCCAGGGGGTGGTCGTCTCCCTCGATCCCGTGGCCGGCCAGGACGACCAGGACAAGGCCAAGGAGAGCAAGCAGCGGGCGACCCTCGTCGCCAGGGACGCCCGCACCGGGCGTGAGCTGTGGACCAGGCCCGTCCACTCGACCTTCGGCCCCCAGCGCTGCGGGCCGTACGTCTGCCTGTCGGAGAACACCGAGCTCTCGTCGGCCCGCATGGTCGTCCTGGAGCCGAAGACCGGAAAGACGCTGTGGCGGCTGCCCGGCATCGCGGAGGTCGAATGGTCGGACCGCGAGCGCGTCGTGCTGCTGCGCCTCGCGTCCCACCCCGTGGTCGAGGCGCACGACCTGAAGGACGGCAAGACGGTCTGGCAGCTTCCGATCGAGCAGGCCCTCGGCCCGGGTGTCGACCTGTCCGGCGGCTGGGCGTTCGGGGCGACCGGCGACAAGCTCGTCGGCTACGTCGCCCCCTACACCAACCCGCAGACCAAGCAGACCTCGACGTTCGGGCTGTTCTCCGTCCGGCTCGCCAACGGCATGGTCGACTGGATGCGCCCGTCGGTGGTCCGTGTCTACCCCAGCGGCAATCCGGCGTTCGCACCGGTGGTCCGCCCGGTGGACCAGCAGGGGCAGTACGGCGGATTCGCCCGGCTCGACGCGGACACGGGGCGGGTGGTCGGCCAGATCACCCCGGGTCAGGTGCCCGGTTCCGGCTGGTGGCTCGCGTTCCCCCGGGACATGGGGAAGCTGGGCTTTCTCAAGCGGAACGCGGCGGGCTCGGTCTTCGATCTCGCCACCGGCGAGCCGACCCCGGTGAAGGGGACCAGCGGGTGGTCGTTCTGCGTGACCGATCCGAAGCCGCTGCCGCTGCGCGGGCTGACCCCCGGGTTCTACTCGATCGCCGCGCTGTGCGAGTTCGACCTGGCCAGCGGCAAGCGGATCACATCGGCGTCCGCCCCGCCCGCCTGGTTCACCGGCAGCCAGAACGGCTGGCGGCTGTGGCGGGATGAGAAGGGCGCGATGCACGCCGTCAAGGACGGCAGCGCCACCGCCCCCGGCATGTACGGATGACCAACCGAAGGTTGTTCCGGGTCGGAGGGTAACCTCCTGATCAGGAGACCGCCGGAATCGGTGGCGCAGGAGCAAGGGGAGGGCCACATGCCCGAGGCAGTCATCGTGGCGACCGCGCGGTCGCCGATCGGCCGCGCGTTCAAGGGATCGCTGAAGGACATCCGCCCTGACGACCTGACCGTCCAGATGATCAAGGCCGCACTGGCGAAGGTGCCGCAGCTCGACCCGAGTGACGTGGACGACCTGATGCTCGGGTGCGGCCTGCCCGGCGGTGAGCAGGGCTACAACATGGCGCGGGTGGTGTCGGTGCTGCTCGGCCTCGACGGCGTGCCTGGCACGACCGTCACCCGTTACTGCTCGTCCTCGCTGCAGACGACCCGGATGGCGTTCCACGCGATCAAGGCGGGCGAGGGCGACGTCTTCATCTCCGCCGGCGTGGAGACGGTCTCCCGGTTCGTCAAGGGCAGCTCCGACTCACTCCCCGACACGGCGAACCCGCTCTTCGAGGGGGCCCAGGGCCGTACGGAGGAGTCGGCCAAGGGCGGCACACCGGTGTGGCACGACCCGCGCGAGGACGGCGACCTGCCCGACATCTACATCGCGATGGGGCAGACCGCCGAGAACGTGGCGGCGCTGAAGGGCGTGTCGCGGCAGGAGCAGGACGAGTTCGGCGTACGGTCGCAGAACCTGGCGGAGAAGGCGATCGCGAACGGCTTCTGGGCCGGTGACATCACCCCGGTCACGCTGCCCGACGGCAGCGTGGTCAGCAAGGACGACGGCCCCCGTGCCGGCACGACGTACGAGGCGGTCTCCCAGCTCAAGCCGGTCTTCCGCCCCGACGGCACGGTCACGGCCGGCAACTGCTGCCCGCTGAACGACGGGGCGGCCGCGGTGATCGTGATGAGCGACACCAGGGCGGCCGAGCTGGGCATCACCCCGCTGGCGCGGATCGTCTCGACCGGTGTGACCGCGCTGTCCCCCGAGATCATGGGGCTCGGGCCGGTCGAGGCCACCCGGCAGGCCCTCACGCGGGCCGGGATGTCCATCGGCGACGTGGACCTCGTCGAGCTCAACGAGGCGTTCGCCGCGCAGGTCATCCCGTCCTACCGGGAACTCGGCATCGACATCGACCGCCTCAATGTGAACGGCGGGGCGATCGCGGTCGGGCACCCGTTCGGCATGACGGGTGCCCGCATCACGTCCACGCTGATCAACGGTCTCCGCTTCCACGACAAGGCCATCGGCCTGGAGACGATGTGCGTGGGCGGCGGCCAGGGTATGGCGATGATCCTGGAGCGGCTCGACTAGGTCATGGTCACGTCCGCCGAGATCGAGGGGGCGAGGACCGCGAACGGAAGCCCGCGGCGGCGGGCCTCCCAGCGGACCGGAGCCCCCTCCCGGCGTGTTGACCTCTGGTCGATCGGGAACGTCCGTCAGCCGTGGTGGTCCGGGCCCGCGCGGGTGGGCGTGATACGGATGATCACCCGCCTGTCCTCGATCATCACGGAACGGTAGTCGTCCCAGTCGGGATGCTCTCCGCTGATCCGCCGGTAGTAGTCGACGAGGTGGTCCATCGCCTCCGGCAGCGAGATTATCTCCGCGGTGCCCTCGACCTGGATCCACGGGCCGTAGAAGGCGTCCGTCATCACGGTGAGGAACGTCTGCGGGTTCTTGCGCAGGTTGCGGGTCTTGATCGCCGTCTCGCGGCTGCTGACCACGATGTGCCCGTCGCCGTCGCAGCCGACGGTGACCGGAGACGTCTGCGGCCGGCCGTCGGAGTGCCAGGTGATCATGACGGCCCGGTGGTTGGTCCGGACGAATTCACGAGCCTTGTCTAGATCCATAACACAATGATGCGCCCGCACCGGGGATGGCGCGGGCGCATCATGTTCGAGCCGGGGTCTGTTTTCTAGGCCCGCCGCCGTCGTTCGTGCTCCCGGACGATCGCCGCGGCGTAGCCGTGGGTGAGCCCGTGCTCGTCGGCCAGCCACTTCGCCCGTTCTTCACAGCGTAGGAACGATGGACCGTTGTCGATGGTCTGGAACCACTCGGGGAGGTCGCGCCCGGTGATGGACGGGACGCGGGCGATCAGCTTGGTCTGGGTCTCCGGCGAATGGTTCAGCGACATGGCCACCTCCACGAAAACGCTGCTTTGTGTCACCCTGCATCACCGCCCTTCGGTTGACAAGACCTTAACGTCATCATTTTGTTACAGGATGTTGATCAAAAGTGATGACACTTTCCATCTCGTCCTGATAAAGAAGCCACCGTCCGAACGTCCGGGGTCGACGGGTCAGTCGCTGCTGGAGAGATAGCTGATGAAGCGGAGGATCTCCAGGTAGAGCCAGACGAGGCTCAGCGTCAGGCCGAACGCCATCAGCCAGGAGTAGCGCTCCGGCACACCGGCCCGCACCCCCTGCTCGACCTCGCTGAAGTCGAGGAGCAGGAAGAAGCAGCCGAGCAGGATCATCGCCACGCTGAAGATCCAGCCCAGCGGGCTGTCGGTACGCAGGCCGAGGCCGCCGCTGACGAAGATGCCCGCGATCATGTTGATGACGATGAGACCGATCGCCGCGAACCCTGCTGCTATCACGAACTTGGTGAACTTCGGCGTGGGTCGGAAGATCTTGAGGGCGTAGACCGCCAGCGTGCCGCCGAAGGCCACCATCGTGCCGAGGACCGCCTGCAGGACGATCCCGTTGTAGACCGACTCGAACACGTGGCTGATCACGCCGATCGCGACGCCGTAGCAGACCGCGTAGCCGAGGATGAGCGCCGGGTTCGTGCTCTGCTTGAACGACACGATCAGCCCGAGGACCAGGCCGACCAGCGCCGCCGGGAGAGCGAGAGCCATGGGCGCGTTGAAGTACCACGCCAGTGCCGCCGTGACGATCAGCGTGCCGAGCGTCATGAAGCCGCGCACCACGACGTCGTCGATCGTCATCGTCCGCCCGGCGGCGGGCGGCGCGTACGACGGCGCGCCGTACATCGCGTTCAACTGGTCAACGGACGGCGCGGGAGTCGACCAGGTCTGCTGGCCGCCCGCCCCACGCCGGGTGAATATGGGGTTCCTGCTCTGCATCGCTGCTTGCCTCCAGGACGCGACTCGCCGATCAGCCTCTCGCACGGCTTTATCTGGGGATGTTGCCCGGGGAACGGCGGGCGCACAAGCCCAGCCACTCCACCATGTCGTCCAACGGCCGGGGATCGCTCCCGGTTCCCGCGTCCCCGACGACGACCGAATTGGTGAAACTTGGGTGTTTCCTTTACTTGAATCGTCCTAGTATAGCGCGAACGCCGCGGCGCTCGGCTTGGACGGCCACCGCCGACAAGGAAAAACGAGTGCCGTCCGGCCGTCGGCCATTCCTCCGGCCATGAAGCAAACTAGGACGATTCCTTTACTTGATGCATTCAAGTCTGATGCTAGCGTGGCAGGTACGAATAGGGACATCAGGCCCACGAGCAGGCGGAAGACGCTCACCACGGAACCTCCGTCCCATCTCGTCACAGAAAACAGCTGCCGAAGCCCCGGACCCGAGAAGCGCTCCCGGTCCGAATTCCGGGTAGGTCGGGAGAAACCGGCAAACGGCGATGGGCCGTCGCGCACGCCCCGGTCGATCACCATCAGCATCACCGGGTAGCGGGCACGCCGTCAGGAGGACGTCGGATGCAGGCCATCCATGCACTGCTGGAGCGCAAGCGGTTAGCCGTCCGCGTCCCGCGCCCACGGTCCCTCCGGGGGAACATCACGCTCTTGGCCACCCTGCTCGCGACGGTGCTGATGGTCCCGGCGGGAGTGCTGGGCATGATCGTGACCCGCCAGGCGCTGACCGACGAGATGTGGACGGACGCGCGCGAGCAGGCGTCGATCACCGCCGCCGCCGTCCGGTCCGGTCGGCTCGCCGATCCGGTCATGCCGCAGGTGTCCGGCATCGACCTGATTCAGGTCGTCGGGCCCGGCAAGCGGGTCGTCGCCTCTTCTCCACACGCGCGTGGCCTGCCGCCGCTGAGCACGGTCTGGCCCTCCGGGCACGATTCCCGGGAGGACGTCGAGGCCTGCTCCGCCGGAGGACACGACTGCGTGCGCCTGTCCGCCATCCGGGTCGGGTCGCAGCCTCTGGTCGTGTACGCGGGGCGTCCCGCCGCTGTCACGACCGGTCCGCGCGGCTTCGATCTGCTCTTCGCGGCGCAGGCCGCCATCCTGATCGCATTGACCGGCTGGGGCGCGTGGAAGATCGCCGGCCGGATCCTGCGTCCGATCGAGGCCATCCGGGCCGAGCTGGCCGCCATCAATGTGCATGACCTCGGAACGCGAGTACCCGAACCTCCCGGGGAGGACGAGCTCGCCAAGCTCGCCCACACCGTGAACAGCACGCTGAGCCGCATCGAACAGGCCAAGGAGACCACCATGCGTGCGCTTCAGTCGCAGCGGCAGTTCGCCGCCGACGCATCCCACGAACTGCGCACCCCTCTGGCCGGGCTGCGCGCGCAGTTGGAGGAGGCCAGACTCCATCCCGAGCAGACCGACGTGCGCGAGATGGCCGAACACGCGCTGCGCGACGTCGAGCGGCTGCAGGCGATCGTCTCCGACCTGCTCCTGCTGGCCCGGGTCTCGACGAGCGGACCGGTCGAGTGGCGGCCGGTCGATCTGGGCGAGCTCGTGCAGGACGAGATCTGCCAGCGAGGAGGCCGGATCCAGCCGCGGCTGAGCATCGAGGACGGCGTCATGGTCAAGGTCGTCCCCGGCTATGTCGGCCGGCTGGTGGGCAATCTGCTGGACAACGCCCAGCGACACACCAGGGACACCATCGAGGTGTCGGTGCGCAAGGTGGGACTGGACGCGGAGCTGACCGTCGACGACGACGGCGAGGGCGTCCCCCCGGATGAGCGCGAGCGGGTCTTCGAGCGGTTCATGCGGCTCGACACCGCACGCAGCCGGGACCGCGGCGGGACCGGGTTGGGCCTGGCCATCGCACGCGACGTCGCCCTGTCTCACGGCGGGAGACTCCGTGTGGAGGACTCCCTGCTCGGGGGCGCCCGGTTCGTGCTCCGGCTTCCGCTCATGACGGCTCTGCCCAGGTACCCGTCCGACACCTGTGGCAAGGGCCGTACGCGCGGCCCCGGCCGGCCCCATCGGGCCTGCCCATGATCTCTCCTGGTCCGGCGGGCGTCCGGCGGCCCCAGCGGAGGACCATGATCTCGCCGGCGAGGTCACGGGTGCTTCCGGTGAGCGTCACGCGAGTGCCCCCGGTGGGACTCGAACCCACACCACAGCCCTTTTAAGGGGCTTGCCTCTGCCATTGGGCTACGGGGGCGTCGCGATCATATGTCAAGGATCAGTCATGTGTAACCGGTTGTGGCTTAGGTCGTGTTTCAAAGCCGCGTCCTCGCACGCGTGACCCGGTGCCGGGCCGCGATCCCCGGTCGTGACGGACCCCCTCAGGGTCGCCGCGAAGCAGCCCTCTAGATCGTCTTCACCTGGGCGGACCGTCCTCCCTTCCTGGCCGCGGCTGCCCGGAACACATCGCGGGGGTGCTCTATCTCGCCCAGCGAGATGGTCTCCCTCTTGAAGAACAGCGCGAGCGTCCAATCTGCCACTACCCGCACCTTCCGGTTTAAGGTGGGTACTCGCGACAGATGGTACGTTCTGTGCATAAACCAGGCAGGAAAGCCACGCAGCTTCATGCCGTAGACGTTCGCGACCCCCCGGTACAGGCCGAGACCGGCGACCGATCCGGCGTACTTGTGCCGATAGTCCTTCAGCTTCCCGCCGCGCAGGTAGGCCGCGACGTTGTCGCCGAGGACCCGGGCCTGCCGTACGGCGTGCTGGGCATTGGGCGCGCAGTAGCGGCCGGGGTTGGTCACATCGGGCACCCCGGCGATATCGCCGGCCGCGAAGGCTCCCTTGACCCCGGCGACGGTCAGCCGGGTGGTCGTCTTGACCCGTCCGCGCTCGTCCAGGGGAAGGTCGGTGTAGTCGACGACCGGGCTGGGCTTCACTCCGGCGGTCCACACGATCGTCGCCGACTCGAACTCGTCGCCGTCGGAGGTCTTGACGAGGCCGCCCACGCAGGAATCCAGCCGCGTCTCCATCTTCAGCTCGATGCCGCGCTCGCGGAGCTGCTCGGCCGTCCACTCACCCATCTCGGGGCCGACCTCGGGCAGGATGCGGTCGCTGGCCTCGATGAGGACCCAGCGCAGATCGCTCTTCTCGATGGCCGGGTAGTACTTGATCGAGTCTTCGGTCATGTCCTCGAGCTCGGCGAGCAGCTCGATGCCGGCGAAGCCACCCCCGACCACGACGAAGGTGAGCGCCCGGCGGCGCACCTCCGGGTCGTCGGTCGAGTCGGCCCGGTCGAGCAGGGCGAGGACCCGGTTGCGCAGCGCGATGGCCTCACCGATGGTCTTGAAGCCGATCGCCGCGTCGGCCAGGCCGGGGATGGGCAGCGTCCGGGAGATGGAGCCGGCCGCCATGACGACGACGTCGTACTCAATCTCCCGGGCGTGGCCGGCGGACGGCTCGAAGATCAGCGTCCTGGTCGCGTGGTGCACCTTGGCGACCCGGCCGTTCAGGATGCGAACCTTCGGGAGCACACGGCGCAGCGGGGCCACGACGTGGCGCGGGGAGATGTTCCCCGCCGCGGCCTCGGGGAGGAACGGCTGGTAGGTCATGTAGGACTGCGGGTCGATCAGCGTGATCCGCACGCTCCCGTCGCGGAGCTCCGCGCGCAGCGTGCGCTGGAGTCGCAGGCCCGTGTACAGGCCCACATATCCACCGCCGACGATGACGATGTGCTTCGGCTTGCGGTTCATGCTCCCGTCCTAACTTGTGAATCTATTCACAAGCTTAGGTCACGAGTCGGCATCCACACCAACCCTCCCTTGAGGAAAGCCGTGCCGTTTTTCTGATCACAGTCGAGGATGTCGGGTTTTCCCAGGTAGAAGATTCGTAGAACTTCTGTCGGTGACCGATTTCACACTCGTGAAAGGGTTCACAAGCTCGGCGTGCTAGCGATCTCGACGGCCCTGGCGAAGACCGCGTCGAGCATCTCGGCCGTGACCCTGCCGGTGAAGGTGTTCTGCTGGCTGGGGTGATAACAGGCGAGCAGCGTCACCGGGACCGTGCCGTACGAGATGGGCACCTCCACCCCGTGCCCGAACCGGGGTCTGCGCGACGGCAGCGTGAAGCCCGCCTCCCGCAGCGCGGGCCAGACGGCCTGCCAGGCGAAGCCGCCGAGCGCCACGACGACCCGGGTCGACTCGGCCGTCATCGCGAGCTCCCGGGCCAGCCAGGGGAAACACGCGTCCCGCTCCTGCGTGGTGGGCTTGTTCGCGGGCGGCGCGCATCGGACCGCCGCCATCATCCGCGCCCCGATGAGCCGCTGACCGTCGCCGGCGCGCGTGCTCGTCTCGCGGGTCGCCAGGCCCGTGCGGTGCAGCGAGGCGAACAGCCAGTCACCGCTGCGGTCCCCCGTGAAGATCCTGCCCGTACGGTTCCCGCCGTGCGCCGCCGGAGCCAGCCCGACGATGAGCGTATGCGGCCGCTCGTCGCCCCAGCCGGGGATCGGACGGCCCCAGTACGTCTCGTCGGCGAACGCCCGCCGTTTGGTGTCCGCGACGCTCTCCCGCCACTCGACGAGCCGGGGGCAGGCCCGGCACACCGACTGGCGGGCGGTCAACTCCGCGACCGTACGGCTCTCGGCCGCGAGTTTGGCCACGTCGAGGGCGTCATGGGCGACGGGGGTCTCCGGTCCGGCGGGGTCGCCCGGCCATCCGGATCCGGGAGGAACAGCACTCATGCCACCGATCGTGCCAGGTCACTCCGCCTGCCCGGGACGAAAACCGCAGATGTGCATACTCGGCCCGCCTCGCGTCGCCTGTGAGAATTCGCGAGATCAAATCCCGGGAGGGGCACCGACCCGAGAGCGGAGGTGGGTAGGAATCGGGCCATGTCTGACAACTTATGTCCTCCGCTGTTCGGTCCGGCGTTCGACGCCGACCCCTATCCGGCCTATGCATGGCTGCGCGACAACGCCCCGGTCACCCGGGTGCCGCTGCCCGGCTGCCAGGCATGGCTGGTGACCCGCTACGAGGACGCCGTGGTCACGCTCACCCACCCGTCCCTGGCCAAGGACCCCGCGGCCGGCTCCCCCGAGTGGCGGGCGGCCAGCCTCGGCCTGCCCCTCGACCACCGGCCGGGCCTGGCCCGCCACATGCTCAACGCGGACGGCGCCGACCACTCCAGGCTGCGACGGCTGGTCGGCTCCGCCTTCACGCCACGGCGGATGGCGGGGCTGCGCGAGCGCGCCCAGGAGGTGACCGACGATCTCCTCGACCGGCTGGACGGGCCGGAGGCCGACCTGATCGCGGGGCTCGCCTATCCCCTGCCGATCACGATCATCTGTGATCTGCTGGGCGTGCCGGAGGCGGACCGCCCCACCTTCCACCACCACGCCTCGGTCATCGACTCCTCCGCCGCCTCCGAGGTGGCGCAGATCGCCGAGGCCACCGACGCGCTGGAGAAGTTCCTCGCCGGCCTCGTCGCGCTCAAACGCACGCACCCGGGCGACGACCTGCTCACCGATCTCGTCCGGCGCTCCGCACAGGGCGAGATCGACGAGGACGAGCTGACCTCGACCGCGTTCCTGCTGCTGATCGCCGGGCACGAGACGACCGTCGCCCTGATCGGCAACGGACTGCTCGCGCTCCTGCGTCACCCGCGGCAGGCCGCCGAGCTCCGCTCGGATCCGGCCCGGCTGCCCGGGTTCATCGACGAGATGCTGCGCTACGACGGCCCGGTGCGGAACGCCACCTGGCGCTTCCCCACCGAGCCCGTCGTCATCGGCGGCCAGGAGATGCTGCCGGGAGAGCCCATCCTCGTCTCGCTGCTGTCGGCCAACCGCGACCCGTCCGCCTTCCCCGATCCCGACGCGTTCTCCCCGGGCAGGACGGGCGGGCCGCACCTCGCCTTCGGGCGCGGACCGCACTACTGCGTCGGGGCGGCCCTCGCGCAGATCGAGGCCGAGGCCGCGATCGGCAGCGTGCTGCGCCGCTTCCCCGAGCTGTCGCTCGCCGTCGATCCCGCCGACCTCACCTGGTGGCCGAGCGCCATCATGCGCGGCATGTTCTCCCTGCCCGTCCGCCTGTACGGATGATCCCGCGCCCGCAGGGGTGATCCGTACGATCAGCGGTTCTCACCCCGGCACTTCCTCCGGAGGCGGCCCTGAGGCCGGCTCCGGAGCCGGTGCGGGGAAGGCGCCGGTCCCGGCCGACGCCGCCACGGGCGACGGCGCGGGCATCTCGGCGAGGTGGCCGTCCAGGACGCGGCAGTGGGAGGATCTCCCCCCGCCGGGGGCGTGGCAGCGGGATCAGGCGAGGGACCAGGCGATGCCGTCGAGGATGTCGTGCTCGCTGACGACCACCTCGGACAAGCCGTACCTGCCGACGATGCGGTCGAGGATGAGCGCGCCCGCGCCGATCACGTCGACCCGGCCGGGGTGCATGACCGGGATGGCCGCCCGTTCCGCGTGGGTCATCCGCAGCAGCCGGGCGCTCACCTCGTGGACCCGCTCGGCGGAGATGCGGGAATGGTGGATCAACGCCGGGTCGTAGGCCGGCAGGCCGAGTGCGATGCCCGCGACCGTCGTGACCGACCCGGCCAGCCCGACCAGCGTCCGGGCGTCCCGTACCGGCACCTCGGTCTCCACCCGGTCCATGGCCGCCTCGATGTCCGCGATCGCGGCCTGTACGGCCTCCCGGCTCGGCGGATCGCCCGCCGTCCCGAGGTGCCGCTCGGTCAGCCGGACACAGCCGATGTCGACGGACATGGCGCCCCTGACGACGCCCTCGGCGGCGCCCGCGCCGCCCGCCGTCCTCCCGGCAGAGCCGACGACGAACTCCGTCGAGCCGCCCCCGATGTCCACCACCAGGTACGGCCCCTCGGCGGCCGTGACGTCGGCCAGACCACGGGTGGCGCCCGTGAACGACAGCCCGGCCTCCTCCGCCCCGCTGACGACCTCGGGCTCGACGCCGAAGATCTCGCGAACGCCCGACACGAAGTCGGCCCGATTCTCGGCGTCCCGGGTGGCCGACGTGGCGACCACGCGAACGGGCATCCCCACCGGCGTTCCGGCGGGCCCGCCATCCGGCGCGGCGTGCTTCCTGATCAGCTTGGCGTAGCCGCGCATCGCGCCGAACGTGCGCTCCAGGGCCTCCGGCGCGAGCCGTCCGGTCCGGTCCACGTCCTGGCCGAGCCGTACGATCTCCATCCGCCGCTCGACATCGGTGAGCCGCTCACCCGAGATGTCCGCGATGAGAAGCCGGACCGAATTCGTCCCGCAGTCAATGGCCGCGACCCGTGTCATGACGATTTCTCCTCCGCGGATGTCGAGTCTTCCGTACCGGCCGGCTCCGCCGCGACGCAGGGGCCGTCGGCCCACCACTCCGGCAGTGCGTCGAGCGCCTCGCGACCGAACGGGTTGGCCCCGGGGACCGCGAGCTCGTGTGCGACCAGCGCGTGGAGGCACTTGACCCGGTCGGGCATGCCCCCGGCGCTCTGCGTGCCCCTGGGCAGCGCCTCCATGCCCTCCTCGGCGGCGGCCCGGTCCCGGCGGGCGAGGTAGTCCTCGTGCGCGGCCCGGTACGCGTCGGCCAGCCCGGGATCTTCGGCGAGCCTGGCCTGCATCCGCCGCATCAGCCCGGAGGCCTCCAGCGTGCCGATGGCCGACGCCGCCCTGGGACAGGTCAGATAGAACAGCGTGGGAAACGGCGTGCCGTCCGGCAGCCGGGGCGCGGTCTCCAGCACGTCGGGAAGCCCGCACGGGCACCGGTGCGCCACCGCCCGCACCCCACGCGGCGGCCGCCCGAGTTGTTCCTGCGCCGCCGACAGGTCGGCCCGATCCACCACCGTCGAACTCCCTCGTGCTCGGTCACGCACCCGCTCATCTTCGCCCGCCGCCGCGCTCCCGCTCCCGGCCGCGGCGCCGCGGCCGTACGACCCGGTCGCCGCGTTCAGTTCCGGCTCGCGGGAACGCTGTCACGACCCTCGTCCGCGGCCTCGACGGACTGCCACAGCTTGACGTACCACGCGGGCGGCTCCGCCTTCTTGCCCCCGCCGGGGGAAGCGGACCCGGCCGGCTTCTGGTCGAGCACGACGTAGCACTTCGCGCCGGGCTCGCAGTAGTGCAACCGCTCCTTGAGCATTCGCTTGACGTACTCCGGGTCCTCACGCTGCTTGCGCCGCTCCTCAAGCGTGCGCAGGTCGCGGAGGGCACGGGTCTGCTCCTGCTCGAGCTTGGCGATCTCCCGCCGCTGGGCGATGACCTCCCGCGCCGGGTACGCGAGGCTCATCGCGTTGACGCAGACGACGACCGCGAGGATCGCCGCCCGCCCGGTCAGCTGCGGTCGTTTCGCCAACGCCGATCAACCCCCTCCGGCCCGCTATCCCCGGAAGCGGGGGAAGGCGGAACGGCCGGCGAAGCGGGCGGCGTCGTCGAGCAGTTCCTCGATGCGCATGAGCTGGTTGTACTTGGCCACGCGGTCGGACCGGGCCGGGGCACCGGTCTTGATCTGCCCACAGTTGGTCGCGACGGCGAGATCGGCGATCGTCGTGTCCTCGGTCTCGCCCGAGCGGTGGCTCATCACGCAGCGGTAGCCGCTGCGGTGCGCCAGGTCGACCGCGTCGAGGGTCTCCGACAGCGTGCCGATCTGGTTGACCTTGACCAGCAGCGCGTTGGCGGCGCCGTCCCGGATGCCGCGCTCCAGCCGCTCCGGGTTGGTGACGAACAGGTCGTCGCCCACGAGCTGGACCTCGGCGCCGAGCGAGGCGGTGATGGCCCGCCAGCCCTCCCAGTCCTCCTCGTTGAGCGGGTCCTCGATGGAGACCAGCGGGTAGGAGCGGACCAGGTCCTCGTAGAACGCGGTCAGCTCGACGGCCGACAGCCCCTTGCCGTCGATCGTGTAGACGCCCTCGGAGTGGAACTCGCTGGCCGCGACGTCGAGCGCGAGCGCGATGTCCTCACCCGGGGTGTAGCCGGCCTTCTCGATCGCGACCATGATCAGGTCGAGCGCGTCGCGGTTGGACGGCAGGTTCGGCGCGAAGCCGCCCTCGTCGCCCAGACCGGTGACGTAGCCCTTCTCCTTGAGCACGCTCTTCAGCGTCTGGTACGTCTCGGCGCCCATCCGCACCGCCTCGGAGAACGTCTCGGCGCCGATCGGAGCGATCATGAACTCCTGGATGTCCACGTTGGTGTCGGCGTGCGCGCCACCGTTGAGAATGTTCATCAGCGGCACCGGCAGCACGTGCGCGTTCGCCCCGCCGACGTAGCGGAACAGCGGCAGGTCCGCGCTGTCGGCGGCGGCCTTGGCGACGGCGAGGGAGACCCCGAGGATCGCGTTGGCGCCGATGCGGCCCTTGTTGGGCGTACCGTCCAGGTCGATCATGGTCTGGTCGATGAGGCGCTGCTCCTCGGCGTCGAGGCCGATGATCTCCTCGGCGATCTCGTCGGTGACGCCGAGGACGGCCTTCTCGACACCCTTGCCGAGATAACGCCTCTTGTCCCCGTCGCGAAGTTCCACGGCCTCGAACTGTCCGGTGGAGGCGCCGCTGGGAACGGCGGCGCGGCCCGTGCTGTAGTCGTCCAGCAGGACCTCGACCTCGACCGTGGGGTTGCCCCGGGAGTCGAGGATCTCGCGGGCGGCAACGGCCTCGATGGCAGCCACGAACGCTCCTAAGCAATGTCGCGGACGGCTTGCTCACCGAGCCTATCGGTCTCTACTACTCGGTACGGCGGGGCCGTTCCGTCGTGCCGGGCTTCTTTCAGAACTTTTCCCGGCCGGCTTCGCCGGCGCGTTCCCGCTCCCATGCCTCGACCCTGCGGCGATATTCCTTGGCCGCAGCCCTGAGCTCGGCCTCGGGGTCGATGCCCGCCGCCTGTGCCTGCCGTACGAGCTGGAAGAGCCGCGCGCCCGCGTCAGCCGGCAGGTCGTCGGCGAGCGCGTCCGGCGCTCCGGCACGGCCGGCCCGGCGCAGGAGCTGGGCGGCGAGAGAGAGCGCGGGCTGGGCCATCGGCACGCCGCTCAGCGCCGAGCCCGTCTCGCCCCTGGCGGCCCGCTCTGCCGCCTTGATGGTCTCCCAGTTGTCACTGACCTCGCCGGCGCCGGAGACCCGGACGTCGGCGAACACATGGGGATGGCGGCGGACCAGCTTGTCCACGATCCCGCCGGCGACGTCGTCGATGTCGAACCCGTCGCCGTCCCGCGCCGATCCCGCAGAGGTCTCCGCAGGGATCGACTCCGCAGGGATCGACTCCGCTGAGGGCGATCCCGCCGAGGCGGCCGGTCCCGCCTGGGCCGACTTCTCCTGGGCGATCCTGGCGTGGAAAACGACCTGGAGCAGCAGGTCGCCGAGCTCCTCCTGGAGCGCCCGGTAATCGCCCCGGTCGATGGTGTCGAGCACCTCGTAGGCCTCCTCCACGAGGTACGGCACGAGCGACTCGTGGGTCTGCCCGCGATCCCAGGGGCACTCGCGGCGGAGCCGGTCCATGACCTGGACGAGATCGAGCAGCCTCGCCCCGGGCAGATCGTAGGAGCCGGGCACGACCTCGATGACCGGAGGATCGTCCAGGGCCACGGCGGCGTGGCCGACCGCGCGCATGAACTCCTCGTCACCGTCCTGCGCGGCCAGCCAGACGAGTGTCTCCGTACGGCTGCGGCGGGCGATGTCGGCCGGGACCCGGTCCCGGGCGCCGACCACCTCGACCGCTATGCCGGCCTCGGCCAGATAGGGCAGATAGGGGTGATCGGCGCGGCCGGTCAGCACCCGCCCGCCGCCGAGCGCCTGCCAGGCCGCCGGCGTGAGCAGCCCCGGCGGCACCCGAGGCGAGGTGGTGACCACGATCAACGACATCGTCAACCGGCCTGGGGGATGTCCTCGGGCGAGGCCGCGGGGGCGGACTGGACCGCGCCGAAGCGATCGTCGACGATGAAGGTCTGGCGCTCGGGGTCGAACTTGCCGTAGCGGGGGCTGAACTTGATCGGCACCGTCGTGTCGACCTCCTTGCCGAGCTTCTCCGCCACCATCTGCGGATCGGCCTCGGCGCCGGCGATCCGCGACTCCAGCTTCCTGCGTACGAGCACGGCGCGGATGATCGTCCGGCCCTCCGACAGCGGGATGCCGCTCAGCAGCAGCACCTGGTTGATCGTCATGCCCTGCTGCTTGGCCTGGGTCTCGACCCCCAGCAGCATGTCGTCGATCTCGCGCTCGGTGACGTCGATGCCCTTCTGCCGGCCGAACTCGATGATCTGGCGGCTGCCGGCGATGTTGGCCAGGACCTCGCGCGGCCCGGGCAGCGGCGGAGTGGCGCGCTGCTCGTCGGTTGCGTCCAGGCCGTTTGCGGCCGCGTCCTCATGAATGGACCGGACCGCGGCGTCGAGCTCACTGGAGCTGATGCGGTCATCGCCCACGATCGCCGCGGCACCGGCCTGTACGGGGGCACAAGCGCTCAGCGCGCCGGCGGCGACCGCCGCCGCCGCGACCGCGGCCGCGACGCGCACACGGTACGACTTCACGTTCTGATCCTTCCGATAACACCGGGCTGATGCCGATTTATGAGAGATTGCGAACGACCGCGGTCACTGTACCCGCATAGGCTCCAGGAACATGGCCTCGACCAGGTCCTCGCACCATTTGAGCAGATCCAGGTCGCGCAGCGGCTGCCCGCCGATCGGCTTGGTACGCGGCGCGGGCACCAGCAGGATTCCGGTCGCCTGCTTCAGAATCGACTTGGGATAAAGCCGCTGCAGCCGCACCTGCTGTGAATCTTTCAGCGATACCGGGGCGAATTTGATCTGCTGCCCCTGCAGCGTGACGTCCGTCAGCCCGGCCTCGCGGGCCTTCATCCGGAAACGCGCCACCTCCAGCAGATTCTCCACCTCACGGGGCGGCCTGCCGTACCGGTCGGTCAGCTCGTCGCGTACCGCGGCCAGATCGGCCTCGGAGCCGATCGCGGCGATCCGCTTGTAGGCCTCCAGGCGCAGCCGCTCCGACGTGACATACGCGTGCGGCACGTGCGCGTTGATCGGCAGCTCGGCCCTGACCTCCGGCCGCTCCTCGACGCCGCTCTCCCCGGCCAGCTTGGACTTCTGCTCCTGTACGGCCTCCGCCATCATCCGGACGTACAGGTCGAATCCGACGCCCGCGATGTGACCCGACTGCTCGGCCCCGAGGATGTTGCCCGCGCCGCGGATCTCCAGGTCCTTCATCGCGACGTACATGCCCGCGCCCATCTCGGTGTGCTGGGCGATCGTGGCGAGCCGCTCGTGCGCGGTCTCCGTCAGCGGGGCCTCGGGCGGATAGAGGAAGTAGGCGTACCCGCGCTCGCGGCCCCGGCCGACCCGGCCGCGCAGCTGGTGGAGCTGCGACAGACCGTAATTGTCGGCCCGGTCGACGATCAGCGTGTTGGCGTTGGGCACGTCGAGGCCCGACTCCACGATCGTGGTGCAGACGAGCACGTCGAAGTCGCGCTCCCAGAAGTCCACCATGATCTTTTCGAGCTGGGTCTCGTTCATCTGGCCGTGCGCGACCGCGATCCGCGCCTCGGGGACCAGCTCGCGCAGCCGTGCCGCGACCTTGTCTATGCTGCGCACCCGGTTGTGGACGAAGAACGTCTGCCCGTCGCGCATCAGCTCGCGCCGGATCGCCGCCGCGATCTGCTTCTCGTCGTACGGTCCGACGAACGTGAGGATCGGATGCCGCTCCTCGGGCGGGGTGAGGATCGTGGACATCTCCCGGATGCCGGTCAGGCCCATCTCCAGCGTGCGCGGAATCGGGGTGGCGGACATGGCGAGCACGTCCACCTGGGTGCGCATGTGCTTCATGGCCTCCTTGTGCTCGACACCGAACCGCTGCTCCTCGTCCACGATGATCAGGCCGAGGTCCTTGAACCTGACCTCCGGGGACAGCAGCCGGTGGGTGCCGATCACCACGTCGACGCCGCCCGTCTTGAGCCCTTCCAGGGTCGCCTTCACCTCGCCGTCGGTCTGGAACCGGGAGATCGGCTTGATCGTGACGGGGAAGCTCGCGAACCGCTCGCCGAACGTGGACAGGTGCTGCTGCACCAGCAGCGTGGTCGGCACGAGCACCGCGACCTGCTTGCCGTCCTGCACCGCCTTGAAGGCCGCGCGCACCGCGATCTCGGTCTTGCCGTAGCCGACGTCGCCGCAGATCAGCCGGTCCATCGGGACCGCCCGCTCCATGTCGCGCTTGACCTCCTCGATCGCCTCGAGCTGGTCGTTCGTCTCGGCGTAGGGGAAGGCGTCCTCCATCTCCCGCTGCCAGGGCGTGTCCGGCCCGAACGGGTGCCCCGGCGAGGCCATCCGGGCCGAGTAGAGCCTGATCAGCTCACCGGCGATCTCCCTGACCGCCTTGCGCGCCTTGGTCTTGGCCTTGGCCCAGTCGGCGCCGCCCATCCGGTTGAGCGTCGGCGCCTCTCCCCCGACGTACCGCGTGACCTCGTCGAGCTGGTCGGTCGGCACGTAGAGGCGGTCGCCCCTGGCGTACTCGATCACGAGGTACTCGCGGGTCGCGCCCTGGATCGTGCGCTGCACCATCTCGACGTACCGGCCGACCCCGTGCTGCTCGTGTACGACATGGTCGCCGATCTTGAGCTGCAGCGGGTCGACCATGTTGCGCCGCCGCGACGGCAGCCGCCGCATGTCCTTGGTGGACGCCTTCTGCCCGACGAGGTCGAGATGGGTGATCACCACCACGTCCGGGGTGACGAAGCCGTGGTCGATGCGGCCGGTGGTGACCTGGACCACGTCGCGGGCCGGCGGCCCGTCGAGCGCGGGCACCATCCTGGCCGGCACGTCGACGCCCTTGAGCAGCCCGACCATCCGCCCGGCCGGGCCGGGGCCCTCACTGAGCAGGACGACGGCCTTGCCGGCGCCGAGCCAGCCCTTGATGTCGGCCAGCGCCCGCTGCGTGTCGCCGCGGTAGGCCTCCACGTCGTGGACGTCCAGCTCGGTGCCCTCGCCGAACGGCGCGATCGTCCACCACTGCCCGCCGATCTCGCGGGCGTGGTCGCGGACCTCCTCCAGCGTCCGGAAGGCGGCGGCGCGCAGGTCGATCGGCGCCGCTCCGCCCGCGGCGGCGTTGATCCAGGACGCCTCCATGAACTCCTGGCTGGTCCGCACGAGCTCCACGGCCCGGCCGCGGATGCGTTCCGGATCGCAGACGAAGACCGCAGACCGCACCGGCAGGTGATCGAGGAGCAGGTCCATCGATCCGGCCAGCACCGGCGCGAGCGCCTCCATGCCCTCGACCGGCACGCCGTCCGCGAGCTGATCCAGGACGTCCTTCAGCGCCGGGTGCTCGTCCGCCAGCTCACGGGCGCGCCGCCGTACGTCGTCGGTGAGCAGGAGCTCCCGGCAGGGCGCGGCGAACAGCCCGTCCTGGGCGATCTCCAGCGAGCGCTGGTCGGTCACCTTGAACCAGCGGATCTCCTCGACCGAGTCCCCCCAGAACTCCAGCCGCAGCGGGTGCTCCTCGGTGGGCGGGAACACGTCGAGCAGGCCGCCGCGCACGGCGACCTCGCCGCGCTTCTCCACCATGTCCACGCGGTGGTAGCCGTTCTCGACCAGCCTCGCCACCACGTCGTCCAGGTCGGCGTCGTCGCCCGCGCGCAGCCGTACCGGCTCCAGGTCGCCCAGGCCCGACACTATCGGCTGCAGCAGCGAGCGGACCGGGGCCACGACGACCCGCAGCGGGCCGGCGTTCGGATCTCCCTGGACCGGGTGCGCCAGGCGGCGTAGTACGGCGAGGCGCTGACCCACGGTGTCGCTGCGCGGCGAGAGCCGTTCGTGCGGCAGCGTCTCCCACGCCGGGAAGATCGCCACCGACGTCTCGTCGATGAGACTGGTCAGCGCGGCGGCGAGGTCCTCGGCCTCACGCCCGGTGGCGGTGACGGCCAGCACCGGCCGTGCGCGGGAGAGCGCGGCCACGACGAACGGCCGCAGCGCGGGCGGTGCGACCAGTTCGGCGCCGGTGTCACCCGGCCCTCCGGAGTCTTCCAGCGCGGCGGCGAGCTTCGGCTCGGCGGAGACAAGGTCGAGTAGTCCGGAAAGAGACATCTATGCCTTCTGCAGCCCCACGTCGGCAAGCGAAACAACCCCGAGCCGAGTCCGGATCGGGGGTTACCAGGCTACGCCCGTACGGACACTGCCCGCGCGAGGGCGTCCGAAATCTTGGCGAGGCGAATCCACTACGGATGGTATCGATGTGATTACTCTCGGTCTCATGTCTTCTCAGGTTCAACGGTCGTCCGCGGACTCCGGCGACGTGTTCGGCCGGCGGATCCGCGAGCAGTGGACCGACCAGCTGGGCCGGCGGCTCGACATCCTCATCGCGGGATGCGGCCGGGACGGCGCCCTGGACGTCGGGCGGTTCGAGCCCCGGATCTGCGGGGTGGACGAGGACCTGCCCCCGCTGCGCGCCCACGCCGTCGACCGCAAGGACCTGGACGAGGTGCATCTGGGCGACCTCCGCCAGGTGCCGCTCCGGCCGCGCACGTTCGACGTGGTCTATGTGTCCTTCCTCCTGGAGCGCATCCGCAGCGCCGAGGTGGTCCTCGACCGGCTGGTCGCCGCGCTGCGGCCCGGCGGCCTGCTGCTGCTCAAGATGCGGGACCGGCGCTCGGCGTACGGCTTCTGCGACCGGGCCGTCCCCGGGTGGCTGCGGCGCGTGCTGTGGCGCAGGCTGTCCCCCGACGGCTCGGTGGGGCCGCTGCCGGCGGTCTACGAACCGCTGGCGTCGCGCGAGGGCATGCGCGCGTTCTGCCTGACCCGGGGGCTCATGATCGACGAAGACCATTCGGCGATGAGCGGCCCGGCGCGGCAGGGTCCGTACGGCAACCTGGTCGCCAGGGTCTGCCGTGGTGTGGCCGTGCTCTCGAGGGGCCGGCTCGACGAGACCGAGGACGAGATCACCATGGTGATCCGCCGCCCGCAGAACCACTTCGCCCGCCTGATCTGAACACCCCGTTCAGGGGCTCCGGACGCCGGTAAATCCGGATAAGGTGCGTAGCCGACGGACGATCGGAAGCGGTGACATGATCGAGTGGATTCCCGACGCCAGGGAGCTGGCCGACCTGGAGTTGCTGCTCTCCGGCGCCTTCGCCCCACTGACCGGATTCCTCAGCGTCGAGGCGGCGCACGGCGTCGCCGAGCACGGCCGGCTGCCCGACGGCACCCCGTGGCCCGATCCGATCACGCTCGCCCTGCCCCGCGAGATCCGGCCCGACGAGGTCCGGCCCGGCGACCGGGTCACGCTCCGTGATCCCGAGGGCGCGGCGGTGGCCGTACTGACCGTCCGGGAGCTGGACGACGACGGGCACGGCGGGTGCCACGTGTCCGGTCAGGTGGAGGCGCTGGACGCGCCGGTGTACGGCCCGTTCGCGCGGCTGCGCCGTACCCCCGCCGAGGTGCGCAAGGAGCTGCCCGAGGGGGAGATCCTGGCGGTGACCATGCGCGGGCCGCTGGACGGCACGGCGCTCGAGGACGTGGCCGCCACCGCCGAGGAGCTGGACGCCGCGATCGTGCTGATGCCCCTGGTCTTCGGTGAGGGCGGCCCCGCCGTGGTGCGCGCAGCGCTCAAGGCGGCCGATCGGCTGCCCGGCTCGCAGGTGGTGGCCGTGCCGCTCGCGCCGCGCGCGGACGCCGAGATCGACCTGGAGGTGCGCGAGCACGTGGCGCGCAACTACGGGGCCACCGAGCACTACGCGGGACCCGCGCCGATCGCGATCCCCGGCCCCCCGCACCGCCGCGGGCTCGTGGTGTTCTTCACCGGCCTGTCCGGCTCGGGCAAGTCGACCATCGCCAGGGGGCTGCGCGACACGCTGCTGGAGCGCGGCGGGCGGACGATCACCTACCTGGACGGCGACGTCGTACGGCGGATGCTGTCGGCGGGGCTCACGTTCTCCCGCGAGGACCGCGACCGCAACATCCGGCGGATCGGCTTCGTGGCAGCCGAGGTCGCCCGGCACGGCGGCCTGGCCGTCTGCGCCCCGATCGCGCCGTACGCGGCGACCAGGCAGGAGGTCCGCGCCATGGTCGAGGAGGTCGGCGCCGACTTCCTGCTCGTCCATGTGGCCACCCCGCTGGAGGAGTGCGAGCGCCGCGACCGGAAGGGCCTGTACGCCAAGGCGCGTGCCGGGCTGATCCCGGAGTTCACCGGCATCTCCGACCCCTACGAGGAGCCGGACGACGCCGACCTCGTGATCGACACCACCGGCATCAGCGTCGAGCGTGCCGTCGGCACCGTGCTCAACGCCCTCACCTCCGGCGGCTGGATCCGCTGAAGCCTCGCCTCCGGCTCAGGCGGGCGGGACGGAGGTGGCGGTGAACCGGGGGATGCGGGCGAGCCGGGAGAACGCCCTGCTCGCACCCGGCGTGGTGTCGAAGCGGGTGTCCCCCCCGGACGCCGGCGACGAGTCGACGTAGACCATGGCCTTGATCTGCGGGTAGTCGCCGATCTGCCGTTTGACGGAGGCGAAGAAGTCCCGTTTGTAGCGGGGTGCGCGGGGACGTTCGAAGACGCCCCACTCGGCGAGCATGATCGGCTTCGCCGGGAATCGCCGCTGCAGCCATTGGTAGAACCCAGGCCATTCCGGGTTGTCGCGCCGGGTCCGGTTCACCAGACCGGAGAAGTCGCTCACCCGGTCGTCCGCGTAGGGATCGAAGGCCACCCAGTCGACCACGTCGTCGCCCGGGTAGAGGCGGTCGAACCAGGGCTTGGACACCCAGTCGAGCGCTCCCCGGTAGGTCATCACGGTCACCGCGTTGCGTACGCCCCGGCCCCGTAGCCGGGTGACGACGTGGCGGTACATGGCGACGTAGTCGGTGGCCGAGTAGCCGGCGCCGCGCCGTACTTCGCTGTCCGGCTCATGCTGGATCGTCAGGAAGAACCGGCCGGGGAAGGTCCGGACGATGTGATCGGCCAGCCGGTCGATGCGCTCGTCGACCGCTCCCCTGGCGATCTGCGCCCAGGTGCGGTCCGGCGCCGGCGTCCAGTTGATCAGCAGCAGCCGGGGACCTTTGGCGATCTCGCGTTCCTGCGGCGTCGGGAACAGCACGGCACCGCGGTGACGGATGTGCACGATGTCGGCCCGGCGGCCCATCCGCCGCTCGGCCGCCTCGGTCGCCCGCAGCGATCCCCGGCCGGAGAAGGCGTCGGAGGCGATCCCCCACCATGCCCCGCAGGTCGGGATCAGCTTGTCCGTCACCGCGCAGGCCTCCGGGGTCGCACGCCCGGCGGGCATCCCCGCGCCCGGTGACGCGCCCGCCCGCGTGCTCTTCGGCCGCGCGCCCGGCGCATCGCCCGGCGCCGGAGCGCCGTCCGACGTTCCGGACGCCACCGCGCACGCGGCGCACACCACGAGGCATCCCCCCGCCAGCAGTCCGGCCAAGCCCGCTCCCCGCATCGCGTCCCCCTCTCCTCGCGAACTCCTGCGATCGGACAGAATTCACCATTGCCCAACCGGCGGCCTCTCGGCAGCGGTTTCCGTCATCTCACCGGCGGAAAGTTGGCGGAAAATTGTGAATAACCGGCGGGCAAAAGACCGGCTCGTCCTATAGTTCGGGACACGGAACCGAGGTATGGAGATGTTCATGAGTCCGCCACCGCACAGCCGGGAGTCCGCGGAGCGCGGCCGGCGGCGGCGTCAGCTCGTCGTCCGGCCGGTCGGCGGGGCTGCCGACGGCCTCGTGCCGCTCGCCTTCACCCCGCCTGAGCAGGCGTTCGTGCTCCCGCTCCGGGCGCCGGCGACGGAGGCTCGGGAGCACGTCGATCCGTCGATGCCGCGGCAACACAAACCGCTCAATCTCGACACAAAATCGCAGAGCGCGCAATTTCCCGCCATCAACGACATCGCCGTTGAAATTACGGAAAGTCGCGATTCAACGAAATCGCGACGACACGATGAAGCGCCGGCTGGAGATTTCCCGGCACTCGGTCCGGAAACGGCGTCATACGGAGGAGGTCTTTCGCATGCTTGATCGCGCGGCCGGCGGGAAACGGGCCACGACACGTGCGGAGAGCATGGGGAGCGAGGCCGCCCGGCACCCCCTCCCGCCCGACCACGCCGCGCCTCGCCGGGAGCGTGACGCGCTCGGCCGCGGCCCGTCGCCGGCCGAGAGCCCGGACGCGATCGCAGCCCATCTGAGCGAGGTGCTCGACCGGCCGATCCGGGTCGTCGTACGGCCGCCGGCCCGCCGGGCTCACCACGGACCGGTCCTGGAGGCGTACGACTCGGCCGGCCGGGCCGGCATCGTCAAGATCGGCGAAACGGAGCCGGCCCGTGCGGCCGTCAGGCACGAGAGCGTGGTCCTGCGAACACTCGCGGATCGGCCACTCAAGATCGTGGTGCCCCCGGCCGTGCTGCACCACGGGGTATGGCGGGACGCCGAGGTGCTGCTGCTGTCCGCCCCACCGGCCAGGCCCCGCCGGTTCATGGGATCTCGTCCGTCCGCCGGCCTGCTCGAAGCGGCCGTAGCGGAGATCGCCGCGCTCGGCGCCGACGGCGGCCACGCCTGGCACGGGGATTTCACGCCGTGGAACGTGACGGTCTCGGCCGACGGGCGGCTGCTGGTGCGGAACTGGGAACGGTTCTGCACCGGCGTTCCGTACGGCTTCGACGCCCTGCACCACTACTTCCATCGCTGCCTGCGCCGGATGCGGCCGGGCCAGGCCGCCGCCGCCTGCCTCGCCCGGGCCGGCCGTCTGCTCGGGACGTCGACGGCGGACGCGCGCCGGACCGCCGCCCACTATCTGATCACCATCGCCGACCGGCACCTACGGGACGGCCACGAACCGTTCGGACCCCCGAGCGAGTGGCTCAACCCCGTGGTCGATCACCTGGAGTGCCTGCTTTGAGGGCTTGACGCCCGGGCAGGTCACGGATCGATATCGATGCACTGTGATCTGAATCACACAATCTCTCGGTAAACCATCGCCCTGCGGACGCCATCGGCGTCCCGGCCGGCGACGGTCAGACGGGACGGCGACGGCCCTCCGATGTCCGCGATTTCGCCTGCCCAGACACGGATTACACATTTTCGCCGGCGCCGAGCGCGATCACCCAAGATCCCGAAAGGTCAAAAAGAATCTTGTCCTACCCCGGGCAAGTGAGCCTAAACATCGGCCCGCGCTTCATGACCTCGGGGCCTTGCGGTCAGTTCGCTAAGTTCGTATCCCATGTCGGGCGAACGCGTCCCGAAACGGACGCATATTGCGAGAGACCAGAAAAACACTTACATGGAGGAGCCCACGATCGACGACGGGCCGCGGCTGTGGCGCATCGCTCGTGACTCCAAAACACTGGACGTGAATTCTCCCTACAGTTATCTGTTGTGGTGCCGCGATTTCTCCGACACCTCGGTGATCGCACGGGCAGGCGACGAGGCCTGCGGTTTCGTGACGGGCTTCACCCGCCCGAAGGCGGCGGACACGTTCTTCGTCTGGCAGGTCGCGGTCGATCACTCCTGGCGGGGCCGGGGGCTGGGCCGGCGGATGCTCGACTGGCTCGCCGAGCGGATGGTCGCCCGTGGGCACCGGTTCCTCGAGGCGACGGTGACTCCAGGCAACACGGCGTCCACCCGCCTTTTCGAGTCGTTCGCCCGGGACTGGGGGAGCTCACTGGAGCGACGCGAGGTCTTCGGACGCGGGCACTTCCCCGCCTCGCATGAGCCCGAGGTGCTCTTCCGCATCGGCGCACTGGAACCCCGGAGTTAGCAGAGGACGGCCTCCGCCGGCCGTTCGGCACTCGCGATCACGACGAAGGACACGGTGAACAATGGAAATCTTCGAACGACTCGAATCAGAGGTAAGAGGCTACTGCCGGAGCTGGCCCACGGTGTTCCGCACGGCGCTGGGCAGCCGTGTGTACGACGAGAACGGACGGAGTTATCTCGATTTCTTCGCGGGTGCCGGAGCACTCAACTACGGCCATAATCACCCGCAGCTCAAATTGAGTCTCCTGAACTATCTCGCCGGCGACAACATCGTGCACAGCCTCGACAAGCACACGGTGGCGAAACGCCATTTCCTGGAGAAATTCCAGGAGGTCGTCCTCTCGCCCAGGAGGCTCGACTACAAGATCCAGTTCCCCGGCCCCACCGGCACCAACGCGGTCGAGGCCGCGCTGAAACTCGCCCGCAAGGTCACCGGCCGCCAGACGATCGTCAACTTCACCAACGCCTTCCACGGCATGACCCTCGGCTCCCTCGCGGTCACCGGCAACTCGATGAAGCGCAACGGGGCGGGTGTCCCGCTGAACCACACCGTCACGATGCCCTACGACAACTACCTCGACGGCCGGACCCCCGACTTCCTGCTCTTCGAGCGGTTGCTGGAGGACAGCGGCAGCGGCATCGACAAACCCGCCGCGGTGATCGTGGAAACCGTACAGGGGGAGGGCGGCCTCAACCCCGCGAGCGCCGAGTGGCTGCGCGGCCTGGCCGATCTGTGCGGGAGGCACGACATCCTCCTCATCGTCGACGACGTACAGATGGGCTGCGGAAGGACCGGGCCGTTCTTCAGCTTCGAACCGGCCGGGATAACCCCCGACATCGTCTGCCTGTCGAAGTCCCTCAGCGGGTACGGACTTCCGCTCGCCCTCACGCTCATCCGCTCCGACCTGGACGTCTGGGAGCCGGGTGAGCACAACGGGACGTTCCGCGGCTTCAATCCGGCGTTCGTCACAGCGACCGCTGCCCTGGATTTCTGGACCGACGAGAGGCTGGCGAAGGAGACCCTCGAGAAGGGGCTGCAGGTCAGGCAGGCCCTGAATCTCATCACGGCCGAGCACTCCGACGTCATCACCGGTGTGCGCGGGCGGGGCCTGGCCTGGGGGCTCGTCTTCGACCGGCCCGGCCTCGCACCCGAGGTGTGCGCCGCGGCGTTCGAGCGCGGTCTGCTGATGGAGACCTCCGGGCCGGAGGACGAGGTGGCCAAGCTGCTTCCGCCGCTCACCACCTCCGACGAGGAACTCGCGGAGGGGCTCGAACTGATCGCCGATTCCGTCCGCGCCGTCTGCGCGAAGCAACCCGCCTGACCCGCCGCGGTCCCCATGACTCCGCGGCCCGTGACCACAGCGCCCAACCCTCTGGAAAGGAGTTTCCCGTGATCGTTCGCTCGCTGGACGACATCATCGGCACCGAACGCGACGTCAAGGCGCCGACCTGGTGCAGCCGGCGTCTCGTGCTCGCCAAAGAGCGGGTCGGTTTCTCGCTGCACGACACGATCCTCTACGCGGGGACCGAGACCACGATGTGGTACGCGAACCACATCGAGGCCGTGTACTGCATCGCCGGAACCGGCGAACTCGTCGACCACGAGACCGGCGAGACCCACAAGATCGGCCCCGGAACCATGTACCTCCTCGACGGGCACGAGCGTCACACCCTCAGAGCGCACACCGACCTGCGCACGGTGTGCGTGTTCAACCCGCCCTGCACCGGACGGGAAGTGCACGACGAGAACGGGGTCTATCCCCTGATCACCGAGGCCGGCTCCTGAAGCGACGGAATACGGGAATTTCGGAGGAAAGATCGGCATGTCCATGGACATCTATCCGACGCGTAAGACGACAGAACCGACCCTCATCTTCCGGCAGGACCCGGTGGTGTACGGCGGGCCGGAGGACGGCCCCATCGACGAGCGGACGCTGAAGGGCTTCGCCGAGAGGGGCTTCCTCACCGTCGAGCAGTTGATCGAGCCGGTGGAGGTCGAGCGATACCGCGCCGAGCTGCACCGCCTCGTCACGGACGAGGGGCTCAAGGACGATGAGCGCGTCATCACGGAACGGCACTCGCGGGAGGTCCGTTCGATCTTCGAGGTGCACCGCATCAGCGAAGTGTTCGCCGAGCTGGCGGCCGATCCGCGCATCGTCGGCCGGGCCAGGCAGATCCTCGATTCGGACGTCTACATCCATCAGAGCCGGGTCAACTACAAGCCGGGGTTCCAGGGCAAGGACTTCTACTGGCACTCCGACTTCGAGACCTGGCACGCGGAGGACGGGATGCCCCGCATGCGCGCGGTGAGCATCTCGATCGCGCTCACGGAGAACTTCGTGCACAACGGCGGATTGATGATCATGCCGGGCTCGCACCGGACCTTCGTCTGCTGCCTGGGTGAGACGCCTTCCGACCACTACAAGGAGTCGCTGAAGGGCCAGGAGATCGGGACTCCGGACCCCGACAGCCTCAGGCTGCTGGCCGAGAAGCACGGGATCGAACTGTTCACCGGACCGGCCGGCTCTGCGACGATGTTCGACTGCAACTGCATGCACGGCTCGAACGGCAACATCACCCCGTTCCCGCGCTCGAACGTGTTCTTCGTCTACAACAGCGTGGACAACGCCTGCGTCGAGCCGTTCGCCGCGCAGTCGCGACGCCCGTCCTTCATCGCCGCCCGTGACTTCACCCCGGTCGGCTGACCGGGTCGATCCAGGTCAGCGGAGCGGAGGCCGTACCATCCGGGTCCGGAACCGGATGGTACGGCCCTCCCCCGGCAGGTCCACGCGAACGGACCGCGCTCCCGAGTGCGTCGCTTTACCCAGGTCACAGGTTGACATCAATATGATGTGACCTCCCTCACAAAAATTTATCTTTTCCGTGCTCTCCGCCCGGGAGATCACGGACGCGCACCGGATGTGCACCACGGCAGACCGGCCGCCCACCCGTCGGCGAAACCCCCTGGTCCGTCCCGGATACCGGCGCTTCACACGGGTGCCGCCAGATCGGGCCGCTCGGCGGACCGGTCAAACATGTCGCCCTACCCCGGGAGGTGCCATGCCCAAACATCACGGCCCGAAGCCGGCGAAGGTGCCCGAGGAAAGCCGTTCGCTAGGTTCGAGGCTCACCGAGCGGTGGACGCGCCGTCTCCTCGAGATCCGCTCGGAAGATCAGAAAAGCGCAGGACAGTAAACCGCAGCGACACGAACGGGAGCGGAATGTGACGGCCCAGAGATGGACGCGTCGTGATTTCTTCAGGAGTTCGGGTCTGACGGCGGCGGCAGTGATCGGCGGGCCCGCCCTGCTCACCGCCTGCAGCCGCGTCGACGACAGCAGTGGCAGCGCCACCTCCGCCACAGCGGAGACCGGTGCCGACCCGCTCGCCCGGTTCAGGGAGGCGGGCACGATCAAGGTGGGCGTCGCCAACGAGCAGCCGTACGGATACCGCGACAAGTCCGGGAACCTGACCGGCGAGGCCCCCGAGGTGGCACGGGCGATCTTCAAATCGCTGGGCATCGACAACCTTGAGGCGCAGATCGTCGACTCCTTCGGTTCGCTGATCCCCGGGCTGCAGTCCAAGCAGTACGACATCATCGCCGCCGGCATGTTCATCACACCGGAGCGGTGCCGGCAGATCGCGTTCTCCAACCCCGACTACGCCGCGGCCAACGCGTTCCTGGTGGCCGAGGGCAACCCCAAGAGCATCATGAGCTTCGAGGACGTCGCGAAGGGCGACGCGAAGATCGGGGTGCTCGAAGGCGCCGTCGAGAAGGGGTACGCGGAGAGCAGCGGTGTGGCGGGCGACCAGATCAAGGTCTTCCCCAACCAGAACGCGGCCTTCAAGGGCATCCTCGCCGGTCGGGTGGACGCGATCGCGCTGACCGCGGTCTCCCTGCGCTGGACCTTGCAGCAGCAGTACGCCGACGAGCCGCTTGAGGTGACCGAGTCCTTCGTACCGGTCGTCGACGGCAAGGAGCAGACCGGCGCCGGCGGGTTCGGCTTCCGCAAGGAGGACACCGCACTGCGCGAGGCCTTCAACGCGGAGTTGAAGAAGCTGCAGGAGGCGGGGGGCGTACTACCGCTCATCGAGAAGTTCGGGTTCAGCGCGACCGAGGTCGACAAGGCCGCTCAGCTCACCGCCGACCAGCTCTGCGCGGTCTCCTGACCGTACGGATGAGCCTGACGATGATCAGTCCATGCAGCGCGGATCTGCCCGGCACCCTCGGTGAGGCGATGCCGTTCCTCTGCCAGGGAGCGGTGATCACTCTCCAGAGCACCCTGGGCGGTTCTCTGCTCGCCATCGCCATCGCCCTGCTCGTGGGGTTGATGGCGGTGTCGGGCCTCGTCTGGGTACGTGCGGTCGCCCGCGTCTACATGGAGTTCTTCCGCGGCACCTCGGTCCTGGTGCAGCTGTTCTGGATCTTCTACGCGATGCCCATCCTCACCGGATTCCAGCTCGACAAGTCCTTCGCCGGCATCCTGGCGCTCGGCCTCAACCTCGGTGCGTACGGCTCTGAGGTGGTGCGCGGCGCGGTGCAGTCCGTGCCCCGGGGTCAGCGGGAAGCGGCCATCGCGCTGAACTTCTCGCCCTACCACCGGATGCGGTACGTCATCCTGCCGCAGGCGTTCGTGGGGATGATCCCGCCGATGAACAACCTCCTCATCGAGCTGCTCAAGGCCACGTCGCTGCTGTCCGTCATCACCGTGGCCGACCTGACGTACCAGGGCAGGCTGCTGGTGAACTCGGGCAGCGACCAACTGATCGTCTTCGCCCTGCTGCTGCTCATCTACTTCCTGTTCTCCTACCTGATCACGCTGACCATGCGGTTCGTCGAGGGGCGGGCCGCGCGCATGGTCGGCCGCGGCGGGCCGGGGAGCGGACGGCGTAGGGACCGGCGGTGGTCGCGCCGGCCCGTTCCGTCTGCGGAGATCCCGTCGGTGGAGGGAGCCCGATGATCTGGGACTGGGACTGGACGCTCGAGATCCTCCCCGAACTGCTCACCCAGGGATTGCTCGTCACCCTTCAGGCGACGCTGGGCGGCGCGGTGCTCGCGTTCGTCCTGGGTCTCTTCGTGGCGCTGCTGCGCCGCTCACGCAACCCGTTCGTGAGCCGCCCGGTGGGTGCCGCCATGGAGTTCATCCGCAGCACGCCGCTGCTGGTGCAGCTGTTCGTCGTCTACTACGTGCTACCCGACTTCGGCGTCAGGATGACCGCCCTGATGACGGGGATCATCGGGCTCGGCGTGCATTACGCCGCCTACACCTCGGAGGTGTACCGGGCCGGCATCGATGGAGTGCCGAAGGGGCAATGGGAGGCGGCGATCGCGCTCAACCTGCCCCGCCACTGGACCTGGATCAGCGTCGTGCTGCCCCAGGCCGTACGTCGTTCGCTGCCCGCCCTGGGCAACTACCTCGTCGCGATCTTCAAGGAGTCGCCCCAACTGTCCATCATCACCGTCGTCGACGTGGTGGGCTTCGCCCGGGAGCTCGGCTCGGAACGGTTCCGCTATCTCGAGCCGATGACCATCGCCGGTCTGTTCTTCCTTCTCGTGGCGATCCCGGCCTCGATCTTCGTCCGTCGTCTGGAGCGCCGCCTTGGCAACTGAAGCCTCGACCCGACACGGCTCGCCTCTCCGGGCCGATCCGCAGTGGATGATCCGTTTCGACAAGGTCGTCAAACGGTTCGGCGACCTCACGGTCCTGCGTGAGCTGGACTTCCACGTACGACCCGGCGAGCGCGTCACGCTGATCGGGCCGAGCGGGTCCGGCAAGACCACGATCCTGCGCCTGCTGATGACCCTCGAACGGGTCACCTCGGGCACGATCGAGGTCGATGGACAGTGCCTGTCCCACATGAGGCGCGGTGGCAGACTCCTGCCCGCCGACGAGCGACACCTGCGGCAGATCCGTAAGAAGATCGGCATGGTGTTCCAGCAGTTCAACCTGTTCCCGAACATGAACGTGCTGCGCAACATCACCGAGGCGCCGGTGCGGTCGCTCGGCGTCCCCAGGGAGCAGGCCGAGGAGAAGGCCCGCGAACTGCTGGACATGGTCGGCCTGGCCGACAAGGCGTTCGAACACCCGTCACGGCTGTCCGGCGGCCAGCAGCAGCGGGTCGCCATCGCACGGGCGCTCGCGATGGAGCCCGAGGTGCTGCTGCTCGACGAGGTCACCTCCGCGCTCGACCCGGAGCTCGTCTCGGGTGTGCAGGACCTGCTGCGCGACATCGCGCACCGGGGCGACCTGACGCTTCTCTGCGTCACCCACGAGATGCGGTTCGCCAAGGACATCTCCGATCGGGTCCTCATGTTCGACCAGGGACAGATCGTGGAGGACGGCCCGCCCGAGCAGATCTTCAGCGAGCCGACCCACCAGCGCACCAGGGAATTCCTGCAGGCGGTGCTGAACGCCTGAGGACGCGCCTCCCGCGGAAGCGGAGGATCGCGAAAGACCGCGGGAGGCCGGCGACGGCGCGCGTCGCCGGCCTCCCGCACCGCCCACGCAGGGGTGCCTGGCCGGATCGATGGGACAGGTAGCTCAATCGCCTAGCCCTGGCCGCTGATTTCTTCCAGTTCGGCGACGTCCTCGCCACTGAGCGAAAGACCGGCGCCGACGACGTTCTCCCGCAGGTGCCTCACGGACGAGGTCCCCGGGATCAGCAGAATGTTCGGCGACCGCTGCAGCAGCCACGCCAGCGCGACGGAGATCGGTGTGGCGTTCAATCGTGTCGCCACCGCCGAAAGCGCCTCGGACTGAAGTGGGCTGAAGCCGCCGAGCGGGAAGAAGGGTACGTATGCGACGTTCTCAGCGGCGAGCTGGTCGATGAGCTCGTCGTCGTGGCGGTAGGCGAGGTTGTACATGTTCTGTACGCTCACGATCGGCGCGATTGCCTGGGCTTCCGAGACCTGCTCCGCCGTCGCATTGCTTACGCCGAGGTGCCGGATCAGGCCCTGCTGCTGCAGCTCGACGAGCGTTTCGAATGCCCGGGAAAGCGAGCCCGCCTGGGGCCCCTCAGCGTCGCCAAGGCGCAGGTAGACCAGGTCCAGTGTGTCGAGCCCGAGGATTTTGAGGTTCTCATCGATCGCGTGGCGCAGCTGGTCGGGCTCACGAGCCGGCGGCCATCCACCCTGCTCATCACGGGTCGCTCCGACCTTCGTGGCCACGTGCAGCGAGTCGGGGTACGGGTGCAATGCTTCACGGATGAGTTCGTTGGTGACGCGAGGACCGTAGGCATCCGCGGTGTCGATGTGCGCGATTCCTAGGTCGATGGCCTCGTGGAGGACGGCGAGGGCCCCGTCATGATCCGCGGGTGGCCCCATCACCCCGGGCCCGGCGAGCTGCATGGCGCCGTAGCCGAATCGCGTGACTGTCATATCGCCCAGGGTCCATGAGCCGCCGGGAAGGGAAGGAGAGGTCGTGCTCAAGTTTTCGGCCTTTCGTAAGAGCGGGGAAAGACGCTGACGGCTCCTTGTGTGCTTACCGTCTAGGTACTGCCCGCCAGAAAATGGTGCAGGAGAGAAGGCAGCACTGTCCAAGACCGGTTCGATCAAACCTGATACCCCACCGGTATCACCGGTATCCTGCGACTGTGGACGGCCTAGAAACTCGCGAATTGAGGTACTTCGTAGCTGTCGCCGAAGAGCTGCACTTCGGCCGTGCCGCTGAGCGTCTGAATATGGCCCAGCCGCCGCTATCCCGCGCCATCCAACAACTGGAGCGCCGCCTGGGGGTCTTGCTGCTGGACCGAAATCGTCGGGGAGTCTCGCTCACCACCGCAGGCGAGGTCATGCTGGGTGAAGCCCGACTCGCACTCGATGCCGTTGATGCAGCCGTACGCCGCACCCGCCGTGCCGCATCGGCGCAGTCCGCCCTGGTGCTCACCACGAAGGCAGGCGCCTCCCATGAGTTACTGAAAGAGCTTCTTGACTCCTATGCCGCACGGCCGGGAGCCGTTGAGATCGACGTGTTGCTGTGTGAAATCGGTGAGCAGGGGCGGCTCCTGCGCAGCGGTCGCGCCGACGTGGCGATCATGCACGCCCCGTTTGACGTGATGACCGGCCTTGACAGCACTGAGATCTTGACGGAAGGCCAAGTCGCCATCGTGCCGGCGTCGCATCCGCTTGCCCAACGCTCCAGCCTGACGATGGCCGAGGTGAGCGATGTCCCCGACTTGCCAATCGCCCGGTGGCCACGCCATGACAACACCTACCCGCCCGGCCCCGGACCCGAGGTCCATAGCCAGTCTCAGCTGGCTCAACTCGTCGCTCTCGGACGAACGCTACTGGTAATTCCGGCTTCTAGCCGCGCCTGGCAATGGCCGGAGCACGTCGCGGTCCCCGTCCTCGATGCCCCTTCAGTTACAACCCTCCTCGCCTGGCCCGCCGGCGTCCGGTCTGCGGCACTGGCTGAACTCGTGGAAACGGCTGAACGATTGAAAGAAAGTGACATTGGCGACCCGATCGCCTTCAACAATCGCAAAATCGCCGGGTAGGACCAACCGTTGTCGCGTTGCAGGAAATAACGTGTGTCCGATTTCGGGGAGGAAATCGAACAGTGGGACCTGGGCAACGCGTTCCGCTTTGATGCGGGTTGTCGAGGCCGACATCTGAATACGGAGTACGAGGTGGCCGCCGCCGAAGCATGGTGATCGAGCCCTTGTGGGTCCGGCGTTGCGACGCGCGTGATCGTCGGGCGAACCACAACGGCTCCCCGCTGCTGCGTCCCGCCCGATCGCCTCTAATGATCTCGAAGTGGGTTCAGCCGCAGGCCTTGACGCTCAACTTGTTCATCTCCTCGGAGAACTTGAGCAGGTCGCCCGGGCTGTCCACCGTCACGTCCTGGGCGAACTCCTTCAGAGCCTTCGCCAGCTCGGTGTCACCGGCCTGCTTGGCGAGGTCGCTGAACTTCGCCCGCATGTCGTCGAGGGCGGATTTCATGGCCTTCACATCGGCCGTGTCCTTCGAGAGCGCCTTCGTCACCCCCTCAAGGGCTTTGCCGACTTCCGTGCACACCGATCTCTTCTCCGCCGTGTCCGCCGCCGTCGCCGTATCCGCCGCCGCCGTAGCCGGAGCCTGAGCCGTAGCCGTCGCATCCTCGGCTGCTCCACAGCCCGCAAGCGGAAGGACGACAGCGACCGCGATTGCAAGGGCGAGCGGCCGGGCAAGAGAAATGGACATTTCTCCCCATTCATTGATGAAACGAGCATCAGGAGCTTAGCGCCGCCTCCCCCGCCTGTTGCGCCATTCGCCGAAAGAACGCCCGCCACCGCACCGGCAGACTTGAGCCGGTCGAGCGACGGCCGGGCGGGGACGCACGGTCAGGTGGTCATCAAGGCGGCGGTAAGCAGCGTGAAAGCGATCGGCCATAGATATCAGATGTCAGCGAATCACCTTCAGGCTCAGAGCCCGGAGGAACGGGTCGGTCATGCACCTTTCAGGCCGTCTCGTGACGGCTGTCGCACACCACCCCGCTGTCCGGCCGGGCCCGGACACCAACCCTCAATGGAGGAGACGATGGGTAAGCCACGGAAGATCACGGCAGTCACCGCATCGGCCCTGGCCGCTGTTTCGATGGGCACTGTTTCGCTGACCGCCGCCCCGGCGGCGGCGGACGCCTCCCGGACCGCCGCCACCGCGGCATATCAGTACCGCGCCTATCACGGCCTGGACTTCCTCGGCTCGTACAACCGCACCAAGTCCTACCAGGGGAACAAGGCACTCCGTCCGGTGGCCCTCTCGGTCGGCCTACAGCAGTCGCAGAAGAGGTACGCCGCGTTCTGGGACAACCGGCCAGGCCCGGCGTGGCTGGAGCGAGTGGTCCCGGCCAGCGGATATCAGAAGCTGTTCGACACCCTCACCGAGCCGGAGACCGAGCTCAACGAGGGAGGTAACATCATGCGTCCGTCCTACCAGCCCACTGTGGTGAGCGCGACGGGCAGCGGGTCGGGTGCCGAGTTCGCCGCCATCTTCGAGAAGAGGCCGGGCAGGTTCTTCGCCCGCCACGACATCAACACCGCCGGCCTCCGTGCGGCCAACTCCCAGGCACGACGTGACGGCTACATCCCCGTCTCGGTCAATGTGTACGGCACGCCGTCCGCCCCGCGCTACGTGGCCGTCTGGGCGGACAACCCGTCGCGTGTCGCCTGGAACGTCACGATCTCCGTGCCCGCGGCGGAGTACCAGAAGGTCTTCGACGCGCAGGTCAAGCTCGGATTTCGGCCCTCCGCCATCGCGGTCGGGCCCGACGGCAGGTCCTACACCACCGTCTGGCGCAAGGACAAGATCGGCGCCGGGTACGCCGTCCACGGGCTGACCGCCGCCCAGTATCAGGCCCGATTCGACGAGATGACCGCCAAGGGCCTCTACCCGACGTGGATCGACATGGAGAACGGCGTCTACGCCGCCATCTTCACCACCAGGTGACAGGCCGGCCACAGCCACCGGCCCCGAGGTACGCGGACTCTCGGAGCCGGTCCACGGTCTCGACCACCCGCCGTCACCCAAGCCCGGCAGGTGGGCAGATGCGATCAGGCCTGCGTGCGGGCCCTCATCTCGCCGGGTTGCGACGGGCAGAGCTCCGCCGTACGAGCACGACGATGGTCACCACCAGGGCGATCAGGAAGCCGATGGCGGGCAGCGCCACGAGCGCGATCACACCGCCGACGAGCTTGTCCGTGTCGGCGGCGAGCTCCCTGCCGACACCGAACGTGACGCCCGCGCCCTCACAGGTCACCTCATACGTGCCCGCCTCCGGTACGCCGACCTTGAACAGCAGCTCCCACTTCGTGCCGTCCACGGTGACGACCTGGGAGCCGGCCGGCTGAGTGAGCTTGATCCGCGGATCCTGACCATTCCCGACCTGGCACTGCACGTCGGTCGGCTGATCGGCCGCCGCGTAGATCGCGGGCTTGTCCTTGGCGTCGAGTTCGACGCTCACCGTCTTGCCGCTGTCGAAGGTGGTGGTCGGTGCCGAATCGTTGATCGTGGAGACCAGGTTGCCCGCGAAGCCGACGATGCCGACGACCAGCAGGACGAGGAAGAGCGCCCAGGAAAGAAAGATCCACAGCAGCCGGGGACGGACCGGGCCGACCGGCCGCGCCGGTCCGGGCGGCTGGTAGCCGGGGGGAGGTAGGTATGCACCGGGTCCGTACGGCCCGGCCGGCTGCTGCGCGTGCGGCAACCGGGCGGTCGGGTCGGCCGGGTCCGGGATGGGATTCTCGTTCATAGCGCAAATTGTCACATTCTGCCGTTTATACGGTGATTGCAGTTCGATTGCGCTTCACGTTGAGCCTGCCGGAATGCCGCCGGTGAGCGACGGGCCGGATCCCGTCACGGCCGAGGCGAGCATGACCGCCTCACTCCGGCGGGCTGTCGCCCAGCGACTCCAGTAGGGTGCGCAACGTGCCCGCCAGCTGATCACGCTGTTCCGGGGCCAGCGCCGCCAGCAGGCGAACCTCGTTCGCCACGTGCAGATCGACCAGTTCCTCTATCTTCGCCAGCCCCGGCCCGGTCAGCCGAACGCGTACGGACCGCCGGTCCTCCGCGTCCGGGATCCGCTCGACCAGCCCCTTGGCCGCCATCCGGTCGATCCGGTTGGTGATTGCCCCGGAGGTCACCATCGCCGCCCGGTTCAGCGCGCCGGCCGTCAGTTCGTACGGCGGACCGGAGCGGCGCAACGTGGCCAGCACGTCGAACTCCCAGCGCTCCAGCCCATGGTCGGCGAAGAAGTCCTTCAGCTCACGGTCGAGGAGCCGTGACAGCCGGGAGATCCGCCCGATGACGCCCATCGGCCACGCGTCGAGATCGGGCCGCTCCCGCCGCCACTGGGCCAGCACCACGTCCACCGCGTCGCCCATCGGACTCCTCTCACTGGAGAGATTATGAACGTTCATCTATTTGACGTAGAGACGAGGGTCGTGCTGTTATCTCAATGTTGAGATTATCAATAAGGAGCGATCAAGGTTGGGCGTCTTCGCCGGTAGGCACAGCACCCTGGTCCTGCCGTACGCGGGAACTCTCGTCCTCACGACGTTCACCCCGCTCGTGTGGGGTTCGACCTACGCCGTCACCACGGAGTTCCTGCCACCCGACCGTCCGCTGTTCACCGCGTTGACGAGGGCGCTGCCGGCCGGTCTGCTACTGCTCGCCATCACCCGGATGCCGCCGCGCGGGGTGTGGATCCTGCGGGCGGCCGTGCTCGGCGTGCTGAACATCGGTGCGTTCTTCCCGATGCTGTTCCTGGCGGCGTACCGGCTGCCCGGCGGCGTCGCGGCCGTGCTGGGCGCGGTGGGTCCGCTGTTCGCGCTCGGCTTCGCCGCCGCGCTGCTCGCCGAGCGGGCGACGGCGCGCAAGCTGCTGGCCGGGCTCGCCGGAGTGTTCGGCGTCGGCCTGGTCGTCCTGCGCGCCGACGCACGGCTCGACACCGTCGGGGTGCTCGCCGGACTGGCCGGGGCCGCGCTCATGTCGGCGGGTACGGTGCTCACCAAGCGGTGGGGCCGCCCCGAGGGCGTCAGCGCGCTCACCCTCACCGGCTGGCAGCTCACCGCCGGCGGGCTGCTGCTCGCCCCCGTAGCCCTGCTCATCGAGGGTCCGCCGCCCGCCCTCACCGGCGAGAACCTCCTCGGTTACGCCTATCTCGGCATCGTCGGCACCGCCGTGGCGTACTGGCTCTGGTTCCGCGGCCTCTCCCGTCTACCCGCCACCTCGATCGCCTTTCTCACCCTGATCAGCCCGCTGTCCGCGGCGGTGATCGGCTGGGCCGCCCTCGGCCAGACCCTTACCCCGCTCCAACTGCTGGGCATGACCATCGCCCTCGGTGGCACGCTGCTCGGCCAGACGCAGTCCCGTCCCACCACCGTCGATCGGACCGGGACGCGGTCTGCGGAAGACATCAGTTTCAGTAGACGTTCACATAGCCCACGCAGTTGAGATCCTGCTGGAGCCGCCGGTTCCACTTGAATCCGATCTTCACATACGGCTTGTGGCGCTTATGAACATATTTCTTGCCTATATAGTCCGCCAGATTCCAATAAGCATAATGATAGTTCACGCTGCGGAAGAAATATGTCGTTTTTCCGTTGTCTCCGCGCCAAGCCATGTAGATGCTCTCTTTCGTACCGGTCCCCTCGTCATGACCATTGACCTTGACCCAGAGAACCCGCGTCTGCCCGTTGCTGTAGCGCCGGAATTTGATCCACCAGGCCGCCGGCTGTTTGCGGAGCGTGTTGTGGCAGTTGAGCGGACCACGGGTGTAGTCCTTGTACGAGACACGCGCGGCGGCCTCCGATTTGGTCATGGCCTGCGCCGGTCCGGACGGGAGAATAAGAGCCCCGAGGACGCCGCCCACAAAAGTTAACCGGATTCCCCTTCGCATGGTCATCGCCTTCTCCCTGTCGCCTCGGCAGCGTTTGTCGATTGAGAGCCGATCCACCCGAGGCTAACCCGCACAGGAGTGATCTCCCAGAGTGTCGAGAGAAGATGGGCCGAGGGGATAGGTCCAACTCACGGTCTCGCCATACCATCCGGCCGAGAGCACCTTCGGCGGTCCGGCCCAGGTTTTCCCTCTTGACCGGGGCACCGGCAGCCCGTCATTCGGGACGATAACCTCGATGACTCAGCGACTGGTCGGGCGCTGTGAAGCTCTCCGCTCGCCGGAGATTTCTATCTGATCGTCCTGTTCATTCATCTGCGCGGCGTGGGGGCCGCCCGAGGCGCTCGGGTGGGCGGCGGCTTCCATGGGTCCGCGGGGTGGTGCGCTTCGCTCCTTCCCGTCTCGGCGGGACGTGTCCTCTCTGGTCACGTCAGTGCGGGCAGGGCGCACAGCCGCTGCCAGCAGATCAGGAACGCCTCCTTCCACGGCCAGGTAGTACTGATCTTCAGGATGCGGCGGCGGGCGTGGGAGACGAGCCGGGCGGGCAGGTGCCACAGGCAGTACCGCATCGTCTGCGGCTCGGCCTTGGCCAGTTCGGCGTCGTCGTACAGGCCGAGCAGCCGAGTCCAGGCATCCAGGTCGGCGGCGATGTTGGCCGCCAGCACCCAGCCGACGTTCACGTTCCAGGTCTTGGACGGCAGATTCCGCAAGCCCATGGCCTTGCCGGTCCGCACCCGGTCCTCCACTCCGGCGTGGGCGCGGTGGAGCACATCGATGAACTGCGCCTGATGGCTGCCGGGCACACCCCGCATCCCTCGCGGGCCGAAGTTGGTGGCGATGATGGAGTACTTCCACCCGGTCTGCTTCTCCAACGCCGTCAGGTTGGCCGCGTGCCGGCGGGAGGGCTTGACCCGGCGGACCAGCAGGCGCACCTTCCACCCCGCGGCGCGGGCGTTGACGCCGGTCAGTTCGGCGACGCCGGCCTGGGGGTGCACGGTGCCGTCCTGGCGTAGCGCCGCCTCCCAGGCGTCCTCAGGCAGGGCGGCGATCGCCGTCTCATCGACCTCGGTGATCGTCCAGCCGACGGTGAAGCGGACCGTCCGCCGCGTGGTGTTCAGCTTCTGCAGGCGTTCCAGCAGGTCATGGGTGGCGCCCGCGCCGTCGACGCGGATCAGCGGCTTGGCCCGCCACCGGGCGGGGATCTGCTCGATCGCCGCAGCCGGCACCTCCAGATGATCGGCGGCCGTGTTCGACCCGGCCGACCCCGTCCGCAGCAGCATCGCCAGCGATTCCTCGGTATTGGCACACCATGCCCCCAGCGGATGAAAACCCCAGGTCCGCTTAAAAGTGGCCGCCGCCCCTTCCTTGGCCGAGTGCGCGGTGATGAGCGTGGCGTCGATGTCGATGACCACCCACCCGCTCAGCACCTTCCCCGCCACGACCAGCCAGGGGAAACCTGTCTCGGTGGCCTCGATCAACGCCCAGACGTGTTTGCGGACCTTCGCCCGCGCCCGGGCGATCCGCCTGGCCAGCACCGCATCGGCCCCGATCGGTTCCAGCGTGCGGCGCACCGTCGAGTCCGAGGGCGGCGCGCCGAACACCTCGCCCTGATGGGCCAGCACGCTGATCTGCCGCATGCTGGTTGCCCCGAGCACGATCGCCACCGCGAGCTGGACCAGCACCACGCCCCGGTCCCACAGCGGACCGGCTCCCAGCCGGGCGAAGACCGCCCCGAGTTCGGCGGTCAGGCCGCTCTGATCAGCGCACTTGCGCGCTAAGACGGCGCCGGCATGGCCGACGAGTCCCTTGGCGTCCCCGGCGACAGACAGCCGGTGGTCCCATCGCGTACGATTCACCGGAAAGGTGCACCCGATTCTGTGACGGATTTGATCTAGGCAATCGCATCCTCGCAGATCAGGTGCACCTTCTTCATTTCAACGATCTTGATCCGCCTTCAACGCTGAATAGCGGAGGATAAAGGCGTTCCGGATCAACCAGGAGGATGTGGCGGTCGTCGGCTGCGGAAGCCCGTAGCTCTTCGGTGAAACCGGACCCGCCATAACAGGCCAATAGCGTCTCCCGGGTGTCATACCCCTTCAGCGCGAGAAGATCACGTGCTCGCCTCAGACGCTCCACGTGGTGATGACCCATCGTCTCGCCCCACTTGACCTCACCCAACGAGAGAATCCGGCGTGGCCTCCCATGATCTTCTGCGTCGAGAGCCGCCACGTCGATCTCGATCTGGCAGCGGCCTGCCGGATCGTTCACCACCCCTGAGCCGACCTCTGCGGGAAAGTTGCCGTATAGCGCTTCCCCGGACTCCACGGCGAAGTTCCGGCACAGCGCCTCGAAATGCGGCCCCACCACCTGGGCAAGGAATGTCTGCCGCAGCGAGGTCCAAGCTTTCTCCGCCCGGTGAATCTCAAGCTCCGCCCAGCGCCGCCGCATTACGGCCTGATAGAAGGTGATCAGAGGCTCCACGATGCGGTACCGGACACGGCCCGCCCGGAAAAGGTCGGGCTCCCGAGCGATCAGAGCACTGTCTTCCAGAACGTTGAGCGGATGAGTGATCTGGTCGGACTTACGACCGATGTAATTGGCGATGCCGCCATTGGTGATGTTGCCACTCGCGATGGCGGCGAGCACCGAGTGATAGAGCGCCGGGTCACGGATATCTGTTTCCTCGGCCAGGAGATAACGCGCCTCTCGGAAGAGCGGCTTCTGCGGATTCAGGACTGTCCTGATCACCCAAGGATCAAAGTCGGCGATCCCCTCCGGAGCGTCACCCTGGGTGAACTCATAGCGGTATGCCGGGGTTCCACCGACGATGGCATGGACGAGGATGGCCAGCCGAGGGTCGTTGATCCCCCAGAACTGCGCGGCATCCCGATAGCGGAACGGCTGGACCACCAGTTCGAGACCGGCACGGCCCCGCAGCGGGGCGTTCCCCGACAGGAGCCCTCCCATCACGGACATGGCCGACCCGCAAAGCACCAAGCGTGCGTCGCTCTCCCCTCCGCTACCGCCGGGACCGAGCTCCCGCTGAATGATCGACGGCAGAGTCGGCGACACCTTGGACAGGAAGGGAAACCCATCGATGACCACGGGAACCGGTCGCCCCCGGAAGGCCCGGAAGAGGTAGGCGATGGCGTCGTTCCAATCCCGGAAGGGGATGCTCACGACCTCCCGGGTGTATCGGGTGAGGGCCTCGGTGAAAAGCCGGAGGGACTCCGCCTCCGTTGCCTCGGTCGCCGCGAAGTACAGCCCGCCGGTCGCCTCCGTCAATGCCTGCAGCAGGAAGCTCTTCCCCTGACGGCGTCGCCCGCTGACGACTCCGAGGCTGGCGCCTCCCGGTCCCTGCCGCGCACCCGTAGCAAAAGCGACGGCCAATAACAGAACTATAGTTCCCTGAACTACAGTTCCACACATCTCCGGCCATCAACGATAGGCGTAGCAGTAGTTGGACTTGCCCTTGAACCGGTGGAAGGCGTGCGGGTCGTTGAAGCGCCAGCGGCAGCCGGCGTCACGTTGGCTCTGCGTCAGGTACATGGTGGCCTTGTCCTTATTCTTGACACAGTAGGCGCCCGCCTGGGGCGTCTCCCGATACTCCACCCACTCCCAGCCGATCGACTTGCAGTAGTCGGTGAAGTGTCCCGGACCGAGCTCGACCAGCTGCGACGGCGTCGGTGACGGCCGAGGGGGCGCTGTCGGCGCCGGGGGTCGCGACGAGGTCGTCGGCTTCGGCGCCGCCGTCTGCTTCGCGACGGGGCGACCCGTGGCTCTGGCGCGGGGGCTCGGCGTGGTCACAGGCGTGCCGGTCTCCATTTCCGTGGGCGCCGCGGGCTCCGTGACGGCCGCGCTCACCGCCGGCGTCCGCACCGGGACCTCCGCACCGGCCGGCCGAGACGGCGTCACGCCGCCTCCGGGCAGCAGGGCGACGGCCAGGGCGACACCCGTGACGGCGACGGCCCCCGTGGCGGATATGACGGCGACCCTCCTCCCCCGGTTCCGCGACTGGAGGGCCACGCTTCCCGGCTCGGTCGTCGGGCCCACAGGCGGGTCGGGAGGCGGGGCTGAAGACGGTGCTGAAGCCGGGGAAGACGGGGCTGGAGACGAACCGGCGGTGCCCACCAGGCGGTCGAGGATCTCCCGGGCCGACGGCCGACGCAGGGGATCCTTGGCCAGGCAGTCGCCGAGCAGGTCACGAAGCGGCTGCTCGATGCCGTCCAGCCGTGGCTCCTCGTTCAGGATCCGAGTGATGACGGCGGGGATCTCGTCGTTGCCGAACGGCGGGCGGCCCGATGCCGCGAAGGCCATGGTGGACGCCCAGGCGAACACGTCCAGGGCGAGTCCCAGCGACCCCGCGGTGAGCTGCTCGGGTGCCATGTACGCGGGAGTGCCGACGACCTGGCTGGTCGTCATGCTGTTGCCGACGAGAGCCCGCGCGATGCCGAAGTCGATGACCCTGGGACCATCCGGACCGAGCAGCACGTTATGCGGCTTGAAGTCCCGGTGAACGATCCCGGCGTCGTGCAGCGCGATAAGGGCCGTGGCGGTGGCGACGGCGAGCCGTTCGAGGGCGCTGCCCGAGCGCGGCCCCTCCGTGTCGACCACCTGCTTCAGCGAGGGCCCGGGAACGTACTCGCTGACGATGTACGGCCGGTCGCCCGCGATGCCGAAGTCCAGCACCTGGGCGGTGCAGAAGCGGGCGACCCTCTTGGCCACCTCCAGCTCGCGGGTGAAGTCGTCGTGGGCGGCCGTTTCCGGGTCGAACCGCGCGTGGAACCACTTCACCGCCACCGGTCTCCCGGCCTGCGCCTCGCCCAGGTAGACGGCGCCCTGACCGCCCTCCCCGATCCGTCCCGTGATCCGGTAGGGGCCGAGCCGGGTCGGGTCGCCGGGCTCTGGGGGGCGTGGGGCGGGCATCCGTGCTCCGATGGTCGGGGACGCGGTCGGCTACGACTCTAATCAGTCCAAGGTCATCTCACGCCCGCCCGGCGCCGCGGTCAACCGGCGGGACCGGCCGTATCTCCGCGGATTAGGCCGGTGCCGTCGGGCACGTCCGCGGCGTCGGCGCCGACCTGGACGATCTCGTTGTCCCGGTCGACGAAGACGACGCGCGGCTTGAGGGAGCCCAGCTCCTCCTCGGCCACGAGCGCGTACGCGATGATGATCACCAGGTCGCCCACGCTGATGAGCCGGGCGGCCGCGCCGTTGATCCCGATCATCCCGGAACCCGCCGGGCCCTCGATGACGTACGTCGACAGGCGGTTGCCGTTGTCGATGTCGACGATGTCGACCTTCTCGCCCTCCACGAGGTCGGCGGCGGCCATCAGGTCCGCGCTGATAGTGACCGATCCGACGTAGTGCAGATCGGCCTGGGTGACGGTGGCACGGTGGATCTTCGATTTCATCAGCGTGCGGAACATGACCCCTCGCAGGCTTCCGGACAGTGCGCCGTCGATGATATGCGGCCGTCACACCCGCGATGTGACCGCCCGTCGTCGTACCGTCCAGGCGCCGCCGAGGCGGTAGCCGTACCACAGGAGCAGCGGCCAGGTCAGCGCGGTGACCAGCCACCGCTGGGTGGCCGGAAGCCGCACCGGGCGGTCGCCGATCCCGATCCGGTCGACGGCGAGCCGCGCCGGGCCGCCGGAGACGGTGTGCGCGACGCCCAGCCGCGCCTGCCGGTCGCCGAGGAAGCCCAAGTTCCCCGTCGCGTGCGGCAGGCCGAGCCGCGTGGTCAGCGCGGTCAGCGTCTCCGCCGGACGGGCCAGCAGGTCCTCGTAGCGTACGCGGACGACCTCCACGCCCTTGCCGCGCAGAACCTCGAAGGCGAGGTTCTGCACGAACCAGTGGACGGCCGTCCTGAGCGGCGTCCACCGGGTCATCGGCCGGCCGTCCTCCGCCTGGCGGATCCTCCCGCGCCGCACCTTTCCGGATCTGGAGGCGGCCACCGCGCGCGGGTCACGCACCAGGTGAACGATCCGCAGATCCATGATCGCGGACAGGCAGTACGCCAGGGATGCCTGCCTGCTCGAGTCCACCACGGTATGGGCATGGGCGATCTCTGCGGCCGCGGCATAGATCCGGGCGTACGAGCGGACGTACTCGACCAGCTCCGCCTCCCGCGACACGAGACCGAGGGCGTACGCCGGAATGCGGCGGGTGCGGTCGACCCGGACGCTCAGCCGCGTCAACCAGCCGACCTGGCTCTCCCGCCACTGGCCGAAGCCCCGGGCGCCCACCTTCCGCCAGAACGGGCAATGCTCGAACGCCTGTCCGCAGCCGCACGGCTCGCCCGCCGGTACGCCGCGCCGCCACAGGTGAGCGACCTCACCGAGCGGTGCGACTCCGGGCAGCTCACCGAGCAGACGCTCCAGCAGCATGCTGCCGCTACGCCCGAGCCCCCCTATGAAGATCACCGGATCGGCCTCGACCACTGGTCCTCCACGTTCTCGATACGGAACGCGATGAACCTAACGCCGGGTCTCCCGGCCGGAACGACCATCCACTAATGATCTACAACTGCTGGAGGACACCTTGAACGATCACCCCGGCTTCGGCGCCGTGGGACGTGAGGACGGGAGCGGGCGGGTGCTCCGGCCGACGTAAGACCGTGCCCGAGAACCACCGCGCCCGAGGAGGCCGGAAGCCTCGCGCACCAGACCGCGACTATCACGGCCGGCCGGAGCGGTCGCCCGTTTCCGCCCGTCCCCCCTCTTTTCGAGTTTTTCGAGCCTCAGCGAGAATCGATGATCATCCCGGCGCCGACCGTGCCGTTGGTGGCCTCGTCGATCAGGATGAACCCGCCGCTGAGGCGGTTGCGCGCGTACTCGTCGACGAAGAGCGGCTGCGTCGTGCGCAGCGACACCCGGCCGATCTCGTTGAGGCCGAGCGAGGTCGCCGACTCGTCCCGGTGAAGGGTGTTGATGTCGAGCCGGTAGTGCAGGTCCCTGACCAGGGCCCGGGCCGTACGCGTGGTGTGCTTGATGATGAGCTTGGATCCCGGCTGCAGCTTCAGCCCGTCGGCCATCCAGCAGACCATCGCCTCGACCTCCTGGGCGGCCTTCGGCTGGTTGTTGGGCCGGCAGATCATGTCGCCGCGCGAGATGTCGATGTCGTCGGCGAGCCGGAGCGTGACCGACATCGGCGAGAACGCCTCCTCGACCGGGCCGTCGAACGTGTCGATCCTCGTGATCGTGGTCGTGAGACCCGAGGGCAGGTGCAGGACCTCGTCACCCGGCTTGAGCACGCCCCCGGCGACCTGCCCGGCGTACCCCCGGTAGTCGTGCAGCTCCTGGCTGGTGGCGTTGTGCGGCCTTATGACGTACTGCACCGGGAACCGCACGTCGACCAGGTTCCGGTCGGAGGCGATGTGCACGTTCTCCAGGTGGTGCAGCAGCGAGGAGCCGCCGTACCACGGCATGTTCTCCGAGCGGGAGACCACGTTGTCGCCGTGCAGCGCGGAGATCGGGATGAACTTGAGGTCGGCCGCGTTCAGCTTCGAGGCGAACGCGGTGAACTCCTCGCGGATCTCCGCGAACCGCTTCTCCGAGTAGTCGACCAGGTCCATCTTGTTCACCGCGAGCACCAGGTGCGGCACCCGCAGCAGCGTCGTGAGGAACGCGTGCCGCCGCGACTGCTCCAGCACGCCCTTGCGCGCGTCGATCAGGATGATCGCAAGGTCGGCCGTCGACGCGCCGGTCACCATGTTCCGGGTGTACTGGATGTGCCCCGGCGTGTCGGCGATGATGAACTTCCGCCCGGGCGTGGCGAAGTAGCGGTAGGCGACGTCGATCGTGATGCCCTGCTCCCGCTCGGCACGCAGGCCGTCGGTCAGCAGGGACAGGTCGGTGTACTCGGTGCCGCGGTCGCGCGAGGTGCGCTCGACGGCCTCCAGCTGGTCCTCGAAGATCGCTTTGGAGTCGAAGAGCAGCCGTCCGATCAGCGTGGACTTGCCGTCGTCGACGCTACCCGCGGTCGCGAACCGAAGGATGTCCATTACTCCGCTACTCCTGCTCTCCGAAGGTCGTACGGCTCTCGCCCGGAAGGTCGCCGGCGCGCGTGGACACGCCGTGAAGGCACATCAGAAACGCGTCGTGAAGGCGCATCAGAAGTAGCCTTCCTTCTTGCGGTCTTCCATGGCCGCCTCGGAGGCCCGGTCGTCGGCCCGGGTGGCGCCCCGCTCGGTGATCCGGGTGGCGGCGATCTCGTCGATGATCTGGTCGACCGTCCTCGCGGCGGACTCCACGGCTCCGGTGCAGGTCATGTCGCCAACCGTGCGATAGCGGACCGTGGCCTCGAAGACGGGCTCGTCCTCGCCCCGCTGGACGATCGCCGAATCCGCGAGCAGCATGCCGTCGCGCTCGAAGACCTTACGGGTGTGCGCGTAGTAGATCGGCGGGATTTCCACGCCCTCCCGCCGGATGTAGTGCCACACGTCCAGCTCGGTCCAGTTGGACAGCGGGAACACGCGGATCTGCTCGCCCGGGCGGACCCGGGTGTTGTACAGGTTCCACAGCTCGGGCCGCTGGTTCTTCGGGTCCCACTGGCCGAACTCGTCGCGGAAGGAGAACACCCGCTCCTTGGCCCTGGCCTTCTCCTCGTCGCGCCTGCCGCCGCCGAAGATCGCGTCGAACCGGTTCTCCTCGATCGCGTCGAGCAGCGTCGTGGTCTGCAGCCGGTTGCGGGAGGCTCGCCGCCCGGTCTGCTCGACCACCCGACCGGCGTCGATGGTCGCCTGCACCGAGGCGATGACGAGCCGCACACCCAGCTCGGCCACCCGCCGGTCCCGGAACTCGATCACTTCGGGGAAGTTGTGGCCGGTGTCCACGTGCATGAGGGGGAACGGGATGGGGGCGGGCCAGAACGCCTTCTCCGCGACCCGCAGCATCACGATCGAGTCCTTGCCGCCCGAGAAGAGCAGACACGGTCGCTCGAACTCTGCCGCGACCTCACGCATGATGTGGATCGCCTCGGCTTCGAGCACGTCGAGCTGCGACGTCGTGTAGTCACGCTGAAGCATTGGGCTTCCTTCGGGGAGACTGCAGGTCACGGATTCCGGCGAGCAAGGTTACCGCCAGATCCGGTAGGGAGACCAGGATATCGGGCAGCCATGGGTCCGCTCTGTTGTAGGTCAGCGCTGAGCCATCGACCCTGCTCGCGTGGGCTCCCGACGCCAGCGCCACCGCCACCGGGGCGGCCGAGTCCCACTCGTACTGCCCGCCCGAGTGGACGTACGCCTCGACCTCGCCGCTCAGCACCGCGGAGATCTTCCCGCCGGCGGAGCCGATCGGCATGAGCTCGGCGCCCACGAGATCGGCCAGATCCCGTACGAGCTGCGGCGGCCTGCTGCGACTGACCGCGATCCGGATCCGCCCCCCGGGCTCGGGCCGGGACAGGACGGGTGGTTCCGCGGTCGTGAGCGTACGCCCCTGGGCCGGCAGCGCGACGGCGCCTGCGGCCAGCTTCCCGTCCTCCCACAGCGCGACGTGCACGGCCCAGTCCGACCGTCCCTCCTCGCCGAACTCGCGGGTGCCGTCCAGGGGATCGACGATCCACACCCGCCGGGCGGACACCCGCCGGGGATCGGTCCGCTCCTCGTGGGTCGCCTCCTCCGACAGCACCGCGTCACCCGGCCGGAGGCGCTCCAGGGCCTCCACGAGGAAGACGTGCGCGGCGCGATCCCCGGCGTCCCGCAGAGCCTGCTGGTCCTCGAACCCGTAGCGGGCGCGAAGCTTGAGCAGTCGCTCTCCCGCCTCGGTCGCCAGGTCACCGGCGAGGGCATGGTCGTCCCGGATCGGCATGTTCACTACGCTCCCGCCCCGCGGGCCACCGTGGAGCACGTCTTCCACAGGATCCGCAGATCCAACATCACAGACCAGTTCTCGACATAACGCAGGTCCAACCGTACCGATTCCTCCAAGGACAGGTCGGTTCCGCCGTCGATCTGCCACAGTCCGGTCATCCCCGGCCGGACCATCAGGCGCACGCGCACCTCGTCACCGTACCGCTCCACCTCCTCGGGCAGCACGGGGCGCGGGCCGACCAGGGACATGTCGCCGCGCAGCACATTGATCAACTGAGGGAGCTCGTCGAGCGAGCGACGCCTGAGCCAGCCGCCGAGCGGCGTCATACGCGGATCCCGCCCGATCTTGAGGAGCGGGCCGTGCCGATCGCTGACGAGATCTCCGACGAGTTCGACCTTCCGGCCCTGCGTGCCCGGACGGGTCGTACGGAACCGCAGGAGCGTGAACTCCACGCCGTCCCTGCCGATCCGCAGCCGCCGGTCGAGCACCGGCCCGGGGCCGGTGACCCGTACGGCCACGGCGATCGCGGCCATCACCGGCGCCAGGGCGGTCAGCGCGAGGGCGGCGACCAGCCGGTCGAAACCGGTCTTGACCAGACGCCGGGCGCCCGTCGGCCCGACCGGCCGTGTGGTCGGCCGCGGCCCGCCGGGAAGCGGTGACCCCCCGGGACGCCGGGATCTGCCGGGGAACGGCGACCTTCCGGTGGTCGCAGCGGGCATCTCACCGTCCAGCACGCACGCCTCCAGGCCGCTCATAGCAATTCGACTACCAAGCGTGATTATAGAATTACCCAAGGTCGTCGGCGGCGCTGGCGGCCCGGCGTGTATTCAGCGGGGTGGCTTCGCCGGATTGAGGTCGGCGGCGTGGAATTTGTTCTGGGTGGCCTCGAGGCCCGCGGTGATGAGCGACTCCGTCATGTCGGCCGCCCGGTCGACCAGGAACGGCAGGTCCTTGCGCTCGGCCGTGGCGAAGTCGCGCAGCACGAACGTCGCCGGATCCATCCGCCCGGGGGGCCGCCCGATGCCGAACCTGATCCGCAGGTAGTCACGGGTGCCCAGCGTCTTGGTGATCGACTTCAGCCCGTTGTGGCCGTTGTCGCCGCCGCCCGCCTTCGTGCGCAGCGCGCCGTACGGAATGTCCAGCTCGTCGTGCACCACGATCACGCCGTCCGGCGTGACCTTGAAGAAGTCGGCGAGCGCCTTGACCGGGCCGCCGGACAGATTCATGAACGACAGCGGCTTCGCCAGGACCACCGGCGTGCCCGCCAGCCTGCCCTCGACGATCTCGGCCCGCGACCGGTGCGCCTTGAATCGTCCGCCGATCCGGGCCGCCAGTTCGTCGAGCACCATGAAACCGACGTTGTGCCGGTTTCCGGCGTACTCCGGCCCCGGGTTGCCCAGGCCGACGATCAGCCACCGCCGTTCGGCGGCTCCATTGCCGCGGGAAAACATCGCCGTCTCCTCAGCCAGGTCACTACGCGTCCGCATAAGAGCATCGCAGGTCGTCACCGGTCATCGCAGCGGACCGCAGCAGACATCGCGGGTCATCAGGGGCCATCACCGTCATCACGGCCATCAATGTCATCAACGTCAGGAACATCACAGGTCATCAGGGTCATCACAGGTCATCGCCGGTCGCACAGACAGAGAAGTCCTCCACGGGCGATGCCGTGGAGGACTCTCCCACTCGGCCGTCATGCCGGCGGCCGATTCGTTCGTTACTCGGCGGCCTCGGCCTCGCCCTCGGCGGCGGCCTCCTCGGGCAGGGCGGCGACCGGAGCGGCGATCACCTGCAGCACCAGCGCCTCGGGCTCGTCGACCAGCGTCGTGCCCTCCGGCAGCGTGATGTCGCCCGCGCTGACGACGAAGCCGGCGTCCTTGCCGGCGACGTCCACGTCGACACCGGTCGGGATGCGGGTCGCCTCGGCCTCGACCGCGAGCGTGACGAGCTGCTGATCGACGATCGCGCTGCCGATCGGCTCGCCCAGGACGTTGATCGGGATCTCGACGGTGACCTTCTCACCCCGCTTGACCAGGAGCAGGTCGACATGCTCGAGGTGCCCCTTGATCGGGTCGCGCTGGACGCCCTTGGGCAGCGCTATCTCGTCGACGCCCTCACCCTGGAGGTGGATCAGCACGTTCGGCGTGCGCAGCGCGAGCAGCAGCTCGTGACCCGGCAGGGTCAGGTGCCGCGGCTCGGTGCCGTGGCCGTACAGCACGGCGGGAACCTTGTGAGCGCGACGGATCTTGCGGGCGGCGCCCTTGCCGAACTCGTTACGCGGCTCGACGTGGATGGCTACATCAGGCACGGCACATCTCCTAGGGATGAGAACTCGACGGATGGATGGTGCGCTCCCCCTCACCCGCCCTAGCGGAAGGCGTTACGAGCGCAACCCCGTCACTCTACCGCCCCTCCCCGCGTGATCTTGCAAATACTCGCAGCGATGCCCCACGATCTGGGCTTCTCCCCCTGCCGATCTTGCAGAAACTCGCAGCGATGCCCCCCGACCTGGCGATATGCATTTCGTGATCTTGCAGTGGTACGGCTCATCCGTACATGCCCCCCGCGAAACGCGGCGGACAGTGCAAGATCACGAAAGGTGAATGCCCAGGTGAGCGCGGACACATCGAAGTTTCTGCAAGATCACGGCAAGTGTTCGCGCAGCTCAAAGCGCCTTTGTGCGAGAAAGTGCAAGATCACGGCGGGGTGGTGGTGGTGGTGATGGTGATGGGGGGTGCTGGGAGGGCGGGGGTCAGGAGTCGCCCTCGAAGAGGCTGGTGACGGAGCCGTCGGTGAACACCTGCTCTATGGCGCGGGCGATCAGCGGCGCGATCGACAGGACCGTGAGGCTGTCGAACCTCTTCTCCTCCGGAATCGGCAGCGTGTTGGTGACGACCACCTCGGAGATCCGCGAATTCTTCAGACGGTCGACGGCCGGGTCGGAGAACACCGCGTGCGTCGCCGCCGCGATCACATCGGTGGCGCCGTGCTCGTAGAGCGCGTCCGCCGCCTTGCAGATCGAGCCGCCGGTGTCGATCATGTCGTCGATCAGCACACAGGTCCGGCCCCGGACCTTGCCGACCACCTCGTGTACCTTCACCTGGTTGGCCACGTCGAGGTCACGCCGCTTGTGAATGAACGCCACGGGCGTGCCCAGCGTGTCGGACCAGCGCTCGGCCAGCCGCACCCGGCCGGTGTCCGGCGAGACGATCGTGGTGGTCGCCGGGTCGAGCTTGCCCTGGAGATACTTGATCAGCACGGGCATCGCGAACAGATGGTCGACCGGGCCGTCGAAGAATCCCTGGATCTGGGAGGTGTGCAGGTCGATCGACATCAGCCGGTCGGCGCCCGCCTCGTCGAACAGGTCCGCGATCAGGCGGGCCGTGATCGGCTCGCGGCCGCGGCCCTTCTTGTCCTGCCGCGCGTAGCCGTAGAACGGCATGATCACAGTGATCCGCTTGGCCGAGGCCCGTTTGAGGGCGTCCACCATGATCAACTGCTCCATGATCCACTGGTTGATCGGAGCCGTGTGGCTCTGGAGCACGAAGGCGTCGCATCCGCGTACCGACTCCAGATAGCGGACGTAGATCTCGCCGTTGGCGAAATCCAGCAACTTGGTGGGGGTGATCTCGATGTCGAGATTGGCCGCGATCTCCTCGGCCAGCTCTGGGTACGCACGGCCGGAGAAGAACATCAGGTTCCGCTCTCCCGTGGTCTTCTTGCCGCTCATGCCGCGCTCCTCACCTTTCGACCCTGCCCCATGCCCATCGACATGCCTGGTGGCATGCTCGGTCCCGCTGGTAGCTCACGGTGTCCTCCCGCCCCCGCGATCGGAGGCTGCGCGCTCGGGTCCGCGCATCGAACTTTCTTTCTCTTTCTTCAGTGTTCCCGCTACGTACGGCACACGCGGCCGAGCGGGCCGAGCCGCCGTACGGGTCTCCTGTTCCGGGTTGTCTCCCTAGTCGGCCGCTTCCTCCACGTCCCCGGCGGTGATCGCACGCCGGGCGGCTTCCGCGGAGGCGGTGCCGGCCCGCCGGCGGGACACCCACCCTTCAATATTGCGCTGCCGGCCGCGTGCCACCGCCATGGCCCCAGGCGGGACATCCACGGTGATCACGGAACCGGCCGCGGTGTAGGCGCCGTCGCCGATCTTCACGGGCGCGATGAGCATGGTGTCACTGCCCACCCGCACGTGATCGCCCACCACCGTGTGATGCTTGGCGACTCCGTCGTAGTTCACGAAGACGCAGGCCGCCCCGATGTTGGAACCGGTGCCGATGGTGGCGTCTCCGACATAGGTCAGGTGGGGGATCTTGGAGCCCTCGCCGACCGTCGCGTTCTTGGTCTCGACGTACGCGCCGATCTTGCTCTTGCGGCGGAGCACGGTGCCCGGGCGCAGATAGGCGAAGGGGCCGACGAGCGCCTCTGGCCCGATCTCCGCGCCGTCGCAGACCGCGTTGCGCACGACCGCGTCCGCCCCGACGACGGTGTCGGTCAGCGTGCTGTCCGGACCGATCACCGCGCCGGAGGCGACCCTCGTCGCGCCCCTGAGGTGGGTGCCCGGGTGGATCACCGCGTCGGGCTCCAGCGTCACGTCCGCGTCGATCCACGTGGCGGCGGGGTCGACGATGGTGACCCCGGCCAGCATGTGCCTTCTCAGGATGCGCTCGCCCAGCACGCGCCGGGCGAAGGCGAGTTGCACGCGGTCGTTGACGCCCTCGACCTCGACATGGTCAGCGGCGATGTGGGCGCCGACCCGGTGACCGTCCCTTCTCAGGATGGCCAGCACATCGGTGAGGTATTCCTCACCCTGGGCGTTGGCCGCGCCGACACGCCGCACGGCCTCGGCCAGCAGCGCGCCGTCGAACGCGTAGACGCCCGAGTTCATCTCCCGGATCACCCGCTGCTCGGGGGTCGCGTCCCGGTCTTCGACGATCTCGAGTACGGCGCCGTCCGCGTCACGGACGATCCGGCCATATCCGCTTGGATCGGGCACCTCCGCGGTGAGGACCGTGACCGCGTTGCCCTCCTCCGTGTGCCGGTCGAGCAGGGCGGCGAGTGTCTCGGTACGCAGCAGCGGCGTGTCGCCGTACGTCACGAGGACGGTCCCGGTGATCGGCCCCACCGCCTCCAGGACGGTCCGTACGGCATGGCCTGTGCCGTTCTGCTTCTCCTGGACGACGGTCGCCGCGTCCGGCGACGTGACCCCGAGGTGGGCCGCCACCCGCTCGCGCTCGTGGCCGACGACGACGATCAGCCGCTGCGGAGCGAGCCCCCTGGCCGCGACGAGCATGTGGTCCACGAGCGCGCGACCGCAGATCTCGTGGAGGACCTTGGGTGTTTTCGATTTCATCCGGGTGCCCTCGCCCGCTGCGAGGACGATGACTGCGGCCGGGCCCGGCACACTCACGGACTGAGCTCCCTCGGCATCGCGGCTAAAACGAGTCGGAACGCCTCCCGCGCGCCCATTGCGGGACATCCACACGGTCATCCGTCCGACAAGGTCAAAGCTTACCGCCCACGTCCCGGAGCCGATCCAGGCCTCCCCCGGCCGGCACCCGGGAGGACCGAGCCAGGCGCCTGGGGAGGGCCGAGTCGCGCACCCGTTTCACAGCTCCCGGGGGAGGATTCGAACCTCCGTTGACAGAACCAAAATCTGTAGTCTTGCCCCTAGACGACCCGGGATGGATCCTTAAATTCCAATTGTCCGGATTCTCGCATCGGCCGGAATCCGACCTCAAGGATACAGAGCCCACCTCCTCTTCGGCGCACCGAATCACGACGACACGGACCGTGGCGCGACCCCCCTGCCCCGATCACGCCCGGCGGAAGATCGTGCTCGAACGCCGAATCTCGACCACGCACCGCGAGCGAGTGACTACAAAGGACGCGAATCAGGGCCCGACCCGCATATGCCGCACCCCGCGGGGAAGGGAGCGTCACTTAGCAGACGGCCGCCCATGATGCAAGGCATGGAGTCACCACCAGATGCATGCGCGAGCGTCACCTATCCAACATTCGCCCTTGGCCCCGCCTAACTTACGATGGCGTAGGTTACGGTTGCGTAGCCAGTCATTCGTCGCGATAGCCGTGAGGTAGCCCATGACCGTACTGACCGAGCGCCCATCTCCACAGCCGAAGCCGGAATTCGAGGCCGCGAAAAAGACGAAAACCGAGCTGATCGTCTTCGGCATCGTCGTCGGGGCGCCCATTGTCGCAGTGATCGCCGCCGTGCCGTTCGCCTGGGGGTGGGGCCTGGGCTGGACGGATGTGGCGATCGCCCTCACGTTCTACATCGTCACCGGACTGGGTGTCACGGTCGGTTTCCACCGCTACTTCACGCACGGTTCGTTCAAGGCGAAGCGGTCCATGAAGGTCGCGCTGGGCATCGCCGGCAGTCTCTCGCTGGAAATGTCCGTGCTCGACTGGGTCGCCACCCACCGCAAGCACCACAAGTTCTCCGACAAGGACGGCGACCCGCACTCCCCCTGGCGCTTCGGCACCGGCATCAAGGCGATGGCCAAGGGCCTTCTCTACGCGCACTGCGGCTGGCTGTTCGAGGCCGAGCGCACCAACCGGGCCAAGTACGCGCCGGATCTGATGAAGGACCCGGACGTGATGAAGCTGCACAAGTGGTTCCCCGCGCTGGCGGCGACCTCGGTGCTGCTCCCCGCCGTCCTGGGCGGCCTGCTCACCTGGTCCTGGCAGGGCATGCTCACGGCGTTCTTCTGGGGGACACTGATCCGGATCGGACTGCTGCACCACGTCACCTGGTCGATCAACTCGATCTGCCACGTCTTCGGCGACGAGGCGTTCGAGGTTCGGGACAAGTCGCGCAACGTGTGGTGGCTGGCGATCCCGTCGTTCGGCGAGTCCTGGCACAACCTGCACCACTCCGACCCGACCTGTGCCCGTCACGGCGTGCTCAAGGGACAGATCGACCTGAGCGCCGGCCTGATCCGCTGGTTCGAGAAGGCAGGCTGGGTATACGACGTGCGCTGGCCGAATGCGGAGCGCCTGGCGGCGAAACGGCTCGGTTGACCGCTCTGCGGGCCCCGGCACCGCAGGGGAGCCCGGCGGACGGGAGTGAGACGGCGGGTTCCTCCCGGCGCACTTCCGGCCCGTAGGTCCGATTCCCCTGCGGCCGCCCGCCGACCGGCTCCGCGCGAGAGGACACGTCATTATGGAACCCGTGAGCGAATCCTCCCGGACCCGAAAACGCATGACCGGCGCGGAGCGACGCGAGCAGCTGATCCAGATCGGCCGGGCCCTTTTCGCGGAGAAGGGCTTCGACGGCACCTCCGTCGAGGAGATCGCGGCCAACGCCAAGGTCTCCAAGCCCGTCGTCTACGAACACTTCGGCGGCAAGGAAGGCATCTACGCGGTGGTCATCGACCGCGAGATGCAGAGGTTACTCAGCCTGGTCACCCAGGCACTGTCGGCGTCGCACGCGCTGGTGAAGCTGGAGCGCGCCGCGCTCGCGCTCCTGCAGTACATCGAGGAGAGCAGCGAGGGATTCCGCATCCTGGTGCGCGACTCGCACGCCGCCTCCGGGACGGGGACCTTCGCGAGCCTGATAAGCGATATCGCGAGCCAGGTCGAGGACGTGCTGGCCGACGAGTTCAGGGAGCGCGGCTACGACCCCGATCTCGCTCCCATGTACGCCCAGATGCTCGTCGGAATGACGGCGCTGACCGGCCAGTGGTGGCTCGACGTACGCGAACCGCACCGCGAGGAGGTCGCGGCCCACCTGGTCAACCTCTCGTGGCACGGCCTCACCGGTCTCGATCCGAATCCGGCCCTCAGCCCCGGATCGCGCGGCCTCGTGCTCGCCTCGGCTTCGGAGGTCCGTACGGCCCGGCCGAGCGAACGCGAGCTCAAGGAGCTGGAGAAGGCCCGGGAACGCAAGCTCAAGAAACAGGAGAAGCTCCGCCGCGAGCGGGAGAAGCAGCGCGAGCGCGAGCTCAAGGAGCAGCAGAAGGCACTGCGCGAGCAGGAGAAGCTCCGCGAGCGGGAGCAGCGTGAGCGGGCCAGGCATCGCGAGCGCGAGCAGCGGCGCGAGCAGGAGAAGCGCGAGCAGGAGAAGAACCACCCGAAACCGGTCAGACCACTCTGAACCGATCAGGACCCTTCCGCGTCCGATCCTGCCGAGCCGGATGAACTTTCTCAGCCCGATCAGCCCCGCTCGACCGGTGCCGGGTGGCCGTTCGAGGGCGCCCTCCGGCGAAGATCCGCAGGAGGGGGAACGGTGTGCCGTACGGCTGCCGCGGACGGCGTGGACTTCCCCGCTCGTCGTGCACCGCCCCGGAAAGTTCGAAGCGCCACATATTTTCTGGGATATCTCGACATCAAGACAGCTAGACTCTGTGCATGACCTTCTCGAGGCCCGCCGAGGACGAGGTTGACCGGCTGGTCGCGGCTTGGCGACAGGAGCGGCCCGATCTGGACGTCTCCCCACTCGAGGTGCTGAGCCGGGTGTCCCGGCTGAGCCGGCATCTCGAACGCGAGCGCCGCGCCGCCTTCGCCGGGCAAGACATGGAGTCATGGGAGTTCGACGTGCTGACGGCGCTGCGCCGCGCGGGGAAGCCGTACGAGCTCAGCCCCGGAGCGTTGCTGCGCGCCACGCTCGTCACCTCCGGGACGATGACGAACCGCATAGACCGTCTGGTCGCCGCCGGACTGGTCACCCGGAACCCGGACCCGGAGGATCGGCGCGGCGTGCTGGTGCGCCTGACCGAGGCAGGACTCGCCCAGGTCGACGCCGCCTTCACCGACCTGCTGCGCCGGGAACACGAGCTCCTGGTCGGCCTGGAGCAGGAGGAACGGCAGGCCCTCGCCGGACTGCTGCGCACGCTGCTCGTGCCCTTCGACGCCTCCGCCGACAACGGCGGAGCCCATCCGTCATCCGGCCGCGCCTGACGCTCCCGTCCCGCCGCCGGGCCAGGCCCTGACGGTCGGCCGGTTCCCTCGCGGAGACCCCCTCGGACGTGTCGAGCCACACGTTCACGCCATGGTCCCTGTGTGATTTATGTCACACAGGAATGGGATCGCTCCCTCACGCTGGGTGAAACGCCGTCGGCCGTAATGCCGCGTGATCAGCAAAGACGCCGGGACGCCATCGCGACCGCCGGAGACACACCCGGAGGTGTAAGTTTCGGTCAACCCAAAATTAGACCAAAAAATGCGTAATCGCCGCCTGATCTCTCGGCTAGCTTTCTAGTCATTCCTTTACTGACGAATGGGGCGCAAGTGACGCCTCACGACAGACCAGGGAGATCTTCCTTGAAGCACACACTCGCTTTCGGCGGCGTCATCGCCACCGCCGGCCTGCTGGCCGCCGGTCTCGCCGCCACCCCCGCGCAGGCCGCGGGGGACTCTGTACCGTCGGTCATCCTCGCCAACACCAACGAGGCCGCTCGCCAGGTGGCCACGTTCTGGTACGCGGAGAACGCGGCACAGCTGATCGCGGCCACGCCGTACGGCGTGGAGACCAAGGTCTCCGCCAAGCACGTGTCGGGGGGCGGTCCGTCCGCGGACACCAAGCCGGGTGTGGTTCCGGCGATCGGCGACGAGAAGAAGGCCGCGAGCAAGTCGAAGAACGTCAACCTGCCCAAGACCACGGGCAAGGTGTTCTTCATCGGCGCGGACAAGAGGCCGCACTGGTGCTCGGCCACCTCGGTGCAGTCGCAGTACCGCAACCTGGTCGCCACGGCCGGGCACTGCGTGTACGACACCGAGTCCAACAAGGCCACCCTCGACAAGTGGGTCTTCATCCCCGGTTACTACCAGGGCAAGACCCCGTGGGGCATCTACGTGGGTAAGCAGGCCTTCACCCACTACGACTTCGACGTCTACGAGGACGGCGACCGCGACTACGCGTTCGTGACGGTCTACAACGGTGTCATGCCCACCGTGGTCCGGCATGACGGTCGCAACCGTGGCAAGGACCACGACCATCGGGGTAAGAACGACAAGCGTCACGACGACCGCGAGTGGAAGAACGACCGCGGGCGTCACGACGACCACTCGAAGGTCCGTCAGGTCAGCGTTCGCGAGTTCCAGCGCCTCAACGGGAATCGCGATCTGACCGGCAACGGCCCCTGGGCGAACGGCACGGGCGCCTCCACCCAGGAGATCAGCGAGAAGCACTACCAGGGCAACCGCGACTGGTACGTGAGCCGCGACGGCAAGACCCTCTACTTCAAGAAGAAGGTCAGGGACGGCCGCGACCACGACGGACCCGGCAGGCACGACGGACCGGGCAGGCACGACGGACCGGGCAGGCACGACGGACCCGGCGGGCACGACTGGAAGAAGAGGGACGCGACTCCGACCGCGCTCTCCTCACCGACTCCGACCCCGACTCCCACCCCGACCCCGACGAGGTCGGCGGTCTCGTCCCAGTTCCACGGGGACCAGGGCCAGGACAAGGGCAAGGACCGCTACAAGTACTACAAGCGGACCTTCTGGGCGAAGTCCAAGCACCACGGTCACAGCAAGCCCAAGCCGCGCGTGACGGTCGTCCTGAAGGACGCCGGTCGTCTCGGCGACAACGTGGGTGGTCAGGGCCTGGCCTACAACCAGAAGATCGGTGCGAACGTCTTCGTGTTCGGCTACCCGAGCGGGTCGCACCCGGACGGCAACTACGCCTACACCGGCCACACGCTCAAGTGGTCGTACGGCAAGACCTTCGCCGCGCAGGTCCCCGCCATCAAGGGCGAGGAACTGGTCGGAGTCAAGTCGTCCTTCACCGGTGAGGGCTCGATCGGCTCGTCCTGGCTGCTCCAGTACAAGAGCGCCAAGCGTGTCGGTTACCTGAACGGTGTGACGATCGGCATCGCCGACACCGACAAGAACCACCGCATCGACACCAGCATCTCGCCGTACTTCGACGGTGAGACCTACGGCGTCTACAAGGCCGCGGCCGCCCTCTGGTCCGGCAAGATCGTCTGAGGCACCGCCTCCTGACGAACCCAGAAAGGGCCCGGCCGTCCCGGCCGGGCCCTTTCCCGTGTCCCGGCCGAGCGATGCCGGCGAGATCAGACGTGGTTCAGGAGCACACCCGTTTCCTCGAACCTGTGTGATTCGCGTCACACAGACTGATGGATCGATCCACCACGCTCCGTGATCCAGTCGACAGGCTGCGGACGATGACCTGCAGAAACGGCACGAATCGCCGCTTTTTTCAAACGAGAGAGGAGAGACCGGATATTCGTCGGTAAGCCGACACTCCGCCCTTACCTGATTTCCCCGTCATCCTCATATAACGTGCTTCTCGTTCCTTACTGACGGATGGGGCGCAAGTGACGCCTCACGACAGACCAGGGAGACCCCCGTGAAGCGCACCATTACCTTCGGTGGCATCGTCGCCGCCACCGGCCTGCTGGCCGCCGGTCTGGCCACGCCCGCCCAGGCCGCCGACGAGGTCGCCAAGGATGTTCTGGCCAACACCAACTATGCCGCCCAGCAGGTCGCCAAGTTCTGGTACGGCGAGAACAAGGCCAACCTGATCAACGCCAAGCCGTACGCGGTGGAGACCAAGGTCGCCGCCAAGCACGTCTCCAGCGGTGGCCCGTCCGCCGACACCAAGCCCGGTGTGGTGCCGGCGATCGGCGACGAGAAGAAGACCGCGAGCAAGTCGAAGAACGTCAACCTGCCCAAGACCTCGGGCAAGGTGTTCTTCATCGGCGCCGACAAGAAACCGCACTGGTGCTCGGCCACCTCGGTGCAGTCGCAGTACCGCAACCTGGTCGCCACGGCCGGGCACTGCGTGTACGACACCGAGTCCAACAAGGCCACCCTCGACAAGTGGGTCTTCATCCCGGGCTACTACCAGGGCAAGACCCCGTGGGGCATCTACGTCGGCAAGCAGGCCTTCACCCACTACGACTACGACGTCTACGAGGACGGCGACCGCAACTACGCGTTCGTCACCGTCTACAACGGCGTCCTGCCCACCGGAGCGGCCGTCTCCAAGGACCCGCTGACCTTCGAGACCAAGGCACTCGCCGAGAAGGCGAAGGCCGACATCGAGGCGAACAAGGAGAACGGGGCTTCCCGTCTCTGGATCGAACGCGTTGTCGACACCAAGAAGATCGGCCCCGACCCGGCCGGCTCCGAGGTCCAGAAGACCGACGTCACCCGCGCCGCTTTCAAGGCCGTCGGCAACAACGCGAGCAAGGGCTACCCGGCGGCCTACGCCCCGCACACGGGTGTGAACCACCAGGAGTTCAAGGGCGACAACGCCAAGCAGGCATGGGAGGCCGCCAAGGCCGCCGCGAAGGCGGACGGCAACGGCGTCTCGGCCGACGGCAAGGCGTACTTCTACACCGAGGGGTCGAAAAACCACAAGAAGTACTACAAGCACACCTACTGGATCGAGTACGACGTGGACTACGTGCTCCACGGCAGGGTCCTGTGGGTGGGCCTGAAGGACGTGGGCCGTCTGGGCGACAACGTGGGCGGTCAGGGCCTGGCCTACAACCAGAAGGTCGGCTCCAACGTCTTCGTGTTCGGCTACCCGAGCGGCGCGCACCCGGACGGCAACAACGCGTTCAACGGCAAGACCCTCAAGTGGAGCTACGGCAAGACCTTCGCCGCGCAGGTCCCCGCCATCAAGGCCGAGGAACTGGTCGGAGTCAAGTCGTCCTTCACCGGTGAGGGCTCGCTGGGCTCCGCCTGGCTGCTCAACTACAAGAGCGCCAAGCGGATCGGTTACCTGAACGGTGTGACCATCGCGGTGGCCGACCGCGACGGCAACAAGCGCATCGACACCAGCCTCTCGCCGTACTTCGACGGTGAGACCTACGGCGTCTACAAGGCCGCGGCCGCCCTCTGGTCCGGCAAGATCGTCTGAGGCACCGCCTCCTGACGACCCCAGAAAGGGCCCGGCTCTCCCCAGCCGGGCCCTTTCCCGTGTCCCGGCCGAGCGATGCCGGCAAGTTCAGACGTAGTTGATGGGGACATCCGTTTCCTCGAACCTGTGTGATTCGCGTCACACAGACTGATGGATCGATCCATCACTCCCCGTGATCTAGATGCCGGGACGCAGGCGATGATCAGCGAAAACGTTGCGAGCACAAGTCTTTCTAGATGAGCGGGGAGCAACCGAAATACTTTTCGGTGAATCTGGCATCGCATTCTTACCAGACCATCTCGTCATTCCTCGTATAACGTTCTTCTCGTTCCTTACTGACGGATGGGGCGCAAGTGACGCCTCACGACAGACCAGGGAGAACCCCCATGAAGCGCACGCTCGCTTTCGGCGGCATCGTCGCCTCCGCCGGCATGCTGGCCGCCGGTCTGGCCGCTCCGGCTCAGGCCGCCGACAAGCCTGCCGAGGTCAACCTCGCCAACACCAACCTCGCCGCCCAGCAGGTGGCGATGTTCTGGTACGGCGAGGCCAAGGCCAACCTGATCCAGGCCACGCCGTACACGGTGGAGACCACCGTTCCGGCCAAGCACGTCTCCAGCGGTGGCCCGTCCGCCGACACCAAGCCCGGTGTGGTTCCGGCGACCGGCGACGAGAAGAAGGCCGCGTCGAAGTCGAAGAACGTCAACCTGCCCAAGACCACGGGCAAGGTGTTCTTCATCGGCGCCGACAACAAGCCGCACTGGTGCACCGCGACCTCGGTGCAGTCGCAGTACAAGAACCTGGTCGCCACGGCCGGGCACTGCGTGTACGACACCGAGTCCAACAAGGCCACCCTCGACAAGTGGGTCTTCATCCCCGGTTACTACCAGGGCAAGACCCCGTGGGGCATCTACGTGGGTAAGACCGCGTACACGCACTACGACTTCGACGTCTACGAGGACGGCGACCGCAACTACGCGTTCGTCACGGTCTACAACGGCGTTCTGCCCACCGCTGACCAGAAGCCCAGCAGGAAGGACGGCAAGTACGACTCCGAGTACTTCAAGTCCAAGTGGGCGGCCAACAAGCACCTGGCGGCGCTGAAGGCCGACAAGAGCACCGCCTACTCCAGCCTCCGCGTGGTGAAGGAAGAGGTCGAGGAGAAGACCAGGGGCGGCAGCTGGACCGACAAGCAGGTCGAGGTCAGCGAGGTCCAGCGGACCAACAGGGGCACCGACCTGACGACCGTTCCCGCGGGCAACCTGCGGAACGGCTACAAGGCCGGCGCTCCCACCGAGATCTCCGCGAAGGACTACGGCTACGGGAACTTCAAGAAGGACTCGTACGTCAGCGAGGACGGCCTGACCCTCTTCTACAAGACCAAGGCTGACCACAAGTTCAAGTACTACAAGCGCTCCTTCACCAAGCGCGCGTACGTGCAGAACACCAAGAAGGTCATCCGCTACAAGGTCACCGGCTGGAAGCTGACGATCGGCCTGAAGGACGTCGGCGCGCTGGGTGCCAACGTGGGCGGTCAGGGCCTGGCCTACAACCAGAAGGTCGGCTCCAACGTCTTCGTGTTCGGTTACCCGAGCGGGTCGCACCCGGACGGCAACCACGCCTACTCCGGCAAGACCCTCAAGTGGAGCTACGGCAAGACCTTCGCCGCGCAGGCCCCCGCCCTCAAGGGCGAGGAGCTGGTCGGGGTCAAGTCGTCCTTCACCGGTGAGGGCTCGATCGGCTCGTCCTGGCTGCTCAAGTACCAGAGCGCCCGCCGCGTCGGCTACCTGAACGGTGTGACCATCGCGGTGGCCGACCGGGACGGCAACAAGCGGATCGACACCAGCCTCTCGCCGTACTTCGACGGTGAGACCTACGGTGTCTACCAGGCCGCGGCCAAGAACTGGTCCGGCAAGATCGTCTGAGGCACCGCCTCCTGACGACCCCAGAAAGGGCCTGGCTGTCCCCAGCCGGGCCCTTTCCCGTTCTCCCCGAAATCTCCCCCACACGGAACGGACCGGGCCGTACGGCCGAGACGGCGCCGTCTGAGAGCGTCCCTTCGAGGATGCCCGGCTGCCGCTTCAGGCCACATGAGACGTGATCACATGGCCGTTTGGTTTCCTTCGAAGCATGTGATTTACATCACACTTTCTCTGCGTACGATCACCCACGCACCGTGATCAGCGCTTTCGCCATTCCGCCCCTCAACAGGAAAAACTCGATCGCCCCCCGGAGGCGATCAGCGAAGAGGACGTCCCGCCCGGTGTCGGACGACATGGTTGACCCGGCTTGTTCACAGATTCCTCTTATAGCTTGCCAAGGGAGTTCCTTTACTGACGTTTGGGGCTTGGAACGACCCCACGACAGAGCAAGGAGAGCACACCCTTGAAGCACACCCTCACTCTCGGTAGCATCGCGGTCACCGGAATGCTGGCCTCCGCCGTCGTTGCCGCGACCCCCGCGAACGCCGGCGGCGACGTCTCCAAGGACACCCTGGCCGGCTCCAACTTCGCCGCGCAGCAGGTCGCGGCCTTCTGGTTCGGCCAGAACAAGGCCAACCTGCGCAACGCCAAGCCGTACAACGTGGAGACCACCGTCCCGGCCAGGCACGTCTCCAAGGGCGGACCCGCTCCCGACAGCAAGCCCGGGATCGTGCCGTCGAGCGCAGACAAGAAGACCTCGGGTAGCCGGTCGAAGAACGTGAACCTGCCCCGCACCACGGGCAAGGTGTTCTTCATCGGCGCCGACAGGAAGCCGCACTGGTGCACCGCCACCTCGCTGCAGTCGCACTACCGCAACCTCGTCGCCACCGCAGGCCATTGCGTGTACGACACCAAGTCGAACAAGGCCACGATGGACAAGTGGGTCTTCGTCCCCGGCTACTACCAGGGCAAGACCCCGTGGGGCATCTACGTCGGCAAGCAGGCCTTCACCCACTACGACTACGACGTCTACGAGGACGGCGACCGCGACTACGCGTTCGTCACCGTCTACAACGGCGTCCTGCCCACCTCGACCGGAGGCAGCAGGGGGTACCGGTCCAAGACCTACGAGACCCACTGGCAGGCCACTCGGGCACTGCGCAAGCTCCGGGCCGACAAGAGCACCGGCTACAGCCGCCTCCGCATCCGGTCGGTGGTCGACACCCGCCACGTCGTCAAGGAGGGCACCAGAGATTCGAAGAAGGTCTACGTCAAGCGGGCCGAATGGAAGAAGCTGAACCCCGAGGGCACCCCAGCGAACGGGCCGTTCAAGCAGGGCACCGGTGTCACCACCGAGAAGAGCGACACCAAGCCCGCCGGCTGGAGGCAGGGCCACGAGTCGGCCGACGGCAAGACCTTCTTCTGGAAGAAGGAGGGTGACAAGTACGTCACCCGCACCTACTGGATCAACTACGACCTCGACTACAAGATCACCGGGAGGGTCCTCAAGGTCGGCCTGAAGGACGTCGGCCGCCTGGGCGACAACGTCGGTGGTCAGGGCATGGCCTACAACCAGAAGATCGGTAAGAAGGTCTTCGTGTTCGGTTACCCGAGCGGGTCGCACCCGGACGGCAACCACGCCTACTCCGGCAAGACCCTCAAGTGGAGCTACGGCAAGACCTTCGCCGCGCAGGCCCCCGCCATCAAGGCTCAGGAGCTGCAGGGCATCAAGTCGTCCTTCACCGGTGAGGGCTCGCTGGGCTCGGCCTGGCTGCTCAGCTACAAGAACAGCCGCCGTCTGGGCTACCTGAACGGCGTGACGATCGCGGTGGCCGACCGGGACGGCAACAAGCGGATCGACACCAGCCTCTCGCCGTACTTCGACGGTGAGACCTACGGCGTCTACAAGGCCGCCGCCAAGGTCTGGTCCGGCAAGATCGTCTGAGTCTTCGCCTCCCGGCGAGGCCGGCGGTGATCCCGCCCATCCGTCCGCCCGGTCCGGCTCACCTGGTCACCGCTCCGGGCGGCGATGAGAAGGTCTCCGGGTAGGCGGAGTTCCAAGGGCCCGGCTGCCCCTCCGGCCGGGCCCTTTCCCGTTCCCACCCACCGATTCACTGGAATTCCTCCGTACGCCGAGGGCCGCTCGACGGCGCTCATCCGGGACTCGTAGAGCATTCCGCTGTCTTGGCAGACGGCTCCACACAATGAATGGGCGGATCACAACCGATCCGCCCATTTCACAATGAACACGCTCACGATATATAGGGCATCGAACCGGCCCCGGACACGGGAAAGGGCCCGACTGGCTGCCGAGCCCTTTCTCTGTCGTCCGCCGGGAAGGGATCAGACGATCTTTCCGGACCAGTTCTTGGCCGCGGAGGCGTAGACGCCGTAGGTCTCACCGTCGAAGTACGGCGAGAGGCTGGTGTCGATCCGCTTGTTGCCGTCCCGGTCGGCCACCGCGATGGTCACACCGTTCAGGTAACCGATCCGCTTGGCGCTCTTGTAGTTGAGCAGCCAGGCGGAGCCCAGCGAGCCCTCACCGGTGAAGGACGACTTGATGCCCTGCAACTCCTCGCCCTTGATGGCCGGCGCGGTAGCCGCGAAGGTCTTGCCGTAGCTCCACTTGAGGGTCTTGCCGGAGTAGGCGTGGTTGCCGTCCGGGTGCGACCCGCTCGGGTAACCGAACACGAAGTGCGCCTTGCCCAGCTTCTGGTTGTAGGCCAGGCCCTGACCGCCCACGTTGTCGCCCAGGCGGCCGACGTCCTTCAGGCCGATCCGGAGGATCTTGCCGGTGATGACGTAGTCCTTGACCTTGAAGGCGCCCCAGAAGGTCGCCTGGTAGGTCCGGCCGTCCTTCTTGAAGGTGTAGACCGTCTGCTTGGACGCGTCGTTGCTGTTCCAGCCCTCGTGACCACGCCAGACCTTCTTGACGGTGACGCCCCACGTCCCATCGCTGTACGTGGAGGTACCCTTCTTGGCCTGGTTCTCCAGGGTGGTCCGCGCCGAGTTGACGGTGGCCGGGTCGACCGCGAGGTCGGCCACGCTGGCCGACTCGACCTTGACGGAGCCCCGCGTGCCGAGCTTCACCTTCTGCTTCATGTCCGGGTTGGCCACGATCTGCAGGTCGGAGTAGCCGGTCTTCTTGTCGTTCTGGAGCTTCTTCAGCCAGTACTTGGCGCTGCGCTCGGACTTGTAGGACCTGGACTTCCAGTCCTTGCTGCCCCAGGCGCCGTCGGGCAGCACGCCGTTGTACACCGTGACGAACGCGTAGTCGCGGTCGCCGTCCTCGTAGACGTCGAAGTCGTAGTGCGTGTACGCGGTCTTACCCACGTAGATGCCCCACGGGGTCTTGCCCTGGTAGTAACCGGGGATGAAGACCCACTTGTCCATCGTGGCCTTGTTGGACTCGGTGTCGTACACGCAGTGCCCGGCCGTGGCGACCAGGTTGCGGTACGAAGACTGCACCGAGGTCGCGGTGCACCAGTGCGGGTTGCCGTCGGCGCCGATGAAGAACACCTTGCCCGTGGTCTTGGGCAGGTTGACGTTCTTCGACTTGCTCGCGGTCTTCTTCTCGTCGCCGATCGCCGGAACCACACCCGGCTTGGTGTCGGCCGACGGGCCGCCGCCCGACACGTGCTTGGCGGAGACCTTGGTCTCCACCGCGTACGGCTTGGCGTTGAGCAGGTTGGCCTTGTTCTGGCCGTACCAGAACATGGCGACCTGCTGGGCGGCGAGGTTGGTGTTGGCCAGGGTGTCGCTGGAGACGTCACCGGCGGCCTGAGCGGGGGTGGCAGCGAGGCCGGCGGCAAGCATGCCGGCGCTGGCGACGATGCCGCCGAATGCGAGAGTGCGCTTCAAGGGATTCTCCTTGGTCTGTCGTGAGGCACCATCTGCGCCCCATGCGTCAGTAAAGGAACGGTCAGCAAGGTATACGGGAAAATCGCGAAAAGGTAGGCGGGTGAGTCCCGTCTTCCGTCGCGGAGAACCCGGCACCCGCCCCCTCACACCCTCGTTGTCAGCACGTTTGCCCTGGACATGACGGGTTGCAGTCGGTTCGCGCCCCGCGCCCGCACTCAAACGGGCGAGACAGAAGTGTGACGAAGGTCACACCGGATGAAGGAAACCGAAAGGGCTCGTGATCACGTCTGAGACATACCGCCTCCGCGCCCTCCATCCGGCGGCAGATCCCGCGAGCGGCGCTTCGCGGGGCCCGTAAACGTCCCGGCCCCGTCGAACGGCCCGCAGCGGGCCTTCAGGCGGCTCCCAGCGAGGGTGTGATCGCACCGGGCTCGGTCTGCCGTCTCAAGAAACACGAAGGGGCCCGGCGGTAAGCCGGGCCCCTTCAGTCGTCATCCGGGAAGGGATTAGACGATCTTGCCGGACCAGCTCTTGGCCGCGGCCTGGTAGACACCGTAGGTCTCACCGTCGAAGTACGGCGAGAGGCTGGTGTCGATCCGCTTGTTGCCGTCGCGGTCGGCCACCGCGATGGTCACACCGTTCAGGTAACCGATCCGCTTGGCGCTCTGGTACTTGAGCAGCCAGGACGAACCGATCGAGCCCTCACCGGTGAAGGACGACTTGACCCCGAGCAGCTCCTCGCCCTTGATGGCCGGCGCGGTAGCCGCGAAGGTCTTGCCGTACGCCCACTTGAGGGTCTTGCCGGAGAAGGCGTAGTTGCCGTCCGGGTGCGACCCGCTCGGGTAACCGAACACGAAGACGTTGGAGCCGACCTTCTGGTTGTAGGCCAGGCCCTGACCGCCCACGTTGTCGCCCAGGCGACCGACGTCCTTCAGCCCGATCGTCAGCTTGGCGCCGACGACCTGGTACTTGTACGTCTTCTTGGCCGGAGGCGGCGTCGCCTTCACCTTCTCCGTCTTGGTGAAGGTCCGCTTGTAGTACTTGGTGACCTGCTTGGTGGTCTCCTTGCCGAACTTGCCCTTGACCTTCTCCTCGACGGTCTTCTTGAAGAAGAGGGTCAGGCCGTCCTGGCTGACGTAGGAGTCCTTGTTCCGGTTGCCGTAACCGTACTCCCGTGCGCTGATCTCGGTGATCTCGCCGGCCTTGTAGCCGTTACGCAGCTGGACGTCACCGGACGTCAGGTCCGCATGCCGGTTCCGGCTCTGGACCTCCTGGACCTTGGCCGGCACGTTCTTGTACTCGTACCTGTTCTTGCCACGGTTGTGGCCGTGCCTGCCGCCCTTGTCCTCGACCTTCACGATCTTCAGCGCGGACCAGACGGTGCTCTTGTCGGCCTTGAGCTTGGCCAGGTGGATCTTGGCCTCGCGCTCGGTCCGGAAGAGCCCCGACTTGTACCCGTAGTCCTTGCCCGAGGTGGGACGCTCGGTGGTGGGCAGCACGCCGTTGTAGACGGTGACGAACGCGTAGTTGCGGTCGCCGTCCTCGTAGACGTCGAAGTCGTAGTGGGTGAAGGCCTGCTTACCCACGTAGATGCCCCACGGGGTCTTGCCCTGGTAGTAACCGGGGATGAAGACCCACTTGTCGAGGGTGGCCTTGTTGGACTCGGTGTCGTACACGCAGTGCCCGGCCGTGGCGACCAGGTTGCGGTACTGCGACTGCACCGAGGTGGCCGAGCACCAGTGCGGCTTGTTGTCCGCGCCGATGAAGAACACCTTGCCCGAGGTCTTGGGCAGGTTGACGTTCTTCGACTTCGACGCGGTCTTCTTCTCGTCGCCGATCGCCGGAACCACACCGGGCTTGGTGTCCGCGGCAGGACCGCCACCCGACACGTGCTTGGCCGGAACGGTGGTCTCCACGGCGTACGGCGTGGCCTGGATCAGGTTGGCCTTGGCCTCGCCGTACCAGAACGCCGCCACCTGCTGCGCGGCGAGGTTGGTGTTGGCCAGGTTGACCGCGGCGGGTTTGTCGGCGGCCTGAGCCGGAGTGGCCGCGAGGCCGGCGGCCAGCAGGCCGGCGGTGGCCACGACGCCACCGAATGCGAGAGTGCGCTTCAAAACGATCTCCTTGGTCTGGCGTGGGGCGCCCCTGCGCCCCATGCGTCAGTAAAGGAACACCCAGCAAGCTAGCCGAAAAATTGAGAAAGGCCAGGCACCAAAATCCCGCCTCCGACGCATCCCGCTGCCGGACACCACCCGTCCGACCAGGTCGTTTTTCTTCGTTTCCGCTGATCATGCGGGGTTTCGGGCATCGGGAAAACCCGGTTTTCTCCCATCGACCCCCCGACCAAAGTGTGACGAAGGCCACATTTTTGGATGAAACCAAAAACCCTTGTGATCACGTCCGAAGTCGCCTCCGCGCCTCCGCGCCTCCGCGCCTCCGCGCCTCCGCGCCTCCGCGCCTCCGCGCCTCCGCGCCTCCGCGCCTCCGCGCCTCCGCGCCTCCGCGCAAACGCAAAACGCAAAACGCAAAACGCAAAACGCGATCTTGCAGTTGGCCGCCAACTGCAAGATCGCGGCAGGGGTCATCGCCGGCCGGCCGCCCGGGGCACGCGAATTCACAAGATCACAAGACGGGGGCGGCGGGACGGCGTGGAAGTCGTCAGACGGAGTCGAGGCGCTCGGCGAGGGTCATCCACTCGGCCTCGACGGCCTCCTTGCGGGTGCCGATGTCGCGCAGCTCGGCGTCGAGCTTCGCCAGGCGCTCGAAATCGGTCGCGGCCCTGGCCATTTCGGCGTGCAGGCTCGTTTCCTCTTCACTCAGCCTGTCGAGCTGCCGCTCCAGGCGGCCGAGCTCCTTCTGCAGCTCCCGCAGTTCCTTGGCGGACAGCCCGCCAGAGGAGCCGGAGGAGTCCGAGGACCCGGGAGAGCCGGTCGGGGCCGCCGTCGCGGCGGAAGCCGTACCGGCCGCCGCACGGGCGGACAGGGCGGTCCCGGCGGCGCGGCGCTCCAGATATTCGTCGACGCCGCCGGGCAGCATCGAGAGCCTGCCGTCGCCCAGCAGGGCCACGCATCGGTCGGCGACCCGCTCCAGGAAGTAGCGGTCGTGGCTGACGACCACCAGCGTGCCGGGCCAGCCGTCGAGCAGGTCTTCCAGCTCGGTGAGCGTCTCGATGTCGAGGTCGTTGGTCGGCTCGTCGAGCAGCAGCACGTTCGGCTCGTCCATGATCAGCCTGAGCAGCTGCAGGCGGCGGCGCTCACCACCGGACAGGTCGCCGACGACCTTCCACTGGGCCTCGCCGCGGAAGCCGAGGCGTTCCAGGAGCTGGGAGGCCGACCATTCCTTCTTCCCGACCTGGACGTACTTGCGGATCTCCTCGACCGTCTCCAGCACCCGCCGCGACGGGTCGAGCTCGCCGAGCTCCTGCGACAGGTGGGCCAGCCGTACGGTCTTGCCGCGCACGACCCGGCCGGAGTCCGGCTCGACCGTGTCGGACAGCAGGCGCAGCACCGACGACTTGCCCGAGCCGTTCACCCCGATCAGGCCGATCCGGTCGCCCGGGCCGAACTGGAACGTGCAGCGGTCGAGGACCAGCGGGCCTGATCCGGGGCCTCCGGCGTGCAGCGTCACGTCCTCGAGGTCGGCGACCGTCTTGCCGAGCCGGGCCGAGGCGAACCGCAGCAGTTCCACGGTCTCCCGAGGCGGCGGAACGTCCGCGATGAGCGCCTCGGCCGCGTTGATGCGGAACTTGGGCTTGGACGTACGGGCGGGCGGGCCGCGCCGCAGCCAGGCGACCTCCTTGCGCATGAGGTTCTGCCGGCGTTCCTCCGCGACCTGCGCGATTCGCGTCCGCTCCGCCTTCGCCAGCACATAGGCGGCGTATCCGCCCTCGTAACGCTCGACCGATCCGTCCACGACCTCCCATGTACGGGTGGACACCGCGTCGAGGAACCACCGGTCGTGGGTGACCGCCAGCAGCGCGGACCTCCGCTGGGCGAGGTGCCCGGCGAGCCAGGCGATGGCCTCGATGTCCAGGTGGTTCGTCGGCTCGTCGAGAATGATCAGGTCGTGCTCGCCGATGAGCAGCCGGGCCAGAGCCGTACGGCGCCGCTCCCCGCCGGACAGATCGCCGGCCCGCGCCGACAGATCGATGTCGGCGAGCAGGTTGGCGAGGATCTCCCTGATCGCGGGGTCCCCGGCCCACTCGTGCTCAGCCCTGCCGTCGAGGACCAGATCGCGTACGGCCGCCGCCGGCTCGAAGTCGTCCCGCTGCGACAGCATGCCGACGCGCAGGCCGCGCGTGTGGGTGACCCGGCCGCTGTCGGGCGGCAGGTCGCCGCCGATGATCGAGATGAGCGTTGTCTTGCCGCCGCCGTTGCGGCCGACCACGCCGATGCGGTCGCCCTGCTCGATGCCGAGGGAGACGTCGGACAGCAGCGGCTTGGGCCCGAAGGCATGGGACACGGATTCGAGATTGACCAGATTCATCGCCTGCAAAGCCTATCCGGCCGAACACCTCACACAGAGCTGCGCAGTGCCTGGACGACCCGCGCGAGCAGCGGATCGGCGCCGGCCGTGTTCAGGGCGGAGCCGAGGACCTCGGCGTAGCTGACGCGTGCGGCGGTGTAACACTCACGACCTGCTCCGGTGATGACCGCGTAGATGCCGCGTTTGTCCGCGGGACACAGGTCCTTGTAGGCATAGCCGACCGCGTTCAGACGGCCCACCAGCCGGGTGACCGTGCTCTGCCCCAGGCCGCCGCGATCATCGGCGGAGCCGTCCTGCTCCGTCTCACGGCCGCCTGAGCCGACAACGCGTCATGCCGATACCGCGCTTCGTGGAGGCGCCGGCGGAACCCTCATAACGCCGGCCGACCCGGTCGGCGGCCGAGTCGGGGCCTACCTCTCATCGGCGTCACACGGCCGGCCGCGGGTGGACGACTCGGCCGTAGTCCGGTGAAGAACGGCCTCGGACGGCAGGACGGGGCCGAAGGCGGTGACGGCGGACCGGCAGATTCCCGTCTCCTTCGTGAGCGCGGCGGCCAGGTCGGTCGCGTGCGCCTGTGACCCGGCGAGGAACGCGCAGGTCGGGCCGGAGCCCGAGACGATCGCGCCGAGGGAGCCCAGCTCACGGCCCGCCCGGAGGGTACGCGCCAGCGAGGGGCGCAGCGAGAGCGCGGCGGGCTGCAGATCGTTGCGTAGCACCCGCCCGAGTCCCTCGGCGTCTCCCTCCCGCAGCGCGGCCAGCAGCGGCTCACTCGCCACGGGCTGAGGCGTCCCGTGCCCGGCCGCCGCCCGCAGCCGGTCGCATTCGCCGTACACCTCCGGAGTGGACAGACCGCCGTCGGCCAGCGCGAACACCCAGTGAAACACCCCGGTGGTCTCCAACGGCGTCAGCCGCTCACCTCGACCGGTGCCCACGGCGGTGCCGCCCAGCAGCGCGAACGGCACGTCGCTGCCGATGTCCGCGGCGATCTCCATGAGATCCTCGGCAGGCAGGCCGAGGCCCCACAGCTCGTTGCACGCGACCAGCGCGCCGGCCGCGTCGGCGCTGCCGCCCGCCATGCCGCCGGCCACCGGGATGGCCTTGTCGATCACCAGATCCGCACGATAGGAACGGCCGGCCGACCTCGCCAGCGCCTGGGCCGCCCGTACGGCGAGGTTGCCGTCGTCCGTGGGGATCTCGGCTGCTCCCTCGCCGCGGACCATGACCCTGATCGGACCGCCGGAGTCGCCGGGATCGCCGGGCTCGGCAGCGGTCACCTCGTCGTACAAGGAGACCGCATGGAAGACGTTCACCAGGTCGTGGTATCCGTCCTCACGGAGAGGGCCGACGGCGAGCTGAAGGTTGACCTTCGCTGGGACGCGCACCGTGACGTGCATCAGCCGTTCACCGCCGACATGCTCACGGTCGCCGGACGGTCACCGGCTCGCCGGTTCACTGCGGGCTTCGGTATGGACACGATCCACGAGCCTAACGCGACCTGCGCCTACGCCGGGCCAAGAGATCCTCCGGGAAGTCCGTCCTCACGCAGAGGGAGGACAGGAGGTCAAGCGATGCTCGGCGATTCTGGCGAAGTCCTCGACGCCGAGCTGCTCGCCCCGCGCGGACGGGTCCACCTCCGCCGCTACGAGGGCCGCCTCGGCGGCCGCCGCCGTACCGGCCCAGGAGGCGAGGGCGGCGCGCAGCGTCTTGCGGCGCTGGGCGAACGCCGCGTCGACGACCTCGAACACCTCCTCGCGGGGCGCCGACGTCTTCGGCGGATCCCGCCGTACGAACGAGACCAGGCCGGAGTCGACGTTCGGAGCGGGCCAGAACACGTTGCGCCCGACCGGACCCGCACGCCGCACGTCCGCGTACCAGGCCGCCTTCACCGACGGCACGCCATAGATCTTGGAGCCCGGGCGGGCGGCGAGGCGGTCGGCGACCTCGGCCTGGACCATCACCAGCCCCCGGCGCAGCGACGGCAGCGCCTCGAGCAGGTGCAGCACGACGGGCACCGACACGTTGTACGGCAGGTTGGCCACCAGCACGGTCGGGTCGGCGTGGAGATCGGCGGGCCCGATCCGGAGCGCGTCGGCGTGCACGACCGTCAGCCGGTCGGCGAGCTCCGGGGCCATCGTCGCCACGGTGAACGGGAGCTGCCCGGCGAGCACGGGGTCGATCTCGACCGCGACGACCTTCGCCACCTCGGGCAGCAGGGCCAGCGTGAGCGAGCCGAGCCCCGGCCCGATCTCGATGGCCACGTCCTCGGGGGTCACCCCGGCCACCCGGACGATGCGGCGGACCGTGCCGCCGTCGATCACGAAGTTCTGCCCCAGCTTCTTGGTCGGCCGGATGTTCAGCTTCTCCGCCAACGCGCGCACTTCGACCGGCCCGAGCAGACTCATGCCTCCAGTGTCGGGCATCGGAAGGCGATGTCGTGCCACTCCCGCCCGCACGTCCCGGACGGGGGCGCGGGATGTCACCAGGCGCCGAAGGCGGCCTCGCCGTTCGCCATGATCGCGGCGGCGAGGTCGGCGACGTCCACGCCCTTGACCTCGGCCAGGCAGCGGAGCGTCAGCGGGATGAGGTAGGGCGCGTTGGGCTTGCCCCGGTGCGGCACGGGAGGCAGATAGGGCGCGTCCGTCTCGACGAGCATGAGCTCCTGGGGCGCGACGCGCGCCGCCTCGCGGAGATAACCGGCGTTCTTGTACGTCACCGGACCGGAGAACGACATGTAATAGCCCGCAGCGGCACACTGCTCGGCCAGGTCGGCGTCCCCGGAGAAGCTGTGAAAGATCACGATGTCGGGGGCGCCCTGGTCGGCGAGCACCTTCAACACGTCGTCGTGGGCGTCCCGGTCGTGGATGACGAGGGCCTTGCCGGTCCGCTTGGCGATCTCGATGTGCGCCCGGAAGCTCGCGTGCTGGTCCTCCTTGGCCGCGCTGTCGCGGAAGTAGTCGAGCCCGGTCTCCCCCACCGCCCGCACGTACGGCCGCCGCGCCAGCTCCTCGATCTCGGCCAACGTCTCGGGGATGGCGGCGTGCGCCGTGTTGGGGTGGATCGCCACGGCCGCGTAGACGTCCGCGTGCGCCGCGGCCGTGTCCGCGTTCCATCGGGACGACGGCAGGTCGTAGCCGACGCTCACCAGCCGGGTGACGCCGACGCTTCTCGCCTCGTCGAGGATCGTCTCGACCGTGGCGGCCGCCGCCTGGGCCGCCTGGGCGATCGGATCGCCTGAGGTGACCTTCCGCCTGCCGACCATGATGTCGAGGTGGCAGTGGCTGTCGAAAACCTCGGCGGGCAGTGCCTCCGGCGTCGGGGGAAGCTCATGCGACATGTCCCCAAACCTACCGCCCGGCGTCCCGCCCGTTCTCCACGCCGCGGTCGAAGGTCACCCTCCAGTGTCCTCAGCGGAATGACAACCATTACCACTAGGTGATAGACGCTGCGGTCAGGGCCACCTAGCGTCGGTGACATCCCAATGGAGGTGACATGTCACTGACCGTACCCCCTGATCTGCTGGAGCAAGCTCAACGGGGAAAGATCGACAACACCGCCTTCCTCGCTTGCATCCGCGACTCCCTGCCCTTCGCCTGGTCTCTCGTCAGCGATCTGGCCCGACGCCGCGAGGCGACCGGGGCCGAGTTCGTCGACAACCAGGTCGCCCCGCCGGACGAGACGGCCTACGGGCAGCTCTTCCGGGCACTCGCCAGCACGTCCATCCGCAAGGCGCTGGAGGATCACTTCGGCGTCCGCCTGGCCTTCCAGAACTGCCACCGGGTCGCCGTCTTCGACCCGTCGGCGGAGAAGGCGTACGCCGAGTTCGTCACCCCGGAGGCCCAGGTCCTCAACCAGAGCCCCGAGCTGGTCAACTGCTGACCCATCAAAATCTGAGAGCCCCCGGTTCCGCCGGGGGCTTTTTCCATTGACACAACCTTTCACGCGGCCTTGCCGACTGAACGAGGCCAGAAAAGATCACCTACCTGGGCAAGCGTTCTGCGGGACTTTCGTGTTGTTCGGTCCAAACGGAGACCCCTCAATGTCAAGGCCTGTCCAGTAGATACCGTAGGCCGCCTGAGGCGACTCATTCTCAGGTCGGACTGCGAAGAACTCCGAAACATACTGCTGACCATCCATCGTTCGGCCGTGAACTTCCAGCATCCACCCGCCTTCAGACTTACTTTGCGGGGGGATGTGTGCCACTCGTTTTACTTGGGGCCTGTCGCCGGGCAGCAGGCACCGTCTGAGAGCATCATTGAGAAGAGATGTACACGTCCCGGTGCTGCGCACATGCCTGGAACAGAAATCAGCGACCCCATTCTCCGCTACTCCAGTCACGACTTTTTCGAACATTGATTTCGCCATATCTTGCGTGAAATCGGCTACTGGGGAGTCAGCTTCGTGCGACGCGGTTGTACAGCCCGCCGCGCAAGAAATGATGACAGCGACGATAATTAGGCGCGCGGCCGAATACATGAGGAACTCCTAACCGTGAGGGAACGCGAATATAAGAGCCAGGCACACGCCCAGCCCTTATATTCACTTTTAAGTGATTAGATACAGAATCCTCCATCTATATAGTTGCATGTATCTCCGTTGAACCATTGGGTCCACTGGGGCCGGCCATCATTCTGTGCGACCTTCACCGAAACCTGATGCCTGGTGGTGCGCAAGTACTTCGTCTGCCCCTTCCAGTAGGTGCTCATCTTGCCAGGCTCAGGGTAGTCGTAGACGCGCTGTTCTTCGCAATGGTTATAAGAACCACCCACCGAGAACACCCCATACAAGGTGACCTCATAGCTTATCGGACGACAGTTTCCGATGCTTGAATTCTGCGGGCTGTAATCCACCGAGTATAAGGTTGGGGAGTCGTAGCGTGCCTCTTGGCCACGTCCGCACGAAATCAACTCGCCCCAGGTAGCCTGGCATGTATTCCAGGCCTCAAGACTGTAGTAATTCCAGGTCGAGTTTCCGTCGTACTTCAGCACGAAGCGCTTGTAGCAGGGCTCCTGCCAGAACCCGTCTTCATCCTTCCTTTTCGCGCAGTATTCATGATACTGTGCGACATACGGCTCCTGCTGAATAGCTACGGCCCCTTCGGATCCGAGCTGCGGATCATCTTGTGCATGAGGGTCAGGATCCTGATCGTCCCACTCAACCGTGACCAGGCACGGATCTGTGCCGTCCTGCTCGTTTCTGGGTCCGCCGATATATCGAACCTCGGTGGTGGTGTTGGGGAGAATCAGGGTCTCGGACTTCCGCTTGCATCGAGGGTCCGGGAGGGCCTTTGCGACATCCACCGCAATGACCTTATACTGCGATGCCATGGCTTGAGTTGATCTAGGCGCGGTGATCCCCCTAGCCCGAATCCTCTGTGAGAACTCCTCAAGGCTCTGGCTTCCGCTCTTGGTACGGGTGATGTCCTCGGAGTTCGTGGCGTCGAGTACGACAGTTTTCGGCACGACCGACGACCTGGCAACTTGTGCTTGAACCGAGGTCGTGTGGGCAGCTGAAGCCGAAGACACGTCGGTCAGCAGTAGCGCTAACGCGGAGGCCGCCGCGACAACTATCGCGGTCCATCGTTTGGTGGACATGGAGGGGTAGACTCCTTCTGCATCGATTGGTGCTCCACGGGTGGGAATACGTGGCCAAACGGGCCCACCCGTGGATCATGACAAGATCACTTGAACTCTATGACAAAAGTTTTGACTACTCAAGCCTTGACTTTATGTTCTTCCTTAGGAAGTGAATCTCGTCAGATCTGCCGCTGACGGGCCGAATCTTGGCCGAATCTCATCCCGGATCATGACAATCGACCCACTCAGCAGGTGATACGCAGATCTCAGTAGCGCCTGCCGGTCGGTGATGCCGAACCCCTGCTTATCCCTGTCCGGCCGCGATAGGTGATGACCCGGCAGATCAGCCAACTCCGCGAAAAGTTGGGCATAGCGGATAATCAGGCGATATCGATACGACGCTCGGTGTAGGTGAAGCCCAGGAACTCCACCAGTTCCTGGGCGTTTTCGAACGTCTCAGCTTTGAGCTCGTCGATATTGCGGATCGGGCGTGCCTGCTTCAGCTGATCAGCTCATCGACCGAGGTCACGATTTGGGGTCGTTGAGGCGGGGGAAGAGGATCTCGCCCTTGGTGACGTGGGCACCGGCCGGCAGCCTGCCCCACCGGGCGACGTCGGCGACGCGCTGGTCGGCGAGTGGCCCGAGATGGGGCTCGGCCCCGAGCGAGGCCCACAGCTTCGCGCAGGTGGCGGGCATGACCGGGTTGAGCAGGACCGCGATCGCGCGCAGCGACTCCGCCGCCGTGTAGAGGATCGTCGCCAGGCGGGCCCGGCCCTCCGGCGACTCGTCCTTGGCGACCTTCCACGGCGCCTGCTCGGTCAGATAGCCGTTGACCTGCTTGACGAAGTCGAAGATCGCGGCGATGCCGCCCGCGAAGTCCAGGTTGTCGCCGATCAGCGTGTCCGCTCGGGCGGTCGCCTCGGCCAGCCCGTCAGCGATCGCCTGCTCGGCCGGCCCCGACGCCACCGCCTCCGGCGCAGTGCCGCTGTTGCCCGCCTCCGGCAGGACGCCGTCGAAGTACTTGCCCACCATGGCGGCCACCCGGGATGCCAGGTTGCCGAAGTCGTTCGCGAGCTCGGAGGTGTACCGGGCCGAGAAGTCCTCCCAGGAGAACGAGCCGTCCTGGCCGAACGGGATCGCCCGCAGGAAGTAGTAGCGGTAGGCGTCGACGCCGAAGTGGTCGGTGAGCTGCCGCGGCGAGATGCCCGTCAGGTTGGACTTGCTCATCTTCTCGCCACCGACCATCAGCCAGCCGTTGGCGAAGACCCTGCCGGGCAGCGGCAGGCCGTTGGCCATGAGCATGGCCGGCCAGATGACGGCGTGGAACCGCAGGATGTCCTTGCCGACCAGGTGCACGTTCGCCGGCCAGGTCGCGTCGAACTTGATCTGGTCGGAGCCGTACCCCACGGCGGTCGCGTAGTTGAGCAGCGCGTCGATCCAGACGTAGATGACGTGCTTGGGGTCCCATGGGATCGGGATGCCCCAGTCGAAGGTCGACCTCGAGATCGACAGGTCCTGCAGGCCCTGCCGTACGAACTGGAGGACCTCGTTGCGCGCGGACGCGGGCTGGATGAAGTCGGGGTTGCTCTCGTAGAACTCCAGCAGGCGCGGGCCGTAGTCGGACAGGCGGAAGAAGTAGTTCTCCTCCTTCAGCCACTCGACCTGCCGCTTGTGGACGGGGCACAGGTCGCCCTCCAGCAGATCGCCGGGCGACTTGTACTCCTCACAGCCGACGCAGTACGGCCCCTCGTAACCGCCGCGATAGATCTCGCCCTTGTCGTAGAGGTCCTGCACGAACTCCTGCACGCGCTTGGTGTGGCGCGGCTCGGTCGTACGGATGAAGTCGTCGTTGGCGATGGACAGATGCGACCAGAGCGGCTTCCATGCCTCCTCAACGAGCTTGTCGCACCACTGCTGCGGTGTGACGCCGTTCGCCTCGGCCGTACGCATGATCTTCTGACCGTGCTCGTCCGTGCCGGTGAGGTACCACACCTTCTCACCGCGCTGGCGGTGCCAGCGCGTGAGCACGTCCCCTGCGACGGTCGTGTAGGCGTGGCCCAGGTGGGGAGCGTCGTTGACATAGTAGATCGGCGTCGTGACGTAGAACGCCGACTCCCCTGCTGTAGTCGATCCTGTAGCCGCCATGCCGAAATCCTATCGGCCCGGCGGCCCGTGCCATCCGCTATCGGGCTTGCTCGGCGATTACGCGCCGACGGCGGGCTGCTCGTGGCTGACGGCCTCCGCCGCCTCCTCGGCAGCGGACGCCGCGATGTCGACCGGGGTCTCCTTCGAGCGGCGGATGCCCAGGATGCTGATGAACAGCGCCGCGAAGATCGTCTGGAAGCTCATGATGAACGCGGTCGCCGACGGCACCACCAGGCGCAGCGACTCGGCCGGGATCAGCTCGCCGAATCCGCGTCCGCCCCAGTGCGCCAGCGAGGCGACCAGGCCGCCGAGACCGGCCACCGCGAGCAGCCCGCCGGCGATCAGGCCCTTCTCCAGCGTGATGATGTCCACGAGCCGCCGGACCCTGCGATCCTCGGGGAGGAAGCCCTCCTCCGCCGCGTACACCTTCGTGAACAGTGCGAACAGCACGGCCTGGAAACCGATCACCACCATGGCCGACGCCCCGACCAGCGTGTCGACGTCGAAGGCGAGCTTGCCGATGTAGACCGGGCCGAAGGTCAGCGCGGCGCCCGCGACCAGGCCGAAGGTCATGAGCACGAGGCCGGGGATGAAGAACAGCCAGCGGGGACTGTAGAGCAGCAGGAAACGCAGATGGCGCCAGCCGTCCCGCCAGGAGCGCAGGTGCGGCGGACGCGAACGGCCGTCGGGCGAGAGGGTCGTGGGCACCTCACGGACGTCCAGCCCCTGGAGCGTGGCCTTGACGACCATCTCCGAGGCGAACTCCATGCCGCCCGTCTGCAGGCCGAGCCGCATGATCGAGTCGCGGCGGAACCCGCGCAGGCCGCAGTGGAAGTCTCCGATCTCGCTCGGGAAGAACAGCCGGCCGACGAACGACAGGACCGGGTTGCCCAGGTAGCGGTGGAGCGGCGGCATGGCGCCCGGCGCGATCCCGCCCCTGAAGCGGTTGCCCATCACCAGGTCGGCGCCGTCGCGGAGTTGCTCGACGAACGGCAGCAGGCCGGTGAAGTCGTAGGAGTCGTCCGCGTCGCCCATGATGACGAACTTGCCGCGGGCGGCCCGGATGCCGCCCATCAGGGCGTTGCCGTACCCCTTCTGGTCGACGTGGACCACACGGGCTCCGGCGTCCCTGGCGAGCTGCTGGGAGCCGTCGGTGCTTCCGTTGTCAGCGATCACCACCTCGCCGTCGATCCCGTGCTCACGCATGCAGGCGAGGGCCTTGCGTACACAGGTCTCCACGGTTTCGGCCTCATTGAGGCATGGCATGACAACGGTCAGTTCCACGTCGCAACTCCTTGCATTGACGCCAGGTACCAATGATGCCCGCTTCCCTGTAGCGCCCGGGTCAAGTCCCCGAAACGGCTGGCATTCTGTAACCATGGTCGCGGTCGCTGATCCTCCGGCAGTCGGCGCCTCCCCGGTCCGGGGCTGGCGGCGGCTGGCCGTCCTGCCGCGCCGTCATCGGCTCTTCACGGCCGCGCTCGCGCTGGGAGCGGTCCTGCGGGTCATCACGATGCTCGGCTTCGGCCCGGCCATGTGGTTCAACGACTCCTATGATTACGTGTCGGTGGCGCTGCGGCCCCGGCCGCATCCGATCCGCCCGGACGGTTACGGTTTCTGGCTGCTCGTCCTCAAGCCACTGCACAGTTTCTCCCTGGTCGTCTTCACCCAGCACCTCATGGGTCTCGCGACCGCCGTACTGATCTACGCACTGCTGACCAGGAAATTCGGCGTCCCACCCTGGGGGGCTACGCTCGCCGCCGCCCCCGTGCTGTTCGACGCGTACCAGATCCAGCTCGAGCAGCTCATCATGTCCGACGCGATGTTCATCCTGCTCGTGGTGGGCGTCGTCACGCTGGTGCTGTGGCATCGCAGGATGTCGTGGCGGGTCGGGGCCGCCGTCGGGCTGCTGCTCGCCATGACGGCGCTGACCCGCAGCATCGGCCTGCCGATCCTGTTCCTTGTCGTCTGCTACCTGCTCATCAAGCGGGCCGGGTGGCGGCCGATCGCCGCCATGGTCGTCGCGTGTGCCGTGCCCGTCGTCGCGTACATGAGCTGGTTCAAGGCGGTCAACGGGCAGTTCGCCATGACCAACAGCGACGGGGTCATCCTGTACATGCGCACGTCCCTGTTCGCCGACTGCCACAGGATGAACCTGGACAAGCGCGAGGAGCTCGAGCTGGCGCTGCTGTGCATCAACACGCCGCCGGAGCAGCGCGTGCCCTCGGCCCAGGCCTACCTGTGGTGGGACGACCAGAACCAGCTGCACGTCTTCGGCTCCGGCATGAAGTTCACCCCGGAGATCAACGCCAACGCCAGCGAGTTCGCCAAGAAGGCGATCCTCGCCCAGCCGGGCGACTACCTGGCCGCGGTGGCCAAGGACTTCTTCCGGGCCTTCCGCTGGGATCGGCCGCAGTTCCCGGACGCCAAGACCTTCAAGCTGTACGAGTTCAGCAACGAGTACACGCGCTCGATCCCGAAGTGGAGCTCGTACGGCAGCACGACGGACCGGGACGTCGAGGCCTACGAGAACGGCCCGGCCGCCACCCGCGCGGTCTCGCCGTGGTCCGACATCATGATCGGCTATCAGAAGATCGTGCGGTTCCCCGGCCTCGGGCTGGGCCTGCTGCTGCTCGCCGGCCTGTACGGCGTGGCCGTGCGGTGGCGGGAGCTCGGCGGGCCGGCCCTGCTGCCGTTCCTCGGCGGCGCCGGGCTGATCCTGGCGCCGGCGGCGACCGCGGAGTTCGACTACCGCTACCTGGTGCCCGCGATCCCGCTCGCCTGCCTCGCCGCCGCGATCGCGATCGCCGGACGGCGCTCACACCCGGCGGACGACCTCGTCATCCCCGGATGGCCGGACGCCCCCGGCCGGCCGGGTTGGTCCGGGTTGCGCCGCCGTCCCTGGTAGCCGCTCCGGGCAGACGCCCCCGACGGGCGTTCCCCGCAGGGGCTCCCGCCCCGGGTGTCCGGGCGGACCTCAGCGACCGTGGACGGCGTCGTACAGGTCGCGTTTGGGGATGCCGGCGGACTTGGCCACGTCGACGATCGCGTGTTTGCGCGACACGCCCGAGGCCTCCCGCCGGGCCACCTCGTCGACCAGCTCTGCCATGTCGGGCGGGGCGAGGTCGGGCGGCAGTCCCGCCACGACGAGCGTGATCTCCCCCCTGACCTCGCCCGCCGCCCAGTCGGCCAGCTCGGCGAGGGTGCCGCGCCGCACCTCCTCGTACGTCTTGGTGAGCTCACGGCAGACGGCGGCCGCACGGCCGGGGCCGAACGCCTCGGCCATCGCCTCCAGGCAGGCGCGCAGGCGGTGCGGCGCCTCGAAGAACACCATCGTGCGCTCCTCGGCGGCCAGGCCGGCGAGCCGCCTGGCCCGCTCCCCCGGCTTGCGCGGCGGGAACCCCTCGAAGCAGAAGCGGTCGCTGGGCAGGCCGGAGACGGCGAGCGCGGTGGTGACGGCCGACGGACCCGGCAGGGCGGTCACCGGCACGCCCGCGTCCACGGCCAGCCTGGTGAGCCGATAGCCGGGATCGGACACCCCCGGCATGCCGGCATCCGTGATCACCACGACCGTGCTGCCCTGGACCAGCGCCTCCAGGAGCTCGGCCGCCCGCCGGCTCTCGTTGGCGTCGTAATAGGAAACGACGCGCCCGGTCAGGGTCACGCCGAGGTCGGCCGCGAGCCTTCTCAGCCGCCGGGTGTCCTCGGCGGCGATCACGTCGGCGGTTCCCAGTGCCTCGCGGAGCCGCGGCGTCGCGTCTCCCGTACGGCCGATCGGGGCTCCTGCGAGAATCAGCACCGATCCAGCCTATGACCTCGCCGGCTTCTCGGTCGTGAACGGGCGAGCCCGCTCGGCACGTAAGGTTTCGAAGACCGGCACGTAGGACCTCGAAGGGTCCTCGTGTGAGCCCTCGTGGGTTTTCCACCTGAGCCGCTGGAGAATCCTCACCGTTTCCGGCTGAAACGTTCACCCGTGAACGGCCGGATATCCCCAATCCTCGCGTAGGCGATGTTCGAAGCCTGCCCTCGCCAGTACGCTGTCGGAGTGGCCGTGACCGATTCCCCTTACCAGGCGTTCGAACAGCCCGAGCAGGGGTCCCCGACCTCCCAGAGCGGCGACCCGGACTCATCCGGCTCGCCCGCCGTCTCCCTGCGCGACCGGATGGTCCCGCCCCTGAGTGGCGACGCTCTGTGGGGCTGGATCGGCCCGATCGCGGTCGCGGCGTTCGGGGCGGTCCTGCGATTCCTCCATCTCGGCACGCCCAAGGTTCTCATCTTCGACGAGACCTACTACGCGAAGGACGCCTACTCGACGATCAAGTTCGGCGTCGAGCGGCAGTTCGTCGACGGCGCCGACGCTCTGGTGAACGCGGGCAACCTGAACATCTTCAAGCACTGCGAGCAGGCGGACCAGTGCGCCAGCTATGTGGTGCATCCGCCGCTCGGCAAGTGGATCATCGGCCTCGGCGAGATGATCTTCGGAATGAACCCGTTCGGGTGGCGGTTCGCCGCCGCCCTGCTGGGATCGATCTCCATCCTGATCCTCGCGAGGGTGGCCCGGCGGATGACCCGGTCGACGCTGCTGGGCTGCCTGGCCGGGTTCCTGCTCTCGCTCGACGCCCTCCACTTCGTGCTGTCCCGTACGGCGCTGCTGGACATCTTCCTGATGTTCTGGGTCCTCGCGGCGTTCGCCTGCCTGGTCGTCGACCGCGACCGGGTGCGCGCGCGGCTGGCCGACTGGCACGAGGCCGGGCCCCCTGAGGACGCCCGGGGCGTCGGCCCGTCGCTCGGTCTCCGGCCCTGGCGGCTCGCGGCCGGCCTGTGCCTGAGCGCCGCGCTGGCCACCAAGTGGACCGGCCTGTTCTACATCCTCGCCCTCGGGATCATGTCGCTGGTCTGGGACGCGGGCGCGCGGCGGGCCGTCGGGGTGCGCAGGCCGTACATCGGGATGTTCCGGCGCGATCTGCCGCTCACCGCCCTCTGGGCGGGCCTGATCCCGGCGGTGGCCTACGTCGCTTCGTTCGCCGGCTGGTTCGCCACCGACGGCGGCTTCGGCCGCAACTGGACCGAGGCGACGTCCGGCGGGCCGTTCCACTTCGTGTCCAAGTCCCTGGGCTCGTGGATCGACTACCAGGTCCAGGTGCTGACGTTCCATGAGGGGCTGCAGACCTCGCATCCGTACCAGTCCACCCCGTGGTCGTGGCCGCTGCTGCTCAAGCCGGTCGCGTTCTTCTACGAGCAACCCACGTCCTGCGGGACCCCGTCGTGCTCGTGGGCGGTGCTCGGCACCGGAACCCCGGTGATCTGGTACGGCGGACTGATCGCCCTGATCGCGATGATCACCTGGTACGTCGCGACGCGCGACTGGCGCGCCGGCGCGGTGCTCCTCGGCTACGCCGCCGGCTGGCTGCCCTGGTTCTACTTCGCGATCGTCGGCAACCGGACGATGTTCCTGTTCTACGCGATGCCGCTGGTGCCGTTCATGATCTTGGCGATCGTGCTGGCCTTCGGACTCCTCATCGGAGGCGCGGACACCTCGCGCCGGCGTCGCCTCGGCGGAATCGTGGGAGCCGGGACGTTCGCCCTGCTCGCGCTGGCCAACTTCTGGTGGCTCTATCCGGTGATCGCCGCCGAGGTCCTGCCGTACGATGACTGGTTTGCCCGGATGCTTTTCCGATCGTGGGTTTGATCCCCCGTATCGTTGGTCGCGGGGGTGGTCGCCATGATGCCGGGTCGTCGTCAACGATGGGGTCCATACGGCAGACTGCGGGTCATGCCCGCACCTGATGTGGCCGCGCTTCTGGCACGGCTGGAGCGCTCGGAGCCGCACATCGCCGAGTCGGCCCGTGTTGCCGTCGAATGGCTCGCCGGCGGCGAAGCGCTGGAGACCATCAGCCAACTCGACGTATGCGAGTTCCTCTGGTACACCCTGCCCGTCAAGGTGGCCGGCGACCGCCGGACCATCGCGCGGGCACTCGGCGAACTGCTGCGGCTGGGTGGCATGCAGCGATACGCCGCCCTCTGCGACTCACCGGTCACGGCGCGGATCCTGCGGACGTACGCCCGGGAGGGCGAGGAGGTCGGGATGGCCGCCTACCACCAGGCGCTCGAAGCGACCGGGGTGGTGCCCCCGGACATCGCGGAGCTGTCCTGGAGCTCCATCATGGGGCCGGAGGAGATGGGCGCGCACGTCGCCTGTGCCGCCGCCCTGGAGCTCGCGATAGTGTCCGGCGAACCGCTGGACCGGGCGGAGCTGACCCGGCGCTGGCTCACCGTCCCCCGCACGGAGCTGGGCGGCGACTGCTGGCTGCACCGCGTACACGGGGAGCGGCTCAACCGCTGGGTGCTCGGCCGCGGCCCGGCCCGCCGGGAGCTCGCCCAGCCCTTCGAGGTGCGGCTGCACGCCCCCGTACCACCACCGGAGGGCCCGCATCTGGAGCCGCTGCGGTGGCTGCTCGGGCTGGCCCGCCACGGCATCCGCCTCACCGAACGGCTGAACCTGGCCCGGGCCGTCGCCGTCGAGGCCGTGGAGCGCTTCGGCTGGGAGACCAACACGACGGGATCGGTCCGCAGTGAGGCCGAGGTGTTCGCGCTGACCACGCTCAAAGGCATCGCCCTTCGGGAGCTGCGGGTGCTGCGCCGTACGGGTCGCAAGCTCATCCTCACCCCGACCGGACGGGAGCTGCTGGACGACCGGGGAGCGCTGTGGACCGCGGCCACGACCGCGCTGCTCACCCCGGCGGCGGGCGAGCACGAGTTCGAGGTCTCCGCACGCGAGTCGGCGCTGATGCTGCTGGCCGACGGTGCTTCGCTGGACTTCGGCGAGCTGCGTGCCCGGGTGGCCGAGGTGGTGAACGGCGAGGGCTGGCGTACGGCACGGGGCGACCGGGTGTCCACCCTCGACCTGACCGCACCGCTCGGCGAGCTGGAGCGTCGCCTCGACGCCCTCGGTCTGCGCGTCGACTGCGGGTGGAACTCCCCCTGGCAGCTCAGCCCCGCCGGCCGGTCGGCCGCGCTGGCCGCGCTGCGTGCCCAGGCCCTGCGCCCCCGCCAGTACGCGGGGCTCGGCTAGTGCCGCGACGCTGGGGACTGTCTGTTGACTTCCTCCCCTCCCTGAAGAGAGGGGATTCCGACCGTCGCCGGTCGGATCTTCCTGCTTCACCGCCGGTCGCCTCGTCCGAGAGGACTCTCGTTGAGGTCTTACACCAGCTCCACAGGCGTTCTACCTCTCCGCCAGCCCGGCGGCGAGGATGTTACGTGCGGCGTTGACGTCCCGGTCGTGGACCGCCCCGCAGGCGCACTCCCACGACCGGACGTTCAGCGGCATCGCCTCTTGCAGGGTGCCGCACGCCGAGCACAGCTTGCTGCTGGGGAACCACCGGTCCACGGTCACCAGCGTGCGTCCGTACCAGGCGCACTTGTACTCCAGCATCGAGCGGAGTTCCCGCCAGGACGCATCGGAGATGGCGCGGGCCAGGCTGTGGTTGCGGACCATGTTGCGGACGGTCAGGTCTTCCACGGCGATCACTTGGTTCTCGCGAACAAGCCGTGTGGTGACCTTGTGCAGGAAGTCGCGCCGTCGGTCGGTGATCCGCGCGTACACGCGGGCGACCTTCAATCGGGCCTTCTCGCGGTTTTTCGAGCCCTTCTGCTTGCGGGCCAGGGCACGCTGCGCCTTGGCGAGCTTGCGCCGGTCACGCCGCTCATGCCGGGGGTTGGTGACCTTCTCCCCGGTGGAGAGCGTGACCAGGGCGGTGACCCCGGCGTCCACCCCAACCCGGTTCCCACTCGGGTCGAGTGGGCGGATCTTCTCCTCGACCAGAATCGACACGAACCACCGCCCGGCCGCGTCCCCGCTCACGGTGACCGTGGACGGCTCCGCCCCCTCCGGAAGCCGGCGCGACCACACGATGTTCAGCGGGCCGTCCATCTTCGCCAGGAACAGCCGCCCGTCCTTCCAGCGGAACGCGGAGCGGGTGTACTCCGCCGACGCACGCGAGCGCTTACGGGACTTGAACGCTGGGTACTTGGCTCGCTTGGCGAAGAAGTTCGCGAACGCCGCTTGCAGGTGCCGAAGCGCCTGCTGGAGCGGCACGCTGGACACCTCGTTGAGGAACGCCAGTTCCTCGGTGCGCTTCCAGGCGGTGAGCATCGCCGAGGTCTCCACGTAGGAGACCCGGCGGCCCTCTTGGGTGTAGGCGCGGGTCCGCTCCTCAAGAGCCTTGTTGTAGACCAGGCGCACGCACCCGAACGTCCGGGCAAGCTCCTCGGCCTGCTCGGGGGTCGGGTAGAAGCGGTACTTGTACGCCCGCTTCACAAGCTGCGCCATGCCTCACATTTTACCGTACGATCAGCTAAGCATCATGCAGGTGTTCGAGACGGCGGTTCGCCTGGCAGCGAACCGCCTATCCCTGCCCTGCTCCGCAGGGGTCCGATTCCTCCCCCGCCTGAAGGCGGGGGTCTCCTCGGAGGTCCTGATGAATACCGCCCGTCGCGGGCGTGGATCCAGACGGACGCATCGTAAGCCGGAGGAGGAGGCCGTAGCGGAGCCTACGGCCGGCGAGTCCAGCGCGGTGTTCGGGGCCCCCGCGGTCGCGGGGTGGAGCAGGCGCCGTCCGGGCCGCGCGCACTGTCCGACAGGCCCTCGCCCCAGGCGTCAGTTCCGTACGGCGAAGCGCTCGGCGGACCTGTCGCCCAGCTTCGTCGTGGGCGCGAGTTCCCCCGCCCGGCCAAGGCCGAAGGGCGGCATGTTGACGTAGACGGTTTCATAGCCGCTGACCGCGTAGGTCTCATGCCAGATCCCCACGGCCTCGCTCCGGTACGCCTCCCGGAAGAAACGCTGCCAGGCCGGCCAGTGGTTCGCATCGCGGTTCTTGGCGTAGGCGAGCAGGTGGTCCATGCTGCGCCAGTACTGCACCATCAGCGTCGTCCTGCCGTTGAAGAAGTTCTCGAAGCCCAGCAGTCCGTGGGCGGGGTCGACCTGAAGCTCCTTGAGCATCGGCGTCATCGCGCGGGCCACCGGAAGCCACTTGCGCAGCGCCCTGAACCGATTGATCCGCATCCCGACCAGGAAGACGACGAAGTCGCCGTCGATCCGAGCGCTCTGGCGCATGATCACATCCTTTGGATAGTGGAACTATTCAATGCCTGGATAGTAATGCTATCCATCAACTTTGGCAAGTAGTACTATCCAGTTATGCGGATATCCCAGCTCAGCGCCGAATCCGGGGTGCCCATCCCGACGATCAAGTTCTACCTGCGTGAGGGTCTGCTGCCCCAGGGCAGGCAGACGTCGGCCACCCGGGCGGAGTACGACCAGTCGCACCTGCGCAGGCTGCGGCTCATCCGAGCGCTCCTGGAGGTCGGACGGCTGCCGGTGTCGTCGATCCGCAAGATCATCGAAGCCGTGGAAGACGAGGAGACCGACATCCACGAGATGTTGGGAACCGCCCATTACGCGCTCAGCCCGGCACCCGAGCCCGTCCCCGATGACGAGGACTGGCGCGCTGCCCGAGAGATCGTCGATCACCTGGTCACCGACCTCGACTGGCAGCATGTGCGCCCGGACGCCCCGACCCGCGACGAACTGGCCCAGACCCTTGTCACGCTGAAGCACCTCGGCATGCCGGTGACGCGCGACGATTTGCTCCCCTACGCCAGAGCAGCGGACACCCTGGTCAAGGAGCACGACATAGGGAAGATCCCCATTGACGGGCCGCGAGACACGGCCGTCGAGGCGCTGGTGATCTGCCAGGTCCTGTACGGCAAGGCGTTCGACGCGCTGCGCCGCCTCGCCCAGGAGTCCGAGTCGGCGCGACATTTCGGCATCCGTCCGTCGGACGACTGTGTCGCCGGCCCTCCGGAATGACCGGAAGCGCGAAGTTTCCGGACGGCGCCTCGGTGTGCTCTGGTCCTCCGTCGGAGGAATGCCGCCTTTCACCCACGTACGGAAGCGGTGATCGCCGGAGATCACGCCAAGAGAACGAACTTTCCGCTGGTCGACGACCGAGCCGGTCGACAAGCCCACCGATGCTGAGCCTGCCCGCCGCGAGTGGAGTCGGCGCCGCAGTCACTCGGTCGGTCGCCCAGAAGAGCAAGAGGCCGGTCCCGCTGGGCGGAACCGGCCTCTGTCGTGGTGGAGCTATGGGGATTTGAACCCCAGACCCCTTCGATGCGAACGAAGTGCGCTACCGGACTGCGCTATAGCCCCAACGACCTCGACCAGGTTAGCAAACTCTGCGGGCTTCTCGCGCCATCCGATCAGTCTCCGACCGCGCGGCGGCCTTCGGCGTACTGGTCGAAGACCTTGACCTGCCTGCGCGCCTCGAACTCGATGATCTCCGCCTCCCTGGCCATGGCCCGTCGCCGCTCACGCTGCCTGCGCAGATACGCAGCCCGCGCCGCGGCGGCCCGCTCCCGCTGCTCCCGATCGATCCGTACGGCGATCCGCAGCACGGCGAGATAGCCCACGAGCAGGACGCCCGACGGCGCGACCCCCCACCACGGCATCACCCGGACGGCCGCGGTGACCACGGAGGCGAGGACGAGCAGAACGCTCCACAGCAGCCGCCTGCGGCGGCGGGCGAGGATGCGGACCCTCCGCTTGCCGGCATGCCGCCGTACCGCCAGGGGGCCGGGCGCGGCAGCGGTATCCGCTGCGTCGTCCGGTCCTTCCTGAGTCGTGGCCTCGGCAGGAGAGGGGATATCGTCGAGTTCGCCCGGTGTGCTCGTCTCCTTTCCGGACTGCTCGGCGGGCGGCTCGACGATCGTGTCGCCCTCGGTGTCGGCGGTGTGATCGTTGAAGTCTTCCTCGTCGACGTGCCGGTCCCGGCGCAGCCACATGGGCAGCAGGACGCTCAGCCACATCACGACGATGGCGAAGTAGAGGATGGCGCTACCCATACGACCACCTCCGGGCAGCGTGAACACTGCCGGGGACCAGTGTCGGCGGAGCAGTGTTCACGTCACGCACGGTAGAGCGGACTGTCACTGATTGACGAGCATTCGGTGCGGTGTGTCGCGAGATCGTCAAAGCCCTTCCTGTAATTCGATCTCGCACTGCCCGGATCCCGTTCGGTCAACCGCGCCGCATCTCCCGGCGCGGCTTCCGTACGGCCACGCCGTCCGCGTCAGCCGGGGCTGGGCTCGCTTGGCCGGGCGGCCGCCTCGTTCCTCGTCCTGCGCCACTGGACGAGCAGCCCGCGAGGCACGTCCTCCACGGTCAGCGCGTAGCAGATGTGGTCACGCCACGCGCCGTCGATGTGGAGCTGACGTCTGCGAATGCCTTCCTCCCGGAACCCGAGCTTCTCCACGACCCTGCGACTGGCGTGGTTCTCCGGCCGGATGCTCGCCTCCAAACGGTGTAAACCGGTGGTGAAGAAGCAGTGGTCGACCGCCATGGCCAGAGCCGTCGGGATGATGCCACGCCCCGCGAGGGCGCCGTCGATCCAGTACCCCACCTGGGCGGAGCGCGCCGAACCCCAGACGACCGCCCCGATCGTGAGCTGACCGGCGAACCTGCCCTCGTACGTCACGACCCACGGCATGGCGAGCCCCTGCCGGGCCTCGCGGCGGAGCGTCCCCACCATCGAGACGTACGGCCCCAGCCCGGTCCGGAACAGCGGGGTCTCGGGGTTGCTCGGCTCCCACGGACGCAGCCACTCGGCGTTGCGGAGGCGGGTGTCGCGCCAGTCCCGGACGTCACGCAGACGCAGCGGACGGAGCCCTACCGGCCCCTCCGCCAAGGTCGCCGGCCAGCCGCGAAGTCGATCCACCGTCCAATCATCCTCCGAAGTACGGTCGACGCGCCATGCGGGGGCGCGTAGCGCACGAAGGACGGCAGGATCGGAAACACGGCGCCGGCACCGAGGCCGGCGTGCGGGGCGGGCCGTACGCGATCTCGCGATGCAAGATCACGAAGGGCGTTCGCCCTGGTGGGCGACCTTGCGTGCGAGTTTCTGCAAGATCACGGAAGGGGTCCGGGCAGGTCAACGGGCTCACCTGCCAGAATTCGCAAGATCACGGGCATGGGGTTCACGCGGGTCGCGTGGTGGGCGGGGGTCAGGGGGTGGGGTGGCGGGGGTGGTCCCCGCCATGGATCTGATCGACGACGTGTCCGAGGATCGGCGCGAGCACGGCCATGCCGTCGCGTACACCACCGGACGAGCCGGGCAGGTTGACGATCAAGGTGTCGCCGGCCTGGCCGGCGAGGCCGCGCGAGAGGATCGACGTCGGCACGCGGTCGCGGTTGACCAGGCGTACGGCCTCGGCGATGCCGGGGATCTCGCGGCCGATGACGCGCCGGGTCATCTCGGGGGTGAGATCACCGGGGGTGACGCCGGTGCCGCCGGTCGTCACGATCACGTCGTATCCCTCGGCCACGCCTTCGCGCAGCACGGCCTCCACCGGGTCTCCGTCGGGCACCACTCGCGGCCCGTCCACCACGTCGCAGCCGGCCTCGGCCAGCAGTGACGCGAGCAGCGGACCGGATCTGTCCTCATAGATCCCGGCAGCCGCCCGGTTCGACACCGTGACAACCAACGCACGCACCGCCGCGCTCCTCTCCCTGCTCTGCGGCTTCCGTCCCACCCGGCGTACCTTTCCCTTGTCCGGCCGGGCCCGGATCAGCCGGGCCCCGATCGGCTCTCGCCGGGACGGGTCCACCGGCCGGTCTTTCCGCCCGTCTTCTCCGCCACCTTGACGTCGGTGATGACGGCGCCCGGATCGACGGCCTTGATCATGTCGATCAGGGCGAGCCCGGCGACCGCGACGGCCGTCAGCGCCTCCATCTCGACACCGGTCCGGTCCGCCGTCTTCACCCTGGCGGTGATCTCCACACCGGTGTCGACGACGGTGAGCTCCACCTTCACCCCGTGCAGTGCGATCGGATGGCAGAGCGGCACCAGGTCGGGGGTGCGCTTGGCCCCCATGATCCCGGCGATCCTGGCCACCCCGAGCGCGTCCCCCTTCGGCACCTCTCCGGAGCGCAGCACGGCGACGGCCTCCGGCGCGAGCAGGACGCGGCCCGTGGCGGTGGCCGTACGCGCGCTCACGTCCTTCGCCGAGACATCCACCATCCGGGCCGCACCGGACTCGTCGATGTGCGTGAGACCTCCGGTGTGACCGCTCGCGGGGTCGCTGTTCAAAGCGGGATCACCTCCACCTCGGCCCCTTGGGGCAGTTGTGTCACGTCCTCCGGGAGCACGATCAGAGCGTTGGCGCTCGCCAGGGCGGCGAGCTGGTGGGAGCCCTGTCCGTGCACGGGGGCGACCACGCCGCCGGACAGCACGGCACGCAGGAAGGACCGCTTGCCCTCCGGCGACCGCAGCGGCGCCGACGTGACCGCCCGTACGGTCGGCGGCGGCCCGGCGGGCAGCCCCTGCATGGCCAGCAGCGCCGGCTTGACGAACAGCACGAACGACACGAACGACGAGACCGGATTGCCGGGCAGCGTGAAGATCGGCACCGCGTCCTGACCGACCAGCCCGAAGCCCTGCGGCATGCCCGGCTGCATGGCGACCCTCTCGAAGGCGACCTTGCCCAGTGGGGCCAGTGCCTCCTTGACCGGCTCGTACGCCCCCATCGAGACCCCGCCGCTGGTGATGACGGCGTCGGCCCGCAGCAGTTGGTTGTCGAGCGCCTCCAGGAACTCCCTCGGGTCGTCGGTCACCACTCCGGCGCGGAAGCCGTCTCCCCCGGCCTGCCGTACGGCCGCCGCGAGCATGAAGCTGTTGGACTCCCAGATCTGCCCGGGCCCGAGCGGTGTGCCGGGCTCGGCCAGTTCCGCGCCGGTGGACAGCACCACCACCCGGGGCCTGGGCCGCACGATGACCTGGCGGCGGCCGACCCCGGCGAGGATGCCGACCTGGGCGGGGCCGATCCTGGTGCCCGCGCGGAGCACGAGGTCGCCCGCCTCCACGTCCTCGCCCGCCCGCCTGATCGCGTTGCCGAACGGCGCCGGCATGTTGATCGTGACGCGGGCGGTGCCGCCGTCGGTCCACTCCACCGGCACGACGGCGTCCGCGCCGGCGGGCACGGGCGCCCCGGTCATGATGCGGGCGACCAGACCCGGCCCGACGGCGTACACCCCGCCGTCCCCCGCCGCCACGTCCTCGATCACCGGCAGTGTGACCGGAGCGGCCGCGACGTCCTCGGCCCGTACGGCATAGCCGTCCATCGCCGAGTTGTCGAACGGCGGAAGCGGCATGGGCGAGGCCACGTCCTCGGCGAGCACTGTGCCGAGTGCGTTCTCGATGTCGACCTCCATCGGGGCCAGCGGCCGGACGGCCCCGAGGATGTCGGCGAGATGCCGATCGACGGCTTTCATCATGATCCCGCTTTCGTTATGACTGGGCTTCGCTCTGGGCCACGGATGCCCTCACGACTTCGCGTCGTCGAGGAACTCCCGCAACCACGGCAGGAACTCGGGGGCGAGGTCGTCGCGGCCTGCGGCGAACTGTACGACCGTGCGGAGGTAGTCGAGTTTGTTTCCGGTGTCGTAACGCCGGCCGCGGAACAGCACTCCGTGCACCGGGCCGCCGTCGCCTGAACCGCGGGCGGCCAGCGTGCGCAGGGCGTCGGTGAGCTGGATCTCGCCGCCGCGCCCGGGCGGGGTGTTCTCGAGCACCTCGAACACGGTGGGATCGATCACGTACCGTCCGATGATCGCCCAGTTCGAGGGGGCCTCGCCGGCCGGGGGCTTCTCCACGAGGTCGGTGACGCGGACCACGTCCTCCTGGTCGGTCGGCGTGATCGCGGCAGCGCCGTACTGGGAGATCTGCTCCCGCGGCACCTCCATGAGCGCGACGACGCTGCCGCCGTAGGTGGCGCGCACCTCGATCATGCGCTTGAGCAGCGGGTCACGCGGGTCGATGAGGTCGTCACCGAGCAGACAGGCGAACGGCTCGTGTCCGACGTGCTGCTTGGCGCACAGCACGGCGTGGCCGAGCCCCTTCGGCTCGCCCTGCCGTACGTAGTGCATGATGGCGAGGTCGACCGGCTCCTGAACCTGCGAGAGCCGTTCCTCGTCGCCCTTGGCGCGGAGCGCGTCCTCAAGCTCGTACGCTACGTCGAAATGATCCTCGATGGACCGCTTGTTGCGGCCGGTCACCATCAGCACGTCGAGCAGGCCGGCGGACACCGCTTCCTCAACGACGTACTGGATGGCAGGCTTGTCGACGATCGGCAGCATCTCCTTGGGGGTCGCCTTCGTCGCGGGCAGGAATCGGGTGCCCAGACCCGCTGCGGGCACGACGGCTTTGGTCACGGGGTCGAAGTCAGCCATGTCTGAAACACTAACGGAGCAGCCCATGGACAAGATGAACCTGCGTCGGCTGATCCTGGACGGCAGGGCCGGGATGGATGCGGCGACGCTGCGGGAGTCGTCGGCCGCGACGCGCGAAACCCTGCTGGACCAGGCATGGGTGCAGATGGCCGGGCTGGTGGCGTGCTACTGGTCGTTCGGTACGGAACCGTCGACCCACGGGCTGGTCCTGGCACTGTGGAAGCACGGTTCGACCGTGATCCTTCCGGTGCAGTCACCGGACGGCGACCTCGACTGGGCCGTTTACGACGGGCCGGACTCACTCGCTCCCGGACCGTCTGGGATCATGGAGCCGGTGGACACTCGGCGCGGGGTCGACGCCATCCGGACCGCGGCCCTGGTCCTCGTGCCCGCCCTCGCCGTCGACCGCACGACGGGTGTACGGCTCGGCCGTGGCCGGGGGTGCTACGACAGGGCGCTGGCCCGTGTCGGGCCCAACGTGCCGACGGTGGCGCTGCTGCACGAGGGCGAACTCCTCGACGGCGTCCCGGCGGAGCCGCACGATCGACGGGTGCGTTACGCCGCTCTGCCCAGCGGGATCGTCCATCTGACGGCCCCCTGACGACCCGGCGGCTCTCCGTGTCCGGGAGCTGCGGGGCTTCTGGAGCCTGAGGTTCGTACGAACGACGAGGCTCCCGGAGCCTCCGACCCTGTGTAACGGTCTGGAGCATGCCAGGCGCCTGGAGCATGCGGGGCGCGGAACATGCAGGGCGTGGGCGTGTGGGGTGCTTCGGGCATGAGGGGCGCTCCGGGCATGAGGGGCGCTCCGGGCGTCTGACGCTTGGCGGAACGGGTAGGCGGAACAGCCGAAAGGCCACAGGCCGCCGAGTTGCGGATACACCAGAAAAGCAGGGATCGGCCGGCATAATCGAGACGGGAAGCGGGTGGAGCGTCTGAACGTCTGGCTCCTCGTCTCCGCCGTCGTCGTCATCGCGGCCATCGCATCCGTCCGAATCGTCCACCGCACCGGCCTGCCCAGTCTGCTGATCTATCTCGGCCTGGGCCTGGTGATCGGCGAGGACGGGATCGGCGGCATCCAGTTCGAGAACTCCCAGCTCGCCCAGCAGCTCGGCCTCATCGCGCTCGCCGTCATCCTCGCCGAAGGCGGCCTGACCACCAACTGGAAGAACGTCCGCGACTGCGTGCCCACCGCCCTGGTCCTCGCCACGTTCGGCGTCGCGGTCAGCGTCGTCGTGCTCGCCGTGGCCGTGCACGCCCTGCTGGGCATGGACTGGCGCAGTGCGCTGCTGCTCGGCGCGGTGCTCGCGTCGACCGACGCCGCCGCCGTGTTCTCCGTGCTCCGGCGCCTCCCGCTGCCTCCCCGGCTGGCCGGAGTCCTGGAGGCGGAGTCCGGGTTCAACGACGCACCCGCTGTGATCATCGTGATGGCGCTCAGCGTGGCCTCCGGCCCGCTGCCCACTCCGGGGAACATCATTCTGCACACCACGATCGAGCTCGCGATCGGCGCGGTCGTGGGCGTGCTGGTCGGACCGGCGGGCGTCTTCGCGCTGCGCCGGGTCGCGCTCCCCGCATCGGGGCTCTACCCCCTCGCGGTCCTGGCCCTGGCCTTCATCGCCTACAGCGGGGCGGCGCTGCTGCACGGGAGCGGGTTCCTCGCCGTCTACATCGCCACGCTGATGCTGGGCAACGCCCGGCTCCCGCACGCCGGCGACACCCGCGGGTTCGCCGAGGGGTCGGCCTGGCTCGCCCAGATCGGCCTGTTCGTCATGCTCGGCATGCTGGCCAGCCCATCGGAGCTGCCCGAGGTGATCGTCCCGGCCCTCGTCTCCGGGATCGCTCTGGTCCTGTTCGCCCGGCCGATCTCGGTCGCCGTCTCGGCCGTGCTCGTACGGCTGGCATGGATGATCCGACTCCCCCGGAACGTACGGCTCACCCGGATCGGGGCGATCCCGTGGCGTGAGCAGATGTTCCTGTCGTGGGCCGGCCTGCGCGGAGCCGTACCCATCGTGCTCGCCACGATCCCATGGAACGCCGGGGTGCCGGGAGCCAAGAGCCTCTTCAACGACGTCTTCGTCATCGTCGTCGTCTTCACCCTCGCGCAGGGGCCCACGCTGCCGCATCTCGCACGTTTCCTGGGGGTCACGGCCGAGGGTGAGGCGCGGGAGCTCGACGTCGACTCCGCCCCGCTGGAGGAGCTCGACGCGGACCTCCTCCAGGTGCGCATCCCGACCGGCTCCCTGCTGCACGGGGTGGAGATCTTCGAGCTGCGGCTCCCCCCGAACACGATGGTCACCTTGGTCGTACGCAACGGTGAGTCGTTCGTGCCGACCTCGACCACGCGGCTCATCGCGGGGGATCAGCTCCTCATCGTCGCCACGGCGAGCCAGCGGAAGGCCGTCGAGCGCCGGCTTCGCGCCGTGAGCCGGCGCGGCAAGCTGGCCGAGTGGTACGGCGAACGCGGCCTGTGAGCGGAGAGACGGTCCGGCAGGGGGAGCCGGGAGCGCGGACGGCCGACGAACGGGACATTCGAGACAGGCGACCCGTACGGCAATAAACCGGTCCGGAGTGGCGTTTGGCCTCGTGGGTTGCTTACCATTAGCAATCGTCATGGCCGAGTGCTAGACAGTTTTCGGTGAATGCCGTCGGTCGCGAACAGCGTCCGCGCCCGTGCGGCAGAAGCCGATTCACCGAACACGACATTGGCTTCAAGTGTTAGTTCCGGGAGGAACGCGTGCCCACCTACCAGTACGCCTGCACGGCCTGCGACGAGCAGTTGGAGGTCGTCCAGAAGTTCTCCGACGACCCGCTCACGGAGTGCCCGTCCTGCCATGGGCGGCTGCGCAAGGTCTTCTCCGCCGTGGGCATCGTGTTCAAGGGCTCCGGCTTCTACCGCACCGACAGCCGTTCCTCCGGTTCGTCGTCGTCGGTGGCGGCCTCGTCGAACGGCTCCAACGGGTCGAGCGGGTCGAGGGACTCGAGTGGCGCGAACGGCTCCAGCGGCTCCAGCGGTTCCGGCGGCGAGGCGTCGAAGTCGTCGGGCGGATCGGGCAAGAAGGACGCCGCCGCTTCCTCCTCGTCCTCTGGGTCGTCGGGATCCTCGGGTTCGTCCGGCTCGTCCGGCTCGACCACGGCGGCCTGAGGTCCTGAGGTACCCACGGCTCCAAGGCCCTGAATTCTCTGAAACCCGGGCCGCCCGGATCCGGGTGCGGACGGTTATCCACAGGACGCCGCCGCGTACCGCCGGGACGGGACGACTTCGTTAGGGTCGTCGACATGGTCAATCACGTAGAGATCGGCATCATCGGCGGCTCGGGGCTTTACTCCCTCCTCGACGACGCCGACGAGGTCGAGGTGGAGACGCCGTACGGCCCACCCAGCGACAAGATCGCGCTGGGCCGGATCGGCGGCCGGTCGGTGGCGTTCGTCCCCCGGCACGGCCGTGACCACGTCCATCCTCCGCACCGCATTCCCTACCGTGCGAACCTGTGGGCGCTGCGCTCCCTCGGCGTACGTCAGGTGCTGGCGCCCAACGCGGTCGGCTCACTGCGCCCCGAGCTCGGGCCGGGCACACTGGTGGTTCCCGACCAGCTCGTGGACCGGACCAGCGGGAGGGTGCAGACCTACTACGACACGGGCTGCGCCGTACACGTGTCGTTCGCCGACCCCTACTGCCCGCAGGGCCGGGCCATCGCCGTGGCCAAGGCGGTCGAGGCGGGGTGGGACACGGTCGACGGCGGCACCCTGGTGGTGATCGAGGGGCCGCGTTTCTCCACCCGCGCGGAGTCGAGGTGGTTCTCGGCGGCGGGGTGGTCGATCGTCGGCATGACCGGGCACCCCGAAGCCGTGCTCGCCCGGGAGCTGGCGCTCTGCTACACCGCGCTGTCGCTCGTCACGGATCACGACGCGGGCGTCGAGGCCGGCGAGGGGGTCACCCACGAGGAGGTCCTCGCCTTCTTCGCCGCCAACGTCGAGCGGATGCGCACGCTGGTCGGCTCGGTCGCCGAGGCCCTCCCGGCCGAACGCGACTGCGTCTGCGGCAGCGCCCTCGACGGCGTCAAGCTCCCCTTCGACCTTCCCTAACCCGGACCCGCCGTGAGTGCCCTGAGCCGCCTGTTCGCACGCCCTCTCACGACCACTCAGCGCCGTCGTTCCATCACTCGCCGCATCGCCGCTCATCGCCGCCTGATCTCGGCGATCCTCGCGAGTGCGGCGATGGCCTGCGCGCTGGCATCCGTAGGGCCGCCGGGCGGCGTGGAAGTCCTCGCCGCCGCCCATGACCTGGGTGGAGGTCGGCTGTCCGCCTCCGACGTCATGGTCGTACGGCTCCCGCCCGACGCGGTGCCCGATGGCGTCTTCCATCCGGAGACCACGCTGACGGGACGGGTCGTCGCCGGGCCTATGCGACGGGGCGAACCGCTCACCGACGCGCGGATCCTGGGACGGGGGATGCTCTCGACGCAGGGGCCGGGAATGGTGGCGACGCCGGTCAGGATCGCCGACCCGGCCGCCGGCGGGTTGCTCTCACCCGGTGACGTCGTCGACGTCCTGGCCGCGTTCGAGACCGACCCGTTCGAGACCGACCCGTTCGCGGCGGACCCGTTCCCGGAGACGCCGCCGGAGGAGCCGCCCGGGGGCGCGGCGGCGGACGACATGGGGAGCATCGAGAGGGCGTCGCCGGAGGGTACGGCGCGGCAGGCCGTCATGGTCGCGCGCGAGGTGCGGGTGATGACGCCGCCGTCATCCGGAGAGGGGGGCGAGGGCGTCCTGCTCGTGCTGGCGACCACCCCGGGCCAGGCCGCCCGGCTCGCACAGGCACAGGCCCAGGGGCGGCTCTCGGTCGCGATCCACCCCCGCTGAGGCCCCGGGAGCCGTCGTGAAGCGGTCTCCCGGAGGAATTCCCAGAGGGTCGGTCTCTCAGGGGTCGGCTTCTCAGGGAGTCGGCTTCTCAGGGAGTCGGCTTCTCAGAGGAGGGAGCCGACCTGCGGGTCGTACTCCCAATGCCAGGGCTCGAAGGGGCTGCGATAGGCCCAGTCGGGGTGAATCCAGCCGAACCGCTTGCCGTTCTCCTCCAGCCAGTTGAACTCCGCCGAGCGGAAGATCTGGACGCCGCCGCACAGGTCGACGGCCAGCCCAAGGCCGTGATTGCTCTTGCCTGGCGTGGCGGCGAATCCGGGGCGCCGGTAGTAGATCGCCTGCTGCTCCCCAAGGCTGCGATAGCTGTCAGAGACGCAGATCGGCTTGCCGAAACGCCTCTGGTAGGCCAGGTTGAGGTCGGCGAAGGCGATGGCGGCGTCAGCGCGCAACTCCTCGCCTCGCTGCGGCAGCGGGCACAGGATGCTCTGCGGGAGCAGGCCGTTCGGGTACTGCTCGGCGATCCCCACCCTCGTCGGGTCGCATCCGTTCCTGTTCGCCTTTCCGAGTTTGACCCCCAGCTTGACGAGCGCCTTGGTCAGGGACTTGACGAGTTTGGACGAACGCTTACGCAGCATCTTGATCTCCGCGTCGAGCTGGGCCTCCTGCAGGAGATTCGCCGCGCGCAGCTCCTGCGCCTCGGCCGCCAGCCGTTCCTGCCGCCGTTGCAGCCGCGCCGCGTCATTGAGCACCGTGTTACGTGCGTTGGCCAGGTAATCCAGGTCGCTCATCGCCCGCAGCGCCCCGCTGTCGTCACCGCTCGCGGTGAACGGGCTGACGCCGGACATGGCAGGATCCTGGTAAATGACCTGGATGAGGTCGGACAGAGGTTTGCGCAGCTTGTTGAGCTCTTGCGAGGCCGCCTGAAGCTGGGTCAGCTTCGCCGCGAGTCGCTTCTGCGACGACTCGAACCGCTTCTCCCGAGACTTGAGGACCTTCGTGGCGTCCTCGATCCCCTGATAGGCCTGCTGCGCCTGGCGTCGCAACTCGGTAAGCGTGGTCGGATCCTTGCCCTCGGCGGCACCGGCGCTCTGGGCGGCGGCACTCCGCGTGGTCGCACTCTGTGTGGCGGCATCCTGGACGGCCCTGGCGTGGGTGGCGGCCGCGGCCGGGCCGTACGGGATTCCAGCGGAAAGCGAAGCCATCACCGTGACGACCGCGATCAGACCCACTGATCGAGGAGAGGGCACGATCGTCTCCTCCATGCGAACTCGTGACCTGGGTCAGGGACGCACGTTACTACAGAGACCTGTGTGACCGGACCTCGCTCACCAGATGCACTATCTAACAGTCACGTCCCTTTCGAGCGCTTTGCCGTGCCGTACCGTGCCCTGGCGTGGACTCGTCTCGGCTGCGCCCGGGGACGTTTCCAGAGCCAGCGTGTGTTCCCGGCAGAGCTCCCACAGCCAGGTGTCCCGCCACTCAGGCGAGCAGGTGAGGGGCGTCTCGACGATCGCCGACTCGCTCGGTTCCTTCGGCGCGATCGGCACGGTCGTTGTCGGCTTCGGCGCCCGCCTGACGACGGCGGGCGGAGCCTGCGGGCCGGGCTCAGGCTCCGGGATCCGGATCAGGCCGCCGTAGACCCGCACCGGCCCGAGAGGCTCGGGGACCCGGGTCGGCTCCAGCACCGCGTCCCGCCCGGCCCGTACGGACGTCGCCGGCTCTGCTCCACCCGCCGTCCCGTCGACGGCCATCGCCGCCGCGGCACCGGCGTCGTTCGTCTGTTCCCCGCTCGCAGGACTGCCGTCCCCCGTGTTCTCCCGGCTCCCCGTCGGCTCGTCGCCGTTTCCGTTCTCGACGGTCGCGGTCTTTCCGGCGTTCTCGGGGTTCTCACCGTTCTCGGGGTTCTCACCGTTCTCGGATGCGGGCCGGTCTGGAGCGACGTTCTGACGGCCCGCGCTCCGGTGATCCTTGCTCGCGGCGTCGGCCGTGCCGTACGGCCCGGGACTCGGCGACGGGGTCGGGGCGGCAGCCTCGTCCCGTGCTGTGTCGCCCTGTGGCGTGACTCCTCGCGAAGTGCGTCCCGCGCCGTCCCGTCCGTCCCCCGCCTCGGCATGTTCCCGTCCGTGGCCACTCGGCGGCGTGACCGTGGGCGGAAGGACGGTCACGTAGGGCGCTCCTGCGGGCGTCTCAGTCTCCGGCGTAGCGGTTCCCAAGGGCTGCCTCACCTGCGCAGCCGCCTTCTCGCCGTCGGCGACGCTGCCTCGCGCCGCGTCCTCGTATCCGGCGAGCTTCGCCATGAGCATGACCACGGCCAGGATCGCAGGCACGATCATCGCGGTGATGAACATCAGCGGGCGCAGCCTGTGGACATACGTACGTCGCTTTACGGTCACGAACCGTGACGGTAACCGTCGCGCGCAAGCCGGAGCCCGACCACTTGCCAGCCCTTTACCGCACGTCAGCCAAGCGATGACCGGCCCGGCTCGAGCGACACTCCCCCCGGGATGCGCAACCTGGCCCAACCTTTCGCTAGGCTTACATAGCGCGACAAGCCTCCGTAGCTCAGGGGATAGAGCACCGCTCTCCTAAAGCGGGTGCCGCAGGTTCGAATCCTGCCGGGGGCACTCTTTGATCAGGCCAAACAGCCCCTCACCTGGGGTTTCTCTGTAGCTGCCCGGCGATCATGTGCAGCGAGATGCAGCCGTAGGCAGCTGCGTGTCAGTGATCGCGATATATAACGCGAAATGATCTTGACGGCGTTCTGCCTGGTCAACGTCGTCCACCTGAAGCACGCGGTCCAGGGACTCCCCCGCTCGAGGCCTCTCCAGACTCACAACCAGGCACGTCCAGCCCTACCGGAGCGAACACTCTCAATGTATGCACATGTACACAGAGGGCAATATGTAAGCCATAACGGAACAGGAACGCAGTCCATGTCGCAATACGGACATCACTGGGAAGCTTGCTCGACACCTTGACTTGCACTCAAGGAGAGCGATGGGTCTAAACGATCTTCACAGGAAGCATCCTACGGCGCGATCCGAGCCATCCAGGTACCCCCCTACATGCCCCCTCTACCTTTGTTGTTAATTCCCTTTGGCTAATCTAATCCTTATGGATAGCTAACCGGCCCCCTTACTTAATGCCTTTAGCAGGATCAGATTATTTGGGCGGGAACTTGATTCGGCGCCGCTTAGCAAATGACTGGAGCCTAGCCAGACGGAACACTTCGGCAGCATTCTCGCAGGTCAGAGGCGCCTCGATCAAGATCGGCCAGATTTCCATAGGAAGTACCCGACGACCGGTTGTTCACCTGCTAGATTTGGAGCCGCTTTACATCGGCAGGCCGACCTAGGCCCTATAGCCGCATGTGGCAGTCGGTTACTTTCCGCGACGATTTCGTTTGGAGGCCGCGTGATTATCACCTTCAGGTGCGGGCGGAGCGCCCGCACGAAGCATGGCAAACCCAAGGTATGGACGCTCCGCCTTGCAATCACCTTCGGTCACTAAGTGACCGAATCCGCTGGTCAGTTGCCGCTGGCCAGCGGGTCCCCGCCCGAGAGGTTTCGGGGCAGGGATGCTAGACGCACACTATCTGCCTCTAGCTGCTGTCGCATGGAGATGCGCAAGAGCCTCCCAGGCTAGCCTGGGAGGCTCTGTCTTCCTTGGTCAATCACCGAGCGCGTTGTAAATCTTGCTGTTTACTCGCGCATCTTCTCCCTCTACGCACTTCGCGTAGACACGTTGCAGGACCTCCACGCTGTGCCCGGCACGCTGGGCGACCTCGGTTGCCGGAACGCCGATGTTGAGCCAGAGCGAGACGGCCGCGTGCCGCAGGTCGTACGGCCGAGCGGCCAGCGGTGAGGCCGCCTGCTCTGGCCCGAACCCGATGGCCCGAGCCTCCTGCCAGATCCGGGAGATCGCCGAGGCGGTGTAGGGGCGGCCCTTGGCGGTGCGGAACAGCCGGCCATCGTCGGCCACGCCGTACCGCTTGATGTGCTCTCGCAGGATCGCCACCAGGACCGGCGGAATCGGGATCGGCCGGGTCTCCCCTCGGCCCGATGCTTCAGGCCGCGCTCGTCGTGTGCCTCCCCCGAGTCGGTATAGCGCTTGTTCGCCTGTGGCCGCGCCTTCTCCAGCGTCAGCGTGCCCCAGCCCTCATCGGGCAAGTCGCAGTTCTCCCGCCGAAGGCCCGCGGCTTCCTCCGGACGAAGCGCGGCATACTACCTGCAGGCGTATATGGCCATCATGCGCGCTCCCCGCAAGCGGCCAACGTACGACACCGCAGCAAGGAGCGCCCGCGCCTGACGAGGGTTGATCACCGTCCGGGGGTCGACGGCTTCGGCGAGGCCAATCGAGTTCCGCGGAGCCGCCCGCGACGCTTGGAAGCTCGCCAACTGGGAGCAGTACGTCGCCGGACTCACCACCGAGGCCAGCCCGGCCACCGCGCACGTGACAGTGGATAACCGGCTCGGTGCGGTGATCAGCCTTGCCGACCAGACCCGCGAGACGCTCAAGCGGATCCTGTCGTGACCGCTCCACCTGCGGGGATTGTGCTGTACGGCCCGCCCGCCAGCGGCAAGACCACCATCACCACCGCCCTGCATCGGCACGACCCGCGGTTTCGGCTGCTGCCCAAGCTCAAGGCCGGCACCGGCCGCACCGAGGGATACGAACCGGTCACCGCCGAGGAGCTCAACGAGTTGCGCCGTGCGGGCCGGTTGCTGGTCGAGACCCGCCGGTACGGCAACGTCTACGCCATCGACGGCCACCAGATCGAGGAGATCACCGCGGCTGGGCATGTCCCCGTCGTGCACATGGGCAACATCGCCGACCTGCGCGCCCTCGTTGGCCAACGGGCGGACGGTGGCTTCGCGTGCTGCTGTGGGTGCCGCGCGAGGTCACCGAACGCAGGTCGAAGAACCGCGGTGACGTCGACACCGCCGCCCGCGTGCGGGCATGGGAGGAGACGTACACCGACCTGACCACCAACACCGACGAGGCGTTCTTCCACCTGCAGCTGTTCACCGACCGATTGGACGCCGAGACCGCCGCCCGCGCGATCGCCGCCGCATTCGACGCGCTGGTGCAGGCTGCGGCTCCTCACGCGGCGGCAGGTCGTCGGGATGGCGCGGGCGTACGCCCGCCGGGATGAGGTCGATCCGCCACCAGGTCCAGCACCCGGCGCACTGGGCGCCGCTGGGAACGCCGTTGCCGGGCCAGGTCCAGCACACGAGGTGATGACCGCACCCCACCATAAGCACCCCTCCGCATCGTCCGCCAGCGGCCCGGCCGGTTCGCTCGTGGTCATCGCGCCGTGCCCATCAGCACCTTCAACCACAGGTGCTCGGCCTCCGGAACGCGAACCCACTCAGACTCAGTGATTACCGTCTTGCCGCCGGAGCGGGAAAGCCGGCGGATGAAGGACAGCCCGCCCGCCTGGCACAGCTCATACACCACTGCCTTGCAGTCGCAGGTATGACGGCGGACCCGGACGCGGGGAGCACGCGCCACGCTTTTGCGCCAGTTCACCCGCTCGTACCCCTCCTGAGGAACGGCGGCAGCGTGCAGGCCCGGACAGGAGCGAATGAACTCAAGCAAGTCCTCAGCCATGACAAAACCCCCCGTTCTCGTCACACGTACCCGCGGCCACGGCGCCCGGCGACAGCAGGTGCCGCAGTTCGGCGTACCGCTCGGCGACCCGATGCGCGGCCGTCTTCACCGCCCCGGCGGAGCACCACGTATAGAGGTAGAGCCCGGTCTCGGCGAGACGCCCGGTCCACCAGCGGTAGCGCCAGCCCTCCTGCCCCTGCTCGCACCACACGACCAGATCGGCCCACACCGACAGCAGCGCCACCCCGTCACCCGTGCGCACCTCGGCCGCGATCCCCAGCCGCTCCAGCTCCACACGAAGCCGCTCGGCCACCTCACCCGCCCCGGCTACCGGTCCGGCGGAGCGGAGCCGTACCGCTGTGGCCGCGTTCACCGCTTCACCCCGATCCCGCCGTAGCACGGCACGTCACCATCGAGGCGGTGCGCCTGATCGTCCGGTCGCCAGCGCTGCACGTTAACCAGGCCCGGAGAGATCAGGTCCAAGCCGTCGAAGAACCGGGCGATCTCGTCGACTGACCGCAGCACGGCCGGGGCGTTGGCTTGCCCGTAGTGCCGAGCCGCCGCCTCCAGTTCCGGGCACCGTTCGACGTGGGAGACCACCAGGTAGGAGCCAGGGGCCATCGCGTCGGCCAGCATCCGCACTGCCGCGTACGCGTTGTGTTCGTCGGGGATGAAGTGCAGTACCGCGACCAGCAGCACGGCCACCGGCCGCGACAGGTCGAGCAGGTGGACCAGGTCGCGATCGGCCAGGATCTCGCCCGGCCTGCGCACGTCCCTGAGGATTGCCCGCGTCTGGGCATCGCGTGCCAGCAGCGCCCGCGCATGCACGAGCACGACCGGATCGTTGTCGACGTAGACCACGCGAGAGGCGGGGTTGGCCCGCTGGGCGACCTGGTGGACGTTGTATTGCGTCGGCAGTCCGGCCCCGATGTCGATGAACTGGCCGATACCCGCCTCAGCGGCGAGATACCGCACGGCCCGGCCGAGGAAGGCCCGGTTGGCCCGCGCGATCTCCCGCGCCAAGGGCACCGTCGAGATCACCCGCTGGGCACACTGACGATCGATCGCGTAGTTGTCCTTGCCGCCGAGGTAGTAGTCATACATCCGGGCGACGTTGGCCGTCGAGGATGCAGTGACTCTCCCATCAAGGGCGTAGAGGTTCCTGGCGTCGGTCATGCGGGCAGCATAAACGCAACTGCCTACCCTTGCCTACCCCTGATCACCGGTACGCATCGGAACGCCTACAAACGTCACCGCACGTGCCGGTTCTTATCGTCGCTCTCGTGATCGACTTCCGGCCCGACCAGCCCAAGTCAGAGCAAGTGCTCGCCGAGATGCGCCGACGCATCAAAGAAGGCCACTACAAGCCGGGCTACCCCGTCCCCGGCGAACCTCGCATGGCCGAAGAGTTCGGCATCGCACGCCGAACCGCCCGCAAGGTCATCAACGCCCTCATCGCCGAAGGCCTCGTCTACACCGTCCGCAACATCGGAACCTTCGCCGCCGACCCCAACACAGGCGGCCCACCAGAGCAGATCTCACCCCAGGCCGACCCCGAGCAGACCGAGGCCGAATAGCCGATCCGAACCTGCCTCGCGGCCTGATGAGAACTTTCTCCATGTCTTTAAAGCGGCCCGCCTACGGCGGCCCGCGTCGCGCGCCGGTCGGCCAGCCGGCCGGGCATGCGGCTCTTCGGCCGGTCCCGGCCGACGCCGCCCGCGCGCTCCTTACTCACCGAGACGAGCACCCCGGACGAGGGAAGAGCCCGTCCAGCAGCAGGACCAGGTCGACACGGGCCGGTTCGCCGAGGAGCAGGGGAAGAACCGCAAGGGGCTCCGCCCCCTGCACCCCCGGCCCTCCGAGGAGATGAGTTGACAGCTAAACCCGTGGGAGGTCTCAGAGATGAGCCGGAAAAGGTGCGGGTGACCGGGCGGTCATCTCCTCGCCGGCCACCCCGAGGGATGCCAGACCAGCCGCCCGAGGTCAAGCCGTCGAGTGCAGGCAGGCCAACCAGCAAGGAGGAAGGTCACCGGGACACATGTACACGCGAATGACGGCCTGACCCCAGGTGTCCGGCCCGGCATGGCTACGCCTGCCCGACGAGGAGATGACCGCTCGTGTCCGTTCACAACAAGGTCGGGGCATCGGGCGACTCGGTAGCGGGAGCTTTACGAGCACTGGTGGGAACCGGGAAGACGTGCGCTTGCTCCAGGTCGGCCACGGTGACAAGCGGACCGTCACAGATCCGTTCCAGTAAGTCCGCCTGCTCGGGCTCCAGTTCCACGCAGAGCGTGAGGACGTGGAGGAGTTGAAGGAGTTCTGTGGTGAACTCGGCGGGCCATTCCTCGGTGTAGATGTGATCTAGGGGAGAGGTCTTTTTTCCTGCTGGCTTCCTCTTTCGGTACCCGAACCACTTTTTGACGACCTTCATCCCGGACACCTCGTACGCCCAAACCTCCGGGCGTACGGGCGAGATGCGACCGGCACCGACGTGGATGGTTGCCGTCGCGGCATCGTAAGAGATGTCATCTGGCATCCCCTCGGCCGTCCCCGGAATCGCGACCTGTACTTTGGCGCGGTGGACCGGACTCGGTTTGGGCGGTCCCATGGGCCGGCCCTCGACGGGATCGGCGAAGCGTTCGCCGTAGGTATGAAGCCAGATCACCCTCTGGCCGAGCCGTACGGCCTGCGCCCACAGTTCGGGGTCAGCCGTGAGCGGCACCCGTACGCCGGGAGTCCGCAGGTCCTCGGCGAAGTGAGCGGTATAGCCACTATGCGCGGTCGCCGCCGCCATGTAGGACAGCACATCCGAAGCCGTGACAGGCCAGCCGAGCCGCTGAGACAGCAGACGGACGAGGCCAGGAGCAAGGTTGGCTGCTCCGGCGGCACGGTCCCGGTAGAGCGGTAGCACTCGGCCCCCACGTCCGGTGATGTGATCCATGTCCGGTGGATATGCGGTGAAGACCAGGCCGGGACCACTCTCAATCGTGTGAGCGTGTTGTTCCGTGGCGAATACCTGGGAATCACTCGCCACTCGCCATAGATCTGGGCTAGGACGGTGGTGTACACGTGTGTCGGGGATCACCCATTGCCGATCAAAAGACCGATAAGCGACCCGAATCGGCGTAGGGCAGGGGTCGGTCTCGTCTTGAATCGCACCATGGTGATTAACAAAGCCGAAGATCGGCTGCATCATGCTGTCGATCTTGCGGGAATCGCTCTCCTTGAACAAAACCCTTTTGTCAGCGGCGGGGGCTTTGATTAACCGGTCCCAGCGTCTGCGCAGGATTTCTGGGTTCGGATCGTAGACCCAGGTGCGGTTGGGCTTGACCCCTGGAGCCCGCCAGGGCATGAGGTCGCCTAGGGCCGGATAGCTCAGCCAGTCGTCTCTTCCGGCAGGATACAGCCGATCTTGCCAGCCTGTCGCGCAGTTCTCCCACTCCGGGCCGTCGAGAGCAAGTTGCGCTATGCGGGCGAACTTCTCAGAGCGGCGCCCCGACACGCTGGTGTAGTGGATCAGTGCGGGCGTCTCCCGGCTGCCCGTGCCGTACCGGACGAATACACCGATACAGAGCGGGTGCTGAACGCCGGGGAAGACCCGCGTCGGCACATCGGGCTGGTGTCCCTCCGGGGAGAGATTGATGATCCATCCCTCATCGGCTGTCCGACGTAAGTACTCCCGCATGCCGGCAAAGCCGGGGCCGGTTGTGTATCCCGAGGTTGTGATGAACGCGACGATGCCAGCGGGATGCTGGGCGTGGGCGTCGAAGACCTTCCACGTTGCCCACCGCCAGAAGTACACGTACAAATTAGATATCACGTACTCGTACTTGCCGAGTCCTGCGGCTTTGAAGTCCTGCAGCGGGACGCCGTGACCGGAGTTCTCCGCGCCCTGCTCGATCCAGCCGCCCAGCCCCTTGGCCTGCTCGCGATACGGAGGGTTGCCGATCACCACCCGAACCGGCGTCTCCCGCTTCACCCGGTTCGCTTCACGGCGAGACCGTACGATCGGCTCATACATCGAGCCGAGATCGAGATGCGTGTTCTCAAACGGGCTGTCTAGGGTGTCGGCGACGTAGAGCTTCTGGTCCTTTTCGGCGATCTCGGCCCCGTGCTTGGACTTCAGGGCCTGGTTCAGCCGGAGTTCGGCCACCGCGTACGGCCCGGCCTGCCGTTCCATGCCGACCAGCCGTCCGAACAGCTTCTTGAGCTGCCCGGGGACGGCACCCTTGCCTTCCTCTTCCTCAACGGTGCTGGCGACGCTGTCGACGATGTTGAGCAGGAACGTTCCCGTGCCCATCGCGGGGTCCACGACTACCACGTCATCAGCGGCGAAGCCGCCCTCACACCCGAACCTCTTGCGCAGGATGTCATCCACAAAACGGACCATGAACGAGACAACCTCGTTGGGCGTGTAGTAGGAACCGCTCTGCTTACGAAGATCGGAGTCGTACGCCTCAAGAAAATGCTCGTACAGGTGAAGGTAGGAATCGGCCGATCCGTTGCTGATCTTGTCCCAATCCACCGCGCCGATCACCCGCTTGAGGGTCTCCACGACGACGCTCCGGCCCTCCACCGCATCATGAGTGAGCACGGCGAGAGCCTTGCCCATGAGTGAGTGGTTCTTGCCGAGCTGCGCGGCGATCTGGCCCAGACTGCGGCCCTCGAAGTCGATGCCGTCGACCCGCGCGAGCAGCAGCGCGAATGTGACCGTCTGGGCGTAGGCGTCGGCGAACTCCTCATGTGTCAGGCCGGGGAAGAGAAGCTTGCGCCAATCCTTGCTCAGGTCGGCGAAGACCTTCTGCTTCTCCACACCCCGCCGTTCACGCTCGATGGTCTCGGTAACCTCGCTGCGAAGGAGCTTGCACAGCCCTGCCACGGCACGCACGAGCTGACGGATGTTGCGGGGTGGGTTCGGCTTCCACAGCAGGAAGTCGGAGATGACGCGGGCGAACTCTCCATCGAACGGGGTGAGCTTACCGCCTGCCGTGCGGACGTCCCCGTTCAGTCGGGCGACCTGCCCGACTAGCTCCCCATCGCGGTACAGCGCCCACAGGCCGCCGTCGGTGTAGAGCACGTTCGGCAGCAGCCGTAGCTTTTCCCACTGGGTCTTTTCGTGCTTGTTCGGTGTCCAGGTGGACGGTACCCCGCGGCCGGGGGCCTTGAGCTCGACGTATCCCACCCGTGCGCCTGCCACGTCGACGGCATAGTCCGGGCGCACGCCGAGCGAGGCCAGCGAGGTCTCCCCGATCATCACGAGGGAGACCCCCAGGACGTCGGCTATGTCCGCGAAGAGCCGTTCCAGCGGCGCACGGAGCTGGTCTTCGGGCTGACCACCGCCGGCCAGCTTGGCGGAAGCGGCTTTGCCGAAGTGCGCCACGGCCTCGGTGGCTTTGTCGAGCAGTGGCTTAGGGGGATTCGTCGCGGCCATGGCATCCGTTCGATCTGCTGTTGTTTCGCCAACCTGGTCGTAAATGACCCGCGTAATACGGCCTACCAGCTTTGCAGATCTAGCAAACGTTTCCGTACGGCATAACTCGATTAGAAGATCTTCGTCACAGATGGTAGCGATTCAATGTTCGCATTTCCAGACAAATGGAAGAGAGCGTGACAATTTCCTGCATCGGTCACCGGCGAGGGCTGGGGCGATCGCTGTAGGGGTCGGACCGGAGCGCGGTGTCAGCCTTGCGGCTGATCCGTTTCTCCGGCCCGCCCTCCGAACCCGGCGAGCGACTCTCACCGCACCGGGCTCTCCACAGGTTCATGCCGCTGGGGGTGGCTCTGTTGTTCGCCTTGACCACGGTGTTGGGATGTCCCAAGCGCGCCAGCGATACCGGGTGACCGGTATCGAAGCCGCATCGAGCAAGGTGATCCCATGTGCGGAGATTTCCCAGCCGTCGTTCATGAGCCGGGTCCGTACCTTCTTCCACGACATGCCTCCGTGCCTTTTGCGTAGCCACCACATGACGCGGTGCCACACATAGTGGGCCAGGTAGCTGAATGTCCGTTTGGACGAGCCGTGGCGGAAGTAGTTGCACCAGCCCCGGATCACCGCATTCAGGCGGATCAACAGGGTTCTCAGGTCAGGCTGTCCTGGGTGGACCAGTGCCCGCACCTTTGCAATGACGGCGTTGACCGCCTTCTTGCTCGGGTAGGTGTAGACGGTCCACCGGCGGGTTCCTCGTTTGCGGCGCCGCTGGATGTGGTGCCCCAGGAACACGAACCCGTCATCGATGTGGGTGATCAGGGTCTTGGCCTCCGACAGACGCAGGCCCATCGGGGCCAGGACCGCGGCCGCTTGTTCTCTCAGCCGTTCGGCATCTTCGCGGGTTCCGTTGACCATGGCGACCCAGTCATCCGCGTAACGGACCAGCCGCCAGTTCGCCAGACCCTTCTGACGTCGATTGTCCCGCTGCCGGACTGTGGCCATCGCTTGGTTGTGTTCGGCCATGAACCAGTCATCCAGGACCGACAAAGCGATGTTGGACAGCAGCGGGGAGAGAATCCCACCTTGCGGGGTTCCGGCAGTCGTTTCCTCCTGCGAGCCGAGTTCGGTGATGATCCCGGCCTTGCAGAACGCCTTCACCAGCGCCAGCACCCGCTTATCTGCGATCCTCGCGCGAACCCGGTCCATCAGGGCCGAGTGGGAGATGGTGTCGAAGCACGCCTCGATATCCGCCTCAAGGACCCAGGTGTAGCGGTGGGAGCCCATGTGGTGGATCTCAGCGATAGCGTCGTGCGCACGCCGGTTCGGGCGAAACCCATACGAGCACGGCTGGAAATCCGCCTCGAAGATGGGTTCCATGACCAGCTTCAGTGATGCCTGAACAACCCTGTCGGCCAGTGCGGGGATACCCAGACGGCGCTTCTTCGAAGTACCGGGCTTGGGGATCAGCCGCTCTCGGACCGGCAAGGGTTGGAATGCACGGGCGCGAAGTTGCTCCCGTACGCCGTTCAGGAACGCTTCTTCGCCCCACACGGGCGGAACGTCGCGGGCCGTCAGCCCATCAACGCGCGCAGTGCGGGACCCGGTGTTGCCCCAGACCCGACGCCACGCAACCACGAGGAACGCCGGGTCTGCGACCAGGTTGTACAGATCATCGAACCGGCGAGTGGGGTCCTCGCCGGCCCAGCGGTGCAGTTTGTTCTGAATGCTCAGTACCCGCCACTCGGCCGCCTCCGGCTCCAGCAGCAGTTCGCCCATATTCACGAGCGGCCTCCTGACCTGACGTCCCTATCTGCTCGAAACTGCTGCCTGCCTTCCCCATGTACGCGGCTTTCCCGCGCTCGGAGTACTACGGGCTCCGCCCCATCCCGCATCTTCGGCGGACGACGCACCTATCCCCAGCCATGCCCCTGGACGAGGCGGGCGAGGGAACGACGCGAGATGGTTCCCACGTTCACTGCTGACCGTTTGCGAGAGGAGGCGCCCAGCTATGCCCCTGCGGCATCGCCCTGACTACGCCGTAGACCTTCACCAGGGCCTCCCGACCGGACGCGACACCCGGCCCAGGAGTTCCCCACCGGGCACCACGCCCGGCGGGTACGCACCGCAACCCAGCCCATATCCGCCAGATTTGAGCTGGTGGAAGCCTTAAAGGGCTTTACATCGCTGGTTCCTCGCGTACACCTTTCTCGCTCGTTAACCGGACCCGCGCCGTCTGGCAGTACCGACGCATCCCGACGTTGTCGAGGCTGCTCCCACCCTCACCCGCGACTCCGGGGTCAGGCTGCCTCCAACTTCAGACAACCCGCTACGACGGGCCATCGGTGGAGTCCTTTCACCTCCACACGGTCAAACAGCGCCTCGTGGCGCACGCCGCGCCGCTTCCGGTCCTCGGGCCTGGCGGCCCTGCGGTCCGGTTCCACTTGGCACCGGACGACGAGGGCGGGCCATCGGACGTGGCGCGGCACAGCAACGCGTACAGCGACACTGGACGGGATCACACTTCACCGGTCCGCATCTCGCTCAGGAGCAGCACGGGCGGGACGACAGAGGACACACACATCGCCGAGGGCGTGCAAGTAGCGTTTCCCGAAGCCAAGCGGCTGCAGCGCTAGCAGACGAGATGAAGCGGAACAAGATCTCTGCGCCCAACCGTTGACGCATCAGCAACTCTAGATACTTGCGTCGCGGAGGAGCGCTGGATGCCTGAGTCAGAAGAGCCGCCAAGCGGGCGGCCTCTAGACCGAAGGTCTGCTACCGGAAGCATGCTCAGCGGCATTGGCACCGTAGCCACAGTCATACTTACAGTAATTATCTTCTTCATTACTCAACAGCAGCAGCGAGAACAAGAGCTGATCCAGCAGTGGCAACAACAGCAGCAGTTGCAGTACAAGGCGCAAGAACTCCTGCAGCAGCAGCAACTACGGGATCAGGAGAAACGATTACGTCTAGCCCAACAAGAACAGGAAGATACGCTTAGGAATGTTAGCTTCGCGGAACGCGTTCTTGTCAGTACCTTCATGCAAGGAAATGACTACAAGGTTATAATCGGCAACGCCAATTCTGCGCCTGCTGATGTCTGGGTCTTCATCAAGTCCGTAAGTGGCAGCAAGCACCCAACTCGAGGACTTCGAATTCTTCCCTGTGACCGAGTCGCCATGCTGGTGCCCGCTCGCCACAGTTGGCAAGTAATTGTCCAAAGGGGAGGTAGGTTCTGGACTACGGGGAGCAATCCTGGAGCGATCCCCCTCGAGCAATTCGTAAATGCCTATGGGATTAAGAACAGAAAGGGGCAAGCGACGCTGACCTACGAAGGGTTTGTTTCGCTGCCCCTAGAGCCCGCTAGGGGTTGCAGCATCTAGGTTGGTGGTGATGGCCGTCTGGTCCGTGGAGGGTGGAGTGGGGCTCCAAGGCGAAAGGTTCGGGGCGAGGCTACTGACTGAAGGACAGATTCGCACGTGCACCCCTATCCTTCAAGCAATTTCTCGGCCTTAGCAAGTATGTCGCGGGCGGTGCGCCAATACGCCTCCAAGGTGTCGATTACTGGTTTCTCGTCGAAGGCTCCACCTTTGAAGCGCCATTCAAGTGATACTTGAATATGGATAACGTTCGCGGCGAGTGCCTCGACGGTCATCCTAGTAGGTTCGGGTTGAGGGATCGGCGTCACTAGGTCGACATTTACCCGTGCTTCGGTTCGCGACTCGATCCGTTTCAGCTCCGCGTGGCGTAGTTCGGTAATTTCTTTCTGGATGCTGCGGTCGATCCCATTCCACCACGCAGAAAACTTATTGCTGCGTTGTCCTTTGCTTTCATCAGCGATGCTGCGGGTGACACCCGCGAGCAAATCCAGGACGTAGGGAAGCCGGTCGCGAAACGCAACCTCGTCCTGGATGTAGATCTTCAGGTCGTTCAACATGCGCTCGCCTCGGGCGAGGCTCTCATGCGCACGCAGCAGCTTCATGCTCGCGAGACTACTGTGAGGGCCTTGTCCGTTGACAAGGCTCACCCCGTAGCACAGGGAATGGAGCCGCCGAACCTGTTTACAGGCAGCCCCAGTCGAGGCCAGGCGAGCAGCGAGTTCCACAGCCGCACCGTGCAATCGCTGCTGCCGATGGCGATCAGGTGGTCGTGACCGTTCGTCCGAAGGCCGAACGGGAGACGGCGCTCCTCCTTACCCGCGCCGCCACTCCCGATCAGGAAAGACGGGTCGGCGATCAGTCCGGCGGCCGAGTTGTCCTCTTCCTGTACACCGGTAACTTCGCCAAGGAGTACGAGCCGCTCAGGTCAGCGGGCGTCTTCTTCGAGGAGTTCCCGCGCCGCGAGCCTTATGGCATTGTGGCCGTCTTCCACGACCTACGGCAACCGATGGGACCTGCTGCAACTTAAGTCATCCGACGTAGGGCAGGCCGGTGCCGGTGAGGTAGTGGCCGATCCGCAACCGCATTGACCTGTCCATCGGCAGGGCCTTGACCTGGTCGCGGGGGACCCATCGGACCTCGATGGATTGGTCGGCGGCCAGTTCTGCCTCCCACATGGCCAGATCGGCAACCTGGTCAAGGCAGGGGCTGATCGGGGATGATGAGGACACGAGCGCGGGTCCTGTGGCGATCCTTCGGCTTAGACACCTGAAAGATCAGCAGAAGTCACGCTCGTTCCGCAATCCGGCGACGACGATCAGACGAGTCGCCCATACAGCGTCAAACATCCATCATGCCGGGCCGCGCCCTCCTGCGAGGTGCCGCATGGGCGCTTCTGGGTTTCTCCCCGCTCAGGGTTGAGATCTTTCAGCGTGCCCACACGACAGCCTTGCAACTGATGTACGCGATTACGTACACTCCAGAGATAGGGAGGATACGATGCACCCGATGTCCGCGAGCGAGTTCCGCTCGAACCTGGCAGCGGCCCTGGACCGCGTCACCGAAGATCTCGACGAGATCGTAGTGACCCGGCCCAACCGCGAGCCCGCTGTCGTAATCAGTCTGCGCGAGTACGAGTCCCTGAAGGAGACGGCGTTCCTCCTCGGCATTCCCGCCAACGCCCGTCACCTCGCCGCGTCCATACAAAGCCTGCGCGGCGGCCAGGCCCAGCCTCGTGAACTCATCGAAGACGACGACCAGAAAACCGAGTGAAGATCCTCTTCACGCCAGAGGCCTGGGACGACTACCTCTGGTGGCAGCAGAACGACCACGTAACCCTCAAACGGCTGAACCGACTGATCGAAGACATCTGCCGCAACGGTTATGAAGGCATCGGCAAACCCGAACCCCTCCGGCAAAACCTGTCAGGTTTCTGGTCACGCCGCATCACCACCGAACACCGCATCGTCTACGCCATCGAAGCCGACATCGTCCAGATCGTCGCCTGCCGCACCCACTACGAATGAAATACCGGCGATCGTCGTACGCTCAATGCGGTGGTGTGGCCGGGTGAGATCGGTGTCCACAGCCGCTACCTCTGCGCGAACAGGAGGCGGGTGGTGAGGGTGAAGGGATGTGCAATTGGTTCGCCTCCCCCCACCGACTCGAACCCCCATCATGCAGGCGGCCGTTGGCCTGGGCGGATTAGCTTCGAGGCAAACCAAAGCCCATTTACCAGGGGCTTCTCTATTTGTGATCAAGACTGCTGATCTGCAACCGGCTTGTGACCTGCCACTCCAGGTTGGAAAACGCTCACCGCATGTCGCGGTGGCTCGGGGTCGTCTTCTGATATGACTCATCCGCCCAGCCCACTGTCCCGTAGGGATTGGACGGGGCTACGGTGATTGAGCCACGTCCGTTGACGCGCGGCCACCCACACCTTCGGACTGGTTTCCTAGAAGCAGCGATAATTGTTGAGCAAGAGTGCGTAGCCTAGCCATATGACGCGATGGATGAAGGTGGGGCCGGCAGAGCTCGGTGCAGCTGCGGAGCTCATCGTCGCCGCCGAGTTCACTGTCTCGGGCTACCAGGTCTTCCGGCCGCTTTCGGACGTGCGGAAGGCAGAGTTGCTGGTTGACCTAGGAGAAGGCCGCCATTTGATGGTACGAGTCAAGTCAGTCCGAGGTCCGAATTATGTGTTCGTACCAAAGTCCAGCTTCCCCCTCGACAACCATCGGGCGCTCGCTTTGGTGGTATTCCCGGAGGACGCGGACCAGCCTGAGCTCTTTCTGATCCCTGCAAGGGTGTGGCACGAACTTCCTCCACCGTTTGTCGCCCCAGATTATGCAGGGCTGAAGAGTAAGCCGGAGTACGGCATCCGGTTGAATAGCAAGTGGCGAGAGCAACTCGCGACCTGGCGGGTGCGACCTGGCGATCCCCTTCCTGCGGCCTTCTGAACTTGCAGGTTGCGTGAAGGATCGGCGGATGAGCCGGGCTTCACCCCGCCGCGGGACATACGCGGGGTGATCTTCTCCAGTCTATGGGCCATACGAGGCGTTCACGCAGCTCACATGCCCTAGCCCAGCCGTACACCACCGCTCTGCTAAAACGGGTGCCGCAGTTACCCGTTCTCAGAGCCGGAGGTCGAGCAGCAAAGGACGGTGGTCCGACACCTCGGGCGTGGTCACGATCTCGAACCGTTCGACAGCGGCGGATTCGGAAACGAGCAGGTAGCTCGCGTGTCGTAAGGGCTTGCGGTAGCGCGAAGTCCGAGTGTCGGCGTCCCGCACCAGGTCAACCAGTTCCAGCCCGGCCAGGATCCGGAAGGTCTCACTGTCGGGCAGCACGTTGAAGTCGCCGCACACTACGGTCAGATCGCCCTTCTCGCGCGCATCGGCGACGAAGTCCGCGAGGCGTTCAGCCTGTGCGCGACGGGCCGGAGTGTCAGCCTTTCCGCTCGCGTCCCGCAGGCCGTGGAAGTTCACGACAGTGACGAACCGCCCCACCTGGCGGTCGAAGACACGCACGGCCAGGGCGGCGCGGGGCCGACCTTCGCTCGGCCACCGGTCGTGGTGTTCGGCATAGTCGCCGTGCACGAACGCAGCCCGCATGCCGACCGGAGTAAGCGTTCGGGACACGAAGGTGGCAAGCCCGAAGTCCTGCCGATGCGCACGGCGTTCGTGGTCGTACACTGGCCCTGAGTCACTCGCACTGAACAGGCCGTGGTGGCGGGGCAGGCGCAAGCGGACGTCGGCCAGGAGATCTGCCCGCTGCGGCAGGGAGCGCTCGGCGTCGTCGAACCGCGTCCAGCCGCCAGCGGTCGGAGTGTGCGTCACCTCCTGCAGGCATAGGACGTCGGCGTCGTCGCAGGTGTCGAGCCAGCGGGCGAACTCGTTGAACATCGCGCCGCCCCAGGCGTTCAAGGAGATGATCCGCACGGTGACCAACCTAGGGCACTGCGGGGTGCGGGTATCAGCCACCTATCCACAGGGAACCCTGTCCTCTTCGCCACCGCCAACATGGGCGGCGGAGACTCGTGAATGGGCCAGCGCGTAACGGCCATCATCTCGCGCGCCCTCAAAGAGTGGCGTCACCACCGCTTCAGAAAGTGAAAAGGCCCCGGGATGGCCCGAGACCCCTCCAGAGCGGTTGAGATCTTGTTGTTGGCCTGGAGTGCCTGGCCTTCCACGCACTTGGCGTAGACGCGTTGGAGAACCTCCACACTGTGCCCGGCACGCTGGGCGACCTCGGTTGCCGGAATGCCGATGTTGAGCCGGAGCGAGACGGCCGCGTGCCGAAGGTCGTACGGCCGAGTCCTGGAGGATCTCCATCAGCACCGGCGAAAACTGGCGCTCCGGCAGGGCGAGAGTGAAGTTGGGAGCCGTCCTCGCGCCGCTGGCTGTGGACGGCACTAATCGTGGCCTCGTCGATGTCGATCCGCGCGAGCTCGGTAACGACGGCCAGGAGGTCGTGTCACCCGTCTGCCCGTTTGCGCGGACCTGTGAAACGTGCCGCCTGGTGTTGTCTACATGGTGACGCGCCGGGTGCCGGCGGAGGCCATGCCGAGCCAGGTGTGGGGGTTTCCTTCCCAGCACCAGCCGAGTTTGGGGGCGTTCTGGCTGATCCAGATGGCGGGGACCCGGCGGTCGCCGGAGCGGGAGCCGCCGAGGGAGAAGCATTTGTTCTTGACCAGGACCTGGGGGAAGTGGGTGATCAGCGCGATGCCTTCCTCGATGGTGAGCGGGGTGCGTCCTCTGGCGGCGATGGTGTCCATCGCGTCGCTGGGGACGACGCCGCAGAACTCCTCGCCGCGCTCGATATCGAACAGCAGGTACGCGCTCCGGCCGGGGAGCTCGACCGCGGGGATGGCGACGAATCGCTCGAGAGCGCCGGGCTCGAAGGAGTGATCGACGAACCCGGGTTTGCCTTTTCCGTACAGGGTGGTGCGTGGCATGGTCTGTTCGATCGCGGCGACCTGGCGGGTGAGCACGAGCAGGAACGGCACCCGGCCGGTCTCCAGATCGTACGTCGTGTGCCCGCAGCGTGTGACGAGCTCGCGTAGCGGGGTGAGCATCGCGTCGAACCGCGCGGCGTCGAGTCCGGCCATGGCCGGGTAGCCGAGGTCGATCAGGGTACGGACCTGCCGGTCGAACTCGGCACCCGGCTCGAAGGGACTCGGCTCGAAGGGAGTCGGCTGGATCATGAAATCCTCTCGATGTCAGAAGAAGGGGGCTGCACTGGAGCGATGCGGGCCAGCGCGCCGATTTCCAGCGCCGTCCGCAGGGCACCGTCGGGGCCGAGGGTGATGCCGTGTGGCTCGCAGCCGGGTGTGGACAGGTTGTGTACCGCGATGGTGCCGTCGGCGGTGATGGAGCCGACGCGGCCCGTGCCCCACTCGGTGAACCACGCGATGCCGTCGGTGCCGGTGGTGATGGCGTGCGGCCCGGCGTCGCGGTCGGCCACGGCGTACTCTTCGATGGTCACGCCGATCAACGGCTCTTCTCCAGTCGGTGTCCGGCGGCGATGCGGGCGATGTCGGCCGGGGTGCCGGCCATGATGGTGCGGGCGTGCTCGGTCACCAGCTCGGTGGGCCAGTCCCACCAGGCGGCCCGCAACAATCGTTCGATGTCGGCGTCATCGAAGCGGCGGCGGATGGGCTTGGCCGGGTTTCCGCCGACGATGGTGTAGGGCGGGACGTCGGCGGTGACCACGGCGCCGGTCGCGATGATGGCGCCGTCGCCGACGGTCACCCCGGGCATGACCGTGGCCTGGTAGCCGAACCAGACGTCGTTGCCGATCACGGTGTCGCCGCGACTGGGCATGCCGGTGACGATGTCGAGGGTGCGTTCGGCCCACTCGCCGCCGAACATGGTGAACGGGAAGGTGGACACGCCCATCGTCGGGTGGTCGGCGCCGGCCATCAGGAAGCGGGTGCCGGAGGCGATGGCGCAGTACTTGCCGATGATCAGCTTCTCCTGCCCATAGGCGTACAGCACATTGCGGTGCTCGAAGCCGGTCGCGCCGTCGGGGTCGTCGTAGTAGGTGTACTCGCCCACCTCGATGTTCGGGGAGCCGACCAGCGGTTTGAGGAAGACCACCCGCTCGTGGGCGGGCAGCGGATGCACGGTCATCGGGTCGGGAATCAAAGCGGGCGTCCTTTCGTAGGGGAGTCAGGCGAGGGGGTCGGCCAGGACGCGGGCGTGAGCGGGCTCACGCGGCTTGTGCATGCCTTCGGCTTCGATCTGGCGGATGCGTTCCCGGGGTCACCCCGAAGGTCCGGCCGATCTCGTCCAGGGTGTGGGGCGGCGGCGGTACGGCCAGGCCGTACAAGCGGCGGCGTACCGCCGGGCGATCGAGACGACCGGCCGCAGGTCGGCCTCGACCATGTGATCCCTGGCATCTCGGCCGTCGGCGGCGGGCCGTTCCAGCTCGCGCCGCTCGGACGGCCCGTCGCACCCCGACGGCGAGACGCTCCCGGCGAGCCTGCCGGCCTCGATGCGCCGGCCCGGTTCCACCTCCTGCTCGGCGGTGAGCAGCGGGGTGCGCCCGATCCGCGGGCGGTGGTCCTGCACCGAGTCGATGTCGATGACCCCCTTCGGGTGGCGGGCGGCAGTGGTCAATGGCCTGTCCTTCCGTGGTCGCGTCAGTGTGGGTCGGCAGGCACGGACCCGAACTTAGAATCAACCTAGTAATATGTCAAAGCTATATTTAGGCTGAGCCGAAGCAAGGTGGGTGCGTGAGCACGCGGAAGATGGGACTCAGAGAGCTGAAGAAGCAGCAGACCAGGGAGAACATCTCCAACCGCGCCACGCGGCTGTTCCTGGAGCACGGCTTCGACAAGGTGACGATCGCCGATGTGGCGGAGGCCGCGCAGGTGGCCAAGATGACGGTCACGAACTACTTTCCGCGCAAGGAGGACCTGGTCTTCGATCTGGGCGAGGAGTTCGTGCAGTCTCTGGCCCGGACCGTCCGACGAAGGGCGCCCGGCGAATCCGCCCTGGCCTCGCTCCGCCGCGCCTACCTGGCCGCGGTCGCCGAGCACGACCCGGTCATCGGCTTCTCCGGCCCCGCGTTCGCCCGGATGATCGACGCCAGCCCGGCCCTGATCGCCCGGCTACGGGAATTCCACGACGAGCGCGAGAAGGCCCTGGCCGACGCGCTCGCCATGGAGACCGGCGCCGGGCTCGACGACATCATGCCCCGGGTGGCCGCCGCCCAGCTCGGTGGCGTCCACCGGCTGCTGTTCGGCGAGACACTCCGCCGTACCATCGCGGGGCAGGGTGACGCGGAGATCGCGGCGGTTCTCACCCGCTATATCGACACCGCCTTCGGCCTCCTGGAACCCTCTCTGGGCGACTATGCCGTCCGCCCCGCCGGATGACCGCTGGGCTTGGCACTACAACTCCGCCCCGGTCCAACAGCGAGATCCATCCGCTGGCCGGTTCCCAAGAAGAGGCGCCCTCGCTACTCTTTCGGCGACCATGTGATGCGGCCCGACGGGCTTCGCGATCGTACGGCTTCGGCCGGAGCGGACAGGCCCCCACCGCACGAGTTCTCTCGTGCTACCTGGGGAGCAATCCGTGACGGCGCTGCGGCTGTCTGTCGAGAACCTGCTCGCCTCTCCCAACGAGGCCGCCCCGGCGGGGGTGATCGCCGAGCGCGTGCGCACCGCCAGTGGGCACCACCCCTCCCCCGCCGAGATCAAGTCCTGGCAACGCAGCCTCCCGGCCCTCGCACGCGATATGGCCGACGCCGGGCCACACCAGGTCGAGATGCTCGTGGAGTACAAGCTTCCGCTGACCAGCAAGCGCATCGACGTCGTCCTCGCCGGAGTGCATCCGCGTACCGGCGATGACTCGTACATCGTGGTCGAACTCAAGCAGTGGAGCCGCGCCGAGCCCTCCGAGCTGGGCGAGCATCTGGTCATCGTGGACGGCATGCCGGGGGGTGAGAGACTCAATCCCGCCGAACAGGTCCGCCGATACTGCGAGTACACGCGCGGCTTTTTCAGAGTGCTCAACGACAGGCCGGACGCCGTACACGGGGTCGCTTACCTGCACAACGCCATGGACCTGGACGTCGACGGTCTCGCCGACCAGGTCCGCGACGAGCACAGTCGCCTGTTCACCAAGCAGCGACGCGGCGAGTTCCTCCGCTACCGGTCGGCGCCGTCGAGCCGGGCCAGGACCCGGGTGGAGAGCTCTTCGAGTGTGGCGACCTGCTCGGGGGTGAGCTGGTCGAAGAACAGCCGCCGGACGGTTTCGACATGGTCGGGCGCGGCGGTCTCGATGGCGCTGCGGCCGGCCTCGGTGAGCACGATGAACGCGCCGCGGCCGTCGTCGGCGCATTCCTGGCGTTCGACCAGGCCGCGGCGCTGCATCCGGCTCAGGTGGTGCGACAGGCGGCTCTGCTCCCAGTCCAGCGCGCGTTGCATCTCATAGGGGCGCAGGCGCCCGCCGGGCGTGTCGGTGAGGTGGACCAGCACGTCGTAGTCGGCCAGCGACAGGCCGGAGGCCGCCTGCAGTTGCCGGTTCAGCGCGGCGCTCAGCCCTGCCTGCATGCGCAGATAGGCCCGCCAAGCACGCTGCTGGTCGTCGTCGAGCCATCGGGGAGCGTTCATGCCCCCCATTCTACCCGATCTACATGATGCATCATCCAGTTGCGGATCGATGATGTGTCATGTACGTTGGAGATAGTGAATGACACGTCATCTTCTTTCTCGGAGGTATCGACATGACCGCCACCACCGGCCTCGACCTGACCGCGTACACCGGCACCTACACCATCGACCCGGCACACACCCAGATCGGCTTCGTGGCCCGCCACGCGATGGTCACCAAGGTCCGCGGCACGTTCGACGACTTCGACGGCACGGTCGCCTTCGACGCCGCGAACCCCGCCGCCACCGCCGTGCGCGTGACCATCCAGGCGGCCGGTATCAACACCCGCAACAACCAGCGCGACGAGCACCTGCGGAGCAACGACTTCCTGGCGATGGAGGAGCACCCGCAGATCACGTTCGTCTCCACCGGCTTCCGGATGACCGGCGACGAGAGCTTCGACCTCACGGGCGACCTCACCATCAGAGGCGTCACCAACACGATCACCATCCCCTTCACCTTCGAGGGCGCCTCCGCCGACCCGTTCGGCAACACCCGGCTCGGGTTCGAGGGCTCGGTGGCGATCAACCGCAAGGACTACGGCGTGTCCTGGAACGCCGCGCTGGAGACCGGCGGCTTCCTGATCAGCGACAAGATCGTCCTGGAGTTCGAGGTCTCCGCGATCAAGAACGCTTGAGGGCGCCCGAACGGCGTCGCGGACACCCGGTCACCATCCCGACGCCGTCACCGTCACGAAAGGGAACCCGACATGACCACCCTGTCCCTCGCACCACGCATCGATGTCCGCCGCGCCGGTGAACGCTTCGTCACCGGGATCCACTGGCTGGACTCCAAGCACTCCTTCTCCTTCGGCCACCATTACGACGCCGCCAACACCCACCACGGACTGCTGTTGGTCAACAACGACGACGTCGTACGTGCGGGGACCGGCTTCGACACCCACCCGCACCGTGACATGGAGATCGTCACCTGGGTGCTGCAGGGTTCCCTGGTCCACCAGGACTCCGAGGGGCACAACGGCGTCATCTACCCGGGCCTGGCCCAGCGGATGAGCGCCGGCACCGGCATCCTGCACTCGGAGAAGAACGACTCCTGGCGCCTTGGCGGTGACGTCCACGACGAGCCGGTGCATTTCGTGCAGATGTGGGTGGTGCCCGACGAGACGGGCATTACCCCCGGTTACGAGCAACTGGAGATCGACGCCGAGCTTCTCGGCGGAGGGCTGGTGCCGGTCGCCTCCGGCATGGCCGAGCACGACGGGGCCGCCGCCATCCGGATCAAGAACCGCTACGCCGCGCTGTACGCGGCCCGCCTGCGGGCCGGGCAGAGCGTACAACTGCCCGAGGCGCCGTTCCTGCACCTGTTCGTGCCGCGAGGTACGGTCGACCTCGAGGGCGCGGGCACGCTGGGCACCGGTGACGCCGTACGCTTCACCGCCACCGGCGGTCAGAGGGTCACCGCCGCCGAGCCGGCCGAGATCCTGGTGTGGGAGATGCACGCCGCCATCGCCGCCTGAAGACGGCCGCGAACGGCTCGCGAGTCTCACAGCGCCGAGGCAGGCCTGGCGCAGGCCGAACGCCGCAGGGGCGGGCAGGCGCCCGGCCGAGCCCATCATGCACCGGCGCGGCCGCCGCAGGCCGGCTTGATCAGCCGGCCGGGTGTGGCCGCTTCGGCGCCGGCCGCGCACAGAGCGGAGGAAGCGGTCAGGCGTTCGCTCGCCGGCACACCCAGCCCTCGGGAATACGACCGGACGCGAGGAATTTCTGGAGATGATCGGTCGCCTCGGGCGTCAGCACCGCGTCGGCCTGCGGATAGATGATGGGCTCTTCCTTGGAGTTGTGCTGTTCGAGCAGGTTGAGCAGCTCGGTGCACTGCTCCCGCACCGCATCGGCCGCGACGCCCTTGCCGATCTCCGCGTCCAGGCGATCCATCGCCTGCCAGAGTCCGCCGTGCTCGCGCAGCATGACGAAGATCGGTGCCATCATGCCCGCCTCACGCAACGGCGGGAACAGGAACTCCTCTTCGAGGTAGATGTGGCGGCGCAGCCCCTCGAGCGCGCGCTTCAGCGGCGTGGTGTCCTCGCCGCCCTCGGCCAGGCCGGCGACGAATGCTTCGATCCCCTCGTCGATCTCGCGGTGTTCGCGCTCCAGCGCCGACGACAATGTTCCACTCTCCGCCACGTGATCTCCTTCTGCCGACGTCGCCATCGGTGTCGCGCCGGCGGTGTCATGCCGTACCGGGGCGCCGATGCCTCGCGATCGTTTTCCCTGGGCTCGACTTTCCCCCATCCTACTTGTTTTTACAACGGTACTTGGATAAAAATCCGAAAGGGACGAGCGGAAGCCGACGCGCACGGCGGCCGGCGAGAGCCATCGTGGGCGAATCGTCAGCCGATGGGGGGCACCCGCAGTGCGATCAGCGCCACGTCGTCCTCCCCCGTCATGGGCATGCTGGTGAGCAGTCCGTCACAGAACCCGCTCAGGGGTTCGCCGGCGAGCGACTCGGCGTACCGCCGCAGCCGGTCCAGGCCCCGATCGAGATCCTCTTCCCTCTGCTCGACGAGCCCGTCGGTGTAGAGCAGCAGCGTGCTGGCGGGGGGCAGCGGCACTACGGCGCTGGTCCATGGCCGATCGTGGAGCACCAGACCGAGGAGCGGGTTGTCCGCCTCACGCAGGAAGCGGCTGTCGCCGTCGTGCGTGACCAGCAACGGCGGCAGATGTCCGGCCACCGCGTAGGTCAGGCGCCACGCGCCGTCCCCGGCCGCTTCGAGTCGCCCCAGCACGCAGGTCACGGTGATCGTCTCACCGTTCAAGGCCTCGAGGGCGGTGTCCAGGCGATGCAGGATGTCTCCCGGGGGCTCGTCACGGTCGACGGCCAGCGCCCGGACCATGTTCCGCACCTGGCTCATCCAGACGGCGGCGGCCAGGTCATGCCCGGCCACGTCTCCGATGGCCACTTCCACGGCACCGCTGGGCAGCGTGAACGCGTCGTACCAGTCCCCGCCGATCTCAGCGGCGGCCGGGCTCGCCTGGTAGCGGGCGGCGATCTCCATGCCCGGGACATGCGGCGGCTCCGCCAGCAGGCTGTGCTGCAGGGCGAGCGCCACCCGTTGGGTGCGCCGGAACCGCAGGGCCCTGCCGAGGGCGTCGTGCGTGTGATCGAGGATCTGCCCCATGAGCTCGACATCGCCCGGATCGATCGACGGCCGATCCCCGCAGGCGGTGGCGACCACCACCGCCGCCACCTCGCCTTGAACGACGAGCGGGATGATCGCCTGGCTGTGCGCCTCGGTCTCGGCCATCCACACCCTGGCCTTTGCGTCGTAGCCAGGCGGCGGCTCTCCCGGGGGAAAGGACACATAGCCGGGCCGGCGCTGCCGTACGGCGCGCATGAACTCACCCTCGGAGGGGTGATGCGCCTTCTGCCGCCGCTGCATTCTCGGCAGTCCGGCGCGTACGGCGGTGGCGATGCGCTCGGTGACGAACAGGTCGGACAGTCCGCCGGCGAGCTCGGGGAGCAGATGGATGTGGCAGGCGTCGGCGAGTTCGGGGACGATCACATCGGCCAGCGCCTGGAACATCTCCTCCAGATCGGAGATGTCCGCCACGGCGGCGGCGGCACGCTCGAGCAGCCTTCTGCACCGCTCCTCCTGCCACTCCTGTTCGATATCGGTGGAGGCGCCCACCCACTCGACCACGGCGCCGTCCTTGCACACGGGTACGGCTCGCAGCCGGAAGTGCCGGTAGGTGCCGTCGAGGACGCGTACGCGGAAGACCTGTTCGATCAGCGGGGGGACCTCTTCAGCGGCCCGGAGCCAGGTATCCGTGATCGACGTGCGATCCTCGGGATGTACGACCTGCAGCCATCCGTAGCCGCGGTACTCCTCCCGTGTCTGCCCGGTCATCTTCTTCCAGTCCGGGCTCACCTCTCTGAACCTGCCGCTGGGGTCGCTGACCCACACCGTATGCGCGTTCACCCATATCAGGCTCTGGTATCGGCGCAGGAGACGGCGCTGCTCCCGGGCCAGGGTGCGCATCCGCCTGGTGGCGACGAACTGTTCCGTGACCTCCACGATCACTTGCAGCACTCCGCTCTCCCCGCCGGGAAGAGGAACCTTCGCGAGGCTGTAGTGGAAGAAGCGCTCCTGTGATCCGCCCGAGGGGCAGGCCACCCTCGCGGAGGCCTGATCGCGCCGTACGGCCTCGCCCGTCTCCAGGACACGGTCGAACAGCGAAAGGGAGTCCTGCTGCAGGAGATTGCTGAACGCCTCGCGGACGGGCGTCCCGAGCGGGCGGTCACCGAACATCGCACGCAGGGCGTCGTTCAGGTACACCAGGCGATGTTCCCTTCCGGCGGTGACCAGCACCCCGACCGGCGACAGGTCGAACACCTCCAGCGGAAGGCCACTCGTTTCTTCCTCGCGGGCAACGCCCATTACCAGCTTCCTCCGTCGCACCATCCCCGTGCATCGACGACGAATGCAATCCCCCGACTAGCCCCAACTAGGAAATATAGATGCAAATCGCCCAACTGACATGTGCCGGTCGGGAGGGCATCCCGGCGGGACGGACATGCCGGCATGGTCAGCGCCGGTCCGATGCCGTCGCAGGCCGTCGGCACCCTCTCGCGAGGGGAAGGTGGACGGATCCGCCTCAGGAGTAGAGCGCGAAGTAGATGGCGATGTGGTGACAGAGCGCAGCCAGGAGCGTGCAGGCGTGGAAGAACTCGTGATGGCCGAAGACGGTCGGCCACGGGTTCGGCTTGCGCATGGCGTAGAAAACCGCGCCCAGGGTGTACAGGGCGCCGCCGACGAGGGCCAGCACGAGCACGGTCACCCCGCCCCTGTGCAGGATGTCGGGCAGCGCGATCACGGCCACCCAGCCGAGGGCGATGTAGACGGGGGTGGACAGCCACCGGGGGGCGTTCGGGGTGATCATCTTCATGCCCACGCCCAGGAGGGCACCGCCCCAGACCACCATCAGGATGATCTGCCGCAGGTCGCCGGGCAGCAGCAGAACGCTGATCGGCGTGTAGGTCCCGGCGATGAAGATGAAGATCATGGAATGGTCGAGCCGGCGCATCAGCCGATAGCCCCACTCCGACCAGACCCGGCGATGGTAGAGCGCGCTGGTACCGAACAGGGCGCACACGCTCAGGCTGTAGACGAGGCAGCCGAGGAAGGGGGACCAGCCGGGCCGGGCGGCGGCGAGCGAGCACAGGACGATGCCGCATACGGCCGCGATTCCGGAGGCGTAGGTGTGCAACCAGCCCCGCATCCGGGGCTTGCCGATGTCCACGGGTCGCAGGCGCATTGGATGGACCGACGTCATGACCTCTAGGTTACGCTTCCGTAGGTTACTCGTAAGTATGATCTCGAGCACACAGGCGGCGGGCCGCCCGGCGACGGGTCGTCATCGCCGAGGCCGTCGCCGGCCGCGGCCGGGATCGAACAGCGACGATGGCGTTCCAGGCGCGTCGCTCAGCGTTCGCGTCGGCGCCGGACCCTGCCGCTGACGCCGCCGAACAGCGCCAGCCCCTTCACCACGATCACCGGCGCCGACGGGTCGACGTCCGGGGGACTCTGCACGTCGAAGCCGCCGAAGACGCCGACTCCGTTGCAGCGCACCTCCACCCCCTCGGGCAGGATGATCTCGGCCCCGCCGAAGACCGCGTTGACCGTGATCTCGACCTCCTTGGCCTCGAACCGGGCCTCGGTCAGGTCGAACCGCAGACCGCCGAAGAGGGCGAAGGCCTTGGTCCGCCGCCGTACCCGCCAGCGGCCCTTGCGCTCGGCGCCGCCGAAGACGGCGACGATGTTCTCGGGCTCCGAGCTCGCGCCAGGCGCATAGGACACCGGGCTCGCGGCCGGACGGGGCCGGTCGACCTGTAGGTCGTGGGTGAGGACCTCGAGCTCCCCCATGGTCTTGGCCTGATAGAGCCTGTCCAGGCGCTCGGAGTACTCCTCGTGGGTCAGCTGGCCGGTGCTCAGCGCTTCGCCGAGGACGGCCGAGACCTGGTCCCTGTCGTTGTCCGAAGCGCGCAGGCGCGCCGGCTGGGAGTCCCTATGCTGAGGAGGATTTTCCATACCGGTCACGATAGTTCTCATCCGCCGTGACGGGCAGGTCCGCCGGGTGTGAATCGCCCATGACGTACGGCACCGCCCACCGGCGCCACCTCCACCATGTCCATGCCGAGGCGACCGCAGTAGATCGACAGGGTCCACGGACCTGGGGCCGCGACCGCCGGGGTTCGCGCGGCGGGGCGAAGGCCGGCGGCAGGGGCCCTAGTGTCGACGGACTCCCGATACTGGCTCTGGCACTAATTTCGTGATCTTCCGGCGGAGGACTGCCGGTGGTGGTGATCATGTCGGGTGTCGATCTCGGAGTTGCTCGCGGTTCTCTTCCCCCACCTGGCCGACTTGGAGATCGACCAGGTGTACCGGTCCGGCAGGTCGGTACGGATCCGGGCCAGAACCCGCACATCGCAAGCAGCGTGCTCACGGTGCGGGACGGTTTCCCAACGCGTGCACAGCAGCTACGAGCGGCGGGTGTGCGACACCGCGGTCGGCGGCCAGGAGATAGTGCTTCACCTGCGGGTACGGCGGTTTCGGTGTGAGAACGACGACTGCGGCAGAAAGACCTTCGCTGAGCAGGTGACCGGGCTGACCGTCCGCTACGGCCGCTACAGCGTCCCGCTCCGCACGCTGCTGCAGACGATCGCACTGGCCTTGGGCGGCCGGGCCGGCGCCCGACTCACCCACCGCCTGGCCACCGCGGTCAACCGGATGACGCTGATCCGGCTGATCCGATCCCTGCCCGACCCCAAACCCGGCGATGGACCCCAGGTGCTGGGCGTGGACGACTTCGCCCTGCGCCGCGGTCACACCTACGGCACGATCCTGATCGACATCGCCACCAGCCAGCCGGTTGACGTGCTACCCGAACGCTCATCAGATGCGCTGGCCGCCTGGCTGAGCAAGCACCCCGACGTGGAGATCATCTGCCGGGACAGGGCCGGCTGCTATGCCGACGGCGCCGCCCGCGGTGCCCCGCAGGCGATCCAGGTCGCCGACCGGTGGCACATGTGGAGAAACCTCGGCGAGGCCGTCGAGCGGACCGTCACCAAGCACCGGGCCCACTTACGAGACCTGGTGGTCGCCACCTCACCGGGCGAGGTGCCCGCATCGGCGCCGGTCACCACCCCATCTGCAGGCGAGCTCGCTCCCTGCGAGCCGCGGTCGGACCGTCTGGCCGAGCGGACCCGCCGGCGGTATGCCCTCGTTCATCAATTGCTCACGCAAGGCCGTGACCTGCGCGCGATCGCCCGCGAGCTGAACTTGGCCCGCAATACCGTCCGCCGCTTCGCCCGCGCGAGCGATCCCGAGGAGTTGCTCGTGCACAACGGCACCGGCAAACGCCCCAAGATGATCGAGGAGTACGCCGGCTACCTGCGGCAGCGCTGGGAGCAGGGCTGCACCAACGCCGCGCAGCTCTACCAGGAGGTCACGGCCATGGGCTACGGCGGGACAGGCAGGTCGGTGCGCGAGTACGTCCGGCCCTGGAGATCCCAGATCGCCATCGTCCTGCCGCCACCACCGCCCACCGTCCGCCAGGCCACCGGCTGGTTCCTCCGCCACCCCGACACCCTCGAGGCCGACGATCACCAGCACCTGCAAACCTTGACCGCGGCCTGCCCGGCCCTGGCCGCGGTCCGCGAGCACGTCCGCTCTTTCGCCCAGATGATGACGCGGCTCACCGGCGACGGCCTGGAGCAGTGGATGAAGCGGATTCAGGCCGATGACCTGCCGGAACTGCACTCCTTCGTCACAGGACTACGCCGCGACTTCGACGCCGCCAAAGCCGGCCTGATCTTGCCTCACAGCTCGGGGAAGGTGGAGGGCCATGTCAACCGCATCAAGATGCTCAAGCGGCAGATGTATGGCCGGGCCAACCCCGACCTCCTACGCAAACGCATCCTCCTTGCCGACTGAGTCGGGTCAACGCACAGAATCAGTGCCAGAGCCTGAAGAGGCTCTGGCACTAATTTCGTGATCTTCCGGCGGAGGACTGCCGGTGGTGGTGATCATGTCGGGTGTCGATCTCGGAGTTGCTCGCGGTTCTCTTCCCCCACCTGGCCGACTTGGAGATCGACCAGGTGTACCGGTCCGGCAGGTCGGTACGGATCCGGGCCAGAACCCGCACATCGCAAGCAGCGTGCTCACGGTGCGGGACGGTTTCCCAACGCGTGCACAGCAGCTACGAGCGGCGGGTGTGCGACACCGCGGTCGGCGGCCAGGAGATAGTGCTTCACCTGCGGGTACGGCGGTTTCGGTGTGAGAACGACGACTGCGGCAGAAAGACCTTCGCTGAGCAGGTGACCGGGCTGACCGTCCGCTACGGCCGCTACAGCGTCCCGCTCCGCACGCTGCTGCAGACGATCGCACTGGCCTTGGGCGGCCGGGCCGGCGCCCGACTCACCCACCGCCTGGCCACCGCGGTCAACCGGATGACGCTGATCCGGCTGATCCGATCCCTGCCCGACCCCAAACCCGGCGATGGACCCCAGGTGCTGGGCGTGGACGACTTCGCCCTGCGCCGCGGTCACACCTACGGCACGATCCTGATCGACATCGCCACCAGCCAGCCGGTTGACGTGCTACCCGAACGCTCATCAGATGCGCTGGCCGCCTGGCTGAGCAAGCACCCCGACGTGGAGATCATCTGCCGGGACAGGGCCGGCTGCTATGCCGACGGCGCCGCCCGCGGTGCCCCGCAGGCGATCCAGGTCGCCGACCGGTGGCACATGTGGAGAAACCTCGGCGAGGCCGTCGAGCGGACCGTCACCAAGCACCGGGCCCACTTACGAGACCTGGTGGTCGCCACCTCACCGGGCGAGGTGCCCGCATCGGCGCCGGTCACCACCCCATCTGCAGGCGAGCTCGCTCCCTGCGAGCCGCGGTCGGACCGTCTGGCCGAGCGGACCCGCCGGCGGTATGCCCTCGTTCATCAATTGCTCACGCAAGGCCGTGACCTGCGCGCGATCGCCCGCGAGCTGAACTTGGCCCGCAATACCGTCCGCCGCTTCGCCCGCGCGAGCGATCCCGAGGAGTTGCTCGTGCACAACGGCACCGGCAAACGCCCCAAGATGATCGAGGAGTACGCCGGCTACCTGCGGCAGCGCTGGGAGCAGGGCTGCACCAACGCCGCGCAGCTCTACCAGGAGGTCACGGCCATGGGCTACGGCGGGACAGGCAGGTCGGTGCGCGAGTACGTCCGGCCCTGGAGATCCCAGATCGCCATCGTCCTGCCGCCACCACCGCCCACCGTCCGCCAGGCCACCGGCTGGTTCCTCCGCCACCCCGACACCCTCGAGGCCGACGATCACCAGCACCTGCAAACCTTGACCGCGGCCTGCCCGGCCCTGGCCGCGCTCCGCGAGCACGTCCGCTCTTTCGCCCAGATGATGACGCGGCTCACCGGCGACGGCCTGGAGCAGTGGATGAAGCGGATTCAGGCCGATGACCTGCCGGAACTGCACTCCTTCGTCACAGGACTACGCCGCGACTTCGACGCCGCCAAAGCCGGCCTGACCTTGCCTCACAGCTCGGGGAAGGTGGAGGGCCATGTCAACCGCATCAAGATGCTCAAGCGGCAGATGTATGGCCGGGCCAACCCCGACCTCCTACGCAAACGCATCCTCCTTGCCGACTGAGTCGGGTCAACGCACAGAATCAGTGCCAGAGCCAGTCTTCAGGATCCGACGACACCTAGAGCCGTCGCAGCCAGGTCAGGGTGCGGACGGCGTCCTGGTCGGGCGGGAAGACCGGGTAACGCACGTGCCGGATGAGCCCGTCGCGGAGCAACAGAGTGTGCCTGCGCAGCAGCGTATGCCCCGCGACCTCGAATGTGGGCAGCCGCAGCGCCCGGGTCAGCGCCAGATCGGCGTCGCTGAGCAGTTCGTAGCCGAGTCCCAGCCGCCGGACGGCCTCCCGCTGATACTCGGTGTCCTGCGTGCTGAGGCCGTAGACCATGACGCCGAGTTCGGTGAACTCCTCCAGGCCGGCGGAGTAGGCGAGGCACTGGGGGGTGCATCCCCGCGCGCCCGGGAGCGCGTTCCATTCCGTCGCCCCGCCCAGCGGCTCCTGCCCCGGCCGGCCGGTGCGCGGATAGGCGAAGACCACGACCCAGCCCTCCCTCGATCGGGCGGCGAGATCGTGCGGCCGCCCACCGGTGCCGGTCAGGGGTATGGCGGGCACCTGGAGCCCGGTCAGATGGGCGCAGGCGCCGTCATCGGGCGGCTCGGGCAGATCAGGGGGGAGGGTCCTGGGGTCGTGTGCCGTCACGTCGTCGCCCTTCCAGGTCTGCCCGCGATCAGTCCTCGGTAGGCGAGCCCCCCGCTGACCAGGCTCAGCAGTGCCGCGGTGGCGAAACTCCAGCGGGCATCCTGACCGGCGACTCCGGCGAGTGCGCCGAAGACCGCGGCACCGGCCGGATGGGCGACGAAGGCCAGCATACGCGCGTTGGCCGTCACCCTGCCCAACAGTTCCGGCGGCACCAGCCGCTGTCGCAGGGCCCGGATGTGAACAGAAGCGAAGATCGTCATCCCGCCGTGCAGGAAGTTGGCGACCAGCAGGACCAGCGGATGGGAGGACAGCGCGAAGGCCGCCAGGGTCCCGCCGAGGCCGATCACGGCCCAGCCGATGAGCTGCCCGGGAGCGAAACGGCTCGCCATCCTGTTCGCCAGGGCCGTCGCCACGACACCGCCGACTCCGGCGGCGGCGATGATCACTCCGACCCAGGCGGCCGACGATTTCAGCTCCACGGTGGCGTAGTAGATCACCAATGTCTCGGCGGCGACGACGAAGTTCACCGCGGCCTGTACGGTGACCAGCCAAGTGATCACGCGGTTCGAGCGGATGAACATGAACCCCTCGAACATCTCGCGGAGAATCGCGCCGCGGGGGGGTGTTCCGTCCTCGGCAGGCAGCCGCAGCGGCACCAGTGTGGCGACCGAGACCAGAAACGTTCCCGCGTTCAGCCACAGGGTCTTCTCGACTCCGATGAGAGCGACGATCGCACCGGTCAGTGCCGGCCCCAGCAGGAGTCCGAGCTGCCCGCTCATCTCGATGCGGGCGTTGCCCGCGACCAGATCGTCGTCCCGGAGCAGGGACTGGATCGCCTTGGCGAGGGAGGTCTCGAAGAAGACGCCCGCCCCAGCGGCCAGGCAGGCCAGGATCAGGACCAGCAAGGCGCCGTTGGGCAGGTTGACGGCCATCGGCATCAGCGCGAACAGCCCCGCCCTGAGTATGTCGCAGGCGATGAGCACCCGGCGGCTGTTCCAGCGATCGGCCAGCGGCCCGGCCAGCAGACCGACGAGCAGATAGGCGATCGTGCGCGGGGCAGCGGCCAGCGCCGCCAGCAGCGGATCGCCCGTGGCGTTCAACACGACCAGCGGCACGATCAGCACCGCCGCTCCGTCGCCTACGACGGACACCGTCTGACCCGCCCACAGCAGCCGGAAGGGGCCACCGGCGACGGTGCTCACGCCACGCTCTATCCGCGATGGCACGGCGATGCCCCCCGGCGCCGCGTCGGCGTACCGCGCAGGGGAGACGCCATCGGGCCCGGCACGCCGGGAACCGGACACGCGGCGATCACCGGCGCGTCCCTCCTCTCCCCGCCGTGCTCTGAGAACCCGGGGACACCGGCGATCACGAAGCCGCGCGTGCCCGGCCCGCCCCGCGTCCGGTCGGCAGGCGTTTCCGGCGCATCCCGCACGTCTTCTGCGAGGGCCGCCACCATCTCCTCCACGTACGCGTCAGATGAGAAAGTCCCCGGGCCAGCCGTGCCGCGGGTCTCTCGCGAACCCCACCAGCGTGCCGACCACTCCCGACCGGTCACAGGGCAGGACGGTGTAGCCCGCGTGAACCTCCGGCGGCTGATCCAGGTCCGCCACGAGGCGGTAGATGACGGAGGGGTGCCGATCGGCCGGGTCGGCCGCCCGCCCGTGCTCGTCGCGCCATGACGTCCCATCGTGGATCCACGAGCCGCCGAAGCTCGTGCAGCTGTCCGGATGGTCGTGCCTGCGCAGTACGGCCGCCGTCGCGCTCACCGCTTCGGCGATCGAGCCGATCAGTACGGCGCAGCCGCCGGTGGCGCCGAGGACCTGGGCGCTCGTCGCCCGCCTGACCGTGAAGGCGGTGGTAGGGCGGCCGGTGAGCACCACGAGGTCTCGGTCCGCCGCGTCGCGTACGCAGGCCACGGCGGACTCGGCCGGCCGGAGGACATCGGCCAGATCCATGAGGTCCGCCAGCACGCCGACCGCGGCGGAGACGATCTGCCGGTGTTCGTCATGTCCCGCCACGCGCGTCGGAATGCCGCACAGCGCGAAGGGAAGCGCCCGGCGGATCAGATGGACCGCCGTTCCGTGTGCGGGCAGGAGCACGATCGCGGTTCCGCTTCCGTCCCATCTCGGCGCGGCCGGGTGGGTGGCGAGCATCCGGCGCGACGCCCAGCCGACGGTGAGCGCGATCTCACGCGCGAGGACGCCGGGCCAGGCCTGTGCGTCGATCCGGGGATCGCGGAGGGCGGCGACCGCCGCGGCCGGCACCCCGTCGGTGACGAGCGCGGCGATGCGCCTCAGCGTGCCCGCCGCCGGTCTGTGCTCGAGCGGCAGCACCTGACCCACGTCGAGCACGGCGGTGTCACTGGGTGACATGCCATCCGACCCGCTGCAGCACGGCGGCCTCGCCGTGCTGGTAGTGCTCGAGGATGCCGTCGAGGAAGCTCCAGGCCAACTGGGGGATCAGCGCGGCGCCCGCCACCACGTCACGGGTGAGCTCGTAGCGCTCGCACAGCAGCCGCAGCAGCTCACGCGTGTCGTCGCCGTGGCCGAGCTTGGTGTCCTCCGCGTCGTGCCTGCGCATCGCCGACACCAGCGCTTCGCTCTCCGGAAGCTTGCTGAACAACGTCTGGTAGAAGCCCTCATGGCGAGCGTGCACCTCCTTGCCCGCCGTCGAGAGCGTGAGCTGCAGGAAGGTGAGAGCCAGCACGTAGGCCTTCCAGTCGCGCAGGCCGAGCTCACGCAGGGTGCCGACGAGAGTGACGGTGGTGGGCAACGGTCTCAGCTGCTCGGTGCCCAGCCCCTGGTAGCCGTCCCCGCGTGCGCGTTCGATCCCGCGCAGGAACATCCGGCCGTGGTTGAACTCCTCGATCAGATGTTTGACCAGCTCGGCTCGGATCGCCGTGTCCGGGCATGCGGAGACCACCGCACCCGCGTGCTGCCAGATGCCGGCCACATAGTGGTAGTTCTCCACCATCCAGCCGTGGACGAGCGGCAGGGTCGGCTCCTCGGTGAGACGCCGCCACAGGCGATGACCGTCGATGGCGGTCATCCAGCTCTCCACCAGCTTCTCGAGATCGGCCTGCGTCGGTTCCCCGGCCCACCCTCGCGCGGCGCCGTCGGTGAAGTCACAGGCGATGGTGGCCGCGGTCTTGGCGGTCGCCTTGGCTTCGCGGTCCCGGACGCCGCCGGCGAAGGCGTACGCGAGGGCGAGCGAGCGCCTTACGAGGGGGTTGGCACTCCGCGGGCCGTGTACGTAGGAGTCGTACACCTCGGCCGGCCACACCGGCAGCCCGTCGGCCTCGCCCCCCAGCATGCGCTGCGGGGATTCGAGGGCGAGGTCGGGCAACTGGGCGACCAGCTCACCCGACAGCCCGGTGCCCAGCGCGTTCACCCAACGAACGATCATCTCGGCGACCAGGGTGGTCGCGTTCAGCCAATCCGCCAGTTCCTCGGCAGGCACCACCTTGGCCGCGCGGATGGCGTCGCGCCAGTTCGATCCGTGCCCCAGGCCGAGGTCGGTCTCGACGTGCTCGTAGATGGCCCGCACCACGTCTTCCGCGAGCTGCCCGCTGTCCACGAGCATGGTGTGCCAGCCGGACACGGCGTCCCGGTCGCCCGCGGTGTACTCCAGCAGACCGGAGCAGATCGCGGCCGCGAGGGGGCCGTAGGCGGCCACCGTACGCATGAGATGCACCCACTCGACGGTGACGGGCGAAGGCCGCGCCTGCCGCACCAGCTCACGCGGGCAGTCCATCGCGGCGAGGCCGTTCTCGAAATAGACGTCGTGGTCGGCCTCCTCCACCACATGGTGGGCCTGCAGCCGGATCAGCTGTGAGGGGCGCAGCGCGTCGGTGATGCCACTGGCCATCCGGAAGGGTGCGGCGGCCAGATAGTGCCGTGACTCCAGCAGGTAGGCGTACAGGGCTTCGCGTGCCGTACCGTCACGGAACCCGCGCCAAACCGGATGGCCGTAAATGTATTCAAGGCATGCCTGATATTGAGCCTCTACGAGCTCCTCGGCCAGGTCGGCGGATATGCAACGGTCCGCGGAACCGAGATTTATCGGGCGCCGTATGGCGTCGAGGAGTCCGGGAGCCCCGGCCGCGCTCAGCGGCATCTCGACCGAGTCGAGCAAGAGCGCCGGCCCGTTGCCGCCGGGAGCGATGAATGGAACAGTACGGCGAAGCTTACTCATCAGTCTCTCCGTCAACTCTCACTACGCCGACCAGGGATGAGACGGCTGAAGCGCACGTCGGCTCCAGCCGTCTCCGCATCCACTGATTACTCGACAACCGCGGCCCGGAGAGCGGCGGCAGCGGCCTCAGCCCGCTCCTGCACCTCGGCGATTTCCCGTAGAGCCTCGATGGTGAGTTCCTCTGCCATGGGATCCCCTTTCGGTTTCGCGGACAGCACGGACCATTGGTCTAGGGTCCGCACGAGACCGGACTTTACATAAATGAGAAAGGGATTTCAATAACCCATGTTCCAGCACTTGAATTCGATCCCTCATGTCCTCCGTGAACTGGCTTTATATCGGAGTGTGACCGACATGGACATGAGAGCATCCATCCCCACGCACAGGGACGAGCGCCCGGCATCGGGGCGGCGCCGGACCGTCCGATCCGCGTGCCATGCCGTCCGGCTCGCCCCCGGCGTCCGACGCGCGAGATCGACGACCCGCTCAGCCATGGCGGGGTCATCTCAAGCTCCCGGCGGACTCATCGGTCCGGCCGTACGACCAGGCCGACCGGCCGCGTCCGTGGAGGTCTGCCGCGAGTGGGCGCTGCGCCCGGGAGCCCGGGCAGGCTTGGCTTCGTCGGTGGAATGCGCAATGGTCGCAATTGGTTTCAGTCTTATGTAATTTAAGTTTCAACAGGAGCGTGCCATGCCCGCCATCACCGCCGACACCCTGACGCTGCCCCGCGTCGCCGCCCCCGACCCGGCAGTCACCACCCCCCGCCCCGTACGGTCCGTGACGACCGCGCCCAGCGGCCTCGAAGGCGAGGGCTTCCCCGTGCGGCGCGCCTTCGCCGGAGTGCCGCAGTCCGTCCTGGACCCGTTCATCCACATGGACCAGATGGGCGAGGTCGAGTACGCCCCCGGCGAGCCCAAGGGCACCCCCTGGCACCCGCACCGCGGCTTCGAGACCGTCACCTACATCATCGACGGCGTCTTCGAGCACCAGGACTCGAACGGCGGCGGCGGCACGATCACCGACGGTGACACCCAGTGGATGACCGCGGGTTCCGGCCTGCTGCACATCGAGAAGCCCCCGGAGCACCTGGTGGTCTCGGGCGGGCTGTTCCACGGCATCCAGCTGTGGGTCAACCTGCCCCGCGCGCACAAGTTCCACCCGCCCCGCTACCAGGACATCCGCGGGCGCGAGGCGGCGCTGCTCGCCTCGGCGGACGGCGGCGCACTGCTGCGGGTGATCGCCGGCGAGCTGGCCGGGCACCCCGGCCCCGGCGTCACGTTCACCCCGATCACGATGGTGCACGCGACCATCAGCCCGGGCGCCCGGCTGGAGGTGCCGTGGAACCCCGGCTTCAACGCCCTCGCGTACGTGCTGGCCGGCCAGGGTTCCGCGGGGACCGAGCAGCGACCGGTACGCAGGGGGCAGCTGGCCGCCTTCGGCCCCGGCGAGGCGCTGACCCTCGCCGCCGGCACCGCCCAGCCCCAGGCCGAGCCCAACCTGGAGGTGCTGCTGCTCGGCGGGCAGCCGATCCGCGAGCCGGTCTTCCACTACGGGCCGTTCGTGATGAACACCCGGGCCGAGATCATCCAGGCGATGGAGGACTACCAGGCCGGCCGCCTCGGCGTCATTCCCGCAGAACGTGTCCCGCACGCCGACGGACCCCTCTCCCCGGAGGAGTGAACAGTCCATCGCGAAGCTTCCGTCTCAGGATTTTTGTCCTATTTGCACCCCAATGGTGGTGTGTGTACCTTTTGACTCCACGGCACGCGCAGCGGTGACTCCGTCGTCGGTCGCGTTGCCGGTTCATTGCCCGGATCCGCGCGCCTCCTGACGGAACCATTCCCTCAGGAGGTGCACGGCCGCCGACTCCGCACCTCACGGAGCCGGGGACCACCCCTCGGGTGAATCGGAGCGCCCGCCTTGCGCACCGTAGGGCGCGCTCGCCACCCCGAACCCCTCAGCTGTCCCGGCAGGCGGCATGGAACCAAGGAGTCAATCCTTCATGCTGGAACACCGGTTCTCCGCAGCCCGAGCCTCTCTCAAACGCCACCTGAGCCTCTCCGGCAAGCATCTCGGCGCGGCCCTGGCCGTACTCACCGCAGCCGGCTTCTTCGCGGCCGCACCGGCGCAGGCGGCACCGCACACGCCCGGCGAAGAGAACGTCACGCTGATGTACGGCGAAGACGTCTCCAACCACGAGCCGAACCACGACTGGGTCACCAGCCCGGCGAAGTTCGGCATCATCAAGGCCACCGAGGGCCTGACCTTCCGCGACTCCACGTTCGCCCGTTTCTGGCGGGAGCTGGACGAGAAGGGCATCATCCGTGGCGCCTACCACTACGGTCACCCCAAGAACGATCCCATCGCCGAGGCCGAACACTTCCTCTCCATGGTGAACCAGCACCCCGCGAAACCCGGCGATCTGCTGGTGCTGGACCTGGAGACCACGAACGGCAAGTCGGTGGCCCACGTCAACGCCTGGGCCAAGGCCTGGCTCGCCCATGTGGAGGCCAGGACCGGCGTCACCCCGATGTTCTACAGCGGCTGGAACTTCGCCAACACCTATGGCCGCGGCCTGGCCGAGTATCCGCTGTGGGTGGCCCACTACAGCAAGGCCCCGGGCACCGTCACGCCGCCCGCCGACTGGAAGAGCTGGGCCATCCACCAGTACACCGAACACCCCATCGACAAGAACGTCTCCGCGCTCACCGTCGACGAACTGCGCGCCCTCGGCCGCAGCTGATCTCAGGGGGCCGTCCTCGCCGGCGCGGACCGTCGCGCTCCCGTGGCGCCGGGTCCGTCGCCGGCTCCGGCGAGGGCGGCCGCACGTTCTCGCCGGTCATGAAGGCCGCCGACGCGGGCGTCAGTGGCGCAGCGTCACCGAAGGGGGCTCGCCGAAGCACTGGCGGTAGGCGAGGGAGAACCTGCCGAGGTGGGTGAATCCCCAGCGGAAGGCGACATCGGTGACGGTCGTCATGCCCGCGGCGCCCGCCGTCAGCTCGGCGCGCACCCGGTTCAGGCGCATGTCCCTCAGGTACGCCATGGGGGTCGTGTCCAGATGGCGGCGGAACCCCTCCTGCAGCGCCCGCGCCCCCACGCCCACGGCCTCGGCGATGTCCTCAACGGTGAGCGGCTCGGCGGCATGGGCCTCGATCAGTTCCATGGCCCGCCTGACCACGGGCGGCGGGACATGCGGCTGCTCCCCTCGCAGGGCGGGGGTGTAGTTGCTGGGCTGGGCCAGCAGCAACTGCGTCATTAGCAGCTCCTCCAGCCGCTTGGCCGCGGCCGGCTGGGCCAGCATGGCGCCGCCGGTCTCCGCCTCCCGCCGGAGCAGGTCGACGATCGACAGCCACGACCGGGACGGGGGCCGGGTCAGATCCATGCCCAGGGAGAAGACGAGCGGCTCACCCGGCTGCCGCCCGAGCATCCTGCCGAGCTGGGCCTCGAGCGCCGATCGGTCGAACCGGGCGATGAGCTGTTCGTTCCCGGCGGCCCATCGTATGGACGTACGTCCCGTCGTCGACAGCACGTAGGCGAGCCCGGTCGTGGCCACCAGATGTTCGCGGCCCTGGCACACCTCCGCCGCCCCGGCCAGCGGGATCTCGACGAAGAAGTAGCTCCCCCACTCGTCCGGCGTGATCAGCATCTCCGCCCCGTAGCCGAGGTAGTAGAGGCCGACCCTGTCCAGCGTCACCCCGTTCATGCGGGCGTCGAGCCGCGTCCCGCCCTCGACGAGACGCAGTCCGTGCGGACCGAGTGCCCGTTCCACCCCCGCGTGGGCGTCCTCGACGTCGTGCGTGTGGAAGCACTCATGGGCCGCGAGCAGGGGCGGATGAACGAGCACGTCCTCCTCCCGAGCGGTCATGCGATCCGGACCGAGCTCCGCATCGAGTGGACGGCGGCCACCCGGCACGTCCCCGGCAATGCCCCACCAACTGGTCGCCAAACCGATGATCAGTCATACATCAGGCAACGTGTTCTTCTGTTCTAGAACACGGCAAGCCCTCCCCAAGACCGGGACGGGCGCCGAATCCCCGCCGCCGCGGCCGGCGGCCGGACCTCCTGCGGCCGGCCTCTCCAGCGGTCCGCCGGACGCGTTTCCGGTGGCGTACGGTCCCGGCCTCTTTCGGGCGGCGTACGGCCGGCCCCTGTCAGGTGGTGTAGTCCGGCCCCTGCCACGTGGCGTACGACGGGCCTTTCAGGTGGCGCGGCGGCGGCCACCGCGGCGGGGCGGGACCGGGGCGTCACGGTGCAGGCTCTCACGCCGCTCCTCGCCCTTCTCCTCCAGGTGGGTGATGATGCGGCGGAGGGTGTCGGCGAGATGCAGCGCGCCCTCTCCGCCCAGGGGGTCGACGACGAACGCCTCCTCCGCGTTGAACGCGGGGAAGGTCTCCTCCATCAGCGCCAGCCCCTCCCGGGTGAGGCGCAGCAGGGCCAGGCGGCGGTCGCCGGGATGCCGGCGGCGCTCGATCAGACCGCGCGACTCCAATGTCTTGATGATGCCGGTCAGTGTGCCCTTGGAGATGCCGGCCTCGGCCGCCGTGTGCCGGGTCTCGATCTCCTCCCAGATCCACACCACCCACAGCACCACGAAGGCGCTCCAGGTGAGGTCGGCGGCGCGCAGCGCCGAGTTCTCCAGGTGCTGCCGTACGGCACCGGCCGCACGATGGATGTTGGAGACCGCGACGAGAGCCTCCCGATTGACCGGGGTCGAGCCCAGCCGACGACCGACCGCCTCCTCCGTGGCGGACAACGAATAGTGCGCGGGCACGTCCCGGCTCCCTTCGGAGACTCAAGGGGGTGTTCCGAAAACCCTGTCCTGCTACGCACGGCCGGCCTTCTCAACACATCCCGACTCCCGCATCAGGACATTCGCGCACCTACGATCCGCGGACACGCGGGTCGTACGGGAACAAACGATCTGCATTCGGGCGTTGATCGGGCCGTCAGTCGATCATTCTATCGAACCCGTCCCCTCACCCGATGGAAGGTCCCTACGCGCGGGCGAGGCCGCCGCAGCCGGACGGTCCTGGCGATCATCTCGACCTCGGTCGCCGGTCTTCTCCCCCGCGACCCGCGCGGCGAGGACCGCCGGAGCCGGGTGGCCGCACCGGCGCCGCACGGCACCGACGGTCGTCCTCGCGTTCATCAGGACCTCCGAGGAGACCCCCGCCTTCAGGCGGGGGAGGAATCGGACCCCTGCGGAGCAGGGCAGGGATAGGCGGTTCGCTGCCAGGCGAACCGCCGTCTCGAACACCTGCATGATGCTTAGCTGATCGTACGGTAAAATGTGAGGCATGGCGCAGCTTGTGAAGCGGGCGTACAAGTACCGCTTCTACCCGACCCCCGAGCAGGCCGAGGAGCTTGCCCGGACGTTCGGGTGCGTGCGCCTGGTCTACAACAAGGCTCTTGAGGAGCGGACCCGCGCCTACACCCAAGAGGGCCGCCGGGTCTCCTACGTGGAGACCTCGGCGATGCTCACCGCCTGGAAGCGCACCGAGGAACCGGCGTTCCTCAACGAGGTGTCCAGCGTGCCGCTCCAGCAGGCGCTTCGGCACCTGCAAGCGGCGTTCGCGAACTTCTTCGCCAAGCGAGCCAAGTACCCAACGTTCAAGTCCCGTAAGCGCTCGCGTGCGTCGGCGGAGTACACCCGCTCCGCGTTCCGCTGGAAGGACGGGCGGCTGTTCCTGGCGAAGATGGACGGCCCGCTGAACATCGTGTGGTCGCGCCGGCTTCCAGAGGGGGCGGAGCCGTCCACGGTCACCGTGAGCAGGGACGCGGCCGGGCGGTGGTTCGTGTCGATTCTGGTCGAGGAGAAGATCCGCCCACTCGACCCGAGTGGGAACCGGGTTGGGGTGGACGCCGGGGTCACCGCCCTGGTCACGCTCTCCACCGGGGAGAAGGTCACCAACCCCCGGCATGAGCGGCGTGACCGGCGCAAGCTCGCCAAGGCGCAGCGTGCCCTGGCCCGCAAGCAGAAGGGCTCGAAAAACCGCGAGAAGGCCCGATTGAAGGTCGCCCGCGTGTACGCGCGGATCACCGACCGACGGCGCGACTTCCTGCACAAGGTCACCACACGGCTTGTTCGCGAGAACCAAGTGATCGCCGTGGAAGACCTGACCGTCCGCACCATGGTCCGCAACCACAGCCTGGCCCGCGCCATCTCCGATGCGTCCTGGCGGGAACTCCGCTCGATGCTGGAGTACAAGTGCGCCTGGTACGGACGCACGCTGGTGACCGTGGACCGGTGGTTCCCCAGCAGCAAGCTGTGCTCGGCGTGCGGCACCCTGCAAGAGGCGATGCCGCTGAACGTCCGGTCGTGGGAGTGCGCCTGCGGGGCGGTCCACGACCGGGACGTCAACGCCGCACGTAACATCCTCGCCGCCGGGCTGGCGGAGAGGTAAAACGCCTGTGGAGCTGGTGTAAGACCTCAACGAGAGTCCTCTCGGACGAGGCGACCGGCGGTGAAGCAGGAAGATCCGACCGGCGACGGTCGGAATCCCCTCCCTTCAGGGAGGGGAGGAAGTCAACAACGGCCGGGCCCGAAATCAGACGGGCGCGTCCGGACGCAGGGCCCGCGCGCACACGGTGAGCCCCTCCACGAGGGTCTCGCGCATGGCGTCGTCGATCTTCGCGAGCATGACCGCCTCGATGTCGTCGAGCGAGCCGTCACATCGACGTAGCACGGCCAGCCCCTCGGAGGTGAGCCGGGAACACAGCACCCGGCCGCCGCCCGGGTGCGGATCGCGGCGGATCAGTCCGCGCCCTTCCAGATCGCGGACGACGAGGTTCATCGCCTGCGGCGTGACGAAGGCGATGCGGGCCAGCTCCGCCGAGGACAGTCCCTCGCGCGCGCGCAGTTCACTGAGCGCCATGTACTCGGTCGTGGTGACGCCGTGCCGGGCGAGCGCGTCGTCCAGGCGGGCACGGATGCGGCGCTCCAGCCGGAACACCAGGTAGCCGAGGCGCGGTGCGGGTGCGGCCTCCTGGACGGCCGGGCGAGTGCGGCGGGGGGTCATCGCACGACGATATCGTGCGAGTCCGCGATGTAAGTTTCGCGACGGGATATCAACCAGCTTTATAACAAGTTGCTTGATAACCTGCGCGAACGCGCACTCTCCCCGGCGGGGTCGCCATGACCCGACCCTGCCCCGCCTTGACCATTGGTTTAACCGCTCCTATATCGGATGCATCATGTCTTTCCGAGTCGGCGGCGCCTCCGTCCGATGCGCCAGACAGGGGAAACCGCCGCAACTCGCAGAGGAGGAGCGGATGAAACGATTACTCACGGTGCTCACCAGGGCCTGCGTCGCCGTGCTGTGCGCCGCCGCGACCCTGGTCGTCGCGCACCCCGCCGCCGCGGCCACGCTGACCGAGGTGACCGGCTTCGGTTCCAATCCCGGCAACCTGCGCATGCACGTGTACGTGCCGAACAACACCCAGCAGAATCCGGCGATCGTGCTGGCCATGCACCCATGCGGCGGCTCGGGGCCGGGCTTCTACTCCTCCTCCGAGTTCGCTTCGCTGGCCGACCGGTACGGCTTCATCGTGATCTACCCGTCGGCGTCCAAGAAGATGAACTGCTTCGACAACTGGTCCGAGGCGTCCAAGGTGCGCGGTGGCCAGACCGACCCGGTGTCGCTCATGTCCATGGTGACCTACGTCGAGCAGCAGTACCACGGCGACCCCAACCGGGTGTTCGCGACCGGCAGCTCCTCCGGCGCCATGATGACCAACGCCATGCTCGCCCTGTATCCGGAGGTGTTCAAGGCGGGTGCGGCGTTCATGGGGGTGCCGTTCACGTGCTTCCCCAACGAGGCGGCCTACCAGCCGGGCGGCAACTCCGCCCCCTGCGTCGGCAAGACCGCACAGCAGTGGGGCGACCTGGTGCGTAACGCGAACCCCTCCTACCACGGACCGTGGCCGCGTATGCAGCTGTGGCACGGCACCAACGACTTCGTCGTCTCCTACTCAGAACTTGAGGAGGAGATCAAGCAGTGGACGAACGTGCACGGCCTGAGCCAGACGCCGACCAGCACGGACACCCCGCAGTCCGGCTGGGACCGCCGCCGCTACGCCGACTCCTCCGGAACGGTGAAGGTCGAGGCCTACACCATCCAGGGCGCCGGGCACAGCCTCCCGTCGAACGGCATGGCCGCCTATGCCATCGAGTTCTTCGGCCTCACCGGCCCGGCCCCGACACCGACACCCACGCCCACCCCGACGCCCACGCCCACACCCACACCCACACCCACCCCGACACCGACACCCACACCGACACCCACACCCACGCCGACGCCCACGCCGACGCCGACGCCGTCGGGCCCGAACGGCGCCACCTGCCGCGTCGCCTATACCCCCAATTCCTGGGGCGACGGGTTCACGGCGGATATCATGATCACGAACTTCGGCTCCGCCGCCATCAACGGCTGGGCCCTCACCTGGACCTGGCCGGGCAACCAGCGGATCACCAATGCCTGGAACACCACCGTGACCCAGTCCGGTGCCCAGGTCACCGCACGCAACGTCTACTACAACGCCACCATCCCCGCCGGAGGCAGCACCAACCTCGGCTTCCAGGGCGTCTACAGCGGTAGCAACGCCGCGCCGACCAGCTTCGCACTCAACGGAACGACCTGCACCACCGCGTAGCTCGAGCCGTACCGGCACGGAGCCGGGAGCAGGGTGGTGCAGGCCCGCCTCGGGCCCGCACCACCCACGCCGCCCGAGCAGCAGAGTGCCGGCGCCGCGGGGGCCGCCGTCACACGGCCAGCTCGTCCAGAACGGCGGTGGCCAGCTCGGCGGCGCGCGGTTCGTAATCCCGGGCGAGCGTGTGGAAGACCTGCTCGGCCCGGATCGCCGGCCAGTCCTCGGGCAGATGCTCGGTCGGCAGAAGGGGGTCCTGGCGGACGAGCTGCAGCCAGTCGGTGTGCAGCAGCAGCTGCCGCGCGAGGTCGTCCGGCGCGGCGGGAAGCGGCCGGGGGACGTCCCACTGGGCGAGGAACGCACCGTAACGCCGGGCGATCTGCTCCGTGTCGAACGCCTTCCTGACCAGGTCGGCCGCGTCGGTCGGCTCGAACGCCCGGGCGGTCAGGACGGTGACGCTGTCGCCCAGCTCCAGCGAGGCGAGGACGTCAGCGACCTCCTTGGTGCCCGGCGCTATCCACAGCCCGCTCTGCAGCAGGCCGAATCCGTTCCAGATGAGCCGCGACCGCAGATCGTGCCGGGTGCTGCGCCGGCTGTCCGGCAGCGAGAACCCGACGACTGTCCAGGTGCCGTCCCAGTCGCGGTTCACCGCGCCGGTCTTCCACACGCGCTCACGTCCGTCTTCGAGCACCTCCACGGCGCGCGAGGTCAGCCCGAAGTACACCTTCCGGCCCCGCCGATGGCGTACCAGCAGGTTGCGCTTCACCATACGGGCGAGCGTCGAACGTACGGCCTCCTCGGAGACGCCGAGGCGGGCGAACACGTCGATGACGCTCCCGGAGTAGACGGCGACGTCGCGGTGCAGCACATAGACGCCGAGGAAGCTGAACATCAATGACTGCGGGCGCGCGGACGGCGCCGCCTGGTCGTCTTCGCCACCGAGAGTCACAGCAAAAGGGTAGACGCTTCCCCATGTCATCCAGAACTTTGACGTCCGTCACGTAAGTGACGCATATCTGACGACGTCACGATCACCAGCGTGCGGCGTAGCTCGATCTGGACCGTGCGTAGCAGGACCTCCCCACGGGCACTCCCTGCGCCGTCCGTTCAGCTCCAGTAGCCCCGATCGGGAAGCCCCACCCGGGTGTCAGCCTCCATGACCACCCCGAGCCGCGGGTACGGCTACCGCGAGCGCAGTACGGCACCGGCGACCGTGTCGACGTACCATCGCTGGTACTGCTCCGGCCGCCACCCGCGCCGGCGTACGAGCCAGTCATAGTTGCGCACGTCCATCGCGAGCCAGAGAACGTCCGCGACCCGATCCCGATCTAGGCCGTCGGCGACCTCGCCTGTGGCCACCAGGTCCGCGGCGAACATCAGCATCCCCTGACGGCGGTCCTCGACGTTCTTGTGCCAGATCTCGGCGGCGTCGGGATCGGCCGCCGCGGCTCCGGCGAGGGCGATGAGCACATCGGCCTGGCGGGCCTGGACCTCGACGAGATGCCGGGCGTACCTGGCGAGCTTGGCAAGGGCGGTGGGCTCGGCGCGGATCTCGGCGGCGAACGGCCGATCGGACATCGCGACCGGCTCGTCGTCGCCGGTGATGGTGACATCGATGAGCTCGGACAGGAGTCGACGCTTGCCTCCGAACACGGCATACACCGTCTGGACCGCCACGCCCGCCTCAGCCGCGATCGCAGTGACGGGTGTCGCCGCGTATCCCGGGTCGACGAACAGCTTGGCGGCCGCGGCGAGAATCGCCTGCCGCGTCTGCCGGGCTTGCCGCCTCCGATGGTCGGATTCGTAAGACCGCTTGACAACCACACGCTCAGTGTAGTGCTCTATTGGATATATACAGGCTCTATCCAATAGAGGTGATGGACATGCCGTTCGGCGTCGTGCAGGACATGCCAGGGGTGAGCGAGGAGGACTACCGCATGGTGGAAAAACACCTTGGCCCCAACCGTCCACCCGGTCTCGTGGCCCACGTGGCCGGTCCCACGTCGGAGGGCTGGCGGGTCGTCAACATCTGGGAGGACGAGACGGCCTTCCGGCGGTTCCAGTCGGAGCGGTTGATGCGTGCCGCCGGCCTCGCCGCGGAAGAGGAGGGTTTCCCCGCCCACCTGGCCGCCCGGTTCCGCGTGCTGACGGTGGACGGCGCGGAGATGCCGTTCCGATGACCGGAACCGCCGCGGCGCGTGCACGCGGCCTCGAGTTCTGGACCCAGGCAGCGCCCGGATGGATCCGGCATGCCGACCACCAGGATGAGTTCGGCCGCCCTCTGGGCGCGGCGGCGATGACCTGGTTGCGGCCCGCGCCGGGAGAGCGCGTCCTCGACGTCGGGTGCGGCGTCGGGGGCACGACGGCCGAACTCGCCGCCCGAGTCGCACCGGGCGGCGAAGCGGTCGGCATCGACCTCGCTCAGCCCATGGTGGACGCGGCGCGGACCCGATTCGCCACCGTGGCAAACCTCCGCTTCGAGGTGTGCGACATCGAGATGGTCGACGCCGTGCCCGGCGCACCGTTCGACGCGGTCTTCTCGCGCATGGCCCTGATGCTGCCGGCCGATCCCGTCGCCGGTTGCGCCGGCATCCTCCGATGCCTGCGCCCCGGCGGGCGGTTGGCGGCGACCGTCTTCCGCGACAGCGCCGCGAATCCGTGGCTGGCGGCCGCCTTGCTCGGCGCCGCCGCACACGTCGGGCCGTTGCCCGCGCTGCCGGTGGGCGACGACCCCGGCCCGTTCGCGTTCGCGGACGCGGCACGGCCGCTGCGCATTCTCGCCACCGCCGGGTTCGAACAGATCTCCGTCCAGGCGCGCGATGTCACGCTGCCGGCTCCGGAGGACCCGGCAGCGGTGGCCGAGTCGCTCATCGAGGTGGGTCCGGCCGGGGCGGCGTACCGGGCGGCGTCAGCCGACGAACGAGCACGGGCCCGCCGGGGCGCCGCAAGGTTGCTGGAACGCTTCCGCGAGCCCGGTACGGGTTACCGGTTTCCGGCCGGTATCTGGCTGATCACGGCCACCCGCCCGATCTCGTCGGCCGCAGGAGACATCTGAGCGCTCAAGCTGTACAGGCCTTCCGGGCTGTCAGGCGTCAAGCACCGCGTCCGCCGCGGGCTCCGCCTCCGGCTGGGGATCCTCGGCGGACGCGTCGGGGTGGGCCGCGATGAACCGCTCGACGACCTCGTCGGGGACCTTTCCCCGAGCCGGGACCTCCACCCCCTGTTCACGGGCCCACTCGCGGACATCGGTGAACGTGTAGCCCCGCAAACGGGGGGAGGTGTCGGCGGCCTTCTTCGACCGCGAGGCCTGCCTCACCTCGCGGGAGTTCTCCAAGATCCTGTCGAGGAACGCGAGGGCCTCGTTCAGCCGCTGATGGTTGGCGTCGGACAGGTCGATGGCGAAGGTCCGGTTCAGCAGCGGGAACTCCCGTCTCGCCACATCATCGCCCTCGGAGAGGTCGAGATCGTCCACCAGTATCACCTTCTGCGCCACGTGCAGCCCTTTCCAGGTAGATCATCTCCTGCTTGGACCGTGGCATCCTACTCGTGTCCACCGACAGAAACGGGTCATCGACCTGGCCACGGCGACGGCGTGCCCTCGGCCGTCAACGGGCTCCGTCGAACGGCTCGGCTCACTCCTCCGGCTTGGGGTGGGAGGCGACCAGCTCGGTGTCGACTCCGACGGGGCCGAGCTTGGTCGCACCGCCGGGCGAGCCCAGCGGCGCTTCGCGGCCGGGCAGCGTTTCGGCGAAGAACCGCGCGTTGTCCTGCACGTACGGCTGATAGGCCGTGGGCAGGTCGTCCTCGTAGTAGATGGCCTCCACCGGGCACACCGGCTCGCACGCCCCGCAGTCGACGCACTCGTCCGGATGGATGTACAGGGAGCGCTCCCCCTCGTAGATGCAGTCGACGGGGCACTCCTCGACACAGGCCCGGTCCATCACGTCGATGCACGGTTCGCCGATCACGTACGTCACGGCACACCTCCTCGATCGGGGTCGTTGTCCCCGATGCTATTTTGCACTAGCGTGCTCGTATAAACAAACCTGATTGGTGAATATCGACGATCAGGCCGGGTCGAGGCGGAAAGCGCCCGGACGACCCGATCGGCCATCCAGAGGAGACCACCATGGCAACCCAGGACCGCGAACTCGACGTGCGCAGCGAGGCCCCCGCCCGCCGCCACGACCTCATCTTCGAGACCTACACCGCACTGAGCGCGGGAGAGGGCTTCGTGCTCGTCAACGACCACGACCCCAAGCCGCTCTACTACCAGTTCGCCGCAGAGCACACCGGGCAGTTCAGCTGGGACTACCTCGAGCAGGGGCCCGAGACCTGGCGGGTGCGGATCGGTCGCACAGCGAACTCGAACGGCGCCGCCGGCTGAGGAGGGCTCCCGGCCACCCGGCCGCGGGGTGAAGAGGCCGGCGGGCATCGGTCGCGGATCGCGTGACCGATGCCCGCCGGCCTTTCTGCCCTGATCACGATGAACGGGGACGGATCATTCCGATTCGAGCTCCGCCTCGACGGTGATCTTCGCTCCGGCGAACAGCCTGGACACCGGGCACAGCCCCGCCGCCTCGTCCACCACCTTGCTGAAGGCGTCGGCGTCGAGGTCCGGCACCCGCCCCCTGACCTTGAGGGCCGAGGACACGATGGTGGGCACCCCGTCCACCTCGTCGAGGGTCACGGTGGCGGCCACGGTGAGCCGCTCGGGCGTCGCCTTCTGCTCACCCAGTTTGAGTGCGAGCGCCATGGCGAAGCAGGAGGAGTGCGCCGAGGCGGCCAACTCCTCCGGGCTCGTCAGCCCGTCCGGACTCTCCGTACGGGACGCCCACGTCACGGGCAGCTCGATGGCCCCGCTCGCTCCGTTCACCTTCCCGCGACCACGGGCCAGCGAGCCCTCCCAGGTGGTCTCCGCCGTACGCTCCGCTATCGCCATCACTGCCTCCACGTGCCGTTTCCCGAACAACCGGACGACGCCCACGCCCGCGTGGTGCCGGACGTCGAGAAGGCGGTCGGCACCGGTCACTTCTGTTCTGTCGTTGACATTTTTACAGTAGTAATCATGTAAACTCAACGATCGTCCGGCGTGCAGATCTCAGCCCGAAACGGCGTTCGCGATCATATGGTTTCCACCAATAACTTGTGTAAAATGGCCGGATGGACGCTCGCAAGGTGACTCGCCCCGACCCCGGAGGGGTGCCGGCGCTGAATGAGAGCCGCTCCCACGTGCTCGCCGCGCTGCAGGAGGCCGCCAGGCCACTGTCCGCCGGCGAGGTCGCCAAGCGCGTGCGCCTCCATGCCAACACGGCCCGCTTCCACCTGGACGCCCTGGTCGAGGGAGGTCTGGCCGAGCGGAACGTCGAAGACCGCGAGCAACCGGGCCGCCCGCGCATCCTCTACACCGCCAGGCCGGGCAGCGCCCACACCGGACGGCGCAGCTACCGGCTGCTCGCCGAGATCCTAGCCGGTTCGCTGGCAGCGGAGACGCCCCAACCCGCCCAGGCCGCCCTGCGTGCCGGACGTGCCTGGGGCCGCTACCTCGCGGACCGGCCGCCGCCGTTCCGGCGGCTCGACGTCGACAGCGCCACCCGGCAGCTGGTGCGCATGCTCGACGACATCGGCTTCGCCCCGGAGCCCACCGACCACGGCCGGAAGGTGCTGCTGCACCACTGCCCGTTCCGGGAGACCGCCGAGGAGCATCAAGAGGTGGTGTGCTCGATCCACCTCGGGCTCATACAGGGTCTGCTGGCCGAGCTGGGCGCGCCGGTGGAGGCCGAACGCCTCGACCCGTTCGTCGAGCCCGGCCTGTGCATCGCCCACCTCGCCCCCAAGACGTCCCCCGAGCCATAGCGCGAGGCCGTCGGGCCCGCCGATGAAGCCCACACGACGGATGGCGAATGCGGCGGCGTGCGGGACACGCCGATCTACCGGCGGGCGTCCCCGGCCAGGCCAGCGGACATCGTGATCGTCCTTCCCCGGAACGGCGGGTCAGCAGCGCCCGCACCGGTTCCGGGCACAGCGCCCGGGTCGAACCTACAGGCGGCGCCGGTGCGGGAGCGCGGCGTCAGTCCTTCGGCTGCGGGCCGATTTATGTAACCGCTATAACTGGTTACATGGCACTGGGCTGGAAACTGGTCGTCGACAGCGCGAACGCGCCCGTCCTCGCGGACTTCTGGGCCGCGGCGTTGGACTACGAGGTGGAAGATCCGAGCGCGCTCATCGAGCGGCTGCTGGCCGCCGGTCATGTCGACGAAGAGGCGATCATCGAGCATCGCGGTCGCGAGCTCTTCCGCGGATACTCCGCGATCCGGCATCCGGAGGATCCGTACGACGAGGTCAGCGGCGTCGGCCACGGGCGGCGGCTGCTCTTCCAGGATGTGCCCGAGGGAAAGTCCGGCAAGAATCGCCTGCACATCGACGTCCACGGCGAGCCCGGTGGTCTCGACAAGCTGGTGACCCGGCTGGAAGGCCTGGGCGCGACCCGCCTGCGCGAGGTGGACAGGGGGCAGGCCGGGCACTGGTGGATCATGCAGGATCCGGAGGGCAACGAGTTCTGCGTGGCGTAGGCCGGAGATCAGGCGTCCCCGCCAGCAGGCTGCCGCACGCAGGGCGCCGCAGCGATCTTCGCTTTCTTCGAGCACACGAAGGCTTCACGAAGCCTTGGCCATTTTCCCCGGAAACGCGGCAATAGTGCCAAGCCTGCCGGGAACAGGCAGGCACAGCGGTCGACCGACATGGAGGCGATCGACTCACTGCCGCGACGGAAAGTGGCCGAAGATGATAAAGGTCATCGGCGCGGGGCTCCCGCGCACCGGAACGACCTCGACGAAGGTCGCCCTGGAGCGGCTGGGCTTCGGCCCCTGCTACCACATGTTCGAGGTCATGGCACACCCCGAGTACGCCGAGCACTGGCTGCCCGCCGGCTCTGGCTCCCCGATGGACTGGGAGCGGACGTTCGAGGGCTACCGATCATGCGTGGACTGGCCCGCCAGCTATTTCTGGCGGGAGCTCGCGGAGGCCTATCCCGACGCGAAGGTCGTTCTCACCGTTCGCGATCCCGCCGGCTGGTACGCGAGCTTCCACGAGCTGATGGCGAACGGACCCGATCGGACCTTCCAGGAGCACGCGCACGACGCCTCGCACCGGGTCCTCGCCGCCATGGAGCGCATGCGCCCGCTCCTACACAAGATCGGTCAGTCCATCTTCGGTACGGAGTGGCACTTCGGCAAGGGTGCGCCGGACGAGCGGCAGGCCATCGCCGCCTATCACCGGTACGTCGCCACCGTCAGCAAAAGCCTGCCGCCGGAGCGCCTCCTCGTGTTCGACGTTCGCCAGGGATGGGGCCCGCTGTGCGCCTTCCTCGGCGCGGACCCACCCGTGGACGAGCCGTTCCCCCACCTGAACGACGCCGAATCCCTGCGGCGTACGATAACGACACTGCTCACCCAGGGCCGCATGCCCGCGCCGTTCGACTCCGGACGCTGATAGCTGGCGGCACGCACCTGGTCCACGGCACGCCGATCGGCCCACTCTGGCGATCGCCGGAAACTCGCAGCAGGAGGAGGTCATTTTCGGCTGCCGCCTTGCCGACCTGGGTGCGGGCATGGAGAACACGCTGCAAGCCATCAAATTCCTCGCCCAGCGCCCCCGCTGTTGATGATCGAGCCGACCTAGGCCGCAAGCGAGGTGTGGAAGAACGCCGTATAGCCGCAGGTGGAAAGGTCGTGGCGGGCCGCAGGCGCCTGGAATTGCTTCGATGAATTGCTTCGATGCCGAAGTAGGTCAGTGTCCGGTTGGAGCGGCCATTGCGCTGATCTCGCGCTCCCCCTCACCGTCCTCCAGTTTCCCTCCCACGCCCTCGAAGGCTTCAGGGCGGGTTTTCGGCGCCGACCCCGAGGTGTAAGCATTCAGGCCGTTCGCGAAGCGTGACATGCGGATCGCCGGTGTGACGATCCGTCACTTTGATCACCGGTTTGCGATGTGGTGAGATCGTCGGGTGTCCGGCCTGGAGGAGATGTCGCGTGAGGAGCCGATCGAGCTCGTCCGTGCGCAGGCCCAGACGATCGCCCGCCAGGAGGCGTTGATCTCGCGGTTGGCCGCGATGGTCGACGCGTTAGAGAAGGAGAACGCCGAGCTGCGCGAGCGGGTGGCGCGGCTGGAGCGGGCACTGTCACGCAACAGCGGGAACTCGGGGATGCCGCCCTCCAGTGACGATCAGCCGGGCAAGGCGCAGCCGAAGGACAAGCCCGCCGCCTCGAAGGCCGGCAGAGACGGTGCCAAGCGCAAGCCCGGCAAGCAGAAAGGCGCGCCGGGTACGCACCTGGCCTGGTCGGACGATCCGGATGAGATTGCCGACACGTTCAACCACTTCCCCGAGGGGAGGTGTGGATGCGGCGCAGATCTGGCGGACGCGACCGATCTGGGGGCGACCGCGCGCCACCAGCAGATCGAGATTCCCTTGGTGTCGGCACAGCGGTTCCAGCACGACCTGCACACGGTGGCCTGCCAGTGCGGCACGGTGCATACCGCGCCTCGCCCAGAAGGGGTGCCGGAGGCCGCGGTCAGCTTCGGGGTGAAGCTGCAGACGTTGTGCGTGTACTTGATGGTCGCCCACGCGATCCCGGTGCGCTCGCCCGGAAGGCCGGCGCCGCGCAGATCGACCCGCAGGCCAAGGCCGACCTGATCAAGGAGTTCCGGCACGGAGTCCTGGTCGGCCTGTCGGAAGTCCACCGCCTTCCCGGCGGCAAGCAGGTCAAGCAGCCGATCGGCCGCCTGCTGCTGGAAGTCCTGCGCGGCCGAGAGAACGACGTGTTGCGCTTCGCCCACGATCTGAATGTCCCGCCCACCTCCAACCAGGCAGAACGCGACGTCCGCCCGGCCAAGACCCAACAGAAGATCTCTGGGCGACTCCGCTCGGAACGCGCCACCGAGCATCGGTATGCCATCCGCGGCTACCTGTCAACCGCCGTCAAACACGGCCGCAACGCGGTCGCCGTCATCCATGACGCTCTACTCGGCCGCCCCTGGATGCCACCCGGCCCGGCAACACCCTGACCCAGCCCCACACGCTGTAATCCCGCACGCCCACACGCGATCACACATGGTGATCACTCAACCTCGAAATGCGCTGCGGCTGAATGCTTACCCCGAGGTGTGGCGGGTGCGGCGATCGCCGGGGCGAGCCCCGGAAGGCGCCGGCCGATGAGCGTGCCGTGGACCATGCGAATAACAGGAACCAGCCGCTATGTGATGCACGTCACATAGAAGATTTTCAGGGAAACGGGAAAGGCGCCCTCCGTGACATGGAGCAGGTCAGCGCAGTCTTATTTACGTCAAAGCCCTAACCCCCGTAGCAGATGAATCGGGCAACAGGGCGACATTCACTCTTGACTCAAGATCGCCACACGGATACGGCTTGTCTTGTCAAGATCGAGTGCAAATGCCCAAGCAGTCCAAGGAGTCGTAGCATGAAGCGTAAGACCGCTGCCATTACCGTACTCACCATTGTCTCGACTGGTATCCTCACCGCATTACCGGCGTTTGCCGAAGGGAGCTGGAGTGGCTCGATGACCAGTGTGACTACAGGTTTCGAGTCTCGGCGTTGGAGCGATATGGATTCCGATACGGCCGCTACTACGATTAAGCTGTACAACTGTCGCAACTACTTGGGCAGCGGGACAAACGTGAATGCGTATCTCGAGTTGTTCAAGGACCGCTTTGGTCCCGACCCCAGCGTCGGCACGAAGACCTTTACAAATTGTGGGACGAGTGCAGGGTCCACTCAGAGTTGGGGGCGCGGGACACAGGACGACTATTATTTCGTATTCCAAGGGAGCAATAGTGGTAACGCATCCTTCTCCTCTTCCGTCACCGTGAAGTACTAGGAGGAGGCGATCTCGGGCTGCTGCGAAAACAGGCTCCATCGGACGAAGTCCCGGAGGCTCGAGTGCTGGCCGAGTATCCCGTGAAACCTCAGCAGCTCAACCAACACCACCACGGCTTCGAACCGCCTGGAATCGCCAGAGAAGGAAGATTAGCGAAGAATCAGTAACGGATTCTTTCCCGCAGTGGCATGTCTGCTAGGCCAGTGCCGCATCAATGCGCGGCACTGGCTTTCCCATTCCAATCAAGGGAGCACGTTGTCAATATCGCTTAACGGATGTTCATATAGTTATCGGCGCAATGCTTTGGTTCTCGATAGACTTGACCTTTCGTTCCCGGCAGGTATATCCCTGCTTCTTGGCCCGAATGGCGCGGGTAAATCGACATTACTCGGCATCGCGGCATCGGCTCTTGCTCCTCACACCGGGCGCGTAGACTATCGCGGCCTTAACCCAAAAAAGAGCCGGGACCGAAAAGAATTTAGAAAGGCAGTTGCGTGGATGCCGCAACAGATCAACCCGATACCTGGAGTGACGGTACAAGAACAGGTCGCATATATGGGGTGGCTGAAAGGACTGGCGCGTAAGGATGCTTGGATCAGGGCAGCGGACGCTTTGGAAGCGGTCGAACTTGCGGGCCTGATGCAACGTAAGTCGCATGAGCTCTCCGGAGGACAGATACGACGGATGGGCCTCGCACAAGCACTCGTACATGAGGCCGAAGTAGTTCTCATGGATGAACCGACAGCGGGGCTGGATCCCGCACAGCGAGAAACGTTTAGACGTCTGATCAAACAAATCTCCGCGCACGCTCACGTCGTAATATCGACCCATCAAACCGAAGACATCAGCGAACTGTACGAATCAGTGGTAGTCCTGGACCAGGGACAGGTGAGATTTCAGGGCAGCACGGTCGAATTTCTTGGTTCAGTAGATGCGGTGAGCGCATACCGGCGGCTGGTGAGCGGAGAAGTTTGATGAACTGGTATGGCCGACTCCGTTCGTCCGCAGGTCTTTATGCTCTCCCACTGGCCATCATCCTGGCCGTAATTCAGGCGCGCAGAGAACTTGGATCCATGGATCTGAACTGGCCGGGGGCATCTGCGATGGCGGGTTCAGCAGTGGTCGTCATCGCCCCCATTTTCGCGGCGGTCGCCGCTTGGGAGTCCGGACGTCTGAAACGAGGTAGCGTCGAAAACTGGACTCATACCAGGCCCTGGTACGTTGTCGTGCTCGACACTGTCGCGCTTCCCTTGCTGTTCGCGGCATGTGCTCTCACGTCGGCCCTCCTATCGCTTTTACCCGAAATGGCTTCGGTTCCAGGCGCACCTGACTGGAGATTCATCGGTGTAGCTGCACTCGTCTGCATCGCGTTCATATTCCTTGGGTTCGGTGCCGGACGTTTGCTGAAACCCGTTTATGCAGTACCTGCCTGCCTCGTTGGAACCTATCTTTGGCTGGCCTATCCGATTTCTATGCAGCCGCTTTGGCTGCGACATCTCACCGGAAATTACGACACCGCATGTTGCCGATACGATCAGATTCCAGACGCGCGTGCCCTTCTAGGCGGCACGTTGGTGGCCACCGCTGTGGCGATAATGGGAGCCGGACTATCCATTGCGCAACGCCACCTCGCGGTCAAGCGGGTACTCACCGGACTATTCTGCCTCTGCCTCGCCTCATGTGGGGTGCTACTCGTACATGACATGAGTTGGGAGGCGGCCACCGCCCGGTCAGCCCAGGAATTGATCTGCACGTCAGGCACGGGTCAAGCAAAACTGCGTGTGTGCGTGTGGCCTGAACACTCTGATGATGCCGGAGTAATCGCCAAGGCCGCTACGCCAGCCGTCAATCGGTTGGTGGATACGGGGCTTCAACGGCCTAAAAGTGTAACGGAAGGCCCGCCGGGCGAAAATGAGTGGTCCTTTTACTATTCCGGTGATCCAGTCAGTGTGCCTTGGGCAATTTCGCTCGGTCTCGTTCCCCAGGACGTGCCGGAGTGCCAGGATCACGGCGGCGAATGGTTGACGGGCGATATGGTGCTTGTACTCGCGGCCTGGCTCTCCTTGAAGGCCGGATCTCCAGATGATCTGGTGGAAAAGCGGGTGGGGTCTGAAGCCATGGGCCAAGTACGGCAGGTGACGCAAAGGCCGGCATCTTCACAGTTGAAATGGTTCCGTGACAATATGGAGATTCTGCACGCCTGTAATGTAAAACCGGTGACGATACAATGAACATATTCTTGAGAGCGCATCGGGCGAGCACCTCGGCGGCGGGGCTGGCTCTGGCTGTTCTGTTGGTTGCTACGCTCTCTGGCCTACAAGTGCCGACTTTGAACCTGCTGGGCGGCGGCAAGTCCTATGTACCGGTCGGAGTTCTCCTCCCCCTGGTCGGTGTCTCTGCCCTCATGTCATTTCTGACGAATGTCCCCGCCGAGGTCGAGGCTACTGCTGTTAGACCAGTGCAGCGATATGAAGCGATTGCGGTCTCGCTCGCGGTTGTCCTCTCGCTCGCAGTTGGCGCTCTTCTCGGATTCATAGGCCTTCAGGAGCACGCATTTGCGGCTACCCGGAACCTAACAGGTTACATGGGACTGGCGGTGCTGGGACATAGGTTCCTGGGACGTCATGCGGCTGTCGTCATTCCGCTGATCTTCGCATTCGCCTGTATGACCGCCGGCCGCAGGGCTGGCGGTCACCCGTGGCCGTGGGCTTGGCCCATGTTTGAATCGAGGCATATCCCAGCCACCTTAGTAGCGCTCGCCCTATATCTGGTCGGCCTTGTGTTCCTGCTGTCGAAGGCCCGACCGATGCGGCGCGCTAAGGACGGTCCATAATAGGCAAGTTCATAATAGATGCCGGCACTTCGACCTGGCAGGACGATCCAACCGTTATTCGCCTGCACAAGTTCTGCCCTGGCTGTTGCAGAGCAAGTCGGCAAGTTACTCGATGCTCTGCCAGTGTCTTTGCCGGCGTGCACTCAAAGGACTTTTTATAGCTTCCATGTGTGGCGCAGGTCACATTTATATCTGGTTGACGCCTGGTCTTTGTGTTGATCAAATCAATATGTCCGGACAAAAGATGAAAAGTCCGCCAAGGTTCGATGAGAGCCACAAACTGCACTAGGAGGAATCTGCATGACATTCGACTCTCGATCCATGTTAAAAGGCGCAATGTGCATCGCTTCGGCGGTCACCCTCGCTGGCCTGTCGGCCCCCCTGGCTTACGCTGACAACGATGACCCGCAATTCCAGGCTCCTTCTACCTCGGAGACGGGTACCATCTCATCTCGTTCCATCGACATCCAGGCGTTGCCAAGTGACAGATGCACCGCGCTCAGCAACGGCGACCTCTGCGTCATCATCGTCCAGGGAAGTAGCGGATCGAGCTATAAGAACATCCGTGTCGGGTACACGAAGTACTCCGGCTCACAGATCCATGCTTACCAGGGGTACAGCGCCAACGGAGCGGAGGTGACGGGCCCCTATTTCTATCTCAGCGCAGGATCCTACCGGACGGACACCTGGAACAATAGGTACCTTCCAGGCTGCCCCGGAATCGTCGGCTTTCTCTACGCGGACGGTCAGGGACGCTTCCAGACTCCCGCCGCACCGAGCTGCTGATCGTATGTGTTAGCCGCAGTGCTGGGGCAGCTCCAAACTGTCCCAGCACTGCAAGAACTGCCTCATCTGAAAAGGGATTCAGTGTTTCCCGTCGTACTCCAGAGAAACCCGGAACTCATATTAATTTCTGTGTTAATGGGCCTGGCTTCCTCCGTGCTCGCAGTCGCTTGGGCAAGGAAGAGAGGTGCTCCGTCGGGCCCGACAGTACTCTTCGCGCTAGCGTTGACAGTCGTCCTGACTTCTACACTTATCCCCATCAGCAAAGTCGCCAACGGTAGCGGCTACTGCACTCTTCCCTCGTCCTGGGATGGAATGTTGGACGATTCCGGCATGCTTAATGTGGCACTCTTCGTTCCCTTGGGTTTCTTCTCGACTCTGATTCTTAGACGGGCATCACTGGCAATTGTCGGTGCGATCACACTTTCGGCAGCCATCGAACTTTGCCAAGCTCTTATCCCTATGATCTCGCGACGGTGTGACTCGTCCGACTTTCTCGCTAATTCTCTTGGCGCCACAATCGGTGTGGCAATCGCCTTCGGAATCATGCGTCACATTAAGGCCGAATACAATATTTGCTCGGTTCGCAAATTGTGGGCTACTCTCGGGTGCGCTGTTTGTACCATCGGCATCATCGGTGGAGTGGGACTTGATTGGCACCCTTCTTCGACAGCGTCTAGCGTCGGATGGGTTGAGATGGGGGAATCTGACCAGAGGAGAGGTAAGGCTATCGTCTATAAACTATTGGGACGAGACGTTCGAGTTGACAGCATTCGCCTGATGAATGATGTTAACGATGGCGTTGCGAAGTCGGTTGCCATGGTTCAATTCGACGGCGGGATTCTTTATATCGACTGGAGCTCCGGAGAGCCTTTCCATGCAGAATTTGGCACATCCATCGGTCAACGCCCCCTGGACTTGTTGGCCCCCATATCCGATTCGGTCGAAATGAACGAAAAGAGCGCCGCGAAACGCGCTCAGGAATTTGTCCGAAACCTTGCTTGGCCAAACACAGATAAGGCACCGAAAGCGAGTGCAAATGGCGACGCGAGTCAAGGGTTCATCGTTAGCTGGAGAGAACGAGAAGGTGGCGTCCTTCTGCCTTTCAGACTCGACGTATTGATTGGGCCTACTGGGGAGGTAACAGGATTCGATGGCAACCCCATCCAGCTTTCGAGCCCATTACCGCCGGTCAGGGTGGGCGAGAACGAGGCAAAGAGCATAGCGACATCGAAGGTGTCGGACCACAAAATTGGATCGGTGGAACTCCTGGCCGAACAGGTGGAGGGAACATGGATTCCAGTTTGGGCGATCGGCTTGACTAGTGACGGAAGTAGCCTTGGAAACCAAGACCGGTGGGTGGTTGTCATCGACGCTACAAAACCTCGCATAATTAGGACTATCGACCCCTCAGGATCACCGGTCGTTGATTCGTGATATCGACTCTTGTAGTTATGGTCGAGGCGGTCGCGGTGGGGCATTCGTCTATGAGGCATGGCCGGTACTTGATCGTCTTCGGGCCGCGCTCGCTAACGCGGATGAGTTGGGAGAGATCAGAGGGGGCGAGATTGACCAGGACGCCGCGTTAAGCAGGGAGCAGGAGTAGGCCATCATCCGGTGGCGGATCACTGGCCCGCACCGGTTCTGATCAGATCCCGCGCCGAGCGCCCCCGCTAGCGTTCTCCGAGCTCGGCGAGGGGGGCTGGACGCGCTGAGGGACGACGACGGACAGGGCGATGACCGTGCTGCTGCGCCGTACGCTGGGAATGGTCAGAGTGCGGTCGATGACGGACTGGGTGTGCTCGTTGAGTCACAACTGGAAGTTCGCCAAGACCGTCAAGGCCCACCTCGCGACCCTCCCCTGATCACGCTTCCCGATCAGGGGAGGGTCGCGAGGTGGGCGCACCGGGAGAGCTTCCCCTACCGGGACCTCCCAGCGCCGGCGTCGGCGTTTCAAGAGCCCGGAGACGTCACCGAAGAGGTCCGAAGTCGTTTCGGGGAAGCCCGTGGACGTTGCCGGAAGGCCCGGAATGCGGAGTACGGGCCATCGGATCCGGTGAAGCGGGACCTTGGTCCCTGCCGTCGACCCGGGCATCCCGGAGACGCTGTCCCTCGTGAGGAGAGCGGAGCCCACCCGGACCGGGCCACGGGCGTGCCTCCGGTCAGCACGGTCAGAGCCGCCCGATCCGCACCCGCCACACCTCGGGGCCGGACTCGACGTAGCCCCAGTCGAACTCGCCCGGGTGCTGGGCGGCGAACTGGTAGTAGAGCGGCTTCGGGTCGTGGTCGTTTACCAGCACGAACGCCTCCTTCGGGCCGAGAGCGCGGAAGGTCGCGAAGATCTCCTCGTGCCGCCGGCCGTGCGCCAGACGCCGTACGTCCAACTCGCCGTCCACGACCTCCGCACTCGTGTCGGCGGCCGCGGCGTCGTCGTGACCGCCGCCGCACGTGCATCCGCCGTGCCCCTGCGCCTCTTCCGCTCCGTGGTCCGTCCCGTGCGCGTGGCCGGCCTCACCGAGGATCTCGTGCATGCCGCCCAGCAGCGCGTCGAGGTCGACACCGGCGTCGACGAGCGTCGGGAGCAGGACGTCGTTCTCCTTCACCAGGTGCGACTGGAACATCGCGTTCAGCGCGGCGGCGGAACCGGCGATCTCACCGGGGGTGCGGGCCTTCTCCAGCGCGTCCACCAGGTCGCGCAGCTCGGTGTGCTCGCCCGTCATGGCGCGCACCAGCAGCGCGGCCTCGGCCAGCTTCGCGCCCGTGGCGTACAGCGTCTGCTCCTCGGCGATCGCGTGGGGAAGCACCTCTTCCCGGCAGAAGGCGACCATCGTCGCCTGCCTGGTGGACGGGGAGGAGAGCTGGTCGACCGCGCGTCCGATGGTGAGCGCGTGATCCTCCATCGTCCGGCCGAGCCTCCGGTGATGGTCACGGATCGCCTGCACCGTCGCTTGCTGGTCCTTCTCGCCGGTAACGGTCATCTAAGGCTCCTCACCTCGTGCCTGCCCGGGGGCCGGCATCGTCTTCTCCCTCCGGGCCGACTGCCGGAAGGTGTTTTCACGGTCTCGGCTGTATTTATACTACATACCGTGGAAACTCGACGGGTCACTCAAAGCCAGCCGGCGCAGAGCCGGACGACTAAGGGCCGGCCGGAGCAGGGCCGGGCGGAGCAGGGCCGGGCGGAGCAGGGCCGGGCGGAGCAGGGCCGGGCGGAGCAGGGCCAGGCGACTCGGCGCGCGGCGGCCCGGCGTGCGACCGGCGACCGCGGCCGAGACATCGATCCGCACGCCCACCGAGTGCTGGCGGACGTGAGCCGTGTGGCCGTCCTGGAGACGCTGCGACGAGCAGACCGCCCGATGGCCATTCCCGAGATCGCCGCCGAGGTCGGTCTGCATCCCAACACCGTGCGCGGCCATCTCTCGCTCCTGGTCGAACACGGCTACGTGACCGAGGGACGGGAGGACCGCGAACGGCCCGGCCGCCCCCGCCTGCTCTACTCGGCGACGGCGGAACGCGGCGGGGACGAGCGGCGCAACTATCGGCTGCTCGCCGAGGTGCTGCTCTCCTACCTCGGCGGCCTGGACGGCGATCGGGGGGCGGCCGCGATCGCCGCAGGTCGCGCGTACGGCGAGCGTGTCGGGAGACGCACCGAGAACCGGACGGCACACGTCTCCCCCGCCGAAACGGCGACGGACGAGGCGGCGGACGGCCGCCCGCACCCGGATGACAACTCGCCGATGGAGACCGCGCTCGCGGCGACGACCGCCGAGATCGTGGCCCTGCTCGACGAGGCCGGTTTCGATCCGCTGCCGATCGGCGACGGCTCCCGCATCGAGCTGCACCGCTGTCCGTTCCACGAGCTCGCCCAGGCCGACCCCGAGGTCGTCTGCGGCGTGCACCTCGGCCTCATGCAGGGGGCGCTCGCCGAGATGGGCGCCCCGCCCGACGCCGTCGGCCTGACCCCGTTCGTACGGCCCGACCTGTGCGTCGCCACACTGCACGACCACGACCACGACCACGACCACGACCACGACCAGCCTCCCGGTCGCGGGGGGACCGCGTGCTCGTGCGACGGCGCCGGAGGCCCCGGATCATGAAAGCAGGAGCCCCACCACCACGCGCCGGAGCCGCTGTCAACCGGTTCCCGCTGCTTGCGGGCGCCATGCTGTCCATCGCCGCCGGGCTCTGGGGCGGGCTGAGCCTGCTCGGCACCGGCGTACCCGTGCCGAGCACGGCCCTGGCCCCCCAGCACGGCCCGCTGATGGCGCTCGGTTTCCTTGGCACACTCATCTCACTCGAGCGCGCGGTCGCCCTGGGCCGCCCGTGGGGCTACGCCGCGCCCGCCCTGGCCGCCGTCGGCGCGCTCGCCGGCGCGGCGGGGTTCGCGCGGCCCGGACAGGTGCTGCTCACCGCGGCGGCCGGCTGGTTCCTCGCCGTCTATCTCGTGCTGCTCGCCCGCCGGCCCGGCCGCGAGGTCGTCGTCCAGATGTGCGGCGCCGTCGCCTGGTACGTCGGCGGCCTGCTGTGGCTGCGCGGGCTCTCGATCGCGGATCTGGTGCCCTGGCTGATGGCGTTCCTCGTGCTCACGATCGCGGGAGAACGGCTCGAACTGGCCCACGTGGGCTTCCTGCCCGGCCAGGCGAAAGGCCGCCGGGCGAGCGACGGCATCCTCGCCGCCATGGGAGTGCTCGGCGCCGGCGTGATCGTCTCGGTGCCCTGGCCGGCGGTCGGATGGCGGATGGCCGGTCTGGGCATGGTCCTGCTGTCGGGACTGCTGGTCGTCCATGACATCGCACGTAAGACCGTGCGATCGACCGGCCTGCCGCGTTTCGCCGCCGTCTGCCTGCTCGCCGGCTACGCCTGGCTGATCCTGGCCGGCGGGCTGTGGGCGACCTTCGGACGGCCGGAGACCGGCGGCATCTACGACGCCTCGCTGCACGCGGTGTTCCTCGGGTTCGTCATGTCGATGGTGTTCGGTCACGCGCCGGTCATCCTGCCCGCCGTACTACGCGTGCGGCTGCCGTACCACCCGATGCTGTACGGTCCGCTCGCGCTGCTGCACGCCGCCCTGCTGGTGCGTGTCGCCGGCGACCTCGGCGGGGTGCCGGCCGCCCGCACGATCGGCGGGGTGCTGGGCGAGGTGTCGCTGCTGGCGTTCGCCGGCGCCGCCGTGCTCACCCGCTACGCCGTTCCCTCTCGTCGGACGGGCGCGGCCGCCCGCACGTCTCGCTCTCAAAATATGGAGTCGACATGACATCGGTCGATGTGCACATCGGGGCCCCGGGCCCCCGGCCGACGCCACCTACGCAGCGCCGTTCGCGCGCGTCCTGGCACGCGGTGGCCAACGCGGTCGTGCTGGCCTGGCTCGCGCTGGCGGGTGTCGCGGCGCTCACGCACGTTCGGCTGCCGGCTCCCGAGTGGCTGGTGATCCACGTGTTCCTGCTCGGCGCGGTGACGAACGCCATCGTGACCTGGACGGAGCACTTCGCGATCGCGCTGCTGCGCCACAGCGAGCCGGCGCCCTGGGTGCGCCCGGTCCGGCTCGCGGCCCTGAACACCGGCGTGATGTCGGTGCTCTACGGCGGCTCCTACGGCCCCGTTCACCTGGGCGTCGCCGGAGCGGCGATCGTGGTCGGCGTGGTCGGCTGGCATGTGGGGATCCTCGCCGCGTGGACGAGGCGGGCACTCGGCGGCCGCTTCGCGCACGTGGTCGCCTGGTACGTCTGCGCCGGAGTCGCGCTCGTCGCCGGGGGGACTCTGGGCGGGCTGATGCTCGCCGGATGGCCGCCGGGCATCGGCACCACACGATTGGAGGCCGCGCACCTCCACATCAACCTGCTCGGCTGGGTCGGCCTGGCCGTACTGGGCACGCTGTTCACCTTCTGGCCCACGGTGCTGCGCACCCAGGTCGCGGACGGAAGCGACTTGATCGCACGTCGCTCCCTGCGCCTGGCCGCACCCGGCCTCGTGGTGACGGTGGGCGGATTCCTGGGCGGCGTCCGCTGGGTCGCGGTGGCCGGACTGCTGCTGTACGCCGCGGCGGCCGCGCTCGCGCTCGTGCCGTTTCTCCGTACGGCACGGCGCCGGCGGCCGCACACGCCGGCCTCGTGGATGCTCGCCGCCGGCACCGTGTGGTTCATCGTGGCGGTGGTCACCGATCTGTCCGTGGTGGCCACCCGCGCCGCCGACCAAGTGGCGGACGCCATCGAACCGCTGGTGCCGTTCATCCTGGTGGGCTTCGTCGGGCAGACCCTACTCGGCGCGCTGACCTTCCTCCTGCCCGTGGTGCTCGGCGGCGGGCCCGCCGCGCTCAAGCGGAACGCCGCACTGCTGGAGCGGGGCTGGATCGTCCGGGTGATCATGGTGAACATCGCGGTGCCGCTGGTCGTACTGCCCGTGCCCGCCCGGGTGTCGCAGGTCGCTTGGGCGCTCGTGCTGGCAGCGCTGGGGGCCTTCGTCGTGCTCGCCGCCGTCACCGTGTTCCGGGCGCGCGGCCCGCACGTCTCGCCGTCCGTGGGAGGCGTGGTGGTCGGCGTGCTGGCCACGGCGCTGGCCGTGGCCGTCGCGCTCAGCGGCGGTCCGGGAGTGACGACGCAGGGCGGCGCCGGGGCCACCACCCAGGTCGGCACGGGCGTCCAGACGGTGGAGGTCACCCTGGTCGGCATGCGGATCAGCCCGGCGACGATCAAGGCGCCCCCGGGCACCCGGCTCGTGCTGCGGGTGACCAACCGGGACGCCCAGCAGCACGACCTTCGCCTCGCCACCGGCCAGCAGACCCCGATGCTCGGCCCCGGGCAGACCGCGACGCTCGAAGTGCCCCCGCTCACCGGCCCGATCGACGGCTGGTGCACGGTCCCCGGCCACCGCGCGGCCGGAATGACCATGCGCATCGAGGTCGCGGGCGCCGCCGCCGGATCCGGCGGCGGCGAGGAGACCGGGCAGGCTCCGACGGATCACATGGATCACGCCGCGAGCGGCCCGCTCAACCTGGCCGCGTCGATGAGCCCGGGATGGCGTCCGTACGACGCGACCCTGCGCCCGGCGCCCGGCGGCACCGAGCACGAGGTCGAGATCCGCGCCGTCCAGAAGGAGATCGAGGTCGCGCCCGGGGTGCGGCAGCGGATGTGGACCTTCGGCGGCACGGTCCCGGGGCCCGTGCTGCGGGGCAAGGTCGGCGACGTGTTCACGATCACGCTGATCAACGACGACACGATGGGGCACGGCATCGACTTCCACGCCGGGTCGCTCGCGCCCGACGTTCCGATGCGGACCATCCAGCCCGGTGAGCGCCTCACCTACCGGTTCCGGGCCGAGCGCGCCGGAGCCTGGCTCTACCACTGCTCGACGATGCCGATGCTCCAGCACATCGCCAACGGCATGTACGGCGCGGTCATCATCGATCCGCCGGACCTGGCCAAGGCCGATCGGGAGTACGTGCTCGTGCAGGGCGAGCTGTACCTCGGGGAGCCGGGCAGCACCGGGCAGGTCGCCAAGATGCACGACGGCAGGCCGGACGCCTGGATGTTCAACGGCACGGCCGCCGGTTACGATCACGCCCCGCTGACCGCCCGCCCGGGCGAGCGGGTCCGGGTGTGGGTGGTGGCCGCCGGTCCGGCCTCGGGCACGGCCTTCCACATCGTGGGGGCGCAGTTCGACACCGTCTACAAGGAGGGCGCCTATCTGCTCCGCCCCGGTGGCGACGGCGGCTCCCAGGTGCTCGATCTGGCCGCGGCCCAGGGCGGATTCGTGGAAACCGTCTTCCCCGAGCCCGGTCATTATCCTTTCGTCGACCATGACATGCGCCACGGCGAGGCCGGCGCGCACGGCATCTTCGAGGTGACCCGTTGACCTGGTGGTCCGTTATCCGCTTCCTGCATGTCACCACGGCGGCGCTGTGGGTCGGCGGGCAGCTCACCGTCTCGCTCATCGTCCTGCCGCTGGCCCGGCGTCTGCTGGAGACGGACCAGCGTGGCCGGGTGCTCCGCGAGGTCGGCCGCCGCTTCGGCATGTTCACGGGGGCGTTCTTCCTTCCCGTGCAGATCTCCAGCGGGATCGCCATGGCCGTGCACAAGGGCGTCACCTGGGAGTCGCTCACCTATCCCGGCTACGGCCGGACGCTCACGGCCAAGTTGCTGCTCTTCGTCCTGGTCATGATCGCGGCCACGCTGCACGGCTGGGCCAACGGGCGGGGAATGAAGGTGTTCGCGCGCATCATGGCCGTCTCCTCACTCGTCGGCTCCGTCGGCATCATCCTGCTGGCCACCGCCCTGCCCGTCACCTGATCCCCCCCACCCCTCCCGCGTGATCTTGCAGTTGCTGGCAGAAAGGCGCTCTCACCAGCTCGTTCACCTCCCGTGATCTTGCAGAAACTCGCACACCTCCCCGTTGAACAGGGAAGACATCATCCGTGATCTTGCACTTATGACTGCAAGATCACGGATGCTAAAACCGCAGGTGGGAGGGACCATGTGCGAGTTTCTGCAAGATCACGATGGGAGTCTGGGCACGCCACGGGCCTTCTCTGCAAGCTTTTGCAAGATCACGGGGGTGGTGGTGGGGGTTTTGGCCGTCGCGAGTTCGGTGAAGAGGTTCTCCCAGAGCGGCATGACCGCGCCGCGGCCGTAGCCCCTGGCGGTGATCGCCGCCGCCGTGCCCAGCCGTACCCGCAGGTCCCGGTCGGACATGAGCCGGTCGAGGGCGGCGGCGAGCGCGTCGACGTCCTTGGGCGGAACGACGAGCCCGTCGACCTCGTGGGTCAGCACATCGCCGGGTCCGGTCGGGCAGTCGAAGGCGGCGATCGGCAGCGCGTGGGTCATCGCCTCGATCATCACCATGGGCAGGCCTTCGAAGCGCGAGCTGAGCGCGTAGATCGACGCGTCGGCCAGTTCCTCGTGCAGCCGGTTCGTACGGCCACGCAGCGAGACGCGCCGGCTCAGGCCGTACTCGTCGATGAGCCCGCGCAGCCGGTCCCGTCTCGGGCCGCTGCCGAAGACGCGCAGCCGCCACTCCGGGTGCCGCTCGGCCACCTGGGCGAACGCCTGGATGAGCAGGTCGAACCCCTTCTGCGGGACGAGACGGCCGGCGGCGATCACGACCGGGTTCTCCTGGCGCGTGGGCTCGCCGTCCACGACGTCGACCGCGTTGGGGATGCGCACGATCTTCGTGTCCGGCAGCAGGCGCCGATATTCCTGCTGGTTCGTCGCGGTCAGTACGGCTATCGCGTCGAACTTGCCGTAGTACCGGGCGATCTCCTGACGGACCGGCTCCGGGTAGGCGGCCAGGTTCATGTGCTCCTGGGCCACCCGTACGACCGATTCGGGAGCGCAGCGGGCCGCGATGAGGTTCAGCGCCGGCCTGGTGGTGACCAGGATGCCGCCGTCCAGCGACGAGACGTAGTCGATGACGGCCTTCTCGACCCGTTCGGTGAAGTATCCCGCGGCGAACTCCCCCTGGGGAACGATCTTGCCGCGCACCCGGCGCCAGACGCGGCGGCCGAGAGAGTCGGATCGCACGCCGTCCCGCTGGTCGACCAGCGCTGTCAGCCCGACGCGCGGGTCGATGTGGAACTGCGGTTCTTCGCGGCGCCGTACGACGCTCACGATCTCGACCTCGTGGCCGAACTCGGCCATCGCGTTCGCCTGGTTGATGACGGTCCGGATCGTGCCGCCCATGCCGTAGGCGTGCAGAAGCAGGTAACGGATCTTCATATCCGCCTCTCCGACTTCGACAGGTAGTCCCAGTTGCGGCAGATCGGTTTCAGCGCCTCGGGGACCGAGCCGGGATCCGGCAGCGAGCGGCCGGGCTGCACGCTGCCGCTGCGGATCTTGTCCTTCCAGTCGCCGAGGCCCTTCTGCAGCACCGTCTGCTCGCCGTACTCCAGCATCCCCGGCTCCCAGGGGATGCCGAGGAACTCGCAGATGCCGCGGGTCTCCCGCTCGGGTTCCTCGGTCAGGTCCTCGTAGCGCACGGTATGACCGGTCAGCGCCTTCCTCGCCCGCTGCACCGCCTTCATGTACCGCAGGGCGTCGGCCACCGCCTCGTCGTAGGTCCGCTTCTCCGGGCTCGCCTCGTGCCAGGAGGTGGCGATGGACGCGGGATGGCGCAGCAGGAAGATGTACCTCGCGTCCGGCCAGCAGGTGGCGATGCGCTGGTAGGCGAAGGCGTTGGCAGGCGTCTTGTCCACGATGAACCGCTTGCCGCTGCGGACGAGTTCGCGGTGCAGCACCCGATCCCACAGCAGGTGCTCGAGATCGGCCCGGTTGTGGCCGAGCGCCGCCATCGCCCGCTCCGCCAGCGAAGTGCCGAACCCCACGCTCAGGCGACGCACGTGCAGCTCATGCGGGGCATGAAGCTGTGAGTGAGCATTCAGAATCGAGCGCAGCAGGGTCGAGCCCGACCGCACGGGAGAGATGATGAAGATCGGTGACTCCAGCAGCCGGTCGTTCCGTGGATCGGCCGGCGGCCGTACGGCCACCTCATCGGGCGGGTTCTGGACCTGGGCTTTTCCCGGTACGGCGGGAGAGATCGCCACTGTGGACGGCGACCCCACTTTCCCTACTCGTTTGACCTGGATTCCCGTGTATCTGACCAGCGCATTATTGACCTTGCGGTGCCATGCCATGCCCACCCAAGTTACCGAACCTTCCTGGAAGGCAGCTGAGAGTCAGCCGCAGAAACCGATATAGAGTGCCAAACTACACAAACCACCCCCAAGCGGGCAGGCATCCCCCGCTGATCTCCATAACAACTGGGACGAGGGATGCTGACAGCCCTTCACGGACGCCTTGACAGCCGCTAGGTTTCCCGATCAACACCACTACGGGGACTTTCCAGACATTGGACCCGAAGGAGAGCCCAATGCCCTTCACCCTCGGCAGGGGGATCGGCGCCGCCACCGCGGCCGTCGCCCTCGTGCTCCCTCTCTCGCTGGCGGCACCCGCGAGCGCGGACCCAGATCCCGGGCGATTGATCCAGTCGGTCGTCGCATCGGGCGTGAAGCAGCACCTGCGGAAGTTCCAGCAGATCGCCGACGCCAACGGCGGCAACCGGGCGGCCGGGACCTCCGGCTACGACGCGTCCCGCGACTACGTGGCGGGCGTGCTGAAGAAGGCCGGCTACACGGTGACACTCCAGGCATTCCAGTTCCCCTTCTTCTCGGAGAACTCCACCGGTGTGCTGCAGCGCACCGCCCCCACCCCCAAGACCTACGTGCCCACTCCCCCCGACGGCAGCTCAATCGGCGACTTCGCCACCATGATCTACTCCGGGGCCGGCGACGTGACGGCTCCCGTACAGAACATCGACCTCACCCTGCCACCGGGCGAGCCGAACTCCTCCACCTCCGGCTGCGAGGCCGCCGACTTCGCCGGCTTCACCCCCGGCAACATCGCCCTGCTCCAGCGCGGCACCTGCTCCTTCCAGGAGAAGGCGGAGAACGCGCAGGCCGCAGGCGCGGCCGGGGCGATCATCTTCAACGAGGGGCAGGAGGACAGGACCGAGACGCTCAAGGGCACCCTGGGCGAGCCGAACGTCAAGATCCCCGTGGTGGGCGCGAGCTTCGCCACCGGTCAGGACCTCGCGGCCGCCGGGACCACGGTCCGGCTCAAGGCGGACACCATCAGCGAGACACGGACCACGCACAACGTCATCGCGGACTCCAGGTGGGGGAACGCGAAGAAGGTCGTCCACCTCGGCGCCCATCTCGACAGCGTGCTCGCCGGGCCGGGCATCAACGACAACGGCTCCGGCAGCGCCGCGATCCTCGAGGTCGCGAAGGCACTCGGCAAGGTCCCCACGAAGAACAGGCTGCGCTTCTCCTTCTGGAGCGCGGAGGAGCTGGGCCTACTCGGCGCCGAGCACTACGTCGCGACCCTGCCGGCGCAGGAGCTCGCCAACACCAAGCTGTACCTCAACTTCGACATGATCGGCTCGCCGAACTACGCGCTGAAGATCTACGACGGTGACGACTCCGACGCCGTGGGCGCACCCGCCGGGCCGGCCGGATCCGACGAGATCGAGAAGGTCTTCGAGAAGTACTTCAAGGCTCTCCGCCAGAAGTACGTGAGCACCGACTTCGACGGCCGGTCCGACTACGGACCCTTCATCGAGGCGGGCGTTCCGTCCGGTGGCCTGTTCACCGGCGCCGAAGGCGTCAAGACCGCCGAGGAGCAGAAGATGTTCGGCGGCACCGCCGGTCAGGCCTACGATCCCTGCTACCACCAGGCCTGCGACACCATCGCCAACATCAGCGACAGGGCGCTGGCACTGAACCTGGGCGCCATCGCCACCGCCGCCGTGACGTTCGCGTACGCGGGCAAGCTGCCCGGCGAGGGCCCGCGGCCCACCGCCCGTACGGCGTCCGCCGCGGTCACGTCCGCCGCCACCGCAGACGGCCACAGCCACGGGCTCGCCCGATAGGCCTGACTTAGTGGTCGTCGCTGGAAGTCCTTCGGGGGTTGACGGTTGGTGGGTCAGTGCGCTGCTCGTGATCAGCTGTTGGCGTTGGTCACGTAGAGGTCGCAGACCAGGTCGAGGGCCTCTTGCGGGCTGCCGGTGAACCAGATCGCATCCTCATAACCGCCCGTGCTGGGCGTATGGATCGCCAGCCCCCATCGGTGCGCCGATCCGCCATAGCGCAGCCGCATCAGCGGCAGCCGCTGGCCACCGGCGAGTTCCCCCTCGACGTAGCCGAACTGGCCGCGGTAGCGCACGTGAACGTCGGCCAGCTGGGGCCAGTGCTGCTTGGCGTGCAGAAACAGCCGCTGAGCCAGGGACGTCTTGGTCGAGGCGGGGATGGCAGGCATGGCCGATATCTTGCCGTCCCGGCGTGTCATTCGCCCACTATCGGCATGAATGCGGGCATTGTCGGCGAGTCACCGTGAAGATCGACTACAGAGAGTCCTCTGGTGCCCGTCCCCCGCGCCCGCCAGATCGTCTTGGCTGCCGCCGAACGCCGGCGGCTCAAGCAGCTGGCGTACTCCCACACCGCCCCTTACCAGCAGGTCATCCGCGTGCGGATCGTGCTGGACGCCGCGCACGGCTACTCCAACGCGAAGATCTCCCGACGCCGAGGCGTCACCGTGGACACCGTCCGCCTATGGCGCGGCCGATACGCCGACGAGGGCATGAAAGGACTGGCCGACCGGCCCCGCTCCGGGCGCCCGCCGAAGTTCACCCCGGTCCAGGTCGCCGAGATCAAAGCGCTGGCCTGCCAACTGCCGGCCGAAACCGGGGTGCCGCTATCGCGCTGGAGCTGCCCCGACCTGGCCGGCGAAGTCGTCGCCCGGGGCATCGCCGCGGCGATCTCCGCCTCCACCGTCCGCCGGATCCTGGCCGCTGACGCGCTCAAGCCCTGGCAATACCAGACGTGGATCTTCATCCGCGACCCCGACTTCGCCGCCAAAGCGAGCAAAGTGCTGGACCTATACGCCCGCACCTGGGATGGCCTGTCCCTGGGCGACGACGAGTATGTGATCTCCGCCGATGAGAAGACCTCCATCCAGGCCCGCTGCCGCTGCCACCCCACCCTGCCGCCCGGGGCCGCCCGGATGATGCGGGTCAACCACGACTACGAACGCGGCGGCGCGCTGGCCTACCAGGCCGCCTACGACGTCCACCGCGCCCACGTGTTCGGCCGCTGCTCGGCCAAGACCGGCATCGTGCCGTTCATGGACCTGGTCGAGCAGGTCATGACCCAAGAGCCCTACGCCTCGGCCAAGCGGGTGTTCTGGGTCGTCGACAACGGCTCCTCCCACCGTGGCAAGGCCGCCGCCGACCGGCTGACCGCGCGGTTCCCCAACGCGGTCATGGTGCACACGCCCGTGCACGCCTCCTGGTTGAACCAGGTGGAAATCTTCTTCTCCATCGTGCAGCGCAAGGTCGTCACGCCCAACGACTTCACCAGCCTTGACGAGGTCGAAGACCGGCTCATCGCCTTCGAGCGGCGTTACAACGCCACCGCCCGGCCCTTCAGATGGAAGTTCACCCCGGCCGACCTCGAGGACCTGCTGGCCCGGATCGAGCGGCACGAACAGAAAGAGTCCAACCTCCAGCAGCACGATGACTGCGACCATCAGCCTGCCGTACTGGACGCCGCCGCGTAACCCCCGAGGGATTTACGAACACGACCACTTAGGCTGAACAGTTCCGAGAAGAGCGAGCCCCGAGAAATCGGGGCTCGTTCGCTTGTCGGGCCGGCGGCCCGATCCCCGTCCAGGCGGCTCGCAAGGCCGTTTCACGCCGGGTGGCCTGGACGGACTCTGGCAGGAAGCCTTCCGACCTGCACAGACAGGTTCGCCGATCTCGCAGTTTCTCTCAGGCAGGCCCTCTGACATGCACGTACACCTTTCGTGATCTCGCAGTGCCGGATCAAGTGCAAGATCACGGGCATCGTTTTCGCTGCTCAGACGACATACCTGCGAGGAACTGCAAGATCACGGACGGGAAATGCCTGCTCTTGGTGCCTGGGTGCGAGTTTTCGCAAGATCACGGCGTGGGGTTTGGGCGGTCGTTTGCCCGGTGACCTCACGGGTATCTGGCGCGCATGTTCGCCCCGTCAGACCTGGACGTGCTGGTGCCCACGCGAGACCGCCCCGGCGCGCTCGCGGTGACGCTCTCCGGCCTGGCCGCCCAGACGGCCGCCGGGTTCCGCGTGGTGATCTCCGACCAGTCGGGCACCCCCGCTGGCGAGGACCTCCTGGTGGCGGCGGCGATCCGGATCGTCTCCCACCGGGGGCGGCCGGTCGAGATCCACCGCCACGTCCCCCCACGGGGGATGGCGGAACAGCGGGCGTTCCTGCTGGGCCGGGCCGAGCGGCGGCTGGTGCTCTATCTGGACGACGACGTGTGGCTGGAGCCGCGGGCCGTGGAGGTACTGCTGGCCGCGATGGAGCGGCTGCGCTGTGGCTTCGTGGGGTACGCCCTGCACGGCCTGTCGTATCGGGACGACGTACGCCCCGATGAACTGGCGCCGTACGAACCCTGGAACGGCGAGGTGCGGCCCGAGCGGGTGCGGCGCGAGACCCCCGCGTGGCGGCGGCACACCCTGCACAACGCCGCCAACCCCCTGCACCTCGCCGAGAAGGTCGGGGCGGGTGACATCGAGTGGCAGCCGTACAAGGTGGCCTGGATCGGCGGCTGCGTGCTCTACGACCGCGCCCGGCTGGTGGAGTGCGGGGGGTTCGACTTCTGGCGCGGCGTGCCGCCCCGCCACGCGGGTGAGGACGTCGTCGCGCAGCTGCGGGTCATGGAGCGGTACGGCGGAGCCGGGCTGCTGCCCAGCCGGGCCTACCACCTGGAGCTGCCCACCACGGTCACCGACCGCCGCGCCGAGTGCTACGACCACGTCTTCGAGGCGACATGAGCACGCAGGTGGACGGGGTCCGGCGCATCGCCGTGCTGCGCGCCAACGCGCTCGGCGACCTGCTGCTGGCGCTGCCCGCGCTCGACTCCCTGCGCGGTGCCTACCCCGACGCGCGGATCACCCTGCTCGCCAGGTCTTGGCACGCCGGCCTCCTCACCAACCGGCCGGGACCGGTGGACGACGTGATCGCGCTGCCGCCGGTCACCGGCGTGTCCGAGGCCGCGGAGGGCCACCGGGCCCCCGAGGGCCTCTTCGACGAGTTGCGCCGCCACCGGTTCGACCTCGCGGTGCAGATGCACGGCGGCGGGCGCAACTCCAACCCGTTCGTGCGGCGGCTGGGTGCACGGGTGACGGCCGGGCTCTGCTCCCCCGACGCGGAACGCCTCGACCGCTGGGTGCCGTACGTGTACTACCAGCACGAGGTGCTGCGCTATCTGGAGGTCGCCGCCCTGGTCGGGGGGAGACCACCCGGTGGGGCGATGGACGTCTTCGAGCCCCGTCTCGCCGTGACCGACGCCGACCGGGCCGAGGCGACCGGCGTGCTCGGTGAGCCGCCGCCCGGCCTGGTGGCCCTGCATCCCGGCGCGAGCGATCCGCGGCGCAGGTGGCCGGCCGAGTGCTTCGCCGCCGTCGCCGACCGGCTCGGCCGACCGGTCGTCATCACGGGCACCGGCGAGGAGCGTGAGGTGGTCGAGAAGGTCGCCGCCGCGACGCGGACTCCGTCCGTACCGGCCGTGGACCTGCTGAGCATCGGCGGGCTGGCCGCGCTGTACGAGCGCTGCGCGCTGGTGATCTCCAATGACACCGGTCCCCGGCACCTGGCCGCCGCCGTCGGCACCCCCACCATCGGGATCTACTGGTGCGGCAACCTCATCAACGCGGGACCGCTGACGCGCACACGCCATCGGCCCCTGGTCTCCTGGACCGTCGCCTGCCCGGTCTGCGGGGCGAGCGGAGTCGACCCGAACGCGGCGCGCTGCCCCCACGACGTCTCCTGGGTGGCCGGGGTCTCCGTCGACGAGGTCGCCGAGCAGGCCGCCGATCTGCTCGGATGAGCTCCCGCTGTTGCTCTCGCCGCTGACCACTATCGTCGTGGCCGCCGCCACCGTGCCGGCCGGTCCCCGGCTCATCGCCACCGTCCGCACGTGTGCCGCCTCCCCCACCGCGTCGCCGGTCGTGTACTGGAGCTGTGCCGGACCCTTCGCGGTTCTGGCCTGCTCCCCGGTGCGGCTCGGGGGTCGTCTCAGGGTCGTCTGGGGGCGTCACCCGATGCCGGGCCGCCACCGGCAAGATCAGGATGGGCGCGTCCCCAACACAAGGAGCGCTCATGAACATACGTCATGCCTTCGTCGCGGCTCCCGTACTCTCACTCGCCTACGCGCTGATCAGAATCATCGACGGGTTCGACGGCAGCCGGGGGCCGGGCCTGGCCTGGACCAGCGGGCACCTGGCCTTCCTTACGGCACTGGCGCTGTTCGTGCCGATCATGTGGGAGATGCGCCGGCTGGCGGGCCGTACCGCCGCCGCCACCATCGCCGCCGTGGTCGGAACGGCCGGGGCCGTGGCCGCCATCGCGCAGTTCACCATCGACATCGTGGTCGGGTTCATGGCCGCCGACCACGAGGCGATGCGGGTGCTGTCCGACAAGGTGTCCTCGGTGCCCGGGGTGCCGCTGGTCGTCTACCAGGTCGGGCCGATGCTCTTCTACATCGGCCTGTTCGCGCTGGCCGCAGTACTTGCCGCGAAGGGCGTGCTCAAGGTGTGGGCCGTGCTGCTCATCCTGGCGGCCGTGGTGCTACCCGCGGCCTCCCTGGACCTCCTGCCGATCAGCTCGCTGCTCCTCCTCGGCGGCCTGCTGCCCCTGGCGCTACGCTCAGCAAGAGCCACCGCCGCCTTGCAGTGAAACGCTCCGCCCGCGCCGGTCGTGGTCGCCCACGAGTTCGTCGCCGGCATGATGCCGGCCGGATCGGACGGTGACCCGCGGCTCACCGTCCGAAACTCGTTCCGGTGTGACCGCCCGCGAAGGTAAAAGAAAAGAGGGGCGCTTGGGACGAGTGTAAACTCCCGGTAATCGGTCAACAACCTTCGGTGAAACTCACAGACCGGCCCCTCCCGGCGAGAGCGATGCGAACCGAAGGAGACATCGTGAGGATCGCCAAGCGGATCATCCCCGCGCTCACGGCCTGCGCCGCGGCGGGATGGCTCGTGATCACGGGGCCGTCCGCCCAGGCCGACATCGTCCACCCCGATCCCGAGACCGGGCAAACGTCCGGGATTCTCGTGCCGACGCAACCATCGGCGCTCTCCTGCACCTACAAGGTACGGAACGTGCGGAAGTCGAGCTTCCTCAACGTACGCAAGGGCCCCGGCCTGAAATATCGGCCGGTGGGCAGGCTCACCGTCGACAGCGGCCGCTTCGCCGGTGCCTGCTCACCGGCCGGCCACTGGGTCAAGATCGAGTTCGGCGACGGCGAGCGCGGCTGGGTGCACACCCACTATGTACGCAGGCTGCCCGCGACCACGGATGCCCCGAGCGTCCTGCCCGACCTGTCCTGCGCCTACCGGCTCAAGCATGTGCGCAAGTCGAGCTTCCTCAACGTACGCAAGGGCCCGAGCCCGCACCACCGGCGGATCGGCCGGCTGCGGGTGTCCGACGGGCGTTTCCTCGGCGCCTGCGACAGCACGCACGGCTGGACCGCGGTGAAGGCGGCGAACGGCAGATCAGGCTGGGCCTTCACCGACTACCTGCGCAGGGTCGCCTGACAGACCATCCTGGAGAACCAACCCCCGCCCCGCCCCCGGCCATCCCAGCGGCCGGGGGCGGGGTTCCTCGTCCATGGTCAGTGCGGACGGCCGGATCGTGTCTCTAACCGAGATCGGGGTGCGGGAGGTATCGGTCCAGCCGGACGAGCCCCTCCGCGCTGGTCATGACGGTGTCCATGGCGGTGATCCGCCATCCGGCGTCGAGCAGCATGGGCAGGAGCGGATGGATGCCCGGCACCGCCACCTGGATCAGCTTCGCACCGGGATGCGCGGCTATCGTCTGCAAGATCACTTCCACACCGTCCTGCGGCGTCTCACCCCCCGCCGGTCCGATCACCAGGGTTTCGCCGACCATCCGGGTGAACGCGTATCCTCCGTCGCTGCGGCGTACCCCGGCTCCCGGTAGTCCGGCATACCAGGTGAGGCAGTCCGTACGGTCTCCACCGGAGACCGCGGCGTCCATGGCCGCCGCCTCCCGCGCACCGACCTCCGCCGCCGCTGGCGGCCCGCCCTCGAACGGGCCTTCAAGGTAGAGCAACGGACAGCGCGGCCGCATGCCGTGCCGTATGTACAGCGCGAGGGCGCTCGCATTGCCGGCGGCGAACGTGATCTGGGGGACGTCCCGGAGCAGCAGCCGGGCGAGGATCAGCCGGCCGATGCCCGCCGACTGGTGATCGGGAAGGACGAACAGGTCGCCGAGGTGCGTCAGCGAATCTCGGCGCAGCGTCCCGCCGAAGCCCACGATCCGGCCGCCGGCCTCGGCCACGAGCAGTGTTCCGTACGCCCGCTCCGCGTCCAGGAAGTCCGGCGTTTCGGGCCACTTGGTCAGAAGCTCGAAATATGCTCCGATGTCGCCGCGTACGCTCGGCATGTCCGCGTCCTCTGCGACGCGGATGATCGCAGCCGTCATGGCCACCCCCCGCGCTGATGGGACAATCCTCCCATACAGCACGGAGCGTGGCTTCAGCCCTTCATGGCACCGGCGGTGAGTCCTCCGACGAGCTGGCGCTCGGCCACGGCGTAGAAGGCGAACGCCGGCACCATCGCCATCGTGACGTAGGCGAGCACGCGCGCGTAGTCGGAGGCGTACTGACCACTGAACTGCTGGACGCCCAGCGGGATCGTGAACCAGCCCGGATCGTTGAACACGACCAGCGGCAGCATGAAGTTGTTCCAGCTGAAGACGACGGTCAGCACGGAGACCGTGGCGAGCGCCGGCTTGGCCATCGGCAGCAGGATCCGCCAGAAGAATCCGAACGCGGTGCACCCGTCCAGGGTCGCGGCCTCCTCGATCTCACCCGGGATGGCCCGGAAGAAACCACGGAGGATGATGATCGTCATCGGCAGCTGGAACGCCGCCTGGGGCAGGATCACGCCGAGCGGGTTGTCCAGCAGCCCGAAGATGCGCAGCAGGACGAACAGGGGAAGGATCGCCACCGCGAACGGGAACATCAGCCCGGTGACGAACAGGGTGAACATCGCCTCCCGGCCGCGGAAGGCGAACCGGGCGAACACGAAGGACGCCATCGCGGAGAAGAGGACCACGATGATCGTCGTCACCAGCGCGATGAACGTGCTGTTCCAGAGCTGGGTCCAGAACTCGGCCGACCCGAGGACCCCCGTGTAGTTCTCCGGCACCCAGGGGTCGGGCAGCCCGAAGGCGTTGGTGGAGAGCTGGTCGGTGCTCTTGAATCCGCCGAGCACTCCGTAGATCAGCGGGATGATGATGAGCGCGGCGAGCAACAGCACGAGCACCTGCAGGAGGGCACTGCGTATCGGGCCGCGGTTCACCGGCGCGGCAGTGGAACGCCTGTGGACGTTCATCGCTGGTCTCGCAGCACTGTGGTCGCTCCTTCAAGGTCGCGGCGCATGACGTATCTCTGGTAGAGGAGCGCGAAGACGAGGCTGATCAGGAACATGATCACGCTGATCGCGCTGGCGTAGCCGACCTGGAACCGCTTGAAGCCGAACTGGAACAACGTGACGGCCATGGTCTCGGAGGAGTGGACCGGCCCACCCTCGGTGAGGATCCACACCAGGTCGAAGAGCTGGATCGCGCCGATGACGGACAGGAACACGCTGATGCGAATCGTCGGCCCGAGCAGCGGCAGCGTGACATGGCGGAACACCTCCCAGGAGGTCGCGCCGTCGATCTGGGCGGCCTCGGTCAGCTCCCGTGGAATGCCCTGCCGCCCCGCGATGTAGATGATCATATGGAAGCCGAAGTACTTCCACGTCATCACCAGGAACAGCGAGAACAGCACGATCTTCTGGTCGGCGAACCACTCCACGCCGGGAATGCCGAAGAATCCCAGGAGCTGGTTGGCCAGGCCGTCGTCACCGGGCTGCATGATCAGGCCGAACAGTACGGCCGTGATCGCCTCCGACACGATGTACGGCGCGAAGAACACCAGCCGGTAGACGGCCCGCCCCGGTATGCGCTGGTTGAGCAGCAGCGCGATGCCCAGTGCCATCGGGAGCTGGATCAGCAGCGACAGGCCGATGATGACGAGGCCGTGCCACAGGTCGCCGATGAACACCTCGTCCGAGAAGGCCTTGGTGAAGTTGTCGAGCCCGACGAAGTCGGTCGGCGCGCCGCCCAGGCCGTTCCACTTGAACAGGCTGGTGTACATGGCGACCAGGATCGGCGCCAGCACCAGCAGGCCGAACAGCACCAGGGCGGGGAGCAGGAACAGGACAATCGTGGTAATCCCCCGGAGCCGTTCCCGGCTCCGGGGTCTTGTCATCTTCACGCGGCAGCTACTCCGACTTCGCCGTCTCCGTGATGGCCTGCGCCACCTCTTCCGGCGTCTTCGTCCCGGCGATCAGCTCGGCCACACTGTCGTTGACCTGCTGACCCACGGCCGGGGGATACGCCTGGTCGAGGTAGAGCTGGAACCCGGTGGCCGTCGCGAGGGTCTGGGCGACCACGGCCAGGTTCGGGTCCTTGACCTCGTCCTCCTCGCCCTTCAGCACCGGAAGCACGCCACCCGACGCGACCGCCTTGCGGTGCTCGGCGCTGTCGGACAGGAACTTGAGGAACTCGACCGCTTCCGCGGGCGCCTCGGCGCCGACGGCGTAGCCGCCGCCACCGCCGAAGGCCTCGGTGATCGCGCCCTTGCCGCCCTCGACGGTCGGGAAGGGGAAGAACCCGAGGTCCTCGCCGATGCCCTTACCCGCCGACGACTGAACGGACGGGGCCCACTGGCCCATCAGCTCCATGGCGGCCTTCCCGTTGCCCATGGTCGCCGCCTGGCCGTCGGGAGTGTCGTACGCCGCGCCCAGGAAGCCCTTCTGGAACGGGTCGAGGTCGGCCAGCTCCTTCACCTTCTCACCGGCGGCGATGAAGTCGGGCCCGGTGAAGTTGTTGTCGACGCCTGCCTGCTTGAGCGCGTCCAGGCCGCCGATCCGCATGGCGAGGTAGGCCCAGTAGTAGTGGCCCGGCCACTTGGCCTTGCCCGCGAGCGAGATCGGGGTGATGCCCGCCGCCTTCAGCTTCTTGACGGCGTCGATGAACTCCGACCAGGTCTGCGGCGGCGCGGCGATGCCGGCCTTGCTGAACAGCGCCTTGTTGTACCAGAAGCCCACCATCCCGATGTCGTGCGGGATGGCGTAGGTCTTGCCGTCGATCTGGTAAGCCGCGAGCGCGGCGGGGGTGAACTGTCCGATCCAGGAGGCCGTGTCCGCGGTGAGATCCTTCACCAGCCCGGCGTCGGCCTGCTGCTTGAGCACGCCACCGCCCCAGCTCTGGAAGACGTCCGGAGCCTTGCCCGACTGAATGGTCGTGGTCAACTTGGGCTTGAACGCGTCGTTCTCGATAGCGACGTTCTTGATCTTGATGTTCGGGTGCTTGGCCTCGAAGTCCTTGATGGCCTGAGCACCGTATGACTTCAGCGGCTCGCTGGTCCAGATGTTCCAGAACTCGACGGTCACCTGGCCGCCGGCTTCGCTCTTGCTATCGGCGGCGTCGTCCCCCGTACTGCCGCAGCCCCCCAAGATTAACGCTGACGCCGCGAGCAGCGCCACGCCTCGTCGACTCAACTTCACGGTGGTTCCCTCCTGGATTCCGAAACTTTCGGCGCATGTCCGATAGTTTCTGCGATGTGGCAGACGTTACAGTGGGTGCACCGCCATATCAACGGCTGTTGTGCAGCTGTTACTCGTCTCGCTTCAGGAGGACTGCGGAACCGGTCAGCGAAGGGGACACATAACACAAAGGGCCCATGCCGGTACAAGAATGGCATGGGCCCTTCTGCTTTGTCCGCCAGTCGGGCAGTTGATCTCCGCTCCGCCGGGCGATCACCTCACGGTGGCCATGGGGCGCTTGCCGTACGCGTGCTTGACCAGGGTGATCAGGACCTCCTTGCCCGACTCACGCTTACGCGCGTCGCACAGAAGGACCGGAATGTCCTCGCCCAAGTTGAGCGCCAGCTTCACCTCGGCGAGTTCGAACACCGGGGCGCCCTCGAAACAGTTGACCGCCACTATGAAGGGGGTGCCGCGCCGCTCGAAGTAGTCCACGGAGGGGAAGCAGTCCGCCAGGCGCCGCGTGTCCGCCAGCACCACCGCCCCGAGCGCTCCGCGGGCGAGCTCGTCCCACACGAACCAGAACCGCTCCTGGCCGGGGGTGCCGAACAGATACAGCATGAACTCGTCACCGATGCTGATCCGGCCGAAGTCCATCGCCACGGTGGTGGTCGCCTTGGTCTCCACACCGGACAGGTCGTCGATGCCCACGCTGCGGTCGGTGAGGGTCTCCTCGGTCCGCAACGGCCGGATCTCGGAGACCGCGCCCACCATCGTGGTCTTGCCCACTCCGAAGCCCCCGGCGATCAGCAGTTTGATCGCCTTGGGCATCTTGGGCTGGTCAGAGCGCCCGAAGGCCATCGAGCACCGCCTTGTACATTCTCTCGTCCAGCACGTCCATCTCCGGCTGCGGTTGTTGCACGGCGACGAATCCCCGGTCGAACAGGTCACCGAGGAGGACTCGGACAATCCCGGCCGGCAGGTCCATGTGCGCCGCGATCTCCGCTACCGACAGCGGTCTGCGGCACAGCCGTACGATCGTCTGATGTTCGGGATCGAGGCCGACCTCGCGCCCGGTCGTGGGTTTGACCGTCACGGCGAGCGAGATCAGGTCGAATCGGTCCTGCGCCTCGGTCCGGCCGCGTGCGATGACGTACGGCCGGATGGTGGGAGCGTCGAGAAGCCGGTCGTCGTCCGGGCTCCAGCCATCCGGGCCCCATTCGTATCCGCTCATCCATGCCCCTCTCTCGTCACCGTTCTGGCCGGTGAGGTGAGGTACTGCCCCACCCTGGTGACGAGCATGGCCATCTCATAGGCCACCAGGCCGACGTCCGCGTCGCCGCTGCACAGCACGGCGAGGCAGGCGCCCTGACCGGCCACGGTCACGAGCAGATAGGCCGATTTCATCTCGACGATGGTCTGCCTGACCGTGCCGCCGTTGAACCGCTCGCCGACCCCCCGGGCCAGGCTCTGCAGCCCGGAGGCCACGGCGGACAGATGCTCGGCGTCCTCAAGGCGCAGGCCGCGCGAGGCGGCCAGCAGCAGACCGTCCCTGGACAGGACGATGCCGTGCTCGGCCTCCCGGACCCGATCGACCAGATCATCGAGCAACCACGCCAAGTCGGCGGACGCGCCCGTCTTCTGCGTCACTGGTCGTCCTTCCCTTCATGCCCTTCATCCAGCAGCTTCGCCGCCTCGGATCTGCCCTTCCTGGTGCCCGACTGGAACGAGCCCATGATCTTTCTGATGTCCTCCGGCGAACGTTCTTCATCGTCCTCGCCGTTGAGCACCGACTGCGGCCCGGCGACCAGTTCCGGCGCGAGGCTCGCCTGCGGCACCCGGAACGGCAGGCCGGAGGGGGTGAACGAGGCCGGAGACGCGGGCCTCGGCACATCGGTACCGACCGGCTCACTCGGCTGCGGTTCGGTCCGCGGTGGTTCTGGGACGCTCGTCGGTACGGAAACCACCTCCTGAACTGGTGCTGCGAACACCTCGGGCGCGCCGACGAGTGCCGTCTCACGGGCGCCCCCCGGCTGGAGGGGCCTGCGCCCGTGTTCCGTCGCTCCGCCGGACAGGTCGTCCCTGCCCTCGGTGACCAGGTCGTGCGGCAGCAGCACGACCGCCGTCGTGCCGCCGTACGGCGAGGCCTTGAGCGCGACCCGGATGCCGTGCCGTTCGGCCAGCCTGCTCACCACGTAGAGGCCGAGCCGCGCGGTGCTCGACAGGTTGAACTCCGGCGGGTTGGCGATCCGCTCGTTCGCCGCCGCCAGGTCTTCGGCGCTCATCCCCAGGCCGCGGTCCTCGATCTCGATCGCGTAGCCGCTGGCCACGGTCTGGCCGCCGATCTGCACCGTGGTGTACGGCGGGGAGAACGACACCGCGTTCTCGATCAGCTCGGCGAGCAGGTGGATCACGTCGCCGACGGCCCGGCCGGACAGCGCGGTCTCCCCCATCGGGAGCACGGTGACACGCGTGTAGTCCTCGACCTCGGCGAGGGCGCCGCGTACGACGTCGACCATCGGCACCGACCTGCGCCAGGCCCGCGCGGGCGACGCGCCGGCCAAGACGATGAGGTTCTCGGCGTTGCGGCGCATCCGGGTGGCGAGGTGGTCGATCCGGAACAGGTCCTTCAGCTCGGACGGCTCGGACTCACGCCGCTCCATCACGTCGAGCAGGGTGAGCTGGCGGTGGACCAGCGACTGCGTACGCCGGGCGAGGCTGAGCAGAATGTCGCGGATGCTCTGCCGGAGCTGGGCCTCGTCGACCGCTGTCCTGATCGCGGTCTCCTGGACCGCGTTGAAGGCCGTGCCCACCTGGCCGATCACGTCGTCGCCGAACTTCAGCGGCGGCGCCTCCGCGGCGACGTCGACCTTCTCTCCCTGGGCGAGCCGGGCGACCACGCTGGGCAGCCGCTCGTTGGCGAGTTCCATGGCGGCGGTGCGCAGCTTCTCGAGCTGCCTGACCAGGGCTCGGGCCGTGGTGATGGACAGGATGATGGACGCGATGACCGCGACCAGGCCGAGAAGACCCGCGAGCACCAGCCGGACGATGACGCCGATGGCGACCGGCGTCGAGCGCTCGACCAGCCGCTCACCGGCCTCGCGCACCACGTTGTGCAACTCGGTGAGGGCGCGCGCCGTGGTGTTCTGCCACTGCTCCGCGGTGACGGGCGGGATCACACCGGGCCGGCCCTGCCGGGAGACCAGGTCTTCCAGGCTGTGCAGCCGCTCCAGTGCCTGGCTTTCGCGGAGTTGCCGGTAGGCCGTCGGATCCTCGTTCTCCAGATCCGTCAGCACGCGGTCCATGTTGTAACGGTGCGCGCCCACGATCTGGGTGAACCGCACGGCCTCGGTTCCGCTGAACCGCCGGGCCGCGACGGCGCCCGCCAGCAACGCGTCCTCGCGCGAGATGAGCTCCCGGGTCCAGTTCAGCGAGATCAGGGTACGGGTGTCCCGCGCGATCGCGTCGTCGTCCAGGGTGGCGAGTGACTCGTACGTCCGATACAGCGAGTCGATCAGATTGTTGAAGGCGGCGACGGCCGTGACCCGATCACGGCGCCCGGCGTCGATCTCCTTCCGGCCGGTGCCGAGTTCGTCCAGCCGACGGAACGTCTCGGCGATCCGCTCCTTCAGCACGTCGTCCGCGGCGAACTCGACCCTGTCGGTGCTCGCGAGCTCGCGGAACCTCGTGGCCGCTTCGTCGGTGCGGGTCCGCTGGTCGGTGATCTGGCTCTTTCCGACCACTCCGGAGTCCGCCAGACGGATCATGGTGAGCCGGCGTTCCTGCTGGAGCTGCAGCAGCAGCGACTCACTTGGCTGGGCGACGTTCGTGTTGTATACCGAAACCCACGCCAGGTTCAGGCCGTCCCGCAGAGTGACCCACGCCGCGAAGGCCCAGAGGGCTGCGAGCGACACGAGCATCGCAGTGACTTTCGTCCGTACGCGCGAATTCCGGAAGCGCATAGACAGTTCCATTCAGCGGAAGGTTGAGAAGTTCAAAACAGCGCGTTCACCTGGGCCAACCTGCATCCAGGTCAACCCTGAATGTTCCGTCCACTGCCGAAAACACGCCACAACTGGAACACCCTAGCAAGGGCCCGAAAAGCGCTCAACCCAATCAGACAAAGGGGGAAATGTCCGAATCAAAGGTTATTACTGACCCGGGCGATCCTACTTGACTAGACGTCTCACAACAAGTGGATCCGACTGCGCAAGGTGCAGTGCGGCGAGAACCGCCGCCCTCACCACTGCCACCGGAAGGTAGAGGTCCTTGTCGTGCCAGAGCGGTGGGCCGTCGACGGTGTCCGCCGCGGCGCTGAGGAGATATCCGTACCCCCGGGCCGCGGCCTCCTCGACCCGCTCTCCGGTCCCGGCCAGCAGGAGAACCTGCATCGCGTAGGCGGTCTCCTCCGCCGTCCCCGCCCACCGTCCCCACGACCCGTCGTCACGCTGGGTCTCCAGCACCCAGCGCACGGCCTTGCGCACCGCCGGTTCAGCGGCCGTCCCGCCGAATTCGGCGAGCGCGAGCGCGCAGGAGACGGTCGCATAGTACGGCGAGGCGTGCCAGCGGTCGTCCCAGCTCCCGTCGGCCCGCTGCCGACCGGCCAGCCAGGCCGACAGGCGGCCGATGACGGGGGCGTACCGTGCCCCCGCGTTGGGCCGGACCGTCGCATACTGCCCGAAGGCGTCAAGCACATGGGCGTTCACGCTGACCGAGGACCCGTCCTCACCCTGCCAGGTGCAAAAGTGCGTCGGTGTCTCGAAGGCCCACAGGCTCTCCGGCTCGTACGGCATGCCGTGCAGGGCCAACGCGTACAGGGCCACGGAGGTGGTGTCGGCGTCCGCGGGCAGCCCCGACCCGGCGGGCGTGCCCGCCGGACCGATCGCGGCCCGGAGGTCGGCCAGCATCTCCGGCGGCACGTCGAAGGGGATCCGGGCGCGGGCCAGCCAGCTCAGCACCCAGCCGCGCTCGAACACGGTGATCGGCAGGCCGACCGGAACCGGACCGCCGTGCCGCAGCGCCACCGCCTCGAGATAACGGCGGGCGGCGGGGCCGGCGCCCGCGTCGGCGGTCACGCCGTCACCGAGCCAGGCCGCCGTCGCGGCCGGCGAGGCGCCGACCGTGCCGATGGGCGTCGGGCTCGCCATGCGGGCTCCCGCGGCCGAGTCGCCCGCGATTTCGAAGGCGTGCAGAAGCTTCTCCGGCAGCGCCGAGCCGGACTCCACCCGCCGCCTGATCAGCGTGATCGGGGTTTCACTCATTCCCTTGGGCAGCCGGAGGGGTTCGACGCCCGAGTCCGGCATGGCGGCCAGATGCGCGTTGATGCGGACGACGAGGTCCGGAACGATCAGCTCGATGGCGGGCATGTCGGGCAGGCGGACCGCCGCCTCGAGGAGCAGGCCCGCCAGCGCCCGCACACCGCGCAGCGCCGAGTGCCGCAGGGCTGCGGGGTCGGCGCCGTTGCCGCCGCGGGCGCAGGCCGACAGGATCGCCTCCGTGGCGCTGACCGTCGGCACGAGCGCGTAGCCGTCCGGCGCTCCCCACGACCCGTCCGGCCGCTGCGTCGCGAGCAGATACGCCACCCGGGCCTGATGGCCGATCAGCCAGGGGGCGAGGGACACGAGCCGGCCGGTCTCGTAAACCGACGGCGAGACCTGCCCCCAGGGCCGGGCCATCAGGTCCCGCATCAACTCGTCGGCACCGGCCGTCACATCGACGGCCGCACTCGAGATCACGCCGCCACTGCTCACAGCTTGCCCCAATAGTCGGTGATGCCATAGAAACCCATGCTGTAGCCGATCTGTCGCTCCAGATACGCCACTTCGAGAGGGCAGTCGTCACGCAGCGGCTCCAGAAGCCCGCGGCAGCCGTCGACCAGGTCGCCGATCCGCTCGATGATCTCGGCTCGGCCGGTGCCCAACATCTGCGCGTTGAGGTCTCCCCAGGTGACGTCGCGCTCGTACGTCGCCAGATCGTTCAGGAGACGCAGCACTCGCTGGACCTCGTCGCTCGCGCTCCTGAGCACGTCGAGCCGATCCAGGGCCGCCCGATCGCCGCCGACGATCCAACAGGAGACGTTGACGAGAGAAGAGCCAAAGTTGTCCGCATTATCCAGATATTCGGTCAATGTCGGCAGAGGCGATCCGTCTCGGGCCGCCGTCTTCCAGTCCCATTCGCGGAGCATGGCCGCCAGCATCAGCTCCAACTCGGCGGCCCAGACCTCGCCCTTCTCCGCGAAAGCGGGCGCCTCGGCCAACTCGTCCCGGATGTCGGCCAGGAAACACCCCAGCGGGAAATCGGATTCACGCCGGCCGTCCGCCACCACACGCAAGCAGCGGTCCACGACGGACTCCACCTCCTGACGGGACTTCGCGACATAGTCCAGCAGCCAGTCGACCGCGAAGATCCACAGTGCCGTGCGGTTGGCGATCCGCAGTCGATCGGCCGTCGCCCACGGAGCCCCGAACGCGTTCGCCAGCGCGACGGCGTTGAACAGCGCCGCGTCGAACGGGCTGTCGGGGAACAACTCCGGGTAGGCGGCGGCGCACTCGCGCAGATCTCGCTGCGACTGCGCGGCCACCGCGGCGGCCGTACCGCACAGCCGGGCCGCGTCGACCTCGTCCACCCTCTTGGCCGCCGTCGTCATGCCGCGCCCTCCCGGCCGGCCTCCCGGGCCGGGCGTAAGACGATCTCGACGTGCTGGCGGGGTCTCAGCGAGGCGCCCATCCGCGGTGTGGCCACCTCGGGGCTGCACGCCACCTGGCGATAACGGCTGAGGATCCCCGCGATGATGAGGTGTGCCTCCATCGTGAAGACGTACATGCCGATGCACTGGTGCGGTCCCCCGCCGAACGGGAAGTACGCGTACCGGTGCCGTCCCTGCGAGCGGCTCGGCGAGAAGCGGTCGGGGTCGAACTCGTCCGGCCGATCCCAGAGCGCCGGGAGCCGATGGGTGATGTACGGGCTGATGAGGACCGTCCTGCCCCGCCTGAGCCGCACTCCGCCGACGTTCTCCTCCGCCACCACCATCCGGGGGAACAGCCAGCCCACCGGGAACAGGCGCAACACCTCCTGGACGACCTGTTTCGTGTACGGCAGGCTCGCCAGATGCTCGGGCCGGACGCGCTCGCCTCCCACGACGCGGTCGATCTCCTCCCGCAGCCGCGCGGCCACGTCCCGGTGGGAGTGGAGCAGCGGCCAGAGCCACGTGAGGGCGCCCGCCGTGGTCTCCGTGGCGGTGGCGAGCATGGCGACGAGGTTGTCCCGCACCCACACCGGGTCGTCGTGGCCGCCCGCCCGGCACAGGACGGAGACGATGTCGTCGCCGTCGCCCGGCCGGTCGCGATACCTCTCCACGAGTGGGACGACGATGTCGTCGATCGTCCGCAGAGCGCCGTGGAACGCCCTGTCCCCGGGAACCGGCACCGATCCCGGCAGGAAGGGCAGGAGGTAGCGGAAGACGACGGACGTCCCGACCGCGTTGAAGGCCGGGGCCAGCCGCTCGGTGTCCGCCATGGAGATCTTGTCGCCGAAGAAGATCTTGACGACGGCCGTGTTCACGATCCGGGCCATCTCGGCGGGGACGTCGATCGGCCGCCCGCTCCCGACCGGCTCGGCCAGCCCGTCGATGCCGTCGGCGATCGCGTCCGCCATGCGCTGCGCGAGCGACTCGACGTTCTTGGCGGTGAAGACCGGCTGAAGGACCTTGCGGCTCCGCTCCCACGGCGGGCCGTCGGACATGATGCTGTGACCGAACAGTCGGTGCAGCGGCCGCCAGAAGACGCCCTCCCGGGTGTAGTTCGCCGCGTTGCCCCGCAGGATGTGCTGTAGGTGATCGGGTCGGGTCACCAGATAGGGCCGGAAGGGGCCCAGGTTGATCTGGACGATCTCGCCGTCCGCTCGCCGCCCCATCTGCAGCAACGCGCCGACCGGGTCTCGTAGTAGCGATGGAAGGACTCGGCTCAGGGGAAAAGCCCTGCAGTCTCCCGCTGTCCGCACGACGGCATCAGTCGACATCCAGAGTCGCTCCCAACTCGTTGATCACACCGTTGGGGAGTATCACACGATCCGCCCCGATTGATCAATATTCCAATGAAGTGACACTTTTGTCGCGATCAGGGCGACATGTGGGGAAGCGGCGACCTTTGCACTACTTCACCCCCCTCACCCCCGTGATCTTGCGAATGCTCGCAGCCCACCCCCCTGAGCTGCGCAGCTCCATCTCGTGATCTTGCAGTTTCTCGCAGGCAACCCGCCTGACCTGCACTTAAGTGTTGGCTGATCTTGCAGTGCGAAGTGCAAGATCACGAACGTCGTTTTCGCTGCTCGGCGGGTATACCTGCGAGAAACTGCAAGATCACCAACGCGAAGTGCCTGCTCCCGGCCCCGGCTGCGAGAATTCGCAAGATCACGGCCATGGGGGGGAGGCTCGCCGACCACGTGGACTATCTGGCGGTCTCGCCAAGAGTTCGACGCCCGAGAACGCCGCCACGTTGAAGCGGATCGTGCGCGGCCTCCTCGGCGCCCTGAGCTGAGCGGGCAGGGGGCCGCGACACGGCCGGGAACGGGCCCCGGCATGCGAAAAAGGGCCGAGCCGCGATGGCCCGGCCCTTCTCCGACGTCTGGACTACGCGGGGTGGCTGGTGATCATCAGTGCCAGGGCGACAAGGACGACGACGGGGATCAGCCACACCACGACCTCGCCGAGGAACTCCTTGTACATGGCGACCGCATCCTCCACTAGACGTGCATAGGTGCCCTGAGCATATTCGGTCGTACGACCTGGTGGAACAGCGGTGCCCGAATCGGCCCTCGGTCCCCCGCGACAAGAGGTCGGCCGCAGATGAACCGTACATACGTTTCCGCATGTCATGCGGCTCGTCCACAGTCGTCTCTGGGCATCCGGGCCGTACGGATCTAGCATCGCGCCGTCCTAGGAGGGGAGCGCGATGTCCAAGACGAAAGCCGTGCTGGCGGCCCTGACGGTGCTGCTCGGCATGCTGGTGGTCGCCGGCCCGGCCAGAGCGGCCGCCGCCGTACGGATCATGCCACTGGGTGACTCGATCACCGGTTCGCCCGGCTGCTGGCGGGCCCTGCTGTGGAACACGTTGCAGAACAACGGCTACACATCGATCGACATGGTGGGCACGCTTCCCCCGCAGGGCTGCTCGGTGCCGTACGACGGAGACAACGAGGGGCACGGCGGCGCGCTCGTCACGAACGTCGCCGACCAGAACCAGCTCCCCGGCTGGCTGTCGGCGACCCACCCGGACATCGTGCTGATGCACTTCGGCACCAACGACGTGTGGAGCAACCGGCCCACCGCGACCATCCTCGCGGCGTACGGCAAGCTCGTGGACCAGATGCGGGCGAGCAACCCGAACATGAAGATCCTCGTAGCCAAGATCATCCCGATGAACCCGAGCACCTGCCCGGAGTGCGGCGCCCGGGCCGTCGCGCTGAACGACGCGATCCCCGGCTGGGCGACGTCGAAGACCACCGCCGCCTCGCCGATCGTGGTGGTCGACCAGTGGACCGGCTTCAGCACGAGCACCGACACCTACGACGGCGTGCATCCGAACGCGAGCGGCGACCAGAAGATGGCGGACAGGTGGTATCCGGCACTGGCCGCGCTGCTGTCCGGCGTCACCCCAAGCCCGACCCCCACACCGACACCCACGCCCACTCCCACACCGACACCCACGCCCACCCCGACGCCCACTCCCACACCGACCCCGACACCCACCGGTCCTGGTGGCTGCACGGCCACCTACAAGATCACTAACCAGTGGGCGGGCGGTTTCCAGGGCGAGGTCACGGTGAAGAACACGGGCGCCGCCTCGATCGACGGGTGGACCGTCTCCTGGGCGTTCGCCGACGGCCAGCAGGTGACGCAGCTGTGGAACGGCACACTCAGCCAGAGCGGCGCCAACGTGACCGTGAAGAACGTCGAGTGGAACGGCGGCCTCGCCTCCGGCGCCGAGGCGACCTTCGGCTTCCTCGGCTCCTGGAACGGCACGAACTCAACGCCCGCGCCCACATGCGCGGGAGGCTGAACGACCGAGGATTACGGCATGATTGACCGGCCAGGTTCGCCGATCGATCCCGTGGAGGACGGCATGAGCGAGTACGCCGCCACTTTCGAACTCATTGACGCCGACAAGGATGGGCGGATCTCCGCCGACGAGTTGGTCCGCCTCATGGCGGTGCTCGGTGATCCTCTCACGATCAGTGGGGCGCACGGGGCGATCGCCAAGGTCGACTCCGACGGCGACGGGCTGATCGACGTCGACGAGTTCGGCGCCTGGCTGCGCGGCCGTTGACATCGGGAGGCCCGGACCGCCGGTCCGGGCCGAAGATGCCGGCCGCGGTGACCGTGCGACTCCCGGGTCCGGCCGACGCGATCGCGTCCAGGACGGCCGCCGGCCGCTGATGTCCACCGCCCGCGATCCCGTGGACCCTCGCGCTGTCCTCTGGGGACGGCCTCGGCGAAACTCACATGTCACATGGCCCGCGCCGCACGTAGGCCACGTGCGGCGCGGGTTCGTGGGTCTCCGGGTGGGGCGGGATAATCGACAGCATGATGGCGGCCGAGTCGGCGCAGACGCTGGAACGGGGATTACGGCTGTTGCGGGTGCTCGCGGAGGGCCACCGTGGGCGTACGCCCACGGAGCTGGCCGGTGAGCTCGGCCTCAGCCGTCCGGTCGTCTATCGGCTGCTCACCACTCTGCAGGCCGAGGGCTTCGCCAGAAGGGACGCCGGCGGGCGGGTCCACCTCGGTTTCGGCGTTCTCGGGCTGGCCCAGGCCGTACAGCCCCTGCTGCGTGCGACGGCGCTCCCGGTGCTGCGCACGCTCGCCGAGCGGGCCGGGGCGACGGCGCATCTGATGATCGCCGAAGGCGACGAGGGGCTGGCCGTGGCGGTGGTAGAGCCGTCGTGGACCGACATGCATGTCGCCTACCGCGAGGGATCACGGCACCCGCTCACCCGCGGCGCGGCGGGGCTGGCGCTGCTCGCGCTGCGGTCCGGCCGCTCCGGTGCTGACGGCGCGGGCGAAGGCGCGGGCGACAGCGCGGGCGAAGCCTCGAACAGAGGGGTGAACGACGGCGGCGATCCGCCGCTGCGCACGAGCCATGGTCAGCTTCAGGAGGGCGCGACGGGCATCGCCGTGCCCGTCACGGGGCTCTCGTGGCTGGAGGCGTCGGTCGGCGTGGTCAGCTTCGCCGACCTCGACGTGAGGACGGTGGGCCCGCTCGTGCTCACCGCCGCCGAAGATCTCACCGCGGCCCTCGCGCAGCCGAAGCCCTCGGCCACCCGGCCCGGCCGGTGACCGGCTCACGCCGCAGCGCCCGAACATCCGCACGTAGGTCACGGCCGGGGTGACGGACCCGGCGACCGGAACCGCGCCCCCTGTGTTTGACATCCATGGCCCATTGACGGATCGTCGTACGTATAGAGGACGCTAGTGTCCGATAAGCGGACATTCTCTGCCATGGGGGGTAGCCGTGCCGTACTATCGCAGTGTCGGCGAGGTGCCGCGCAAACGCCACGTGCAGTTCCGCAGACCCGACGGCGGGCTCTATCACGAGGAGCTGATGGGCGAGGAGGGCTTCTCCTCCGACTCCTCGCTCCTCTATCACCGCCACGCACCGACGGCGATCGTGAAGGCCGAGGCCGTCGACGGGGGCGGCGCCGGGCTCACGCCCAACCTCCCGCTCTCGCCGCGCCATTTCCGCACCCGCGACCTCTCGCCGACCGGCGATCTGGTCTCCGGGCGCCTGCTGCTGGCCGGCAACGCCGACGTCCGCATCTCGTACGCCGCCACGGACGCGCCGAGCGAGCTCTACCGCGACTCGATGGGCGACGAGTGCGTGTACATCACGAGCGGACGGGCGCGCTTCGAGTCGACGTACGGCGCGATGGACGTGGGCGAGGGCGACTACGTCGTGGTACCGACCGGGACGATCCACCGCTGGGTGCCGCGGGGTCCGGTGGCCGCGCTGGTCATCGAGGCGGCCGGGCACATCAGGCCGCCCAGGCGCTACCTGTCGCAGTACGGACAGTTCCTGGAGCACGCCCCCTACTGCGAGCGCGACCTGCGCGTACCGGCAGAGCCGCTGCTGGTCGACGGCGAGGAGGTGCCGGTCCTGGTCCGCACGAGGGGCGGGCTGACCCGGCTCACCTACGCCCACCACCCGTTCGACGTGGTCGGCTGGGACGGCTGTCTGTACCCGTACGCCTTCAACATCCACGACTTCGAACCGATCGTGAAGCGGACACACGCGCCGCCGCCGGTCCACCAGACGTTCGAGGGTCCGAACTTCGTCATCTGCTCGTTCTGCCCCCGGCCGCTCGACTTCCATCCCGAGGCCGTGCCGATCCCGTACAACCACCACAACGTGGACTCCGACGAGTTGATGTTCTATGTGGGCGGCGACTACACGGCGCGGAAGGGGTCGGGCATCGACGTCGGCTCGATCTCGCTGCACCCGGCGGGCTTCACACACGGCCCGCAGCCGGGCGCGGTGGAGGCGGCCGTCGAGGCCGTACGGCAGGGCATGACGACCACCACGGAGCTCGCGGTCATGATCGACACGTTCCGCCCGCTCGACCTCGGCCCGGCCGCCCTGGCCTGCGAGGATCCGGCCTATGCCTGGACGTGGAACGCCCGTACCTGAGCACGGCGCCGCCGGGCGCGTGATCCGACCGGAGGTCGCGACCTTACGTGTCCATGTCATCACTTTCCGCTACTCTTGGGTTTCCCCGAGTAGCGGAGGCAGGAACACATGCGCCGGATCGCCGCCTGGGCTCCCCCGGCCCTTCTCCTCCTCGCGGTCATCGGGGGCTGCGCCGTACGCGTCCCGCCCGCACCCCGCATCACGATGACGCCCTCGCCAGGCATCTTCACCACCCAGCCCGGCGGGCGCATCGTGGTGCGGGCCGAGGGCGGCCGGCTGTCGAGCGTGGTGGCGTTCGCCGGACGTGACCTGGTGCCCGGGGGCTTCGATCCCTCGCACACCGTCTGGCGCTCCGCCCGTCCGCTGCGTCCCGTCACGGAGTACGCGGTGATCGCCGTGGCGGCCGGTGCCCAGGGTGTCACGTCTCGACTCGCGCACCACTTCCGAACGATTACCCCGTACAGAACTGGACAGGGATAACTTAAAGGGGAACTCCGCCCCACCGGACTTCGTTATTGCTTATGGAGGCGGCAAATGGAGTCCTGGATCATCTGGCTCATCCTGGCGGCGGTGCTCGGAGTCGCGGAGATCTTCACGCTGACCGCCGCTCTCGGGCTGCTGTCCGCCGCGGCGCTGCTGACGGCGGGAGCCGCCCTCGTCGGGCTGCCGGTCGGCCTCCAGCTCGCCGTGTTCGCCGCCGCCTCGACCGCCGGGCTCGCCGTGGCGCGGCCACTCGCGCAGCGGCTCATCAGGCAGCCTCCGCTACGGCGCTTCGGCGTGTCCGCTCTCATCGGCAAGCCGGCCTACGTGACCACTCAGGTCACCGCGCACGGAGGCAGGGTGCGCATCGGCGGTGAGGAGTGGTCCGCCCGGGCCTATGACGACAGCCTCGTCATCCCCGCCGGCACGACCGTCGACGTGATCGAGATTGAGGGCGCGACGGCCCTCGTTTATCCGAGGGAGCTTGAGCATGGGTGATTCTGTTCTGATCGGCGGCATCATCGTGGCCCTGGTCGTGGTGTTCACGGTGTTGCGTGCGGTCCGCATCGTCCCGCAGGCCAGAGCGGGCAACGTGGAGCGCCTGGGACGGTACTACCGCACACTGGGTCCCGGCCTGAACTTCGTGATCCCGTTCATCGACCGGGTCCATCGCCTGATCGATCTGCGCGAGCAGGTGGTCTCTTTCCAGCCGCAGCCGGTCATCACCGAGGACAACCTCGTCGTCGACATCGACACGGTGCTCTACTTCCAGGTCACCGACCCCAGGGCGGCGGAATACGAGATCGCGAACTTCATCCAGGGCGTCGAGCAGCTCACGGTGACGACGCTGCGCAACGTCGTCGGCGGCATGGACCTGGAGCAGACGCTCACCTCGCGCGACACGATCAACAGCCAGCTCCGGGGCGTGCTGGACGAGGCCACCGGCAAGTGGGGCATCCGGGTCAACCGGGTCGAGATCAAGGCGATCGACCCGCCGAGGACCATCAAGGAGGCCATGGAGAAGCAGATGCGCGCCGAGCGGGACAAGCGCGCCGCCATCCTGACCGCCGAAGGCCAGCGGCAGTCGCAGATCCTCACCGCCGAGGGCGAGAAGCAGAGCGCGATCCTGCGCGCCGAGGGTGAGCGCACCGCGCAGATCCTCAAGGCGGAGGGCCAGTCGCAGGCGATCGACGAGGTATTCCAGGCCGTCCACCGCAACGACCCCGACCCCAAGCTGCTCGCCTACCAGTACCTGCAGGTCCTCCCCCAGCTCGCGCAGGGTGAAGGCAACACGTTCTGGGTGATTCCGAGCGAGGTGACCTCGGCGCTTCAGGGCGTGTCCAAGGCGTTCACCGAATCGCTGCCGCCGTCCCCGGCGACACGGGAGCGTGAGCGGAGCGAGGCGGGCAGCGCCGCCGTGGCAGCGGCCGAGCAGGCGGCCGCCGAGGCCAGGGCCGCGGCTGAGGACAGCGAGCTGGGACCGCGCCAGATCGAGGCACGCGATCGGGCCGCCGATCTGGCCGACCTGACCGGTGCGGATCAGGACCCGGCCACGGCGACCCGCTCCACGAATCGTCCGTAACGCGCCAGCTCCGCCGTCGCGGGCGCGATGACCAGCTCGTTTCCGACCTGTTCTATGGCCGCCCGCAGCGCCCTGGCCGCCTTCCGCGCCCTGCGCCGACCGCCCAGCCAGGCGACCGCCCGGCAGAGCAGCGCGACGAACACCCCCGCCACCGCCCCGCCCGCCAGCAGCGCGGTCGGCCACGGCACCCGGTCCAGGGTGGGCGTGGGCGGCCGGGGCAGCAGAAGATAGTCGACCACGAAGAGCACGGCCAGCCACCCGGCTCCGGCCGCCATCGCGGCGGTCAGCAGCCACTGCAGCGCTCCCGCCGCCCGCCACCACCGGGGTGTCCGCGACACGCCGACCGAGGTGGTGGCCACCGCCCGGTCGAGGGCGTCGGCCAGCTCCGGCGTCCGCGACCGCGCCGCGTGCCGTACGGACGTCGCCCACGGCTCCGGCACACCGGCAGCGGCTGCCGCGCCCACATCGCGTACGGCCAGCTCCATCGCGGCCACCTGCACGGATGTCGCCGCCGGAAGCGAGGTGCGGGCGTCGCCGCCGCCCGACAGCCGCAGCCGGCGCAGCGGATCCGGACGCAGCCTGCGCATCCACCGCGTCACCGGCCACCCGGTCGCGGCGACCGCCCGATGCCGGTGGGCCCTGGCGACCGCCCGGACGACCAGCGGCACCGACGCCGCCTGTTCCAGCGCCCGGACGAGCTCTCGAGCCCGCGGCCGGTCGGCGGAGACGCCGTCCGATCCGACGCGGTCTCCCGGGCCCGCTCCGCCGGCCGCCGCCGAGTCCCGCAGGGCCGCGGCGGCCGTGGCGGCGTCAGCGGCCAGCCGCGACGCCCAGGCCCGGCGGCGGGACACCCGCCGATCGAGCAGGGTGCGCAGCTCGGCGACGCCTTCTCCGGTCCGGGCCGACACCCCCAGCACCGGCACGTCCCGCAGCCCGTCGGCGGCGAGCAGCCGGCGCAGATCGTCGAGACAGCGGGAGATCGACCGGCGGGGCAGCCGGTCGATCTGGTTCAGCACGACGACCATGACGTCCCGGTGGCGGGCGAGCGGGCGCAGGTACCGATCGTGTACGGCCGCGTCGGCGTACTTCTGCGGGTCCAGCACCCAGACCAGCAGATCGACCACGCCGACCAGCCGGTCCACCTCCAGCCGGTGTGAGAGCTCGATCGAGTCGTGATCGGGCAGGTCGAGCAGGATCAGGCCGCAGGCCCCCCTGCCGGCGACCGTGTGCCGCAGCGGCACCCCGAGCCAGTCGAGCAGCGGGCCGGCTCCGGCCGGGCGCCACAGCGCCGCCTGGGCGTGGGCGGTCGTCGGCCTGGTCACCCCCACTTCGGCGAGATCGACCCCGGCCAGCGCGTTGAACAGCGACGACTTCCCGCTGCCGGTGGCTCCGGCGAGCGCGACGGCCGTGTGCTCCACCGACAGGCCACGCCGCACCCCGGCCCGGTCGACCACGTCGCGTGCCCGGTCGATCGCGGCCGCGCCGAGCCGTCCCTCCGCCAGGCCGGCCGCCTCCGCGAGCGCCGCGAGCCGGTCGTCGAGCGGAGGCCCCGCCTTCCTGCCGAGAAGCTTCAAAGCGGCTGCCTTTCCCGTCTCTCCCGTACGGCCCGCGCCGTTTCCCGCAGCCGTGCCGCCGTGTCCGCCGCGCCCCCGAGCCCCGTCAGCAGGGAGGTGAACCGCGCGCGCTCCCCGTCGAGAAGGAGGCCGACCCTGCGGCGGAGGTCCTCTCGGGCGCAGCGGGTCAGCTCACGCACGGCCTGGTCGCCGAAGACCGCCTCGAGCAGCTTCTGGCTCAGCACTCCGGTGCCGCCGGCGATGCCGACCTCGATGCCGGTGATCCCCCCGGTCGCGGAGAACACCGCCAGCATGAGAAGCACGCCCAGGCTGTTGACGCCGAACGACGCGGCCCGGGCCAGGGTCCGCCGATCCGCCCCCTCCGACCTGACCAGGTGGAGCACGTGACTCTGCCAGGCGCGTACGGCCGTCTCGGCCCGGCCGGGCAGCTCGGCGCCGGCGCGGCCGAGCCGGCCGGTGACCGCCACGCCGGACCTCTCCAGCAGGTCCCGGCCGGCGGGCCGGGCCAGCCACGACTCGACCGATCGCTCGGCCGCACCGTCGGCCACCGCGCGGATCAACGCGGCGACGCCGCTCTCCAGCGCCACGCTCAGCTCCCGGTCGGGAGTCGGGCGGCCGGTGACGGCCGCGGTGACCCGGTCACGCAGCCGCGCGACCCGGGACTGCAGCGACCGCATGAGGTCGCCGGTGCCGACGAAGTCCTGCCAGCGGGCCAGCACCTCACCGCGCAGCAGCACGCCGTCCCGCATGCCCTCGTCGAACCCGTGCAGGGCCGACGCGTACGCCTCATCCACCACGGCGCGCAGCTCGGCGATGCCGGCCTGCTGCCGGTCGACCCGGTCGGCCAGTTCCGGCACCCTGACCGCGACGCTGTCCAGCGCCCCGGTGAGGGTCCGCCGTACGACCGCGGCCCGTGAGCGTGCGTCGGCCGCGAGCCCGGCCAGCCAGCCGGAGATCGGCCGTACGGCCGAAGCCGGCAGCCTGGCGCGCTCCGATGTCAGCTCCAGCTCGGGCACAGAGAACAGCGGCGCGCCGGCCAGGCCGTTCTCCCTGAGCAGGCGGGTCAGGTCGGCGGTCACGGGCCCGCTCGCCTCCGGGGGCACCCGCTGCAGGATGACGGCCAGGGCGGTGCTGCGTTCGCGGGCGCTGCGCAGGAAGCTCCACGGGACCTCGTCCGCGTAGCGGGCCGCTGTGGTGACGAACAGCCAGAGGTCGGCCGCGGCCAGGAGCTGCGCAGCCAGCTCGCGGTTGGCGCTGACGACCGAGTCGACGTCGGGGGCGTCCAGCAGCGCGAGGCCGGCGGGCAGGTCGTCCGACGTGGCGATCCTGAGCGTCCCCGGCTCGCCGCGGCCGCCGCCCGTCGCGCGTGGGATGCCGGGGAGGACGTGCGCGGCGGTGAACCAGGCGACGTCGGCGGGGTTGGCGACCAGGGTCGGGGCGAGCGTGGTGGGCCGCAGCACGCCGGGCTCGGTGACGTCGGCGCCGACCAGGGAGTTGACCAGTGTGGACTTGCCCGCGCCGGTGGAGCCGCCGACGACGGCCAGTAGCGGCGCGTCGATGGCGGTCAGCCTGGGCAGCAGATAGTCGTCGAGCTGTCCGCTCAGCTCCTTGAGCATGCGCCGGTCGGCCGCGACGTCGCCGATGGCCAGCGGGAACAGGTCCTGGTCGAGGTGGCGTCGCAGCTCCCGAAGCGCCCCGAGCAGCCGCTGCGCCCCGACCGGCCCGTCGTCGCCCGCCATAAAGACGGTTTTCCCGTACAAAACGGGTCAAATCACTTAGATACCGCCGCTCGCCTCGCCGTCTCCGCCTCTCGGCCCCGCTCTCGGCCTGGAGGTCTGGAGGCCGGGACCTTCCGCGGGTGGCCGCCGGGCGGGGATGGCCCGGCCGCCTCGCTCAGTGACGTGGAGCGCGCAGCACGTACCCCACCCCGCGGATCGTGTGGATGAGCTTCGGCTCGATCCTGTCGATCTTCCGCCGCAGGTAGGAGACGTACGATTCGACGACGTTGGCGTCCCCGCCGAAGTCGTAGTGCCACACGTGGTCGAGGATCTGCGCCTTCGAGAGGACCCTGCCCTGGTTGACCATGAAATAGTGCAGCAGCTTGAACTCGGTCGGCGACAGCCGTACGGGCCGGCCCGCCCGCCACACCTGCCGGGTGTCCTCGTTCATCTCCAGGTCGGCGACCTCGAGCCGCGACGGCCCCTCCTCGCCACGGGTACGGCGCAGCACGGCGTGGATCCGCGCGATGACCTCTTCCAGGCTGAACGGCTTCGTCACGTAGTCGTCGGCCTTGTTCAGCCCGGCGATCTTGTCCTCGGTCGCGTCCCTGGCGGTGAGGAAGACCACCGGGATCCGCGGCCCGGCTCCGCGCAGCCGGTCGGCGACGGCCAGGCCGTCCATGTCCGGCAGCATGACATCGAGCACGATCAGGTCGGGCCGATCCCGCTCGGCGGCCAGCATGGCCTCGGCGCCGGTCGAGGCGGTCACCACGTCGAACCCGGCGAACCGCAGGCTGGCCGTGAGAAGCTCCAGGATGTTCGGCTCATCGTCGACGACGAGCAGGCGGCCCGCCGACTTCTCGCCGCGCGCCGCCGCGCCGAGGGCGCCTCCGGTGCTGGTGCGAACGTTCGCCCTCATGACACTCCCTCCCCGCGGGCCGGACCTCCCGCGCCGTCGGCGGACACCGCTGTGCGCCTCGTCACTGACCGCATGGTCTTAAGACCATGGCAAACCCCGCTTCGGGCTACCTTGGCCGATCCTGAGGGTTTCCTGCGAAGATGAGGGCACTCGGTGCCGCGCCTTCGCCGCCACTCCCCGAGATGATCCCCGGCCGGGGTTGGTACATTGATCCCCGGCCAAGGCACAGGCGTCCACATGGAGGATCGGCGTTGTTTGATCCGGCGAGCGAGTCATTTCGACAGGGCACGATCCACCTCGACGAAGCACGGAAGGCCTATGCCGACCTGTGCGCCCGAGGCCTGAGTCTGGACCTGACCCGCGGTAAGCCGTCCCCGGCGCAGCTCGATCTTTCCGGCCCCCTCCTGCGGCTACCGGCCGAAGGCGACGTGCGGGCGGCGGACGGCACCGACTGCCGCAACTACGGCGGCCTCCGAGGTCTGCCCGAACTGCGGGCGATCTTCGCCGAGCTGCTGCGGATACCGGCCGACCAGCTCCTGGCCGCCGGGAACGCCAGCCTCACGCTGATGCACGACATCATCGTGCAGGCGCAGCTGTCGCCCCTGCCCGGTGCCAAGCGCCGCTGGGCCGACGAGCCGGAGGTGCTCTTCCTGTGCCCGGCCCCGGGATACGACCGCCACTTCGCGATCACCGAACGGTTCGGCATCGGCATGGTGCCGGTGGAGCTGACCGGTGCGGGGCCCGACATGGCGGCGGTCGAGAAGCTGGTGGCGAGCGATCCGCGGATCAAGGGCATGTGGTGTGTGCCCAGGTACAGCAACCCGACGGGCGAGGTCTACAGCGACGAGTGCGTACGCAGGCTCGCGGCGATGCCGACGGCCGCTCCGGACTTCCGTCTGTTCTGGGACGACGCCTACGCGGTGCATCACCTGACGGAAGAGCGCATCGAGATACCGCCGATCCTCTCCGCCTGCGAGGAATCCGGCAATCCCGACCGCGCCTTCGTCTTCGCCTCGACCTCCAAGATCACAATGGCCGGGTCCGGGGTGGCCTTCGTCGGATCTTCGCCCGCGAACATCGAGTGGCTCCTCGGCCTGATGGCCAAGCAGACGATCGGCCCCGACAAGATCAACCAGTTGCGGCACGTCCGGTTCTTCGGCGACGCGGACGGCGTGCGCCGCCACATGGAGCGCCACCGCGAGCTGCTCCGGCCCAAGTTCGCCGCCGTCTACGAGGTTCTGGAGGCCGAGCTCGGCCCGTACGGCATCGCCGAGTGGACCACCCCCAAGGGGGGCTACTTCCTCAGCCTCCACGTGCCCGACGGGTGTGCGCGTGAGGTGGTCCGGCTCGCCGGACAGGCCGGCGTCGCGCTCACCCCCGCCGGAGCCGCTTTTCCCCTGGGGCAGGACCCGCGTGACCGGCACATCAGGCTGGCACCCAGTTTCCCGTCCGTCGACGACGTACGCGAGGCCATGCACGCGGTCGCGATATGCGTCAGGCTCGCCGTGGCCGAGCAGACGGCCGCGAACGCGAAGGCCTGACGTACGGCCTGACGTACGGGCGGGGCAGGATCGCGCCCGGGGCCGGTCGCCGCGACCGGCCGGTGCAGGCGCCCGCGTTCAGCCGAAGAGCACCGAGCCGAGCACGTCGTCCAGGTCGAGGTCCGCACGGCAGAGATCGATCGACTCCCGGTAGCGATCCCGCACTCCCGGGTCATCGGCGACGGCACGCTCCTGCGGCGTCAGTTCGCGGATCTCGCGCTCCCGGAAGCGGTACTCCTGCTCGTTGCCGTGCAGGCCGGGCACCACGTACGCCTCGGGCTCCGCCGGATAGTGGATTCGGGCGCTGTCGGAGTTCAGATCACCGGCCGCACCCCATGCGGTGAGGATCGCCGGGCTGAAGCGGTCGGCCACGCCGAGCCCGGCGAACAGCCTCGGCACGACGATCTCCGGACGTCTGCTCGCCTCGTACGGGAAATGGGTCGTGGTCACGCCGGCTTGCTCCGCGAAGGCGCGCATCGCCAGGTAGTTGGCCGTCGACAGGCGGAAGTTGGCCACGACCCGGTCCCTCCCGATCTTCGGTGCCCATTTGGCCATCCACGAGTCGAGACAGGCGGCCGGGTCACGGTCGAGCACGAGCAGGTGCAGGCGGCCGGCCGGCCAGCCCGCGTCGATCAGGCATTGGACGGGATTGAACACGCACTCGTACGGCACGTAAGGACCGGCCATCTCCTTGGCGAACAGCACCGGCTCTCCGTCGGGAAGCCGCCACGGCGCGCCCTCGCCACCGCTGAGCACGAAGCGGGCGATGGTCTTGACGGGCTGGTAGTAGGAAGAGATCCCGGCCATGCCGAACAGATTGGTGATCGCGGTCGACCCGACGCGGCACCGCCCCCACCCGACGATCAGCCGGGGAAAGTCATCGGGCGCCAGGCCGTCGAATCCGGCACGCAAGGTGGCGACCACGGCGTCCGTGACCTCCCGCACGGTGACGGTTCGCGTCTGATAGCGGTTGTCCGGGGCGAGTTCGACGTCCCACAGTTCCGGGGCGCCGACGGCGAGCAGTTCGGTGAGGGGCACGGACGTGGTTGTCATGAGCGATTTCCGTTTCTCGTCGGCGACTCTGAAGAGGTGTCCCGGGTGCTGTCGGCGAGACCGAACAGCACCGGCAGTTCGCGCATCTCCACCTGCCGGTGGGAGGCCGTGGTCAGGACGGTCTCCACCCCGACCAGGACACGCGGGATGTCCCCGGGCGGCACCAGGGCGGTGTCGGCGAGCAGCGATACCTCACACGAAGCCCCGCGCTGCGCCAGCCCCAGGCAGAACGTCATGTCGTGCCGGTCGAAGCCGCCGATGAACGCCGGTGGCGCCGGCGGACCGGGCAGGTCCGGCACCTGCCAGTCCCGGCCCAGCCGCGCGTCGTTGAAGTAGCCCGACAGGTCGATCGGATGCCGTCGGCTCCGGTTCACCTCATCCTTCAGCGCCCCGAGCGCGTCGGGGTCGTACTGCGCGTGGAAGTACGCCTCCGTCGCCTGCCGGTAGACCGCCTGGACCGTCGAGTCCAGGTCGGTCTCCGGGGTCCGGAAGACGAACAGGCCGTCCTGGGCCGCGGCGGCGAGAAGCCGCCGCTGCCGCGATGTGTACCGGTTGGCCGCGATGAGCTGCATCGCGACCGTCGATCGGCCGCGCAGGATGCCCAGCACCGCTGCCGCGAGCGTCAGCAGGACGGCGGAGCTGGACGTCCCCGTACGCTTCGCGAGCCGCATCGAGGCGAGGGCGAGTTCATCGGAGCGGTACGCCCAGCGCTGCACACGCGGCTCGCCGAGGACCGGATTCGGCGACCGCTGCGGCTCGTCGGGAAGTTCGCCCAGCCCGGCCCGCCAGAAGCCGATGGCCTTGGCCGCCTGACGGCGACCCCGCTCCGACCTCTCGTACGCCGCCTGCCGCAGAGGCTGCCACTCCGTGACGAAATCGACGGCTTCCCCGTGCAGCAGTCCGCTCGCCGAGTCGGTCAGCCGCTCGATCGCCCAGCCGTCGAGTGCGACGTGTGACGCCACCAGGGCGATCGCGAACACCTGATCACCCCGGCAGATCAGGCCGAGCCGTACCGGCCACTCCCGGTCGAGCAGGAACGGCGCGGCGGCCAGCCGCCGGGCGCACTCTTCGGCCACGACGGCCGGGTCCGCCTCACCGGCCTCCACGACCTCGACCGTGTACTCGCCCTCGGCGGCGACGATCTGCCCGACGCCGTCCGGGTCGTCCACGAAGTGCGTACGCAGGACCTGATGGCTCTCAACGAGGTGACGCAGCCAGTCGCCTACGGCGCGGGGTGGGACGGCGCCGTCGTCCACCGCGACCACCCGCCGCAGGTTGAACGCGGCCGAGGCGTCCCCGAACCACTTCAGGGGGCGCCAGATATGGAGCTGGCCCCATGTCATCGGCCCGATGTCCGGCTCAGCCCGGAAGCGGACACGCAGCCCTTCGCCGGTCATGACGGCAGGACGTGCTCGCCGACCAGTTCGGCCAGGCGGCGCGGGGTCCGACGGTCGAAGAGCTCGCCGATGCCCATCTCGGCGCCCAGCTCGTCATCGGCCACGGTGACCAGTTCGACCACGCTCAGCGAGTCCCCGCCGAGATCGAAGAAGTCGTCGTCGGCTCCCACGGTCTCGAGCTGCAGCACCCGGGCGAACAGAGCGCACAGCGCCGCCTCCGTCTCGGTCTCCGGTTCGGAGAACGGCCCCGCCGTCGCCGGTCTCATCGCCGGGACCTGCGGCAGGCTACCGTAGTCGACCTTGCCGTTGGGGGTGAGCGGGAAGCGGGAGACCGCGACGAAGCGGGATGGAACCGACGCCTGCGGCAACTCCTGCTCCAGCCGAGAGCGCAGGTCGTCCGGGTTCACGCACGCTGCGGGCACCGGCCGCACATACGCCGTCAGCCGGTGTCCTCCGCTCTCGGCCTGCGTCGTGATGACCACCGCTTCCGCGACGTCCGGGCAGCGGCGCAGGGCTTCCTCCACGATCGGCAGTGCGACCCGGTGTCCCCTGATCTTGACCTGGCGGTCGGCGCGGCCCAGTACGTCGACGGTGCCGTCGGGCGACATCCGAGCCAGGTCGCCCGTGTGCAGCAGCCGTTCGCCGGGCGCGCCCCAGGGATGCGGGGTCCATCGCTCCGCGGTGAGCGCCGCCTGGCCGTGGTACCCCGCGGCGATCACCTGGCCCGCTATGCACAGCTCGCCCGTCTCCCCGAAGGGAACCCGCGTCCCGTCGGGACCGAGGATGTGGACCTCCGCGTTGATGATCGGCCGCCCGACCGGCAGCCGTGCCCCCAGCGTCGCGTCGTCACCGACCCAATGCCACGTGCAGCCACACGTCTCGCTCAGCCCGTAGTGGTTGGCGAAGCGGGCGCCGTCGCTGCCGACGATCCAGTCGGCGAACTCCCGCGTGAGATAGAGCGGCTCGCTGCCGATCATGACCAGCCGGGCCATACCGTTGACGTCGCCGAGTGCGGTGAGCGCCCGTACATGGGAGGGGGTGAGCTTGAGGAAGCCGCAGGGGCCGCCACGGGCGAGATCCACCAGTTCGTCGAACCCGACCGGTTCCGGGGCGACCTGAAGCTCCCACTCCGCGACCAGCGCGGTGAACAGCGTCATCACCGACCCCACGAAGTGCAGCGGGGCGTGCAGGAGTGCGCGTTCCCCGGGCCGGAGGGCGAACTCCTCCGCGCACCACCGGACGTAGTTGACGAGCTGACCATGGGTGCCGAGGACGCCCTTGGGTGCTCCGGTCGTACCCGAGGTGTACATCACATACGCCGGATCGGCGGCGGACACCGTCGCCGGCCGGGCCACCGCCCCCTCACGGCGCTCCACCCCGACGTCGTCCAGCCCGTCCACGGAGAGCACCGGCCCCCGGTAGCCCCCCAGGATGGCCCGCCCCCGGTCATCGGTGATCACCAGTGGATCGCCGGCGTCCGCGAGAATGGTCAGCAGCCGCGACGGCGGGTCGGCCATGGCGAGCGGCAGGTAGGCGGCGCCCGCGCGCAGGACCGCGACGATGGCGAGCACCGCCTTCGCCGACCGGGGAAGCAGAACGGCGACAGGTCGCCCGTGACGTGCCCCGGCGTCGCACAAGGCGTCCGCCCAGGCCCGCGTGCGTTCCGCCAGCTGCGCCCGGGTGATGATCTCATCCTTGTAGCGCAGCGCGATCTGCTGCGGCCGCCGGTCGCAGCACGCCTCGATCAACGCGTGGATGCCGACGTCGGGAATCGGTATCCGGACACCGCGGACCGAGGACACTTCCGGGTGCACCTCAGGCGGGGCGACCGCCGCCCCGGTCAGCCACTGGTCCACCGCCACCGCGGGGTCGCCGTGCTTTCCGCGCGAGGATGAGACGTCCGTCCACAGTTCCTCGATCCGGGCCAGGCACCGCTGTCGTTCCCCGGGACCGCCGACGGCCTCCCATCCGGCGGGGATCGGCGTACCGACCGGCCAGATCGAGTACTGCCGACACGCGTTCGTCACAACCTGGTACACGATGGGGTCTCCATGTCTCGGACGAGCTGGGCCAGGGACGTGCTCCAGCGCTGTTCGCGATACCAGTCCGCGCCGTACGACTTGATCACGGGCGGCGGGAAGCCACCCGCCTCCGACCGCTTGGCCACTTCCCTCCAGTACACGTCGATCAGACCGGAATAGCGTGAGGCCATCCGCAGGTCGGCCAGTGTGAAAGGTTCACCGTCCATCCTGACCACGCGGATGTCGTAGCATCCGCGATAAGCGTGCCCCTCGGGGGTGAAGGCAGGCATCCACATGGCCGCTCCGGGCGCCCGCAGAGTAAAGCGCACCTGCGATCTGGTGTGACCTCCGTGCCGCTGGTCGCACCATTCCCCGATGTCCGGGACCAGGGGCGGGAAGAAATAGTGCCGCTGCTGCGGGATCTGCTCCCGGTCGAAATTGCCGGGGATGAAGTGCCAACGGTTGTACATCATACGCTGGGCTACCTGCCAGAGAACCTCGGACAGCTCCGCACCGGGCATGCGCCGAGCCAGGGCCGGGTCGGGAACGACACAGCAGAAGAAATTGTTCTTACGCAATTCGAGGATCTTTTGCGGCGTGTTCTCCGCGACCGCCATATCGGCCAGGTCGCGTATTCCGCTCGTCATCGCGTAGTCCCCGTGCGTGGCCAGCACGGCTCCCAGGACAATGGCGTTCAGAACCTCTTCGAGGGCGGTGACGTCCCCGTCGAGCACCGCGATCTCGACCGCCCGTGCGGTGAGCTCTCCGACCAGCTCGCGGGGGTCGGCGTCGACACCCGGCGGCTCCCCACGATGGCGCGCGGCGAGCGCGGCCAGGACGGGCGGCACCTCCGTGAGCGCGCGGTCCGACACGTCCCACGGAAGGACGAACTCGTCTTTCGCGTACGTCAGTCCGTTGACACGCCGATACCTGACGTACCTGCTCTCGTCCACAGCGGACACCAGGTCGCGCACGGTCGTCGCGAGATCTTCGAGCGTCATCGTGGCCAGATCGGCGTCGGCCCGCATGCCGAGGGCGAGACGGTAGCCGCTGCACAGCCGCAGCAGCACCCCGCGCAGCCGCGTCGCGCTGAGCTGGCGCCCGTTGAACTGCTCGAATCGGACTGCGCGACCGGTGCGGAACAGCAGTTGCATCGCGCCGACGAACAGCCGCTCCTCCGGCGTCCACTCCTCAAGCGGCCGGGTGCGCAGGGCGGGTAGCAGCCTGCCCTTGATCAGAGTCGAGGAGCCCGAGTCCGATCGGGAGAACAGCACGCGCCCGATGTAGACGAAGACCGTCTCGACGCGCTCCACCCAGTCGATCACCTCGTTCAGCTTGGTCATGAGCACGCCTTCATCGCGCCAGCGGGCGAGAAGCGCGTCGACGCCGGCCCGTTCGTGATCCTCGAGCGCCTGCTCCGCCGCCGCCTCCTCCTCGATCTGCCCGGTGAGCCATTCGGGCAGGTGAATGCCGGCCACGACGTCCTCGGAGACCGCCGGGTCGTTCCTGCCTACCTCGTGCAAAGTCATCCGGCCAAGGGCAGAATGGGTCACGATCACGTTGCAGGTCTCGAATTGCTGAGCCAGCGGGTCGATCAGGCGGAGTTGCTCACGCCCCAGCACATGCTGGAATATCACCTTTTCTCTGATCGTGAGACTGCTGATCGCGGACCGGAAAGGCAGCCTTCCGCCGAGCGTCAGGAGCCGTAACAGGCCGGCGCCCGCCGAATCAGAGAAAAGCACCGACGGAGAACGTATGGTCTGCAGATACGCATCCCACACATCACGCTTCGTTAATCTGCCCATTGTCTATCTCCCCAGCATTCGAGTATGGACGGCACGTAACCAGAAGACCAGAATGCAAGCGATCGGCGAGGATGACACCGAATTAAACGTGATGACTGAGCGGATTCCAGAGATGATGAGCATTTGGGAGCGCTCCCACAAAATTGGACTTTATACGAGCAGCACAGTCGAGTCAACGGGTTGAATTCATATATCTCGATTGCGACAATGGGGAACGAAGGAGTCGCCGCCAATCGTCGGCACCGGACGTCCCCGGGTAACTCCCTCCGGGTCCGCATGAAGGAACGTTCCCGCGCGGATGGAAGACCGCGGCCATACGCCGACCGGATCGGGTCGGCCGCACCCCGGCCGGCGGCCGTCATCGGATTCAGGGTGGACGCCTCGTCGGCGCGGCGCCGGTGCCGGGCAGACCCTTCAGAGCAGCGCTTCGGGAGCCAGCGGGAGGACGGCGCGGAAGGCGGCCCCGGCTCCCGGCTCCGACCGTACGCTCACGCTCCCGCCATGGGCCCGCATGAGCGAGTCGACGATGGCGAGGCCGAGCCCGCTCCCCCCCGCCGGCCGTTTCCGCGACGGGTCCGCACGGTAGAAGCGTTCGAAGACCCTGGCCACCTGTTCGGCGGTGAGTCCGGGCCCCTTGTCCGCCACCTCGATGAACGCCTGATCTCCGTCAGTTCCGGCCCGAACCGTGATCGGGGTTCCGGCGGGGGTGTGGGTGGTCGCGTTGTTCACGAGGTTGCCCACGACCTGGCGCAGCCGCACCTCGTCACCGGAGACGATCAGTGCCGTCTCCCCCTCCATCACCAGCGATACGTCGCGATCCGGGCAGAGCGTCCGCGCGTCGTGTACGGCGTCGGCCGCGATGGCCAGCAGGTCCACCGGCTGCTGCTGCAGCGGACGCTGCTGGTCCAGCCGGGCGAGCAGCAGCAGGTCCTCGACGAGCAGCCCCATCCGGGACGCCTCGCTCTCGATCCGCTCCATCAGCCGCGTGACATCGGACCCGGGCACCTGCCGGTAGAACTCGGCGAATCCCCTGATCGACGTGAGCGGCGTACGCAGCTCGTGGGAGGCGTCGGCGATGAACCGCCGCATCCGCGACTCCGACTCGCGGGCGGCGGCCTCCGACGCGGCGCGGGCCTGGAACGCCGACTCGATCTGCGCCAGCATGCCGTTGAGTGAGCGGGCCAGGCTGCCGACCTCCGTGCGGGGGTGGTGGTGGTCGTGGATCCGGCTGCCGAGGTGTCCCTTGGCGATGGCCGCGGCCGTCGCCTCGATCTCCGTCAGCGGCCGCAGGCTCCGCCGTACGACCACCACCCCGACCACGGCCAGCACGGTCATGACGACCGCACCGCACAGCAACTCGATGACGGCGAGCTGGGTGGTTATCTGGGTGACCGAGGCCAGGTCCATGGCGACGACCATGGTGCCCACTCCGTCGATGGGGAGGACCTTGGCTCGCCAGCGTCCGTCCCCCGACATGGCGGGCACGGTCCGCGGGACCGAGGACGTCACGGCCACCGGGCCCGGCACGTTCTCCACCGCCATCCCGGCCTGCGCCAGGATCGTCCTGCCCTCGCGGTCGCGGACCTCCACCCGGCCCTCGGGGGGCACCCTCAGCCTGCTGAACGCGGTGGGGCCTCGCTGCGCCCGCAGGGCGGCATCGGTGGCGATGCCGTGCAACTGCCCGTCCACCCGCGTGACGAGATAGTCGCGGAGCACGGACATGCTGCTCACCCCGAACACCGCCAGCGCGACGGCGACCAGCGCGAGCATGGCCGCACTGAGCGTGATGCGCAGCGGAGTTCGTCCGGACACGACGGTCTCAGACGCCGTTGGGCGGAACGCGCATGACGTACCCCACGCCGCGCAGAGTGTGGATGAGCCGGGGATGCCGGTTGTCGAGCTTGCGGCGGAGTACCGACACGTACGACTCGACGATCCCGGCGTCGCCCCGGAAGTCGTAGTCCCACACGTGGTCGAGGATCTGCGCCTTGGAGAGCACCCTCCCGGCGTTGGCCATGAAGTAGCGCAGCAGCTTGAACTCCGTCGGCGACAGCGGGATGGCGCTGCCCGCCCGCCAGACCTCGTGCGACTCCTCGTCCAGCTCGACGTCGGCGATCGCCAGCCGCGGCGAGCAGGCCACCACGCCACCCGACGTACGGCGCAGCACGGCGCGGATCCTCGCGATGACCTCTTCGAGGCTGAACGGCTTGGTCACGTAGTCGTCCCCGCCCAGGGTGAGACCACGGATCTTGTCCTCGGTGGCGTCCCGCGCCGTGAGGAAGACCACGGGCGTCCGCGTACCACCACCGCGCATCCGGCGCACGATGTCGAAACCGTCCATGTCGGGCAACATGACGTCGAGCACGATGAGGTCGGGCCGATGACGCCGGGCCGCCGCGACCGCCTCACTTCCGTTGGACGCCGAGTGCACCTCGAAGCCCGCGTATCGCAGACTCGCGGACAGCAACTCCAGGATGTTCGGCTCGTCCTCGACGATCAATAGCCTGGCTTCGGATGATTCAGTGACCATGGCGCGCACACTCTAGGGCATATGCGGTAAGGGCACCGTTAAAGCTATTTGACCGGCAATGCCCAGGTTGGAGATGGTCGCCGGAGCGGGCGTGCGCGTCGAACGGGAATCCAAGCGGCTAAACCGGGTATGGGCCCCCGAACCAGTCCGCAACTCCTATTCGGGGGGTCACAGATGACTACACAGGGTGCCGGGAAAACCGCTCGCGACGTCATGCATCCGGGCGCGGAGTGCATCGGCGAGCACGAGAGTCTGCGTCGCGCGGCCGAGATGATGCGCGACCTCGGCGTCGGCGCGCTGCCGATCTGCGGGGAGGACGACCGCCTCAAGGGGATCATCACCGATCGCGACATCGTGATCAAATGCTGCGCCGAGGGCAGGGACATCGAGAAGTGCACGGCGGGCGAACTGGCCGGCGGCCTCGTCTGGGTGGACGCCCAGACCAGCGTCGAGGAGGCGCTGCTCACGATGGAGCAGAACCAGATCAAGCGGCTGCCCGTGATCGAGAACGGCCGCATCGCCGGCATGATCAGTGAGGCCGATCTGGCCAAGGAACTGCCGGACAGCAAGCTGGCCGAGTTCGTCCACCGCGTGTACGCGCGCTCCTGACCAGGCCTGATCGCTCACTACAGCGGATCAGCGGCCGGTCCGGTACGCGATCACGCCGATGACGCCGATCGCCCCCACGGCGACGGCGATCCATAACAGGCCCATCGGCACGGCCACGCCGTCGACCGGCCGGCGATCCTCCCGCGCGGCCGCGCGGGAGGCCGTCGGCCTCGCCGTACGCGCGGCGGATGAGGCGGACGGCGTGGCGTGCGGACGGGCCTGCCGCGGCAGCGTCACCCGGTAGACCGGGCTCGATGCGCCCTCCGAGCCGACGAGCACCGCGGTGCCGTCCCGTGTGTAGGTGATCGACTCGGCCTGGTCCAGCGGCGGCATCGTCAGGTGTGCGAGGAGTTCCCCGGGCGCCCGGTAGACGGACGCGGAGAAGTATGTGCGGATCACGAAGCTCGATCCGTCGGGCGCGTAGGCCGCGTCGGTGGCCATGAGGGGCGCCGGGCCGACGCGGCGCAGCACGTTCACCCTGTCGGTGCGCAGCCTGGCGGGAGCCGCGTAGACGGATCCGGAGAACTCCTTGCTCACGATGTAGAGGCGGCCGGTGCGAGGGTGCACCATCAGGCCCTCGGCGTCATGCTTGCCGTCCTCGTACCGGAAGCGGTACCTGGTCGCCTGGACGGTCGCGTCCCGCATGGTCCTGGGCTCCATCACCTTGTAGACCGAGATGTCCGGCCAGACGCGGTTGTTGTCCCCGGTGTCGCCGAACCACAGCACACCCCGGCCGGTCTTGGGGTCGACCGTGGCGGCCATCGCCTCCCAGTCGCGTGCCTCGGCATTGGAGATCGTGAACGTGGCCCGGGTCCGCCCGTCCATGCCGACGGCGAAGAACCTCGGGCCGTCGCCGCTGTCATTGTGGGTGTAGAGGATGCCCTTGTGCGTGGGCGACATCGCCATCCCGCTCGACTCGGCGATGCGCGGGTCACGGAACTTGAACAGCAGCCGCCCCTCGTCGTCCGCCGCCCGAGCGGCCACCGCGTTCGCCGGAAGCGGCAGGGCCGGCGCCACCACGACGGGCGATGCCACGAGGAGCGCCGCCAGGATCCGCATCGGGTGCGCGACCCGTCCCGGGGGCGCCGGCCTCCCGCGCCGCCGGTCGTCCCCGCGAGACCGCCGTACCGATCCAGCCGATGCGCTCCCCATGTGGCAATCTTCCCCGATGCCGCCCTTCCTCGCGTCGAACGCCCGTTCAGGCAGGTTATGAGCCTGGTCAGCAAACGTTGACCCGGATCGGCACCGGTCTCATCGCGAGACCGGCGCCGCGACCCATCGACCCGCCACAGGTGTCCTCAGGCGGCCGCGCCGCCGTCGACGAGGTCGGGGCCCACGGCGAAGCCGGCCTCGTCGGACGCGAGCCAGAGCACGGTACGGATGATCTCATCGAGGGTGCCGACCCGACCGATCGGGATCCGGTCCCGCAGCCGAGCCGGGAGCGGAGTCGCGAGGACCGCGTCCGAGACCCCGGACGTACCTGAAAATGACAGGCGGCGCCGTGTCCGCTCGACTGGAGTTCACTCCAGGTTCTTATCGTGGTCGGTATGGAGTACGCACAGCTTGGACGCACCGGACTGAAGGTCAGCAAGCTCTGCCTGGGCACGATGAACTTCGGCCCGCAGACGACGGAGGAGGACTCTCACGCGATCATGGATCGCGCCCACGAGCTGGGCGTCAACTTCTTCGACACGGCCAACGTCTACGGCTGGAAGAAGGGTGAGGGGATCACCGAGAACATCATCGGCCGCTGGTTCGCCAAGGGCGGCGGCCGACGGGAGCGCACGGTCATCGCGACCAAGCTCTACGGCGACATGGGCGACTGGCCGAACGACGGCCGCCTGTCGGCGCTGAACATCAGGCGGGCGGCCGACGCCTCGCTCAAGCGCCTCCAGACCGACTACATCGACCTCTACCAGGCGCACCACATCGACAGGAACACCCCGTTCGAGGAGTTCTGGGAGGCCATGGGGGTGCTGCGGCAGCAGGGCAAGATCCTCTATGTCGGCTCCTCCAACTTCGCGGGCTGGCACATCGCCAAGGCCCAGGAGACCGCCCGCCGCCGAAACCTCCTGGGGCTGGTCAGCGAGCAGTCCCACTACAACCTGCTCGTACGGACCCCCGAGCTGGAGGTCATCCCGGCGTGCGAGGACTACGGGCTCGGGCTGATCCCGTGGAGTCCACTCGCCGGCGGACTGCTCGGCGGCATCCTGCGGAAGATGGACAAGGGCCGGTCGGCCTCCGAGCAGATGGTCGCCGAGCTCGACAAGCACCGGGACAAGATCGAGCGTTATGAGGCGTTCTGCGACGAGATCGGCGAGGACCCGGCCAACGTGGCGCTCGCCTGGCTGCTGACCCGGCCGGCCGTCACCGCACCGATCATCGGTCCCCGTACGATCGCCCAGCTCGACGGCACGGTACGCGCCCTGGAGGTCAGGCTCGACGACAAGGCTTCGGCCCGCATCGAAGAGATCTTCCCCGGCTACAAGACCGCGCCGGAGGAGTACGCCTGGTGATCAACCGCCCAGGAGTGCGCCGACGACCACGATGAGCAAGAGCAGCACCAGCACAGCGGGCAGCACCCAGTTTCGAGGTCGATCCACGTCTCCACCCTAACGGGTGGGCCGCCGGGCCCTCATATCGCGTGAGGGCCGCGCATTCCAGGGACCAAGGTCTCACCCGTCCTGTACATAGGTCGGTGATGTACGCCCCGGGGACGCTTCCCTCCGCTCCCCGGGGCGGGCAGGACGGGGCTCGGCCCCGCCCTGGTCACGGAGTCCGCCGCCGATCGGCCTGCCGCGGATCTCACGCCGCGAAGATCCGGAAAGATATCGTCGCGTCGTGGTCACGGAGGAGCTGAGCAGGAACGTCCTGGAGGCGTGGGGCGACGACGGCGCCCGATGGCTGGCCGAGCTCCCGTCCGTCCTGAGCGCCATGGTCCGCGACTGGGACCTGACGGTGGGGGAGCCGTACGCGCCGTCCTACCACTACGTCACCCGGGTCGTCTGCCCCGGGGGCACCCCGGCCGTGCTCAAGCTGGGAGTGCCGGGCGGTACGTCACCGGCTGAGGCCGCCGCTCTCGCCGCCTTCGGCGGCCGGGGGGCGGCTCGGCTGCTGAACGTCGACCACGACCGGGGCGCGCTCCTGCTGGAACGTGTCACCCCCGGTCGGCGCCTGCGTGACCTGGTCCCGGCCCGGGACGCCGAGGCGACGTCCGCGTTGGCCGCCGTCATGCGACGACTGCACGTGCCGCCGCCGCCCGGCCATCGGATCTCCGATGCGTCGTCGCAGATCGAGGCGTTCGACCGCTATGCGGCCGCACATGGCGACAACGGTCCGCTGCCGCTGGATTTGGTCACGCACGCGGGCGGGCTGATGCTCGAGTTGTGCGAGTCGGCCGATGAGCACGTCGTACTGCACGGCGATCTGCACCACGACAACGTTCTGCGTGGAACCCGTGAGCCATGGCTCGCGATCGATCCCCACGGCCTCGTGGGCGACCCGGGCTATGACGTCGGCACACTGCTGTACAACCCGGGCCCGGACGACCGTGACGAGGCGCTGACCGCACTGGTCCCGGCCCGGGTCGAGCAGGTGGCCGACGAACTGGCGATGCCGCTCGACCGCGTGGTGGCCTGGGGTTTCGTCAAGGCGGTCCTGTCGGACGTATGGACGGCTGGGGCGTGGACACCCGGCGCGAACCGGTCCCCGATCAGCCGAGCGTTCGACGTGGCCCGCCTGCTGCTGCCCCGCCTGGCGTGATCCGGAAGGGGCGGACAACGTGGCGGCGAGGCGATCGCTTCACATCGTCGACCGGCTCCGGCCGATGGTCGTCATCGAACAGTCGCCGTCATCGGCTCCCCGCGATCGGCCCCGGGGCTTCTCGCCGTGGGGTCGCCGTGGGGTCACGCGCCACAGCCATGCGGAACGGCCGACGTCACCGGTCGAAATCCCCGGCCTTGACACCGCTGATGAACGCCCGCCATTCGTCAGGGGTGAAGACCAGCGCGGGACCGCCAGGATCCTTGCTGTCACGCACCGCGACCACCCCCGGAAGGTTTCCGGCGACCTCCACGCACTGGCCTCCGTTGTCGCCGGAATACGATGACTTCCGCCACTGCGCGCCGCTTAAATCCATTTCTGCCTGGCCTCCTCGATCATCGTGCGGGATACGTGCTCAGGATAGGTCCACACGCGGATGGCCTCATAGCGTCTCCAGACAGCAGCGACGACAGTCTGGTCCGTTGAAATCTGGCCCTCCGTCGTCGAATCCGCATGAATGACATCTGGGCTGTCTCGGCTGAGAAATCGTTCATCGATGTGGCGGCATCCGGAGGGCATGCGCATGCGACCAGGCAGACGAACACATCAGCAGTACATCCACCTGGTGCGGCTCGCCTGGGACCTGCGTGAGCTGGGGTACGGCTCTGCCGTCGCACTCCCCTGTGACGGGGAGCCCGCGCTGGTGTTCCCACCTGCCACCGATCACCTCACGGTCAGGGTCTCGACCCACGACGGCGACTGGTTCTTCACCTGGGGTCGTGGGCCGGGCCGGCGAGTGCGGGCGCTCGACACTGGAGCGGCACGACGGATCGCGGGGGTGACCCGATGACCGCGACGGCCGGAACCGCGACGACCGCGACCTCCGACGCGGCACCCGGCACAGCCCGTCTCGCGCCGCCCGGCCTCCTGGGCAGGGCCGTCATCCCGGGCAGACCGATAACCCCGATGTGTGTGATGCCCGCCAACCAGCGCCGGAACGGCTGAAGCCGCCTTGGCGCCGGGCGCCGCTTTCTCCGTGCCCACGGGCCGGAACACCGCCTCGCGGGGGGCCTCGCCGTACGAGGCGCTCGGCAGACAGGCAGGCGAGCGAGCGGCGGGCAGAGCACGCACGGCCAGAACCTGATCGAGACCGTGACACGGACCGTCACCGACTTCGGGCTGTTTTCAGCCTGGTCCGTCAGCCTCCCAGCGAATACGCCTCGAGGGGCTCGTAGCGTACGGACGACCCGAGGTGGCTGCTGACCAGGTGTACGGCATCCGCCCGCCAGGCTCGGCCGCTGAACGAGCTCAGCGAACCGACGAGATCGCGCAGGTCGTCGCCGTCGCGTGAGCGGGCCAGCGTGAGATGGGGGTGGAACCGCTTGCGGTCCTGCTCCCCCGCCCCGGCGCGGCGTGCACCGGCCGCGACCGAGTCGGCCAGCCGCGGCAGCGGCGGGACCGCGGTGAGGCCGAGCCAGAACACACGGCCACGCCCGGCCGACGGGAAGGCCCCCGCGCCGGCGAACGACAGCGTGACCGGCCGGTGGCGGGCGGCCGCCCGGGCCAGCCGTACGCCCAGCTCGGGCAGCACCCGATCGGGCACCTCACCGAGGAAGGCGAGCGTCACGTGCCACAGCGCCGGGTCGATCCAGCGCAGCCTGGACCAGCCGGGCCGGACGGACTCCACCGCCGCGGCGACCTCGGCCAGTGTCTCAGGCGGAGGCAGCAGCGCGACGAACAATCTGCTCACTCGGCAAGTGTCCCCCCGCCCTGTCACGCGATGCCCCCTCCCGCGAGACCCCGTTCTGAGAGGCGCCGTTCTGAGAGGCGCCGTTCTGAGAGGCGCCGTTCCGCCGCGTACGGATCTGACCCTGCGCGGCCTCTTCCCGTGCGCCGATGCGCGCGGCGATCGCCCGGGTGAGCAGCACGGCGAGGCCGACGCCCGCGACGGTGAGCGCCCCGGCGGTCGCGACGGCCACCCGGGGATTGACCAGCTCGGCCAGCCAGCCGACCAGCGGCGCACCGATGGGCGCTCCTCCGGTGACGACCAGCACGTACATCCCCATGACCCGGCCGCGCATCTCCGGCGAGGAGCCGAGCTGCACGAACGTGTTGGCGGTCGTGTTCACCGTGATCACGGCCATCCCCGCGGGGACGAGCAGCATCAGGTACGCCCAGTAGGCGGGGGCGAATCCCGCGGCGATCTGGAACACGCCGAAGCTCAGCGCGCCCGCGATCAGGAACCGCCGGCTGGGCTTGACCCTCTTGGCCGCCAGCAGCGCACCGCCGAACGCCCCCACGGCGAACGCGCTGGACGCGATGCCGAAGGAGGAGGCTCCCGCGCCGAAGACCTCTCTGGCCATCAGCGCGATGCCGGTGGACAGGCTCTGGGTGAATATCGCGGCGAACCCGACGATCAGCAGCGGCAGCAGCAGGCCGGGCCGACTGGCGGCGTACCGCAGGCCCTCCCTGAGCTGGCCCTTCGCCCGTGGGACGGGCTCCGGGGTGCGCAACTCGGACGGCCGCATCAGCAGCAGCCCGGCGATCACCGCCAGGAACGAGGCGGCGTTCAGCAGGAAGATCTGTCCGGTGCCGATCCAGGACATGAGGACGCCGGCCACGGCCGGACCGACGATCCTGGCCAGGTTGAACGACGAGCTGTTCAGCGCGATGGCGTTCGGCAGGTCACGGCGGCCCACCATCTCCACCACGAACGACTGCCGGGTCGGCACCTCGACACAGGCGACCAGACCCAGCACGAACGCCATGACGTAGACGTGCCACACCTGAACGGTGCCGGTCACGACGAGTACGCCCATGGTGAATGCGAGCAGACCGAGCATCGCCTGGGCCACGACGAGCACCCGGCGCTTGGGATAGCGGTCGGCGAGCATGCCGCCCCACAGCCCGAAGAGCAGCACGGGGAGGAACTGCAGCGCGACCGTCACGCCGAGCGCGGAACCACTGCCGCCGGTGAGGTCGAGGACGAGCCAGTCCTGCGCGGTCCGCTGCATCCAGGTGCCGGTGTTGGAGATGACGCCGCCGGCGGCGAAGAGCCGATAGTTGTGGTTCCGCAGCGAGCGGAACATGCCACCTGAGCCTGATTCCCGGTCGGCTAGATCTTGGAGAGCTTCTCCAGAATCGGCGCCGCCGCCCGTAGTGTCGCCCTCTCCTCCGGCGTCAGCTCCCTGATCCGCTGTGCCAGCCACGCCTCCTTGGCGCGACGCTCCTCCTTGAGCAGCACCGCCCCCGGATCCGTCAGGCTGACCGTCACCTGCCGCCGGTCGGTCGGATGGGGCGTGCGTTCCAGCAGCCCTCGCCCCTCCAGCTGTGCGATCACGCGAGTCATCGAAGGCGGCTGCATCTTCTCGTGCACGGCGAGCTCGCCAGGGGTGATGGCGCCGTGACGCCCGACGGCGGACAGCGTCGCGAACTGGGTGGGTGTCAGTGAGTGATACGCGGCCTGCTTGCGCAGCCGGCGCGTCAGCCGCGCCAGTGAAACGCGCAGCGCCGCGGCGAGCCCGGCATCGCTCCGTAGGTTCTCGGTGTCCTCTACCGCGTTCCTCGCGGCGTTCTTCGTCGCGTTCTCGTCTGGGTTCGTTAGCATAACTCATTACCTTTGCTAACTATATGTCATCCGGTCGCATTCCGCGAACACACGTGGAGGCCGCCGCGGTACGCGATCACCGAGACGGCCTCCGCCGTACGCACATGATCAGGCGATGCCGAGCAGTCCCTTGATCGGCTCCAGCGTGAAGTAGACGACGAACAGCGCGCCCACGATCCACAGCAGGGGGTGGAGCTCGCGGAGCTTGCCGCGGAAAGCCTTGATCGCGATATAGCTGACGAAGCCGGCGCCGATGCCCACGGTGATCGAGTAGGTGAACGGCATCAGCACGATCGTCAGGAACGCCGGGATCGCGATCTCGAAGTCGCTGAAGTCGATGTCCTTGATCTGGGTCATCATGAGGAAGCCCACGATCACGAGCGCCGGGGTCGCCGCCTCGAACGGCACGATCTCGGTCAGCGGCGCGAAGAACATGGCCAGCAGGAACAGCAGGCCGGTGACCACGCTGGCCAGTCCGGTCCTGGCGCCCTCGCCGACGCCGGCGGCCGACTCGACGTACGTCGTGTTCGACGAAACGCTCGCCGCACCACCCGCGGCTGCCGCGATCGAGTCGACCAGCAGGATCTCGCGAGTGCGCTCGATGGTGCCGTCCGGGCCGACCAGGTCGGCCTGGCGTCCGACGCCCACGATCGTGCCCATGGTGTCGAAGAAGTCGGCGAGCATGAGCGTGAAGACGAACATCACGGCGGCGAGGCCACCGATCTGCGCGAAGCCGCCGAACAGGTCGAACCGGCCGAGCAGCGACAGGTCCGGCACCTCGAACAGCTTCGACGGCCACCCCGGGACGATCAGCGACCACGCGTCGGGGTCCGCGGGCTTGCCGTCCACGACCTGTGGGCCCAGCTTGGCGATGGCCTCCACGACGATCGCCAGCACGGTCGTGCCGACGATGCCGAGCAGGATCGCGCCCTTCACCTTGCGGGCGACCATGAACGCCATGAGGAGCAGGCCGATCACGAAGACGAGGGTCGGCCACCCGGTCAGCGACCCGTTGCCCGCCACGCCCAGCTTGACGGGAACCGTGGTGCCGCCGGCATCGGGCATGCGCCGTACGAACCCGGCGTCGACGAACCCGATCAGCGCGATGAACAGGCCGATGCCGACACTGATCGCGGTCTTGAGCTGGGCCGGGATCGCGTGGAAGACGGCCGTACGGAAGCCCGTCACCACGAGGATCGCGATGACGATGCCCTCCAGCACGACCAGACCCATCGCGCTTTCCCAGGTCATCTGGCTCGCGATGCCGAACGCCACGAACGCGTTCAGGCCGAGGCCGGCCGCCAGCGCGAACGGCACCCGGCCGAACACGCCCATAGCGATCGTCAAAATGCCCGCCACGAAGGCCGTCGCCGCCGCCACCATGGGCAGGTTGGGCGCCTCGCCGCCGCCGAGGAACTGTCCGGTCTTGTCGGCGACGGTACCGATGATGATCGGGTTGAGCACGACGATGTACGCCATCGTGAAGAACGTGGCGAAGCCGCCGCGTACCTCCTGGCCGACGGTCGAACCACGCGCCGAAATGAAGAAGAAACGATCAAGGGGATTGAGGGGTTTGGTCACGGTCTCACTCACTCGCCGCAGCGTTTCGGGTGGGTATCACCCGCGAAAGGGGCCGGAAGCAGCGTAGTGGCTAGTGACCGATTTGTCGCAGCAGGGTGCCCCCTGGGCGACTCGGCGTAAACTACTTCACGTGATCCAACCGCGCCGGCCCGATCCCCGGCCACTGCAGACCCGTGACACCCCGACGATCCTCGTGGGCACCGGGCTGTGGGTGGCCGCCCTCGTGGTGGTCCTGCTGGTCGTCCAGCCGGCCGACGGCCGTCCGATCTGGACCTGTGTCGCCGGCATCGGGCTCGGGGTGTTCGGCCTCCTCTACATCCGCCGCCGCGACTCACGGCGGCGTGACGCCTCAGAGTGAGGCGACCGGATCGAGATCGGCCTCGGCCAGCAGCAGCGGCACCCGGCCCGGATCGCGCAGGAGCGCGGCGACCGCCAGCCGGTCGCCCCACTGACCGGACGCCCAGGCGAGCCCCCGGGCCAGGCCCTCGACCCCCGAAGCGTGAACCTTGCCCTCGAAGAACCGCCACGGCACCGGAGTGCCGTCCACCAGCAGGTTCTCGTGCTCGACATAGGTCGGCGGAGCCGAGGGGAGCAGTGAGCGCACCTCCTCTGGGACCGGGCGCTCGGTTCCCGACGAGGTGACCGCGCCGGTGACGATCTCGCCGACCAGCGGCAGGTCGAGCACCTCCGACAGCGCCTCCGCCAGATCGAACGGCGCGAGCACCAGCGGCCGGTCCGCCACCAGCGGCAGCAGGTCGGGCGCCTCGACGACGACCGGACCCCGCCCGTCCTCGACGTCCGCGACCACGATCGAGCCCTTCTGTACGGCTCTGACCGCCTCGGGCGGATGGACTCCGGCGGGATCGACCGCGGCGAGCGCGATCCACAGCGCGCGCAACTGCGCCCGGTCGACCTCCGACGACGGGTCGGCCAGCAGGTCGAGCAGCTCGTCGGGGCCCCCGTGCGACGCCAGCAGCGCGTCCAGCGACGACCTGACGCCGATGAGCTCGAGCGCCGCCTCGTCGATGCCCGCCGGGGCGTCGCCGTACAGGCCGAACAGCAGCGGGTCGCCCGAGGGAAGCCGCAGCGAGGTGGGGCGCCTGCCGTCGAGCACGGGATGGCGTGACAGCCACCACGCCGTGTACGACGGAACCTCGACGGTCTGCCCGGCGGCGATCACCCGCAGCGGGCGCAGCACGGCACGCAGCGGCGGCCTCGACAGCAGCGCCAGCGCGGCCGGCCAGTCGGCGACGTACTCCAGGTCGCGCACGGCGCTGAACTCGGGCGCGACCGGCGGCACGTCGAGGTCGGGCAGCCGATCGTGCAGGAGGTCGAGCACCGCATCGAGCCACTCGTCCTCGAGATCGAGATCGTGGTCGCAGTCGGCCGGGTCGAGCAGCACATCCGTGTCGTTGGCGACCGCGAACCCGTCGAGCACACCCGCGGCCGTCAGCACGCTCGGCCCGAACCTCGTCACCAGCTCCGGCGCCGCCACGCCGAACGGCACCTCGGGATCGATCAGCCGGGCCAGCGAGCCCTCGGCCAGCAGCAGGTCGCCCGCCGCATAGAGCTCGCCGTCCGCGCCGCGCAGCGCCAGTTCCGCCAGCCACGGCGCCTCCCCCGCCGTCAGCCCGGCGGCCTCGACCAGGGCCAGCACGGCCTGCGCCACCGGCTCGGGATCGGCACTGTGCAGCGACTCGGCCACGGCGGCGTGGGTGAGCGGGTCGTCGAGCACACTCCTCGGCGTCGCCTCGGCCGCGCCCAGACGCAGCAGCAGCGGGTGGGCGGCCTCCGGGTGCACGATCCGCAGCCCGAGCGGCGCGAGCGCGGCAGGATCGATCACAGCGCCGCCGCTCACACCCGACAGCATGAGGGTGCCGCGCGGTCCCCGCACCAGGCGGCCGTCGGCGAGCGGCACCGCGACCGCGGCGATCGCCTCCGGGTCGTCGGCGGGCAGCACCTCGTACAGCGACCGCCACCACGCCGGATCCCGGTCCTCCACCGCGTCGCCGGTCAGCATGTCCACCACGTCGGCGAGCTCCACCCGCCGGACGCCGAGCGTGGTCAGCGCCGGATGACGTGAGGCCCATCCGGCGGGCAGCAGTCCTGGGACGACACCGGCGATCTTCTCCAGGAACTCGGCCGAGCCGAGGACCGCACGCGCCTGGTTCCCCGGCACGGGGTCGTCCTCGCCGATGGCGGGCAGCAGCGGGGTGTCCGGCAGCAGCCGGATGATCTCCTGGCGGATCGCCGCGTCGAGCGCCCCCTTGCCCATCATTCCGGGCACGAGATCGAGCAGCTCGGGGGTACGCGGCAGCTCCCCCAGCAGCCGGACGTACGCCTCGGCCGCCCGCTGGACCAGGAAGTCGGCGAGCGGCCCCGAGGCCACGTGCCGCCGGTCCGTCGTCATCGGGAACGTGGCGATGAGCAGCGCGGGCAGGTCGAGCGGCTCGTCGCTCGGCGTCGGCGCGTGCACGACGCGCGGGACGTCGCCGCCGCCCGCCGCGCCGGGCCGTGGCCGTACGGCCCAGCGGACCTCCCAGTAGGGTCTGGCCCGCTCCTCGGTGGGACGGTCGGCGAACAGCTCGGCCACCTGCTCGGGGGTGAAGGCGCCCGACTCGGCGACCACGTGCCACCCCTCGGCGGAGATCTCCCGGCTCCGCCCCTCGACCTCGATCTCGATGACCGCCAGCGCCGGCATCGCCAGCGGCAGCGCCGGGCCGGCCTCCTCCAGCATGTGCCGTACGGCCCGCTCGGCCGCCTCGTCGCGCAGCGGGAGCCGTACGACCGTGTCGAAGCCGTCGGGGACGGCGAGCGAGTCGTCAGGGAACGGCAGGCGGAGCAGCGGCACATGCCCCGCGCGACCGGCCAGCTCGGCGGCGAGCTCGGGGCGACCGGCCACGAGCGCGGCGGTCTCGTCCCGGCACCAGCGCACCCCGCTGCTCTCACCGGAGCCCAGCACGCGGGAGGCGATGGCGGGAGCGTCGGTGACCGACACCACCGCGGCGAAGCCGACGCCGAACCGGCCGGCGGCCCCGGCCTCGTCCCGTTTCCCGGAGACGCGCAGCGTGCTCAGGCCCTCGACGCCCGTCGCGTCGAGCGGCGCGCCGACGTTGGCGGCGAACAGCACGCCGTCGCGCAGCTCCAGCCGCAGTCGCCCGGGCACACCCGCGCGCAGCGCGGCGTCGGCGGCGTTCTGGGCCAGCTCCACGACCAGGCGATCGCGGTAACCGCCGAGCGCGAAGTCCTCCTCGGCGTTGGCGTCCTCGCGGAATCGGGCCGGCGAGGCCGTCCACGCCGCGAGAACCGTCTCACGCAGGCGCGCGGCGCACAGGTCCAGGTCATACATGATCAGGCTTGGTCCATCAGGTCGTAGCCCATGTCGTCCAGAATCGGGGGCGGAGGTTCCGCGATCATCGAGGGTACCGTGGTCGCCTCGGAATGGGCGCCGCAACCGTGATCGACAGAGACCACGCGGCCGTCGTCCGGGGCGTACTCGTTGGCGCACACGCCGAACGCGCGCCCGAGGACACCGGCGAGCGGCCAGTAGAAGCCGCAGGTGGAGCACTGCGCCGGCGCCGCATGCGCGATCGGCGCGTCCGGGCCGGGCTCCCCCGAGCGCCAGCGGTGCGCCGCGAGGTCGCGGCCGATCGGCGACAGCACGCGGGCGCGGCCGAGGCCCGGCTCGAGGACCGCCTCGCGGTCGGCGTCCTCATCGGTCGCGGTGTACCCCGGGACCAGCCGGTCGTCGTCGGCCTCGACCGGCAGCAGGTCGCCCACACCGAGGTCGCCCGGGCGCAGCCGCTCGTTCCACGGCACCCAGCGCGGCGCGAGCAGCGCGCCGGCCCCGGGCAGCAGCACGGTCTCGCTCACGGTCACGTTTCGGGCACGGGAGGCGCGGACCACGGTGCTCGCCCAGCGCCAGCCCCGGTAGGCCCGGTCCAGACACTCGAAGTAGTGGGTCACGACCCGGTCGCCCTCGCTGTCGAAGCCCAGATGCTCGCCGACCTCACCGGGTCGCGCGATCGCTTCGACGGCCGTACGGGCGAGATCCACCGCCGCCGCACAGGCCGCATCGACTGGAGTGCTACGGATTCGGGTTCGACTCACACTCCATTTTCACCCACGCTGAGACCAAACTTATCCGCCCCTCGGCAAGAAGCAGGAAGTCAGGCGTCCAGATCGTCTGCTACGGCCCTCAGCACGGTGGCCACCTTCTTGGCGTGCGCGGCGTCCGGATGCTTGCCCCGTTGGTAGGAGTCGGATATATCGTCGAGCAACTTGATCAGATCCTCGACGATGACGACCAACTCGTCCGGTTTCTTCCGCTTGGCCTTGCTCCTGGGAGACCTGGCCAGCGTGGGCGGCTGCTCGACCAGCCGAACGGACAGCGCCTGTTGACCTCGGCGGCTCTCGGCCACACCGAACTCGACCTTCTGTCCTGGCTTCAACGCCTCCACGCCCTTGGGCAGCGCAGAAGAGTGCACGAAGACCTCGCCGCCGTCGTCGCGCGTGAGAAAGCCGAACCCCTTGTCGGCGTCGTACCACTTGACCTTGCCACTCGGCACAGAGCTGACCTCGTTCAGACTGTCGTGAAGGTGATGGATGTAGGTTATGCCCACAGAGGGACCACGTGGACCCTTCTTCCGGGCGGGATTCAGAAGCCTCGCTTCAAGGACCGGCCATACGATGGAACGGATGAAGGGCAGGGAGTTCACCGAGTGGCTGCGCTGCCGCTCTGACGAGCAGCTCAGAGCGCTCGTGACGGCACGGCCTGAACTCGTCACGCCCGTTCCCGCCGACATCGACGGCCTCGCCGCCCGCGCGAGCAGCCCGTCCGCCCTCGGCCGCGCACTCGACCGGCTCGACAGGTTCACGCTCTGCGTGCTCGAAACCCTCGTGGTGGTTCGGCCCGGCCGCGCCGACCTGCGGTCTCTGCTGGTCCGGGCCTCGTACGACACGGACGGTGAGAGCGGTGATCTCGCGCCGTACCGCATGCCGGCGACGGTGCCGGAGCCGGCACCCGGACCAGCGCCGGAAGCGATACCCGGACCGGCGCACGAAACCGCGTCGGAAGCGGCACCCGGACCGGCGCACGAAACCGCGCCGGGAGCCGCGCTCGAAAGAGCCGTCGAGACCGCACTCGAGACGGCACTCGACCGGCTCCGCGAGAACGCCCTCGTCTACGACCCGCACACGGGCGACGGCCAGGACGGCGGTGTCGACGGCGTGCCGCTGCCGGCTCCGGGCGTCGCCGAGGCGCTCGACCCCCCCGCCGGGCTCGGGCCGCCGGCCGCAGAGGTGTTCCGTCATCACCCGCCCGAGCGGATAGAGGCGATGCTCGCGGCGATGCCGTCAGCGGCGCGGAGGGACGGGAGCCCGCGAAGGAACGGCAGCGCCCCGGCGGAGCGGCTGGTCACCCGGCTGTCCGACCCCGCCACGGTCGCCCGTCTCGTCGCCGAGGTCTCGCCCCAGGCCCGCGCCGCCCTCGACGACCTCACCTGGGGTCCGGCGAGCGGGCGGCTGCCCAACGCACGGCGCGAGGTGACCGCCGCCACGGCGCGAACGCCCATCGACCAGCTCCTCGCCCGCGGCCTGATCGGCGCGACCGGGGAAGAGGCCGTCGCCCTGCCCCGTGAGGTCGCCCTGTTCCTGCGGAACGGCCGCCTCCACCGGAACCTGTCCCCCCAGCCGCCCGAGCCGGTCGGCACCGTACGCGACCCCGGCCTGGCCGGCCGCACCGCCGCCGGGCAGGCGTTCATGTTCGTCCGCACGGTCGAGGAGCTGTGCGAGTGGTGGAGCGCCGACCCGCCCGGAGTGCTGCGGGCGGGGGGCCTGGCCATACGTGACCTGAAGCGCGTCACACAGACACTCGACGTGCCCGAGTGGGTCGCCGGCCTGGTGGTGGAGGTCGCGCACGCGGCCGGGTTGATCGCGGACGGAGACGGGGAGTGGCTGCCGACCGACGCCTACGACTCGTGGCGGATCAGGGCCGTCGCAGACCGGTGGGCCGGGCTCGCGGCCGCCTGGGTGGGCATGGACCGCGTGCCCGGCCTGATCGGTGAGCGCGACGAGCGCGACCGGCCGCTGAACGCCCTGCATCCGGGCCTGCGCCGGGCGGGCGCAGGCCGGGTACGGGCGCAGGTGCTGAGCGTGCTCGCGTCGGCGGCCCCCGGCGTCGCGCCGACCGTCGAGTCCGTGCTGGCCCGGCTGGCGTGGGAACGGCCACGGCAGCGGGTCACGCGGCTCGACCGGATCGTCGAGCTCGCCCTGCGCGAGGCCGAGCATCTCGGCGTGACCGGGCTGGGCGTGCTGTCGGCGCACGGCGCCGCCCTCGGTGCCGTACGGAAACCGCGCCGAGGCAGCGGGAACGAGCGGAACAAGGAAGATAAGCGGAATAAGAAGGACCGGCGAGGCAGGAGAGACGGCGGTGACACGGCGGCCGAGCTGCTCGCGCCGCTGCTGCCCCGACCGGTCGACCATGTGCTGCTGCAGGCCGATCTCACGGCCGTGGCGCCGGGACCGCTGACCACCGACCTCCAGCGTCAGATCGCGCTCATGGCCGACGTCGAGTCGAAAGGGGGCGCGACGGTCTACCGCTTCGGGGAGACCTCGATCAGGCGGGCGCTCGACGCGGGGCGGTCGGCCGACGAGCTGATCTCCGTGCTGGAGCGGCACTCGGCCACCCCGGTCCCCCAGCCGCTGCGCTATCTGGTGACCGACGTGGCCCGGCGGCACGGGCGCATCCGGGTCGGCACCGCCTCCGCCTATGTCCGGTGCGACGATCCGGCGGTCCTCGACGAGGTGCTGGCCGACCGGCGGGCCGCACTGCTGCGGCTACGACGGCTCGCGCCGACCGTGCTGGCGTCCAAGACGTCCCGGGCCGCGCTGATCGACTCGCTGCGCGCGATGGGCTACTCCCCGATGGCCGAGTCGAGCGACGGCGACGTTCTGGTGACGCGGGCCGACGCCCGGCGGACGGTGACGCCCCCGTCCGCATTCACGTCGATCGCCACCGGCGCACAGACCGATCAGTCCGACCTGGTGGCCGCCGCCGTACGAGCCGTACGCGCCGGCGACGAGGCGCACCTGGCGCGCAGGCATCCGGCGCCGGATCCCGGAGGCGAGGTGCCGCGGTCGCCTTCGAGCACCACCATCGACGCCCTCCGGGAGGCGATCAGAGAGGGATCGCGGGTCTGGATCGGCTATCTCGACTCCCAGGGCCACGCCACGAGCCGCATACTCGAACCCGCTCGGGTGGAGGGCGGCTACCTCACGGCGTACGACGAGACCCGGGCCACCATTCACCGTTTCGCCCTCAGCCGGATCACCGGCATCACGGACATCAGGTCTTAACCCTTTCCCCATATGTTGGTAAACCTTGGACTTCTCATACAGCGAAGGAATCTAAGGTGACGACCCCACCACAGCCCGGCCACGACCCGCAGGATTGGCAGAACCCGTCCAACCCCTACGGTCCTCCCCCGGATCAGGACCCCTATGGCCGGCAGCAGCACGGCGGTCCGCCGCCCGGGTACGATCCGAACCACGGGCCGGACCCCAACCAGCAGTACGGGTACTACCCGCCGCCCGGACCGGGCCCCTACCAGAACCAGTACGGGTACTACCCTCCCGGCGGCTACCCGCCGCGGCAGGAAGGACCGCGCACACACGCAATCGTCGGTCTCGTCGTCAGCCTCGTGCTGGCCCTGAGCTGCTACGTGTCCCTCGGCGGCATCGCGGGCGCCATCCTGTCCGGGATCGCGCTCAGCAAAGTGGACACCCAGCCCGACACGGCCAGGCGTCTGCTGAAATGGACGTGGGTATCGATCGGCATCAACGTCGGGCTGCTCGTCATCGGGATCGGGACGCTGATCTATTTCGGGGCCAACGGCTACCTGGACTGACTCCTGCCGGCCGAGTTCCACCGACGGGGACTGATCCGTCCTGGTCACGTGTTGGATAGGCGTCAGCCGTACGAGGGGAGTGGGGATCGACATGACGGGGATGGCCGGGCCGCTGATCGTCCAGTCGGACAAGACACTGCTGCTCGAGGTCGATCACGAGCTCGCAGACGAGTGCCGCAAGGCGATCGCGCCGTTCGCCGAGCTGGAGCGCGCCCCCGAGCATGTCCACACCTATCGGGTGACCCCGCTGGCGCTGTGGAACGCCCGGGCCGCCGGGCACGACGCCGAGCAGGTGGTCGACGCGCTGATCACCTACAGCCGCTATCCAGTGCCGCACGCGATGCTGGTCGACGTCGCGGAGACGATGGCGAGGTACGGCAGGCTGCGGCTGGAGAAGCATCCGACCCGGGGCCTGGTCCTCGCCACCTCCGATCGCGCCGTGCTCGAGGAGGTGCTCCGGTCCAAGAAGGTGCAGCCGCTGCTGGGCGAACGGCTCAGCGCCGACGCGGTGGCCGTGCACCCCTCCGAGCGCGGCAACATCAAGCAGCTGCTGCTCAAGCTCGGCTGGCCGGCCGAGGACCTGGCCGGCTACGTCGACGGCGAGCATCACCCCATCGAGCTCCGGGAGGAGGGCTGGTCGCTGCGGCCGTACCAGAAGGAGGCGGCCGACGCGTTCTGGAACGGCGGCTCCGGCGTGGTCGTCCTGCCCTGCGGCGCGGGCAAGACCATCGTGGGGGCGGCGGCGATGGCCCACGCGCGTGCCACCACGCTCATCCTGGTCACCAACACGGTCTCGGCCCACCAGTGGAAGCAGGAGCTGATCAGGCGGACCTCGCTCACCGAGGACGAGATCGGCGAGTACACCGGGGCGAAGAAGGAGATCCGCCCGGTGACCATCGCCACCTATCAGGTGATGACGACCCGGCGGCAGGGCACGTACCGGCATCTGGAGCTGTTCGACGCCCGCGACTGGGGACTGATCGTCTACGACGAGGTCCACCTGCTGCCCGCGCCGATCTTCCGGATGACGGCCGATCTCCAGGCGCGCCGCCGGGTCGGCCTGACCGCCACCCTGGTGCGCGAGGACGGCCGCGAGGGCGACGTCTTCTCGCTCATCGGCCCCAAGCGGTACGACGCGCCGTGGAAGGAGATGGAGAACCAGGGCTGGATCGCCCCGGCCGAGTGCGTTGAGGTGCGCGTGACGCTGAGCGACCAGGAACGGCTGGCGTACGCGATGACCGAGGCCGACGAGCGCTACCGGTTCTGCGCGACCACGCCCTCGAAGCTCCGGGTGGCCGAGGCGCTGGTGCGGCGGCACGCGGGCGAGCAGGTGCTGGTCATCGGGCAGTACATCGACCAACTCGACGAGCTGGGCGAGCACCTCGACGCACCGGTGATCAAGGGCGAGACCCGGGTCAGGGAGCGGGAGCGGCTGTTCCAGGCGTTCCGCGACAGGGAGATCCCGGTGCTCGTGGTGTCGAAGGTGGCCAACTTCTCCATCGACCTGCCGGAGGCGGCCGTGGCCATCCAGGTCTCCGGCACCTTCGGCTCACGTCAGGAAGAGGCGCAGCGGCTCGGCCGCGTGCTCCGGCCGAAGGCCGACGGCGGCGGCGCGTGCTTCTACTCGATCGTCAGCCGTGACACCGTCGATCAGGACTTCGCCGCCCACCGGCAGCGTTTCCTCGCCGAGCAGGGCTACGCGTACCACATCATCGACGCGGACGACGTCGGTGAGGAGAAGCGAGCGAAGTGACCCCGAGACACCCTCGCCACCGTCGCGTGGCGGCCGAAGGGTGTCCGGTGGGTCTTCTCGACCTAGGTCGGCTTTCACAGGTCATGTCCGTGTCGGACACTTCCTAGGTCCAGGAGATCCCAGCGGTTCGGGCCACGCTTCTCACCTCCTCGCATAGACACCCCACTATCCCGACAAATCACCAAATATCGCCCCATTGAGGCGGCGGTCGACCGGTCGGGTGAGGTACCAGCGCGTCTGATACCCACGCCGGGAAGCGGCGACACGCACGGAAAAAACATTTCAGATCACGAACCCACAGCGATAAGCTCGTAGCTTTCCCTGCGTTCCGGAGGAGCTTTCGCGTGCCCGTAGACATGCCCGCAGACGTGCTCGACGCCGAACGTGCCCATCTCGCGGCCGCGCGCGCCGCGTTGCGCGCGATGCGCGAGCACGCTCGCTCCCTCTCGGCGGACGCGGCCGGCGACTGGGTCTCCCGGGAGATCCTCCAGGGCCTGCTCGACCAGCGGGTCGCCGCCTTGGCCGATCACCCGGACGCCCCGCTCTTCTTCGGCCGTCTGGACCGCTCCGCCGACGACGGCCTGCCCGGCACGATCTACGTCGGGCGGCGGCACGTGCACGACGACCGCAGCCGCCCACTCGTGATCGACTGGCGGGCGCCGGTCTCCCGCGCGTTCTACCAGGCCGGCCCCGCCGACCCGATGGGCGTCGCGCTCCGTCGCCGGTTCGGCTACCAGGGCGGCGACCTCACGGCGTACGAGGACGAGCCGCTCGGCGACGGCCCGCCCGCGAACCCGCTGCCCGAGCAGAGCTCGCTGCTGCTACGGGAGATCGAGCGGCCGCGCAGCGGGCCGATGCGCGACATCGTCGCGACCATCCAGCCCGACCAGGACGAGATCGTCCGCGCCGACCTCGGCGTCACGGTCTGCGTCCAGGGCGCCCCCGGCACCGGGAAGACCGCCGTGGGGCTGCACCGGGCCGCCTACCTCCTGTTCACCCACCGGGAGCGGCTCACCCGGTCCGGCGTGATGGTCGTGGGCCCCAACCGGGCCTTCCTCTCCTACATCTCCTCCGTGCTGCCCGCGCTCGGCGAGGTGCGGGTCGACCAGAAGACCGTGACCGGCGTTCTCGGCGGCCACACCCATCCGGAGGACCCCGCCGTGTCAGCGGTCAAGGGCGACGGACGGATGGCCGCCGTCCTGGAACGGGCGCTGTGGCTCCACGTCGGCAAGCCTGAGGAGGGGCTGCTGGTCACCAAGGGCGCCAACCGCTACCGGGTGCCCGAGCACGAGGTGCGCGAGATGGTCGCCGCGCTGCGCGGCACGACCAGGTACGGCCCCGGCCGCACGATCCTCGCCCAGCGGCTCGCCCACGCCGTGCTGGTGCGGATGGAACACCGCGGCGAGTCGCCGGACGACCGGGTGCAGGACGCGGTGGCGCGGTCGAAGCCGGTGAAGGCCGTTCTCGACCAGGTGTGGCCGAAGCTCACCGCCGAGCAGGTGCTCTTCCGGCTGCTGTCGGACGCCGAGTTCCTGGCCAGGGCGGCCAAGACCGATCTGTCGGCGGAGGAACGAGAGCTGATCTCGTGGCGCAAGCCGTACCGGACGCACCGCTCGGCCAAGTGGTCGGCGGCCGACGCGGCCCTGCTCGACGAGCTGAACGACCTCATAGAACGGACGCCCTCGCATGGTCACCTCGTCGTCGACGAGGCCCAGGACCTGTCGGCCATGCAGCTTCGCGCGCTCGGGCGGCGGTGCCGTACGGGCTCGGCGACGATCCTGGGCGACCTCGCGCAGGGCACCACACCCTGGTCCGCGACGTCGTGGAAGACCGTGCTCGACCATCTCGGGCAGCCCGACGGGGAGGTCACCGAGCTCACCGTCGGATTCCGCGTTCCGCGTGAGATCCTCGACTTCGCCGCCAGGCTGCTCCCCTCGGTCGCGCCGGACCTGGCCGCCCCGCGGTCGCTGCGCCCCGGCACGGGCTCGCTGACCGTACGGCACGTGCCCGACGCCGTCGCAGCCGTGCCCGAGGCCGTACGGGAGGCCCTCGGCCGGGAGGGCTCGATCGGCGTCATCGTGCCCGACGCCGCGGTGCCCGCCGTCTCGGCGGCCCTTGGCGGCGTCACCGAGCTCGACGGCGTCACCGAGCTCGGCGGCGGAGCGGCTCCGGCGAGCGACTCGGCGGCCGACGACCGGGTGCTCATCGTCCCCGCCACGCTCGCCAAGGGCCTCGAGTACGACCATGTCGTCCTGGTGGAGCCCGCCGACGTCGTGGCGGCGGAAGACCGCGGCCTGGCCCGCCTCTACGTGGTGCTCACCCGTGCCGTCACCTCACTGACGGTCCTCCACGCCCGGCCCCTGCCCGCCCAGCTCGCGAGCTGACGACGTCGCTCGCCCACCACGCGTGGGGCGGAGGCCGGGCAGCCGCGGCGGGGCGGCCGGGTCGAGCCGCCGCCGGAGAACAGAAGCGCGTGGCGTTCCGTCCGGGACAGCGGAAGGGGCGGCTCCCGGGACAACCGGGAATCCGCCCCTTCTCGTGGCTCCGGCAAGGAGAGCGAGAGGACTAGAAGTCCATGTCGCCGCCACCGGGCATGGCCGGGGCCTTCTCCTTCTCGGGCTTCTCGGCGATGACGGCCTCGGTGGTGAGGAACAGCGCCGCGATGGACGCCGCGTTCTGCAGCGCGGAACGCGTCACCTTGGCCGGGTCGATGATGCCCGACTCGAACATGTTCACGTACTCGCCGGTGGCCGCGTTGAGGCCCTCGCCGGCGGGAAGGTTGCGGACCTTCTCCACCACGACGCCGCCCTCGAGGCCGGCGTTGACGGCGATCTGCTTCAGCGGCTCCTCCAGCGCCTTGCGGACGATCGCGGCACCGGTCGCCTCGTCGCCACCCAGCTCCAGCTTGTCGAAGGCCTTGGCGCCCGCCTGCAGCAGCGCCACGCCACCACCGGGGACGATCCCCTCCTCGACGGCGGCCTTCGCGTTGCGGACGGCGTCCTCGATGCGGTGCTTGCGCTCCTTCAGCTCGACCTCGGTGGCCGCGCCGGCCTTGATGACGGCGACGCCGCCGGCCAGCTTGGCGAGGCGCTCCTGGAGCTTCTCGCGGTCGTAGTCGGAGTCGGTCCGCTCGATCTCGGCGCGGATCTCGTTCACCCGGCCGGAGATCTGCTCGGGGTCGCCGGCACCGTCGACGATGGTGGTCTCGTCCTTGGTGATGACGACCTTGCGGGCGCGGCCGAGCAGGTCGAGGGTCGCGTTCTCCAGCTTGAGACCGACCTCCTCGGAGATGACCTGGCCACCGGCGAGGATGGCGATGTCGCCCAGCATGGCCTTACGACGGTCGCCGAAGCCGGGTGCCTTGACGGCGACGGACTTGAACAGACCGCGGATCTTGTTGACCACCAGGGTCGCCAGGGCCTCGCCCTCGACGTCCTCGGCGATGATGACCAGCGGCTTGCCCGACTGAACGACCTTGTCCAGCAGCGGGAGCAGGTCCTTGTTCGCGGAGATCTTCGAGTTGACGATGAGGATGTAGGGGTCTTCGAAGACCGCCTCCATGCGCTCGGGGTCGGTCACGAAGTAGCCGGAGACGTAGCCCTTGTCGAAGCGCATGCCCTCGGTGAGCTCCAGCTCCAGGCCGAAGGTGTTGCTCTCCTCGACGGTGATGACGCCTTCCTTGCCGACCTTGTCCATCGCCTCGGCGATGAGCGAGCCGATCTCGGGGTCGGCGGCGGAGATGGAGGCGGTGGAGGCGATCTGCTCCTTGGTCTCCACGTCCTTGGCCAGCTTGGAGAGCTCCTCGCTGACGCGCTCGACGGCGGCCTCGATGCCCTTCTTCAGGCCCATCGGGTTGGCGCCCGCCGCCACGTTGCGCAGGCCCTCGCGTACCAGCGCCTGGGCGAGCACGGTGGCGGTGGTCGTGCCGTCACCGGCGACGTCGTCGGTCTTCTTGGCGACTTCCTTGACCAGCTCTGCGCCGATCTTCTCCCACGGATCCTCGAGCTCGATCTCCTTGGCGATCGAGACACCGTCATTGGTGATCGTGGGGGCGCCCCACTTCTTCTCCAGCACGACATTGCGGCCGCGGGGGCCGAGGGTCACCTTCACGGCGTCGGCGAGCTGGTTCATACCACGCTCGAGACCGCGCCGGGCGTCCTCGTCAAACGCGATCATCTTGGCTGCCATAAGGCTAGACCTCCCAGTAGCAGGGTGGCTTCACTGGACCGAGCCGACGCCCGCGACGGCATGGGCCCGCTCTCCCTTCGGGGACCCCATCGCCTCGATCCTGGTTGCTGTCACTCTCGACCTCAGAGTGCCAACCATGTGTTTAGCACTCTACCCCTGTGAGTGCAAGCGCAAGCCAAGTTGCATATCAGGGCATATCAGGCCCTCTGACCAGCGAAGATTCCGTTGACACGCCATGTCAGAGCGCCGACGGAATGACGGAGGCCCGGTCTCGCCGATGGCGAGCCGGGCCCTGTGATGGTCGAGAGACAAGGGTGTGTCCGGCAGGTGCCGTCCGTGCTCTGCCGGACACCCCCTAGATCAGACGGCCCGGACGGCTTCCGCCTGCGGGCCCTTCTGGCCCTGCGTGATGTCGAACTCCACCCGCTGCCCCTGCTCAAGCGACTTGTAGCCGTCCATCAGGATCGCCGAGTAATGAACGAACACGTCCTTGCCACCGTCTACCGCGATGAAGCCATAGCCCTTGTCCGCGTTAAACCATTTGACGGTGCCCTGCGCCACTTTCCGACTCCTCTTGCTGGGCTGGGGACCACACCCAAGAAGCCCCCGGTTTTGTCGATCGCCCTCGACCATACCTGCGTCAAGGCATCGGACAACAGAGTCAATGCGCAAACTACTACTAGGCGTTCGCTCAAAGCAGGATCAGCGAATATTCACTTTCGTCGTCGATAGTTGATCATTGCACTATTTGATGGACATGGCACGACCTGGACCATGACAAACTTCCAGGTCAGCGGCTTTCCAGTGCGAGCGGGCTCAGCCGCCGGCGACGGCCGGGATCACCGAGATCTGCACGCCATCCGGTGTGGGGGTGTCCAAACCCTGAGCGAATCGGACATCCTCTTCTCCGACATAGACGTTGACAAAACGCCGTATCTTGCCCGTTTCGTCCAGAATTCTGCCGCCGATGCCCGGATAGTCCGCATCCAGCTTCTGCAGCACCTCGCGGAGCGTGGTGCCTTCTCCGGACACCTCCGCGACTCCATTCGTATACGTGCGCAGAATCGTCGGAATCCGCACAGAAACGCTCATCGTTCACTCTCTTTCGTTGCGTGGGCGGAAACGCGTTCAGTTGGCAAAAGCCGTACGGAATGCCTCGAGCGACGGCCGGATGACCGCGGCCGGGCGGGCGTGCTCGGCGATCGCGTCGAGCGTCTTCAGTCCGTCGCCCGTGTTCAGCACGACGGTCTCGGCGCCCGGGTCGAGCCGGCCGTCTCGCGCCAGCTTGCGCAGCACGCCGACGGTGACGCCGCCCGCCGTCTCGGCGAAGACGCCCTCGGTCCGCGCCAGCAGGCGGATGGCCTCGACCACCTCGCGGTCGTCGACGTCCTCCACCGCCCCGCCCGTACGCCGGGCGATGTCCAGCACGTACGGCCCGTCCGCCGGGTTGCCGATCGCCAGCGACTTGGCGATCGTGTCCGGCTTGACCGGCTGGACCACGTCGTGCCCGGCCTTGAACGCCCGCGAGACCGGCGAGCAGCCCTCCGCCTGGGCACCGAAGATCCGGTACGGACGGTCCTCCACCAGACCGAGCTTGATCAGCTCGCGGAATCCCTTGTCCACCTTGGTGAGCTGCGACCCGGAGGCCACCGGGATGACGATCTGCTCCGGCAGCCGCCAGCCGAGCTGCTCGGCGATCTCGTACGCCAGCGTCTTCGACCCCTCCGCGTAGTAGGGCCGGAGGTTGACGTTGACGAAGCCCCACTTCTCACCGAGCTCGTCGCCGATCAGCTCGGAGCAGAAGCGGTTGACCTCGTCGTAGGTGCCGTCGATGCCGACGAGGCGGCCGCCGTAGACCGAGGCCATCGTGACCTTGGCCGCCTCCAGGTCGGCGGGGATGAACACGCACGAGTCGAGACCGGCCCGCGCGGCGGCGGCGCCCACGGCGCCGGCGAGGTTTCCGGTGGAGGAGCAGGAGAGCGTGTGGAAGCCGAAGGTCCTGGCGGCCTCCAGGGCGATCGCCACGACCCGGTCCTTGAAGGAGTGGGTCGGGTTGCCCGAGTCGTCCTTGATGTGCAGCGAACGGAACCCCAGCTCGGCCGCGAGCCTGTCCGCCTTGACCAACCTGGTCCACCCGGGCCGGACGTTCGGCTTGGCGGTCACATCCGGAGGGACCGGAAGGAGCGCCCGGTAACGCCAGATGTCGGTCGGCCCCGACTCGATGTCCGCGCGGCGGACATCGCCGAAGTCGTACGTCACCTCGAGCGGGCCGAAACACTCGACACAGGCGAAGATCGGGCCCAGATCGTAGACTGCGCCGCATTCGCGACAGGACAGCCCGGTGGCGGGACCGAACTCGGCGTTGGACAGCGAACCTGGCCGGGGGACATTCGTGTGCGCCATGAAGCGAGGCCTTTCCCTCATCTTCGCTCGCGACCACCCTGGCCGCGAGCCCGGAATTGGCACCTGTCCCGGCCGGGCCTCGTGGGCACGAGTTCGGTCGCGGGAGGGTTGCCGGGGCTTCGCAGGGCCGGTCCCTCCACCCCTCTGGATGAGCATGTTCAGTTGTAGGACGTCCGGATCCATCCGGGTAACGTCCGTTAGCACTTTACCCCGGCACTACCTCCAACCAATCCTGTGTCTCGCCTGTCGAGACGCATCATCCCAGAAATGTCAGACGGGCCGGTCACGCGTACGCGTCGCCGAGGGCCGACTGCACGTATCTGCGTGCCTGGTGTATCCGCGACTTGACCGTGCCCAGCGGAATGCCGAGCTGCTCGGCGACCTCCGCGTAGTCGAGCTGGCAGATGTCGCGCAGCACCAGCGCCTGGGCGAGATCGGGCTTGTCCGCCTCCAGCGACTCCATGGCGTCCAGCAGATCGAGCCGTGACCCCGCGATCACGCTGACCCGCCGGGGGTCGGGGCGCTGCTCGGGCAGTTCCTCCGCCTCCTCGGCAGCCCGCCGCTTCAGGGAGCGGTAGGTGGTCCGCGTGCAGTTGACGGTCACGATGTACAGCCACGTGCTGAACTTGGCCCGGCCCTCGAACCTGCCGATGTTGCGCGCCACGGCGAGCAGCGTGTCCTGAGCCGCCTCCTCGGCGTCCTGGCGATAGGGTAGAAGTCGCTCGCAGTGCCGCAGCACGTCGGGCTCGATCCGGCGGAGCAGTTCGCCGAGCGCCCGATGGTCGCCCCCGGCGGCCGACCTGGCCAGGTCCTCAGTTGTCTCGTCCGTTGCCATTGCCGTCTCCAACCCTCCCTTTGACATCCTATTGAGTCATGAGCAGCCAGGTTCTGATCGCTTCCAACCGAGGGCCGGTGTCCTTCACCATGGCGGACGACGGCGCGCTCACCATGCGCAGGGGCGGTGGCGGCCTGGTCTCCGGACTGTCCGAGGTGGCCGGGGACACCGATCTGCTCTGGGTCTGCGCGGCCCTTTCCCACGGCGATCGCGGTGCCGTACGGCTCGCGCCCGGCGGCCGGCTCGACCGGGCGTTCGACGCCGGGCCGGTGCGGATGCTCGACATCCCGCCGACGGTCTTCCATCGCGCCTACAACGCGGTGGCCAACTCGACCCTCTGGTTCGTCCACCATCTGCTCTACAACACGCCGGTCACGCCCCAGTTCGGCATGCGGTTCCGGCGTGAGTGGGAGTCCTACCGGGACTACAACGGCGCGTTCGCGCTCGCACTCGCGGAAGAGGCCGGGCCGGGAGCCCGGGTGATGATCCAGGACTACCACCTGACGCTGACCCCGGCGATGCTCCGCGTCGAGCGGCCCGACCTGCGGATCGCCCACTTCTCGCATACGCCGTGGGCGCCGCCGGAATACTTCTCGCTGCTTCCCGACGACGTCGCCGTGGAGGTGCTGTCGGGGATCCTCGGCGCCGACCACGCGGGCTTCCTCACCGCCCGGTGGGCCGAGGCCTTCATGGACTGCTGCGCGGTCTTCCTGGGCGCCCGCGTCGATCGCGAGAGCCGTACGATCACCTATGACGGCCGGACCGTCCGTGTCGGCGTGCATCCGCTCGGCGTGAACGGCGAGGCGCTGCTGGCGCGCGCGGCCGAGCCGGACGTCGAGTCGAACATGTCCGCGATCAGGGACATGGTCGGCGACCGCAAGCTGATCGTACGGATCGACCGGACCGAGCTGTCCAAGAACATCGTGCGCGGCCTGGGCGCCTACCGGGAGTTCCTGGCCGGGCATCCGGAGTGGCACGGCAAGGTGGTGCACCTGGCCTTCGCCTACCCGTCCCGCCACGACCTGCCCGAATACCGCGAGTACACGGCTGCCGTGCAGCGGTGCGCCAAGGAGATCGAGGACGAGTTCGCCACCGAGGACTGGAACCCGCTGATCCTCAGCGTGCACGACGACTATCCACGGTCGCTCGCCGCCTATCGACTGGCCGACGTCCTGCTGGTCAACCCCATCAGGGACGGCATGAACCTGGTGGCCAAGGAGGGGCCGATCCTCTCCCGGCGATGCGCGCTCGTGCTCTCCCGCGAGGCCGGTGCCGCCGCCGAGCTCGGAACCGACTCGCTGCTGGTCAACCCCTACGACGTCTCCGGCACGGCCGCCGCCCTGCACCAGGCCCTGCTGCTGCCGGAGGAGGACCGGGCCGGGCGCTGCGCCAGGCTGCGGGATGCAGCCACCGCGCTCCCCCCGAGGCGCTGGTTCGACGACCAGCTGGCCGCCCTGGAATGACGGAACGGGCGCGCGGGCTCAGCGCCAGGTCGCGTGCTACCTGCCGGCGCGGAGTGCCTCGACGACGGCGCCGAGGAAGGCCACGACGCCGGCGGGGCCGTCCACCACGATGTCGGTGTGCGCCGCCAGCTCGACGACCTCGGCCGACCCGCTGCACACCCGCAGGCCGGGAATTCCCGCCCGCTCGACGGCCTCGAACGCCGCGAGATCGCCGAGGTCGTCACCGGCGAACAGGACGGACCTGGCCTTCCGCTCGGCGAGGAACGCCGACAGCGCGCGGCCCTTGTCCATGCCGGGCGACCGCAGCTCCAGCACGAAACGTCCCGGCTCGACCACCAGACCCACCTGCTCGGCCAGCCGGGCGACCGGCTCGGCGAGTGAAGCCAGCGCCGCCTCGGGGTCGGGGCACCTGCGCGTGTGCACGGCCACCGCCCGATCCTTGTCCTCGACCAGGACGCCGGTCATCCCGGCGGTGATGGTGGACAGCTCGGCCCGCACCAGGTCCAGCCCCGGCGGCGGGGGCGGAGCGCTGATCCGGCCGGCCTCCCACCGCTCCATGCCGTAGTGACCGAGGATGACGAGACCGGGCACGTCGGCGAGGGACGGCCCGGCGGGGGTGGCGCCGAGAGCGAGAGCCGTACCGGGCGGCCGGCCTGTGACGATCACCACGGCGCCGACCAGCGTGGCCAGGTCGGCGAGCACGGCGGGGGCGTCCGGATGTACGGCGGCGGCCGCGGGGTCGGCCACGATCGGGGAGAGGGTGCCGTCGAAGTCGAGCCCGATCACCGCTCCGGCGGGATCGGCGAGGATCGCGGCGAGGCCGTCATGGGCGGGGAGCTTCATCGCGGCGTCCCGAATCGGCGGGTGGCGCGGCCGTACCGGCGACCGGCCCGCATCCTGCGCAGGCGCTGCACCAGCATGGGATCGTGCTCCAAGGCCTGCGGCCGGTCGATGAGCTGGCTGAGTAACTGGTAGTAACGGGTGGCGGAGATGCCGAACGTCTCCCGGATCGCCTGCTCCTTCGCACCGGCGTGACGCCACCATCGCCGTTCGAAGGCGAGGATCCGGCGATCGCGGTCGGATAAGGCGAGATCGTCGTCATCGATCGGTTCGATGTCCATCCGCTCCTCCTCCGCCGGACGCAGGCCATCCTCATGGTAAAGGGTGTCCCGGAAGGATCGGACGAACCTCCCGATCCTCGTCCCACGAACATTCACCGGGATCGAGGGAGCCGAGGCGGGAGGGGGCGAGGACCGCACGCGAAAGCCTGCGATAAGCGGGCTTCGCGGCGGACCGGAGCCTCCTCCCGGCGCGTCCTCGGGCCCCGCGGAGGTTCCGAGCCTGCCAGGAATCTTCGTGGGTGGAGGGACAGCGGCCGAGCCTCCGGTCACCCCACGACGTCAGCCGGTGCCGACGACGTCACGCACCTCGGCGAAGTGGCAGGCGCTCGGGTGCGGGCTGCCCGGGCGGATCTCCAGCGCGGGCTCCCGCTCGGCGCAGATCTCCTGGGCCTTCCAGCAGCGGGTGCGGAACCGGCAGCCGGACGGCGGGTTCGCCGGGGAGGGCGGATCACCCTGCAGGATGATCCGCTGTCGCTGCTCGCGCCCCTCCGGGTCGGGCACGGGCACCGCGGACAGCAGCGCCTGCGTGTAGGGGTGGGTCGGGCCGTCGTAGATCTCGGCGTCCCGGCCGATCTCGACGATCTTCCCCAGGTACATCACCGCCACCCGGTGGGAGATGTGCCGCACCACCGACAGGTCGTGGGCGATGAAGATGTAGGCCAGCTCGAATTCCTTCTGCAGGCTCTCCAGCAGGTTCATGACCTGGGCCTGGATCGACACGTCGAGCGCGGAGACCGGCTCGTCGCAGATGATGATCTCGGGCCGCAGCGCCAGCCCGCGGGCGATGCCGATCCGCTGGCGCTGGCCGCCGGAGAACTGGTGCGGGTAGCGGTTGATGTGGTCGGGGTTGAGGCCGACCACCTCGAGCAGCTCCTGCACCTTCCTGCGGCGGTCGCCCTTCGGAGCCACCTCGGAGTGGATCTCGAACGGCTCCCCCACGATGTCGCCGACCGTCATGCGCGGGTTCAGCGAGGTGTAGGGGTCCTGCATCACCATCTGGACGTTGCGCCGCATGCGCTTGAGTTCGCCGCCCCTGGCCGTGGTGATGTCCCTGCCGTTGATCCGCACCGAGCCGGACGTCGGCCGCTCCAGCGCCATCAGCAGCTTGGCGAGGGTGGACTTGCCGCAGCCCGACTCGCCCACGACTCCCAGCGTCTCGCCGCGATGCAGGTCGAAGGAGACGCCGTCGACGGCCTTGATCGCGCCGATCTGCCGCTTGAAGAGGATGCCCTGGGTCAGCGGGAAGTGCTTGACCAGGTCGCGGACTTCCAGGATGGGTTCAGCCGGACTCGCCATCGAGGACCTCCCTCCAGTAGTGGCAGGCGCTGCCGCGGGCGCCGTCGATCGGATAAAGGGCGGGTGCGTCGGTCACGCAGTTGTCCCGCCGGTACGGGCAGCGCGGGTGGAACGCACAGCCGGACGGCATGTCCAGCAGGTTCGGCGGCATGCCCTTGATGGCGTACAGCTCGTGGCCCTTGAGGTCCACCCGTGGGATCGACTCCAGCAGCCCCTTGGAGTAGGGGTGGGCCGGCCGCCGGTACAGATCGTGCACCGGGGCCTCCTCGACGATGCGCCCGCCGTACATCACGGCGATCTTGTCGGCGACGTCGGCCACGACGCCGAGGTCGTGGGTGATCAGGATCAGACCCATGTTGCTGTCGCGCTGGAGCTCCGCGAGCAGGCCCATGATCTGGGCCTGCACGGTGACGTCGAGCGCCGTGGTGGGCTCGTCGGCGATCAGGATCTCGGGGTCCAGCGCGATCGCCATCGCGATCATGATGCGCTGCCGCATGCCGCCGGAGAACTGGTGCGGGTAGTCGTTCGCCCGCTCCCTGGCGGCCGGGATCCTGACCCGGTCCATCAGCTCGACGGCCTTCTTCTTCGCCTCGGACCGCGACGTGCCGCGGTGCGTGCGGAACATCTCGGCGATCTGCCAGCCGACCGGGAAGACCGGGTTCAGCGCGGACAGCGCGTCCTGGAAGACCATGGAGATGCCCTCTCCGCGGATCTTCCTGCGCTGGTCGTCGGGCATCTTGAGCAGGTCGGCGCCGTGGAAGCGGATCTGTCCTCCGGTCACCTTCCCCGGAGGCACGTCGAGGATGCCCATGATCGTCTGCGCGGTGACGCTCTTGCCGGAGCCCGACTCGCCGAGCACGGCCAGCGTCTCCCCGGCGTCCACGCGATAGGTGACGCCGTTGACCGCCTTGGCCACTCCGGCCCGGGTGCGGAACTCCACGTGGAGATCTTCTACTTCGAGGAGCGCACCGCCGTGGGAGCCGCTGCCCGAGGGTACGGAAAGCACTTCCGTCACTTGCTGTGCCTCCTCAGCGTAGCTTGGGGTCGAGTGCGTCGCGTACCGCCTCGCCGAGCATGACGAAGGTCAGCACGCAGGCGGACAGGAACGCCGCCGGGAAGAACAACGCGTGCGCGCCGGTCCGGATGTACTGGGCGTGGTCGGCGATCGCGATGCCCCAGGAGATGACCGGCGGCCGCAGACCGATGCCGAGCAGCGACAGCGTGGCCTCCGCGCCGATGAAGCTGCCGATCGTGATCGTCGCGTAGACGAGGATCGGAGCCAGCGAGTTCGGCAGGAGGTGCTTGAAGATGATCCGCAGCGGTCCCGCCCCCAGCGCGCGGGCGGCCTGCACATAGTCCTGGTGCTTGGCCTGGATGACCGCGGAACGGGCGATGCGCATCAGGATCGGCCAGCCGAGCACGGCGAGCACGATGATCACGACAGCCATGATCATGACTTCGCTCGGGTTCGACTGGGCCGGGGCGATGGTGCCGAGGATGATGATCGCGCCCAGGACGTACGGCAGGCCGAGGAACATCTCGCCCACCCGGGAGATGAGGATGTCCGTCCACCGCGAGTAGTAGGCGGCCAGCACACCGGTGATCCCGCCGAGCACCACGGTCGCGAGCGTGGCCATCGTGCCCACGATGATCGAGGTGCGGGCGCCGTAGATGGTCCGGGCGAAGACGTCGCGTCCCTGCAGGTCGATGCCGAACAGGGCCTCTTCGCTCGGCCCCTCCATGCTCCTGGCCAGGTCGGCGTAGTTCGGGTCCTTGTCGGTGAACAGCGTCGGGAACGCCGTCATCAACAGGAACAGGATCAGCATCACCAGGGAGATCCAGAAGATCTTGCGTCGCTTGAGGATGTCCCAGGTGTCCCCCCAGAGGCCGCGGGGCTTGTCCGCGGCGGCGGGGTGGGCCGAGCCCGCGTGTTCGTCCGCGCTCTGCACCAGGTCTTGCGTCACGGTCGGTTCACTCATAGCGGATCCTCGGGTCGAGCACGCCGTAGAGGAGGTCGACGATCAGGTTGGTGAGCAGGTAGACGAGCACCAGCAGCGAGGCGATCGGCACCACGATCGTGTAGTCCTGGCCCAGGATCGCCCGCCAGAGCAGACCGCCGACGCCGTGGATGTTGAAGATGCCCTCGGTGATGATGGCGCCCGACATCATCGAGCCGACCTCGGTGCCGATGAACGTGATCGCGGGGATCAGCGAGTTGCGCAGCAGGTGAACCGAGACCACCCGCCGGTTCGTCAGGCCCTTGGCGATGGCCGTACGGACGTAGTCGGCACGGCGGTTCTCCACGATGCTCGTCCTGGTCAGCCTGGCCGTGAACGCCATGTTGAGACTGGCCAGCACGATGGCCGGCACGATCAGCTCCGCCATCGGCGCTCCGTCGGAGACCGTGGGCTTGATCACGCCGAGCCGCATGCCGAGCAGCCACTGCAGCAGGTAGCCGGTGACGAAGGTGGGGAGCGAGAGCAGGAACAGCGTGGAGATCGTCACCGAGTTGTCGAGGAAACCGCCGCGCTTGAGCCCGGACAGCACGCCCGCTGTGATGCCGACACACGCCTCGATCGTGACCGCGAGGATGGCGAGCCTGATCGTGATCGGCCAGGCGTCGGCGAGCTGGCTCGCGACCGACACCTGCTTGAAGTCGACGCCCAGGTCACCCGTGAGCATGTTCTTCAGGAAGTTCCAGTACTGCACCAGCATCGGCTGGTCGAGGCCGAACTGCTCCCGCATCATCGTGACGTAGCTTTCGGGGCAGGGCCGCTGGCCACAGCGTCCGGCGAACGGGTCGCCCGGGAGCTGCCAGACCATGAAGTTGATCAGAAATGTCGTGCCGAGAAGCACCGGTATGAGTTGCAGCAGGCGCCGGATGGTGTAACGGCCCATGCGCACCTCCCGTCTGACGCCTAAGGTCTACGAGCCTTCCCCAACAGGTCGATGCAGGGCAGGCGTGGGTGGACAGCCGCCGAGGCCGGCCCCGGTCCGGAACCGGCCTCGACGTCGCGGACCGGGAGACTAGCTCTTGATCGCGATGGACAGGGGGTCGAGCACGCCGAACGGGGTCACCTTGACACCCGTGACCCACTTGGAGGTGCCGGCCTGCAGGCCGTACGACCACAGCGGGATGGCGGGCATGTCCTGCGTCAGCATAGCCTCGGCCTCCTGGTAAAGACGCAAGGACTCGGCCGGGTCGGCGGCGGTGTCGGCCTCGTGCAGCTTCGCGTCGAGGTCCTTGTTGCTGTAGAGACCGTCGTTGGAGGACGAGTTGGTCTTGTACAGCGGGTTGAGGAAGTTCTCGATGTGCGGGTAGTCCATCTGCCAGCCGGTGCGGAAGGAGCCCTTGATCTTGTGCTGGGTGACGGTGTCCCGAAGCTCGGCGAAGGTCGGCATGTCCCGGTGCACGAACTGGAAGCCCGCGTCGGTGCCGAAGGCCTGGTTGATGCTGTTGACCGTGGCCTCGATCCACTCCTTGTGGGTTCCGTCGGCGTTCGACCAGATCGGGAACTCCTTCGGCGGGGTGTAGCCCGCGGCCTTGGCCTTGGCGAGGTACTCCTTGGCCTTGGCCGGGTCGAAGGTGCACAGGTCGCCGCAGGCGCCGGCCTTGTAGCCCTCGACGATCGGGGAGACCCAGCTGTCGAGCGGGGTACGACCGTTGTTGAAGATCTTCTCGGTGATGGTCTTCCGGTCGATCGCGAGAGAGACGGCCTTGCGGAAGTCGGCGTTGCCGCCGAACTCCTTGTTGTACAGCGGGAATGTGAGCGTCTGGATGACGCCCTGCTGGCTGTCGATCGCCCGGTCACCGAGGTCGCTCTTCCACTTGTCCCCGGCGAGCGCGGACGGCGGGATCAGCTCGGTGAAGTCGAGGTTGTTGGAGACCAGGTCAGCGTAGGCCGCGTTGTCGTCCGTGTACATCTTGTAGACGATCTGCTTGACCTTCGGCTTCTCCGCACCCGGGTAGTCGGGGTTGGCCTCCATCACCAGCTGGGAGTTGTGGTCCCACTTGGCGAACTTGAAGGGGCCGTTCGTCACGGGGTTGGACGAGAAGGCCTGCGGGTCCTTGAAGAAGGCGTCGGGCAGCGCGGAGAACGTCGAATAGCCCAGCTTGGTGCGGAACACCGCCTGGGGCGAGCTCAGCGTGACCTTGAAGGTCAGGTCGTCGACGACCTCGAGGCCGGACAGCGTCTCGGACTCGGGCTTGGGCGCCTCCTTCGGCCCGTCCGGGCCGTCCGGGTCGGCGGTGTTGACCTTGTCGAAGCCCTCGATGTCCGCGAACCAGGAGGCGCCGAGCTGGCCGTTCGGCGAATAGGCCGTGTAGTTCCAGGCGTCGACGTAGTTCTTGGCGGTGACGGGAGTGCCGTCGGTCCACTTCAGCCCGGGCTTGAGCTTGATCGTCCAGACCTTGTTGTCGGAGGTGTCGATGGACTCCGCCTGGTCCAGCTCGGCCGCCGCCGTGTCCGAGTTGTACTTCATGAGCTTGCTGTACATGAAGTCGACGACGGTGCCGCCGCAGGTCTCGTTGATGTTCCCGGGTACGAGGCCGGTCTGGGGCTCACAGCCCCGGATGAACACGGCACCGGTCGCCGCACGGGGGTTCTCGTCGCCCGACCCCCCGCTGCCCTCGCCGCCTCCACCGCCGCACGCGGCGACGCCGAGCGCAAGCAGCGCGGTGCCGGCGGCGATTTTCGCGCCCTTAGTCACGCGCATATGGATCTTGGTCCTCCCTCTAGGATGGGCGCCACACTGGTCAGGCTCGGTTTTCCGGCACGGTCACACCAGTAGACACCCCTGCCAGTGTCCGGAGCATCCCTCACCGGACACACCATAGGAGTCTCTGACTCATTGCAGTTCGGTCACACGTGTGCCAGTCGGGCGTCACACGCATTTCGACGAGCCGACCCTAAATGCCTCGCACCACCGTAAAGCCCTCAGTAAGGTACATATATCACCCTGCAGGTCGTACATGGTCCATGAGATGCCGAACCAGCCGCGCCGTTGCTCCCATATCACTATGTCCTGGGCTACCTTTGACCAAGCTGCGGTACTGCACGTCGCGGCCACCTCACCGACCACCATCCAATAGAGTCCATGCCATGAGCCAGCCGGAATCCGCCCTCGCGGACGCCCAGGCGGGCGGCCGAGCCCCGGAGACGCTGGCCGCTCTCGCCGAGCGTTACGGACTGCGACGGGCCATAGCGCGCCCCAGCATGCCCGCCTACCTGCGTCAACTGTGGGACCGGCGGCACTTCATCCTGACGTACGCCACGTCGCGGAGTGTCTCGAAATACTCCGACTCGGCGCTCGGCCAGCTCTGGCAGGTTCTCACCCCGCTGCTCAACGCCGCCGTCTACTTCCTGATGTTCGGCATCATCCTCGACCAGCGCAAGAACATCGAGTACTACCCCGCGTTCCTCATCACCGGGGTCATGGTCTTCACGTTCACCCAGCGCACGGTGACCGGCGGCGCCAAGTCCATCTCCTCCAACCTGTCGCTCATCCGGGCGCTCCACTTCCCCCGGGCCTCGCTACCGCTGGCCTACACGATCCAGGAGCTGCAGCAGCTCGCCTGGTCGATGGGCGTGCTCGTCCTGTTCGTGCTCGCCACGGTCCAGAAGGTCACCTGGCTGTGGCTGCTGATCCCGGTCTCACTGCTCATGCAACTGGTCTTCAACATCGGCATGAGCCTGTTCCTGGCGAGGATCGGCGCGTTCGTCCGCGACATGAACCAGCTGCTGCCGTTCATCCTGCGCGCCTGGCTCTACGCCTCCGGCGTGTTCTACAGCATCACCGAGCGGACCGCCGACCAGCCGGAGATCCTCCGCTGGGTGCTGGAGTTCAACCCCGCGGCGGCCTACATCGAGTTCATGCGCGACCTGTTGATCTACGAGAGGTTCCCGGAGCGCTGGGCCTGGGTCACCTGCCTGTTCTGGGCGGTCTTCGCACTGATCGCCGGTTTCTGGTACTTCTGGCGCGCCGAGGAGAGGTACGGGCGTGGCTGAGCTGGCCGAAGGCGAACTGACCGCGGGTGGGACGCCGACCGTCATCGTCGACGACCTGCACATCGTCTACAAGGTCTACGGCGCGACAAGCGACGCCGAGAAGGGGAACGCGGCGAACGCGCTGCTGCGTGTCCTACGACGGCAGGGGCGCCCGCAGATGAAGGAGGTCCACGCCGTCAAGGGTGTGACTTTCATCGCACACCACGGCGACGCGATCGGCATCATCGGCCGCAACGGCTCGGGCAAGTCCACGCTGCTGCGGGCGATCGCCGGCCTCCTCCCCCCGCACAAGGGCGCCGTCTACACCAACGGCCAGCCGTCCCTGCTGGGTGTCAACGCCGCGCTCATGAAAGAGCTCACCGGCGAGCGCAACATCGTGCTCGGCTGCTACGCCATGGGCATGACGCCCACCGAGGTGCGCGCGAAGTACGACGACATCGTGGACTTCTCCGGCATCGGCGAGTTCGTTCAGTTCCCCATGTCGACCTACTCCTCCGGAATGGGCGCCCGGCTGCGGTTCGCCATCTCCTCGGCCAAGACACACGATGTGCTGCTCATCGACGAGGCACTGGCGACCGGAGACCGCGAGTTCAAGCGGAAGAGCCAGCAGCGCATCAAGCAGATGCGCGAGTCCGCCGGGACCGTCTTCCTGGTGGCCCACAATCTTGACGTGATCGAGGAGACCTGCAACCGGGTGATCTGGCTCCACAAGGGGAAGATCAAGATGCAGGGCGATCCGCAGGAGGTCCTGGACGCCTATAACAAGGCCTGATTGGAGAGGGTGAACCGTGCCGACGCCGCCACCGATTCCTTATGAGCACCTCCCCGAGGTGGCCGAGCTGACCGTCGAAAGCGACGACGTCCGCGACGGCGAGCGCCTGAGCGACGCCCATGTCTTCAACGACTGGGGCATGACGGGGCAGAACATCTCCCCGCACCTGCGCTGGTCGGGCGCTCCGGAGGGCACCCGAAGCTATGCGGTGACCTGCTTCGACCCGGACGCGCCGACCGGAAGCGGGTTCTGGCACTGGGTGCTGTTCGACATCCCGGCCGAGGTGGCCGAACTGCCGGCCGGCGCGGGCAGCGGCCCCGACTTCAAGGGCCTGCCCGGGGACGCCGTGCACGCACGCAACGACTACGGCGTCAAGGCGTACGGCGGGGCCGCCCCGCCTCCCGGATACCCGCACCGCTACGTGTTCGCCGTACACGCCCTCGGTGTGGACAGGCTGGGCGTGGGCGAGGACGCCTCGCCCGCCGTCGTCGGCTTCAACATCACGGCGAACACCCTCGCCCGCGGATATCTCGCGCCGGTCTACGCGACTTGATACCGCCGAACCCCTCGTTCGACTATCATTCGAACTGAGATTCGATGTAGGGGAGGGGTGGGATGAGCGAGCTGGCGACGGCGATCGACAACCTGGCCGATGAAGATCCCGCAGAGCTTCCGTTGGCGGCACTCACCGAGCAGCTCGTCGAGTTGCACTGGCAGATGGCCCGACTACAGGCTCAGATCGCCCGCCGCACCCATGTCCGCCACTCCAGCAACTAGTCTCACCGCTCATGGCGAAAGGCCGGCGTCCCACCGGGGGCGCCGGCCTTCATGTTCGAAAGGTCGGCTCTACTCGCAGGGCTCGTCCGCCTGCCGCGCCGTGGCGTTGGTGACGACCGAGGGAGTGGTCGACGCGGCGGAGTAGGGCTGCGCGTTCACGACGGCGGCCGCCGTGGCCGTCAGGCCGACGGCGGCGGTCAGCGCGCCGGGGGCGGCGTCGGCCGCACCGGCGGTCGCGTTCACGGTGCGGGCAGCGCCGGTCACGTTCGCGTTCGCCGTGTCGGCCGCACTCGCGGCGGTCGACCCCGCAGCGGAAGCGGCCGCCGTGGTCGTGGCCGGAACCCCGGCGAGCAGGCCGCCCGCGCTGTTCCCTGTCGCCGCGACCACTCCCCTCAGGTCGACGGCAGCGGCCAGGTCGGCCGCCACATCGAGGTCGAGCGCCGCGGTGACCACGGCGCCCACGTTCGCGACGACCGGGGCTGCGACTTCGGCCGTACGGGCCGTGGCGCCAGCGACGGCGGCATCGGCCCTGCGTGCCGTGGCGCCCGCGACGGCGCCGGCCTGCTTGTCGGCCCCGCTGACGGCGGCGGCAGCGGTGTCCGCCTTGGCCGCGACGACGGCGGTCGCGTCGGCGCCCACGTCGACGCCCACGGCGATCGCCGCGTCGAGAACCGCGATGAGGCGAGCCCGGAGCACGGCGACGATGTCGGCGCTGATCCTGGCCCTGGCGTCGGCCACGATGTCGGCCGCCAGGGCGGCCGCCTCGGCGAGACGGGCGTTCGCTGCCGCGGGAAGCTCGTCGGTGGCGGTGGCGGCGAGATCCACCACGGCGACGAGGTCGGCCCGCACGGTGGCTGTCAGGTCCACAGCGGCGGCAACCGCGGCCCCCGCGTTCGCGACGACCGGGGCGGCGGCATCGGCCGTACGGGCCGTGGCACCCGCGACGGCGGCCGGGTCGTCGCAGTCCAGATCGGACAGCAGCTTGGAGACGGCTGCGAGCCGGGCGTCGGCGTTGCCCTGGGCAGGTGCCGCCGTGTGGGCGGGCGTCGCCGCCTGGGCGGGCACCGCGAACACACCGGCGAGACCGATCGCTACGGCGACGACGGCTGTTCTAACCACTCGTTTCATTAACTTGCCCCCGGTTCATATTCCGTTTCACGAGAGTGGGAATGACGAACCCAAGAACCCCCGTGGTCGGCGAACGCGCCGACAAAGACGACGGCATTTCTATCACCTCCCCACATGGCGCGAGGCCGGGCCGTTCCGGACGTCAGGCCAGCTGACCGATGGTCAAGTCCGGACATGAGGGGACCATCGACCATCTCGTGGTCAGGCCCGTTCCGAGCCGTGAAAAAGGCACGGTAAAAGCGTGCACGGTGCCGGGCAACCATTCTTTCCGGTGGCTTTGGCAACGCGCGCGGCGAGGGTGCGAACACCCCGATATGGGCCGGGCCGAAGAGAGGCTCCGTACGGACCGCCGGGCCGAGGTCACGTCCCGGAGATCTCGCGACATATCGCGTTTGTCGCTAGGCTTGAGACCGTGACCACCCTCACCCCGTTCGCCGGCGACGACCCCGCACAGCGCGCCTCCGACGCGGACCGCGACCGGATCGCGGCCGTGCTCGGCGAGGCGCTCGCCACCGGCCGCCTGACCAGCGCCGAGCACGCGGACCGCCTCGACACCACTTACTCCGCCGTCACCATCGGCGATCTCCTGCCCCTGATCAGGGACCTTCCCGAGGCGTCACGCACGCCGACCTCCCCCTCCCCAGGCACGGAGACCCACCGGGTCGCCGCGGTCTTCAGCAAGGTGATCAGAAGAGGACGCTGGGTGGCCGGGCGCCACACCGAACTCCGTTCCGTCTTCGGCGCGCTGATCGTGGACCTGAGCGACGCCGTCCTACCCGGCCGCGAGGTCACGCTGGAGCTCAACTCGTTCTGCGGCAAGGTCATCGTGGCGGTCCCGCCCGGCGCCCGCGTCGTCGACGAAGGCAGCGCGCTGTTCTCCAAGCGGTCGGTGACCGGTGGAGGGCAGGGAGACGGCCCGCTCATCCGCGTCACCGGGCAGGCGCGCTTCGGTAAGATCGTGGTCTATCGCGGGCAGCATCCCTCGGCACTGTGATCCACGCCTCGGCCGTCGCCGCCGCGTGCGACGAGGGGCAGCGCCTAAGATGCGGCCATGCAGGCTGGAGGCCGCGGACCGCTCATCGCCCTCGACGCGATGGGAGGCGACCACGCACCCGGCGAGATCGTGGCGGGAGCCGTACAGGCCGTGCGGGAACGCGGCGTCCAGGTCGTGCTCGTGGGCCGGCCGCATGAGCTTCACCGAGCCCTGGCCGAGCACGACGCGATCGCCGACATCCCCATCGTCCGGGCGGAGGAGGCGCTCACGATGGACGAGGGCGCCCTCGCCACCCTGCGCCGTCCCCGCTCCAGCATCGCCGTCGCCTGTCATCTCGTCCGGCGCGGCGACGCCGCCGCGGTCGTTTCGGCGGGGTCGACGGCCGGCGTGGTCACCACGGGACGGCTGCGCCTGCGCGGCCAGCCCGGAGTCGTACGGCCCGCGATCGCCGTGGTCCTGCCGACCCGGCCCAGGCCGACCGTGCTGCTCGACGCCGGCGCCACCGCCGACGCCAAACCGGAGATGCTGGTGCAGTTCGCCCATCTCGGCGTGGCGTACGGCGAGGCCGGGCTCGGCCTGCAAGATCCCCGCGTCGGCCTGCTCACCATCGGCGAGGAGGCGGAGAAGGGCAACAAGCTCGCCAGACGCGCCCACGAGCTGCTCACGGCCGCGCCCGGCATCGACTTCGCCGGCAACATCGAAGGCCACGACCTGCTGACCGGGAAGGTCGATGTCGTCGTCACCGACGGCTTCACCGGCAACGTCGCGCTGAAGACCCTGGAGGGCAGCGTCCGATACGCCTTCGGCCAGCTCAGAGAGACCATCGAGGAGGGCCGCCTGGCCCGCATCGGCGGCCTGCTGCAACGGTCGCGCCTGCGCGAACTCAGCAGCAGGCTCGACCCCGAGTCGCAGGGCGGAGCCGTACTCCTCGGGCTGAACGGGACCGTGGTGATCGCGCACGGCTCGTCCAGCGCCAGGGGCATCGCGGCCGCCTGCGAACTCGCCGCCAGGCTCGCGACCCAGGGCATCGTGTCGCGGATCGGCGAGCGCATCGCGTCCGCGCCGAAAACGCATCGCCTCTGGTAGAGGTCACACGCGGCCCCTGTGACGGCCGCCCCGGATGGTCGGCGCTGGTAGGCGGACTGTCGAGCGGTGAGGGCGGACCTTGCGCGCCGATAAGCTTTGGGCATGACCGACCCGCAGTTCGTGCTCGCCGAGCGGGTCCAGCAGGCGCTGGGCACCGCCTTCGGTACGGAGTACGCCACCGAAGATCCGCTGATCAGGCCCTCCCAGTTCGCCGACTACCAGGCGAACGTAGCGCTCAGCCTGGCCAAGCGGCTCCGACGTTCCCCGCGGGAGGTCGCCCAGGCACTACTCGACGCCCTCGACACGACCGACATGACCGCCGAGATCAGCGGTCCGGGGTTCCTCAACCTCACCCTCGACGACCGCTGGATCGCCGAGCAGGCCGTACGGCGGCTGCGGGACGAGCGGCTGGGCGTGGCGCAGGCCACGCCGCCCAAGACCGTCGTGATCGACTACTCGGCGCCGAACGCCGCCAAGGAGATGCACGTCGGGCACCTGCGCACGACCATCGTCGGCGACACGCTCACCCGCACACACGAGCACATCGGCAACCGGGTGATCCGGCAGAACCACCTCGGCGACTGGGGCACGCAGTTCGGCATGCTCATCGAGCACCTGCTCGACATCGGCGAGGAGGAGTCGCTGCGGCGGCTGGCCGCCGGCGACGGCAACGCCTACTACCAGGAGGCGCGGCACAAGTTCGACACCGACCCCGAGTTCCAGGACCGTTCCCGGCGCCGGGTGCCGCTGCTGCAGGGCGGCGATCCGGAGACCCTGCGGCTGTGGCACGAGTTCATCGAGTACACCAAGCAGTACTTCAACCACGTGTACACGATGCTCGGCGTCACCCTCACCGACGACGACATCGCCGGCGAGAGCATGTACAACCCGATGCTCGCCGACGTATGCGAGGAACTCCTCCGCGAGGGAGTCGCGGAGATCAGCGAGGGTGCGCTCTGCGTGTTCCCGCCCGGCTTCACCGGGCGCGACGACACGCGGCTGCCGCTCATCGTCCGCAAGAGCGACGGCGGGTACGGCTACGCCACGACGGACCTCGCCGCGATCCGCTACCGGATCCGTGACCTCAAGGCCGACCGCATCCTCTATGTGGTCGGCGCCACCCAGTCGCTCCATTTCCAGATGGTCTTCGCGGCCGCCCGCATGGCCGGCTGGCTGCACGACGACGTCAGCGCCGAGCACATCCAGATCGGCAGCGTGCTCGGCAGCGACGGCAAGATGTTCAAGACACGCAGCGGCGAGTCGATCAAGCTGACCGAGCTGCTGGAGGAGGGGGTCGTCCGGGCCGAGGCCGTCATCGCAGAACGGGCGTACGACCCGGAGGTGCGCCGGCAGATCGCCCGGCAGGTCGGCATGGGCGCGGTGAAGTACGCCGACCTGTCGGTCAGCCACGACAGCGAGTACGTCTTCGACTTCGACCGGATGCTCGCGCTGACCGGCAACACCGGGCCGTACCTGCAGTACGCCACCGCCCGCATCCGCTCCATCTTCCGCACCGGTTCGTACGACCCGGCGGAGGCGACCGGGCCGATCGTCTTGGGCCACCCGGCCGAGCGTGCGCTGGCCCTGCAGCTCCTCGGTTTCGGGTCCGTGGTGGAGTCGGTGGCCGAACTGTCCGAGCCGCACCGACTGTGCAACTACCTGTTCGACCTCGCCCAGGCGTTCACCTCGTTCTACGAGGGATGCCCGGTGCTCAAAGCCGAGGGGGAGGAGGTGCGGCAGTCGCGGCTCGCGCTGTCCGCGCTGACACTCCGCGTCCTGCTGCAGGGGCTCCATCTGCTCGGCATCGAGGTTCCCGAGCGCATGTGAAGCGCCGATCGGCGCGTCTTGTCCGCCCTTACCGCGTCAGGAGTCTAATCTGGCGCGGTCAAGGGAGTGCCTGCCAATCCCTCGGGGAGCGTTTCGCGTGAGCATGGACCTGACCAACCTCGAGACCGGAAATCCGGAGAGCCTCGGGACACCTGCGGGCCTCGGGAGCCCTGAAAGCCCCGGAAGTGATCGCGGAAGCTCCGAAGACGACGGAAACCCGGAGGAAACAGGCAGCCGCGCGAACCCGGCGGGCACAGCGGAACTCCACCGCTACGCCCAGGCCCTCCTCGTCCACCTGGCGGCCGACGGCAGCGCCCCCGCCCTCCCGCCCGGCGTCACCGATGTCCCCGACTACTGGCTGGCGCCCGCCATCGAGGCCCTCGTGCTCATCATGTCCGGGAAGGACGCTCTGGAGCCCCTGGCTCTCGCCACCCGGCTCGACCCTCAGAGCACGACGCTCTTCCTGTGTCTCGCCCTGGCCGTATGCGGCCAGGGCGACCGGATCCACGCTTCCTGGCTCGGCACCGCCTTCGGCGAACTGTCCGCCGAGCGCCCGGTGACCCACGGCCAGCGAGCCCTGTGGCTCGCCGCGGCGCGCGGCGCCTACGGTCCGGTGGGCAAGATATTCGTGCTGCGCAAACTCGACGCGGTAGCCGTACCGGCCGAGGACGAGCGATGGCTCGCGGCCCTGGGTACGACATCGGACGCCCCGGAAGGTACGGCGGCCCCCGACGGCGGCCCGCCCGCCGGGGAAAGCGGCACCCCGGATGTCCGGAAGGCGAACGGAACCGGTGCCTCGGATGTCCAGCGGGCGAATGAATCGGCCGCCGAGGAAGGCCAGGACGGGCCGGTGACGGTGCCGCCGTCGCTCAGGGACTTCCCCGAGCTCACGACCGTACCGGAGATCGCGAAGGCGATCGACGCGGCGGCCCGGCTGCGGCGACTGCGGGAACGGTGCGCGGAGATCACCTCCGCGCCGCGACGAAGCGAGAGCGAAGGCGCCGTCGAAGTGACCAAGGTCGTCAGCGGCATGATCTGGGCCGAAGACGAACCCCTCGCCGTGCTCCGCTCGCTGATCGGTCAGGGCGATCCCCAGGGCCCGATGAGTTCACTCACCGGCCACCTGCTCCACGACGTACGACCGGGCGGCGACCCGCACATGGCCGCGCTCGCGATCTATCTGGCGGCACCCGCGGTGAAGGCCGCGGCCGAGACCCTCATCGAAGTGGTACGCGAACCCCCTCCGGACACCATGACCGTGCCGATTCTCGGGTACGAGGTGAAACTCCGCCCCGAAGGGCCCGACCCGGAATCCCTGGCCACCGCCGAACAGCGCCTCGTGACCGAGTCCGTTCCACGGCGCTCTCACCCCTGGCCCGGCTACCTCCTGCTGAGCGTGGCGGTCATGGCGTTCGTGACCGGATCCGCCCTCGCCCTGCTCCAGACCCTCGGCGACGGTTCTCTCCTGGGTCGCGCCCCCTGGGACTGGGCCATATGGGGCTGGACCCTCGCAGGCCTGGGCCTGGTCGCGGGCGCCTGCGGCGGACACCTTCTCTGGCGAGATCGCCGGCGAGAACAAGCCGAGCTCCAGAACGTCCGAGCACGGGCACGGGAACTGTCCGAACTCGCCGAAAAGGCCGTATGGGCACTGCACGAGTACGCCCGAGAGGCAGAGGCACGGGCCGAGGCCGCGACCGAGGACCTGGCCGAACTGACACGACTGCTCCGCCGCGGCCCCCGCGCCGCGTAGCCGGCCATCGGTCGGTCCGGTGAGACCTGAACCGGACGGACCGGGAACCGGTGCCCGCCGTGGTCACGCCGCTCCGACTGCCACGCCATGGCGACGCCATGGAGGCTTTGCGTGCGCATGCGTCGCTGGAAGGGGTTCTGCGGATGCGCCGTGGAGACGCTTGCTAAGGCAGTCGCGGAGGCGCTGTGGAGGCACTCGCGGAGACACTGTGGACGCACTCGCGGAGGCGCTGTGGACGCACTCGGGGAGACACTGTGAAAGCACCGCAACCGCTGGGAAGACGCCCGGAGACGTCGAGAGACCTCCAGACCCCCTGAGCGGTGATCGGAGTCGACAAGGATCGGAACCGGCGGCTTCCGTCAGAACCCCGCGACCCCCGGCCGACCCCCGGCCGGCTCCCGGCCGTGACCGTTCGGGAACGTAAATCCGATATTCCGGATCAGCGGCCAGGGAATCGATTACGGAATTCATTCGATCAAGCAGTGGAAACCTCTACACTCGCCGGCGTGATCAGGAATACCTTGTCCGCGATGCGCTCAATGCGTCCCTCACACCCATAAGCGAGTCCAGCCGCGAAATCCACCATCCGAGTAGCCTCAGCCGTGGACATTCCCGCCACATCCATAACGACGGCATGCCCCTCCCGGAAATGCCGACCAAGGGTCAGCGCGTCATCGTACTTCCGCGGACGGACCATCACGATCTTCGCGGCCTCCGTGGCAGGCTGCCACCGCTTGGCCGCCCGCTCTGCGGCCGGCACCCAGTCATCCGCGTAGTCCTCGTCGCCGTAAGCCTCGTCGTACTGATCCGCTGCACCCAGGCCAAGGTAGCTCGCCACCTTGCGCACTGCCCCCATCGGCTCGTCCTTTTCCGACTTGTCCTCTTCCGGGTTCGTCCCGATACAAGGGACCGTAATCGACACCTCAGCGATGCCCTACCGACACGCCCGAGTATTTAATTGTTTTTGGTTCGATAATGTGGAGAGCCAGTAACTCCATCTTCCGTTGGTCGATCCTCGTTCCGCTCCACTCTAACTCCATGCTCGCTGCCCTGAGTAGGTCCACGCAAACAGATATCTGCACCGGAGAATCCCAGATCGATCACAAGATCCTCAGCCCCGGCTCCGGGACTCACTCAGCCGCCGCATCGTGAACCCGCCGTCAATCCGCTCGAGGTGCCCAAGGCCGAGCAATCGGATCGGGAGCCGGCGGCCCCTTCTGATCGAAGTGGGGTTGATCAAGTGGGTGGGCTCGGTGGTGGGATGGCCGGGTTCTGTGTGGTGGTGTCGGGGTTTCAGGTGGTGTACGGACATGTGGTGGTGGCGGGGTTTGATGTGGTGGGTGGCCGGGGCCGGGTGCCCTGACAGGTGCGGGCAGGGACGGGCAGCTGTTCCGGCCGGCCGTGACAGTCACGCCCTGGCGGCAGAGGCCTCCGGCCTCCCCGGGCGCGGTGGTCCCGGCACGGTCTTACGCCGGCCGGAACACCCACCCGCCCCCACCCACACCACGGACGCGCCACAGCACCGCCCCCACGGCCAACACGAACCGACCCCCGCGGACCCCCGGCCGCAAACAAAAAAAGGGAGGCACCCACGGCCTCCCGACACCCGCCCGCCCGGCACCCGGCACAGAAAACGGGGGACGCCCCCCGAACACACCGCCAACGACCCAGCCCCGCACAACGCGACCAGGCCCAGAAACACGCAGGCCGCCCGACAAGGAACAGCCCCGGAACGCCTCCACCACAAACAAAAAACGGGAGGCCACACCACCCCCCGAACACACGCCCCACACCCACACACGCACAAAGCCCGGAAACGCGTGCAGGCCGCCCCAACGAAGGAACGGCCTGCACACAACAATTGTCCGGCGGCGACCTACTCTCCCACACCCCCACGGATGCAGTACCATCGGCGCTGGAAGGCTTAACTACCGGGTTCGGAATGTAACCGGGTGTTTCCCAACCGCTAAAACCGCCGTAACCCCACCAAACAGCCAACCACCAACCCCACACACCAACCCCACAAAAAGAGGGCCACGCACGCGGGCACGGTCCGGTTGCTGCTCGAAAATCACACAGTGGACGCAAACACCAAGATTGTGGTCAAGTCCTCGGCCTATTAGTACCGGTCAGCTCCACACGTTACCGCGCTTCCACTCCCAGCCTATCAACCCCATCATCTACAGGGGGCCTTACCCCAAACGGGTGGGAGACCTCATCTAAAGGCAAGCTTCCCGCTTAGATGCTTTCAGCGGTTATCCCTACCGAACGTAGCCAACCAGCCATGCTCCTGGCGGAACAACTGGCACACCAGAGGTTCGTCCGTCCCGGTCCTCTCGTACTAGGGACAGCCCCTCACAAGTCTCCTGCGCGCGCAGCGGATAGGGACCGAACTGTCTCGCGACGTTCTAAACCCAGCTCGCGTACCGCTTTAATGGGCGAACAGCCCAACCCTTGGGACCTACTCCAGCCCCAGGATGCGACGAGCCGACATCGAGGTGCCAAACCATCCCGTCGATATGGACTCTTGGGGAAGATCAGCCTGTTATCCCCGGGGTACCTTTTAGCCGTTGAGCGACACCGCTTCCACACGCCGATGCCGGATCACTAGTCCCAGCTTTCGCTCCTGCTCGACCCGTCAGTCTCACAGTCAAGCCCCCTTGTGCACTTACACTCACCACCTGATTACCAACCAGGCTGAGGGAACCTTTGGGCGCCTCCGTTACCCTTTAGGAGGCAACCGCCCCAGTTAAACTACCCACCAGACACTGTCCCCCACCCGGATCCACGGGCGCGGGTTAGACATCCAAAACGACCAGAGTGGTATTTCACCAATGACTCCACGACAACTAGCGTCACCGCTTCACCGTCTCCCACCTATCCTACACAAGCCGCCCCAAACACCAATGTCAAGCTGCAGTGAAGGTCCCGGGGTCTTTCCGTCCTGCTGCGCGAAACGAGCATCTTTACTCGTACTGCAATTTCACCGGGCCTGTGGTTGAGACAGCGGGGAAGTCGTTACGCCATTCGTGCAGGTCGGAACTTACCCGACAAGGAATTTCGCTACCTTAGGATGGTTATAGTTACCACCGCCGTTTACCGGCGCTTAAGTTCTCACCTTCGCACCCCGAAGAGTGCTAAGCAGTCCCCTTAACGTTCCGGCACCGGGCAGGCGTCAGTCCGTATACATCGTCTTACGACTTCGCACGGACCTGTGTTTTTAGTAAACAGTCGCTTCCCCCTGGCCACTGCGACCCCCACCAGCTCACAACGCACAGTCGATCACCAGCAGAGGCCCCCCTTCTCCCGAAGTTACGGGGGCAATTTGCCGAGTTCCTTAACCACAGTTCACCCGACCGCCTCGGTATTCTCTACCTGACCACCTGAGTCGGTTTAGGGTACGGGCCGCCACAGCACTCACTAGAGGCTTTTCTCGACAGCATAGGATCACCCACTTCACCACAATCGGCTCGGCATCACACCTCAGGCACAAAGAGGGGCGGATTTACCTACCCCTCGCCCTACATGCTTACCCCGGGACAACCACCGCCCGGGATGGGCTACCTTCCTGCGTCACCCCATCGCTTACCTACTACCAGCTCAGGCCGAGCGTTCACCCTCACCCGCCACCCGAAGGCAACAGGGGGCTAAGGACTCTTAGTATCACCAGGTTCAGTATGGGCGCACCACAGCGGGTACGGGAATATCAACCCGTCATCCATCGACTACGCCTGTCGGCCTCGCCTTAGGCCCCGACTAACCCTGGGCGGATCAACCTGCCCCAGGAACCCTTGGTCATCCGGCGCAGAAGTTTCTCACTTCTGACTCGCTACTCATGCCTGCATTCTCACTCGCACACCCTCCACCACCGATCACTCGACAGCTTCACCGGACGCACGACGCTCCCCTACCCACCCACACCACCACAACGATGATGCAAGTGCCGCGACTTCGGCGGTATGCTTGAGCCCCGCTACATTATCGGCGCAAAATCACTTGACCAGTGAGCTATTACGCACTCTTTCAAGGATGGCTGCTTCTAAGCCAACCTCCTGGTTGTCACTGCGACTCCACATCCTTTCCCACTCAGCACACGCTTAGGGGCCTTAGTCGACGATCTGGGCTGTTTCCCTCTCGACCACGGAGCTTATCCCCCGCAGTCTCACTGCCACGCTCAACTTACCGGCATTCGAAGTTTGGCTGACGTCAGTAACCTTGTCGGGCCCATCAGCCAACCAGAGCCCTACCTCCGGCAAGCACCACGCAACGCTGCACCTAAATGCATTTCGGGGAGAACCAGCTATCACGGAGTTTGATTGGCCTTTCACCCCTACACACAGATCATCCCCCAGGTTTTCAACCCTGGTGGGTTCGGGCCTCCACCCAGTCTTACCTGAGCTTCACCCTGCCCATGCGTAGATCACTCCGCTTCGGGTCCACAGCATGCGACTCAAACGCCCTATTCAGACTCGCTTTCGCTACGGCTCCCCCACCCGGGTTAACCTCGCCACACACCACGACTCGCAGGCTCATTCTTCAAAAGGCACGCAGTCACATCACACACAAGGCGAACCCTGTATACGCTCCCACGGCTTGTAGGCACACGGTTTCAGGTACTATTTCACAACCCCTCACCGGGGCGCTTTTCACCTTTCCCTCACGGTACTCGTGCACTATCGGTCATCAGGAAGTATTTAGGCTTACCAGGTGGTCCTGGCAGATTCACACAGGATTCCTCGAGCCCCGTGCTACTCGGGACAACCCCCAGCAGTCGGCATGATTTCACCTACCCGGCTTTCACGGTCTCCGGCCGCCCATCCCAGAACGTTCGACTACCACACCGATTTATCACTGCTTGAGAAGACAGCGGTCTCCTCCAGAAGCTCCCACAACCCCGCACACGCAACGCCCGCCGGCTATCACACGCGCACGGTTTAGCCTCCTCCGCTTTCGCTCACCACTACTCACGGAATCACAATTGTTTTCTTCTCCTACGGGTACTGAGATGTTTCACTTCCCCGCGTCACCACCAACCGCCCTATACATTCAGACGGCGGCAACACCACATGACTGGTGCTAGGTTTCCCCATTCGGACATCCCCGGATCAACGTCTGGTTGGCGACTCCCCGAGGCTTAACGCAGCCTCCCACGTCCTTCATCGGCTCCTGATGCCAAGGCATCCACCGTGTGCCCTAAACAACTTGGCCACAAAAGATGCTCGCGTCCACTATGCAATTCACAAACAACAACCAGAAAAACCAGCCCACCCCACCACCAAACACGCGACCCACACCCCAGACGACAACCACCACCACCGCAGCACAACACCACGACAGCAACAGCCCACCCAGGCGCAGACCCCGCCGGTATGGCAGGAGACCAGCCCCGCACGAAGGAAAAAACACCCGACAACCACCGGCACCCTCGCCCCACGCCCCCACCACAGCAGGAACACAAAACGAGAACACCCACAGCCATCAGGAAGCCCGTTCCCTCAGGACCCAACAGTGTGCCCGGACTCTCCCAGCCCGCCCCATGCCTTTCCCACTCCGCAACCCCACCCCCACACGAATGAAGAGATAGAAACCACGGCGGTACTCACCAACAGACCGACCAGAACAACCCGAATAACCAGTGCTCCACTAAGCAGCACGCCACGCACCGAACACACGCCGGTGACCGCAGCGACACTAGACCAAACCCCCAACACCCAACCCCCCACACAAGGCAGAGAGAAGATGCCACGAGCCGGCCACATGCTCCTTAGAAAGGAGGTGATCCAGCCGCACCTTCCGGTACGGCTACCTTGTTACGACTTCGTCCCAATCGCCAGCCCCACCTTCGACCGCTCCCCCCCAACGGGTTGGGCCACGGGCTTCGGGTGTTGCCGACTTTCGTGACGTGACGGGCGGTGTGTACAAGGCCCGGGAACGTATTCACCGCAGCATTGCTGATCTGCGATTACTAGCGACTCCGACTTCATGGGGTCGAGTTGCAGACCCCAATCCGAACTGAGACCGGCTTTTAGGGATTCGCTCCCCCTCACGGGTTAGCAGCCCTCTGTACCGACCATTGTAGCATGTTTGCAGCCCAAGACATAAGGGGCATGATGACTTGACGTCATCCCCACCTTCCTCCGAGTTGACCCCGGCAGTCTCCCATGAGTCCCCGGCCGGCCGAAGCCGCCGCTGGCAACATGGAACAAGGGTTGCGCTCGTTGCGGGACTTAACCCAACATCTCACGACACGAGCTGACGACAGCCATGCACCACCTGTACACCGGCCCCGAAAGGAACACCCGTCTCCGAGCGCGTCCGATGTATGTCAAACCTTGGTAAGGTTCTTCGCGTTGCGTCGAATTAAGCAACATGCTCCGCCGCTTGTGCGGGCCCCCGTCAATTCCTTTGAGTTTTAGCCTTGCGGCCGTACTCCCCAGGCGGGGCGCTTAATGCGTTAGCTACGGCACAGGAACCATGGAAGACCCCCACACCTAGCGCCCAACGTTTACAGCGTGGACTACCAGGGTATCTAATCCTGTTCGCTCCCCACGCTTTCGCTCCTCAGCGTCAGAACTGGCCCAGCAAGCCGCCTTCGCCACCGGTGTTCCTCCTGATATCTGCGCATTTCACCGCTACACCAGGAATTCCACTTGCCCCTACCAGCCTCTAGCCTGCCCGTATCCACCGCAGACCCGTAGTTAAGCCACGGGCTTTCACGGCAGACGCGACAAGCCACCTACGAGCTCTTTACGCCCAATAATTCCGGACAACGCTTGCGCCCTACGTATTACCGCGGCTGCTGGCACGTAGTTAGCCGGCGCTTCTTCCACAGGTACACGTCAACTTCGTCCCTGCCGAAAGAGGTTTACAACCCGAAGGCCGTCATCCCCCACGCGGCGTCGCTGCGTCAGGCTTCCGCCCATTGCGCAATATTCCCCACTGCTGCCTCCCGTAGGAGTCTGGGCCGTGTCTCAGTCCCAGTGTGGCCGGTCGCCCTCTCAGGCCGGCTACCCGTCGTCGCCTTGGTAGGCCATCACCCCACCAACAAGCTGATAGGCCGCGAGCCCATCCCCAACCGAAAAACTTTCCACCACCACCAGATGCCCGGAGTGGTCATATCCAGTATTAGACCCGGTTTCCCAGGCTTATCCCAGAGTCAGGGGCAGGTTACTCACGTGTTACTCACCCGTTCGCCGCTCGAGTACCCCGAAGGGCCTTTCCGCTCGACTTGCATGTGTTAAGCACGCCGCCAGCGTTCGTCCTGAGCCAGGATCAAACTCTCCAAACAATGTCTGAAAAGAAACCCCAGCCAACACCCACCACCACCGAAACAGCAGCGGATGCCGATCAAAGGAATCCGTCCCCCACACACCCACAAAAAGAGGGCGCGCGAGAACGGGGTAATGCATCAAAATGCACTGGCTTTTAGCACACTGTTGAGTTCTCAAGAAACGGACGCGTACACCACCACCCAGACCAGCCGCCAGGCAGACCCAGGATCCGGGGCGTTACATCAGCTTCACTTTGTGTCATCTATTCTCGCCAGTCCCGGAGGATCCTGTCAAACCAGCCCCACCGGCAACCCGGCCAAACCCGCTTGACATCACCCCCGCCACCCGGCGGGAATTCCGACCACCCCTTCCGGGGCAACCCCTCTAACTTACCCGGCCCGACCCCACCACGCAAACCGCAGCGAACCCAAGATCCGGAAGGAAGAGGAGTACCGGCTTGTCACCGGCTCGACAAGATTACCAGGGCTGGACACCAACCGCGCACACGACGCGCGCTTCGGGGCTTCCGTACGGGGGACGAACGTAGACTTTGGCAGGTGAGCGACATGGCGCCAGTGGCGAAGAAGGTCCCGGCCGAGCGTACCCATCACGGCGACACCGTGATCGACGAGTACTCCTGGCTGCTGAACAAGGACGATCCCGACACGATCGCGTACCTGGAGGCGGAGAACGCCTACACCCGGGAGATGACGGCTCACCTGAAGGACCTCCAGGACACCGTCTTCCAGGAGATCAAGAGCCGTACGCTGGAGACCGACCTGTCGGTCCCGACCCGCAAGGGCGCCTGGTGGTACTACGGCAGAACGGAAGAGGGCAAGCAGTACGGCATCCAGTGCCGGGTGGCCGCCGACGGCGACAGCCCGCCCGAGCTGAAGGCGGGTGAGCCGCTCCCCGGCGAGCAGGTGCTGCTGGACGGGAACGAGCTGGCCGGCGACAGCCCGTTCTTCTCGATCGGCACGAGTGCGGTCAGCCCTGACGGCGCGAGGCTCGCCTACTCCACCGACTACACCGGCGACGAGCGGTTCACCCTTCGCTTCAAGGACCTCGTCACCGGCGAGATCCTCCCCGACGAGATCCCCGGCGTGTTCTACGGGGGCGCGTGGTCGGCCGACGGTTCGACGTTCTTCTACGTCACCGTCAACGACGCCTGGCGGCCGTACCGCGTCCATCGGCACACGCTCGGATCGGACGAGCCCGACGTCGTCGTCTACCAGGAGGACGACGAGCGGTTCTGGGTGGGGATCTCACTCACCCGGAGCAAGCGCTATCTCGTGCTGTCCGCCAGCAGCAAGATCACCAGCGAGGTGCGTGTTCTCGACGCGGCCGACCCGGCCGGGGAGTTCACGGTGGTCAGGCCGCGCCGGACCGGGGTCGAGTACGGCCTCGACCACGCCGGCGACGGCTTCCTCGTCCTGCACAACGAGGGTGCGGTCAACTTCGAGCTCGCCACGGCGCCGGTCACCGATCCGGCCGCGTGGACGCCGTTCATCGGGCATCGGGAGGACACCCGGCTGCTCGACGTCGACGCGTTCAAGGACCACATCGCCGTTCACTTCCGCCGCGACGGCCTTACCGGCATCCGGATCCTGCCTCGCGACGGGCGGGAGCCGTACGAGATCTCCTTCCCCGAGCCGCTCTACGACGTCACGCCTTCCGGGAACGCGGAGTTCGAGACGGGCCGGCTGCGGCTCAGCTACACCTCGATGGTGACCCCGCCGTCCGTGTACGACTACGACCTGCGGACGGACGAGCTGATCCTGCTCAAGCGCAAGCCGGTGCTGGGCGGCTACGACCCCGCCGACTACGAGCAGTTCCGCGAGTGGGCGACGGCGGAGGACGGGACGAGGGTGCCGATCTCCATCGTCGTCAGGAAGGGCACCGAGCGGCCCGCCGCCACCCTGCTGTACGGCTACGGCAGCTACGAGAGCTCGATCGACCCCTACTTCTCGGTGGCGAGGCTGTCGCTGCTTGACCGCGGGTTCGTGTTCGCGATCGCCCACGTGCGCGGCGGCGGTGAGATGGGCCGCCTGTGGTACGAGAACGGCAAGCTGACACGGAAGAAGAACACCTTCACCGACTTCGTGGCGTGCGCTCGGCATCTCAAGGCCGAGGGATGGTCGAGCCGGATCATCGCACGCGGCGGCTCGGCGGGCGGCCTGCTCATGGGCGCCGTCGCCAACCTGGCGCCGGAGCTGTTCGCCGGAATCGTCGCCGAGGTCCCGTTCGTGGACGCGCTGAACACGATCCTCGACCCGTCGCTGCCGCTCACGGTCATCGAGTGGGACGAGTGGGGCAACCCGCTGCACGACCCCGAGGTCTACGCGTACATGAAGTCGTACTCGCCCTACGAGAACGTCGACGGCCGGCCGTACCCGCCGATCCTCGCCGTCACCAGCCTGAACGACACGCGGGTGTTCTACCACGAGCCCGCCAAGTGGATCGCGCGACTGCGTTCCGCAGCGACCGGCGGGCCGTTCCTGCTCAAGACCGAGATGGGCGCGGGGCACGGGGGGCGCAGCGGCCGGTACGACTCCTGGCGGGAGGAGGCCTTCACACTCTCCTGGATCATCGACAGAGCCGGCTAGCGGGCCGGTCGACAACCGCCAACCGGGGTGCGAGGACCGCACCCCGGGCCCCGATCGGCGGACCCATTTCGGTCGTCCTGTCCGCGCCAGGTACAGGACACTAGGCGCGCTTGGCCTGCTGGAGGGCGGCCACATAGGACTGGACGCCCGCGGCCATGGTGGGGACGTGCGCGCGCATCAACTGCTGGAAATGCGGCGCGGTCGCGGAGCGGTGGTCGACGGTGAACTCCCCCGCCAGCGAGAACCAGGTGATCGGTACGGCGCCCGCCTGCACCATGCGCTGGACCGCGATGTCGTGCGTCTCGGCCGTCAGGCTGGCGGAGGCGTCCACCACCAGGTAAACCTCGTAGTCCTCCCGCAGCGCGCCGAGCACGGTCTGCAGCACGCAGCCCTCGGTGGACACGCCGGCGATCGCGAGCTTACGGCGTCCGGTCTCGCGCACGGCGCGTGCGAAGTTCTCATCGAGGAACCCGTTGAAGTTGCCGCCCCGTTCGATCACAGGGTGGTCGCCGATCACCTCCAGCAGCTGGGGGTACAGCGGGCCGGACGGCTTGTCGGGCAGGCCGTTGGTCACCACCAGGCCGCTGCCGTACAACAGGGCCGTCTTCGCCAGCCCCACCACGTTGTTGATGTGCTGCGCCGTGTCGTGCGAACGCAGCACGTTGGCGAACCCGACGGCGTGGTCCACCAGCACGATCGTGGTGTTCTCCGGGGTCAGAGGGTCGAGTGTCATGGTCTCCCCAATCGCTAATGAACATCTGGTCAATATCGACGGTAGCACGCTTAAGTGACCAGGCGTACACTTAGCCTGTGAGTACCGCACCCAGGAGCACACCGAGGACCGGCAAGCGCAGACGCGACCCCGAGGCCAGCAAGGCAGCCATCCTGCAGGCCGCCCGCAGCGCGTTCGCCGAGCGCGGTTACGCCCGCGCGACCATCCGGGAGATCGCCCAGCGTGCCGGGGTCACCCATGGTCTGGTCATGCGGCACTTTCCGTCCAAAGAACAGCTGTTCATCGCCGCGATGCCCGGATCGAGCAACCTCGACGACCTGATGCCTGGCACGCCCGACGCCCTCCCCGAACGCATCGCCCAGGCCTACGTCGACCGCATGGAGAGCACCGACGGCAACGACCCGTTCATCGCGCTCATCCGCAGCGTCGCCTCCGACGAACAGACCGCGACCCGCCTCTACATCGCGATGCAGCAGCGCAGCATCGAGTCCTACCGGACGGTCGTGACCGGGCCGGACGCCGACGAACGCATCGACATCCTCGGCGCCCACCTCATCGGCGTCACCTTCAGCCGTTACGTCATCGGCGTCGGTCCCCTGGCCGACATGAGCTCAGAACACCTCGTCCGCCATCTGACCCGGACCCTGCGCGGCATCCTCCTGGGAGTGTCGACCTAGCCAGGGCCCGCATCGAACTTCAGGCCGAGTCGCCGCGCGGGAGCCGCCGGGAACCGGCCGATCACTCGCCCGGGGAGCAGCGACTCTCAGTACGCCAGGTTGACGTGGGCCCGGTGGTAGTTCCGCTTCTCGACGAGGTCGACGAATCCCAGCGCGTAGTCCGCGCCGGAGATCGCTCCGCCGCCGTCGGGCTGGACGGCGACGTCGTCACCGACCCGATACTCGCCCAGCCGCTCGCCGGGCGCGAACGAGCCGAACTTCGCCGCCGGGCTCACGAACACCCAGTCGAGCGTCTCCGGAGTGGCGGGCAGGTCGTCGACGACGAGCGCCGCCACAGTGATGAGCTCGTCGTGAATCTCGGCGGGAGCGGAGCTGAGGTCCTCCACGAAGCGCGGGGCCCCGGCCGCCGGACGCAGCGACGAGAAGCCGCCGACGACGAACAGCGGAACCCCCTCGGCGTCGACGAGACGTGCGATCGTGCGATACACCTCGCGGAACGAGCCGGCGAGCGGACCACGCGGCGCGAGCGCGCCCACCACGACGTCCGCACCGGAGACGACTGACGACAGTGCGGCCTCGTCGGTGGCGTCGCCCTGGACGTACTTCACGTCCGGAACGCGTTCGGCGGGAAGCGAGCGGCTGAGCACGGTGACCTCGTGGCCGCGGGCTGCGGCTTCGGCGACGATCGCCGATCCGGCGTACCCGGTGCCGCCGATGACGGTGATGCGGGACATGGAGCGCCTTTCTCTCGAAGTTGCACGACCCTGATCGGGCCACATCGGTTACTGTAAGGAACTAGGTTCCCGTCAGGAAGAAGGCACTTTTTGGTAACCACCGAGAAGGCGGCGGAGTTCCGCGGCGACCCCTACGACGCCAACTGCCCGACCCGTCGCATCCTCGACCGCATCGGCGACCGGTGGACCGTCCTCGTCGTCGGCGTCCTGGGCGACGGCGACGCCCGCTTCTCAGAGCTTCGGCGGCGTATCGGGGGCGTTTCACAGAAAATGCTCACCCAGACCCTGCGCGGACTCGAACGCGACGGACTCGTGCGCCGCACGGTCTACCCCGACGTGCCGGTCCGCGTCGAGTACGCGCTCACCGAGGCCGGTCGAACATTGCTGGAACCGCTCCGCGCGCTCCAACAGTGGTCGATCGAACACCTCAGCGACGTGTCGGCATCGCAGGACGCCTACGACCGCGCAGATCCGTCCTAGCCGGCGGATCTGTCCCGGCTAATGGACGAGCACGACGTCCAGCCGGCGGGGGCCGTGCACGCCCTCGACCCGGTTCAGCTCGATGTCGCTGGTCGCCGACGGCCCGGAGATCCAGGTCAGCGGGCGGCGGGGGTCCAGCGCGGCCACCGCGTCGGGCACGCCGACGACGATCTGACCGGTCCGTACGACGCACACGTGGTGGTCGGGCACCAGCGTCAGCGCCCGCCGCCCCTGGGCCGGGCCCGCGTCGAGCACGATGGTGCCTGTCGTCGCGATCGCGATCGCGCAGCCGGTGAGCACGGCCGGCACGTCGTCCAGTTCAGCGATGGTGAGCGGCGCCGGGTCCCCGTCGCGGGCGACCTCCCCCCGGTAGCCGGTGAGCCACTCGCCCGGCAGGTCGTACGGCACCGCCAGGCGGGGGTCGTCGGCGAGCACGGCGGCCAGCGTGGCCGCCAGTTCGCCGGGCACGCATCGGCGCACCGTGGCGCGGTAGTCCGCCAGCCGCTCGGTCAGCAGCTCGACCGGGTCGGCGCACTCGGCCGTCCGCAGGTAGTCCCGGGGCACGGGCGGTGGCGGAGCCCCGTCGCCGAGGGCGGCACGGATGCGGTCGAGGATCTCGGTGCGTGCGTCCATCACGACCCCTCTCTGCTGCGCGCCCACCAGTCGCGGAACGATTCCCCGGCGGGGAGCGGCGCGTCTCGCTCGGCCGTCCAGGCCGACAGCGGCCAGGGCAGTCGTCGTACCGTACGGCGGCGCAGCAGCGCGGCCAGTGGTCGGGTGGCCCACCGGGCGATCCGCAGGATTCGGGTGTAGCGACGGCCCGCACCCATGATCCAGGTCGCCGCTCGCATGGCCGTACGCTCGGCTGACGGGTGGCCGCGCCGCTCGTCCACGACCTGCTGCCGCAGGTGGACGAGGACCTGCGGGATGTCGATACGCACCGGGCAGACGTCGAAGCAGGCGCCGCAGAGCGTGGAGGCGAACGGCAGGCTGCGGTTGGCCGCCACCCCGGTGAGCTGAGGGGTCAGGACCGCGCCGATCGGCCCGGGATAGACCGAGCCGTACGCGTGCCCGCCCACCCGTTCGTACACCGGGCAGACGTTGAGGCAGGCGGAGCAGCGGATGCAGTGCAGCGCCTGCCGGCCGACCTCGTCGGCGAGCGTGGCCGTGCGCCCGTTGTCCACCAGCACGATGTGCACGTCCTGCGGCCCGTCGCCGGGGGTCACCCCGGTCCACATCGAGGTGTACGGATTCATCCGCTCGCCCGTCGAGGAGCGCGGCAGGAGCTGCAGGAACACCTCGAGGTCGGCGAACGTGGGCACGAGCTTCTCGATGCCGACCACCGAGATCAACGTCTCGGGCAGGGTCAGGCACATCCGGCCGTTGCCCTCGGATTCCAGCACCACCAGCGTGCCCGTGTCGGCCACGGCGAAGTTGGCCCCGGAGACGGCCACCTTCGCCGCCAGGAACCTCTCCCGCAGATGGCGCCTGGCCGCCTCGGCCAGCGCATGGGGGTCGTCGGTCAGGCCGGGGTCGGCGCCCGCCATCCGCTCCCGGAAGATGTCGCGGATCTCGCTGCGGTTGTAGTGGATCGCCGGGACCAGGATGTGCGAGGGGGCGTCGTCGGCGAGCTGCACGATGAGTTCGGCCAGGTCGGTCTCGAGCGCGGTGATCCCGGCCGCCTCGAGTGCCTCGTTCAGGCCGATCTCCTGCGTCGCCATCGACTTGACCTTGACGACTTCGTCCGTACCGGTCTCGCCGACCAGCCGGGTCACGATCGCACACGCCTCGGCCGCGTCCCTGGCCCAATGCACGCGCGCGCCCGCCGCCGTGGCCGCCGCCTCGAACCGGGTGAGCAGCTCCGGCAGGCGGGCGAGCACGTCGGCCTTGATGGCGCTGCCGGCGACGCGCAACTCCTCCCAGTCGGGCACCTCCGCCACCGTCCGGGCCCGTTTGTCGCGGATGGTGTGGGTGGCGCTGCGCAGGTTGCGCCGCAGTTGCTCGCGGGACAGCTCATGCCGCGCCGCCTCGGGGAAGGGCAGCTCGCCGACCAGCGGGTTCCGTGTCATTCTCCGCCTCCGGCCAGGATCTCGGCGTAGTGCAGGGGTCGGGTCGGCGTGCCGGACCTGGACAGGCCGCCGCCGATGTGGGTCAGGCAGGAGTTGTCCGCGGCCAGCACGTATTCCGCACCGGTCGCACGGATCGCCGCGCACTTGTCGGCGAGCATCGCGCCGGACACGTCCGGATTCTTCACCGCGAAGGTGCCGCCGAAGCCGCAGCACTCCTCGGCGTCGGGTAATTCGACCAGCTCCAGGTCGCGTACGGCGCGCAGCAGCCGCATCGGCCGATCGCCCAGCCGCAGCATGCGCAGCCCGTGGCAGGTCGGGTGGTAGGTGACCCGGTGCGGGAAGCGCGCCCCCACGTCGACCACGCCCAATACGTCCACCAGCAGTTCGGACAGTTCGTACGTCCGGGCCGCCACCTCGGCCGTCTCGGGCAGCAGGCGAGGATAGCCGTCGCGCACCATGGCGACGCACGAGCCGCTGGGCGCGACGACCGCATCGTAGCCGGCGAACGTCTCGGCGAACAGCCGGGCCAGGGGGACCGTCTCCGCGCGGTAGCCGGAGTTGGCCTGCATCTGCCCGCAGCAGGTCTGCTCGGCCGGGAACTCGACCCGATGCCCCAGCCGCTCCAGCACCCGTACCACCGCCCTGCCTGTACCGGGATAGAGCAGATCATTGACACAGGTAATGAAAAGTCCGATCCGCATGGCTTCATCCTCCCCCTCCGGGCTCCTGTTCCATGCGCGATCGCTCAGGTACAGTCCCACCACGTCGGCGAATGCGGCTGGATTGGAGAACAGCGAGTGACATACGTTGCTGCGGACGACCGGTACGGACCCATGCCGTACAACCGGACCGGACGGAGCGGGCTCAAGCTGCCCGCCGTCTCGCTCGGCCTCTGGCACAACTTCGGCGACGACAAGCCGATCGAAACGCAGCGGGCCATCCTGCGCAGAGCCTTCGACCGCGGCGTGACCCACTTCGACCTGGCCAACAACTACGGTCCGCCGTACGGCTCCGCCGAGATCAACTTCGGGCGCCTCCTGCGTGAGGACTTCGCCCGATACCGGGACGAGCTGATCATCTCGACGAAGGCGGGCTGGGACATGTGGCCCGGGCCGTACGGCAACCTGGGCTCGCGCAAATATCTGCTGGCCAGCCTGGACCAGTCGCTCGAGCGCATGGGCGTCGACTACGTCGACATCTTCTACAGCCATCGCTTCGATCCCGACACGCCCCTCGAGGAGACGATGGGCGCTCTCGATCACGCGGTGCGCTCGGGGAAGGCCCTCTACGTCGGCATCTCCTCCTACGGCCCGGAGCGGACGAGGGAGGCGGCCCGCATCCTGCGTGAGATGGGCACGCCGCTGCTGATCCACCAGCCGTCGTACTCGATGTTGAACCGCTGGATCGAGCACGGGCTGCTCGACGTGCTGGACGAGGAGGGCGTCGGCTGCATCGCGTTCTCCCCGCTGGCGCAGGGCATGCTGACCGACCGCTACCTGGGCGGCGTCCCGGCCGGCTCGCGCGCGGCGCAGGGCAAGTCGCTCGACCCCGCCCTGCTGACCGAGGAGACGATGCGGCACGTACGCAAGCTCAACGAGGTCGCGAAGGCGCGCGGCCAGTCGCTCGCGCAGATGGCGCTGGCCTGGGCGCTGCGCGACCGGCGGGTGACATCGGTGCTGATCGGCGCCAGCAGCGTGCGTCAGCTCGACGAGAACCTCGACGCGGTGAAGCGGCTCGAGTTCTCCGCCGAGGAGCTCGCGGCCATCGACAAGAACGCGGTCGACTGCGGCATCGACCTGTGGGCCGGCTCCAGCACGAGCTGACCCCGATCCGCCCGCCGGCCGGTGCGTACCCGGTCGGCGGGAGGGGCACTAGATGACGTTCCGACGCTGCAGGTGGGTGAAGGCCGCCCAGCCGGGCAGGACGGGCAGCCAGAAGGTCATCAGCCGGAAGAGGAGAACCGCCGACAGGGCCATCGTGTCATGCACGCCCGCGAGCCGCAGCCCCACGATCAGCGCTCCCTCGACCGCGCCCAGTCCACCCGGCGTGGGGGCGGCCGAGCCGATCGCGTTACCGGCGAGGAACACCACGGCGACCGCGGTGAAGCTCGCCTCACCGCCGAAAGCCCGTACGCAGGCGCCCAGGCAGACCACGTTGAAGATGGTCAGCAGCACGGTCCCGCCGACGCCTTCGAGCACCTTGCGCGGGGACTGCACCACGTCGAGCAGCCGCGGGATCACACCGGAGAACATCGCGCGGACCCGCGTGGTCACCAGCCTGCGCAGCGGCCGTACGGCGAGCACGATCAGGAAGATCACGGCGACGCCGAGCAGCACGACGAGCAGCTCACGCGACGGGGTCAGGGACGGTGCGGCCTGCGTGCCGGTGAGATATCCGAACAGCAGCAGCAGCGCGATGTGCGAGGCGAGGCCGACGAGCTGGGAGGCGCCGACGCTGGCGACGGCCGGACCCGGCGGCACCCCGCGCTTCTGCAGGTAGCGAGTGTTGATCGCGACGCCGCCGACCGCCGCCGGGGCGACCAGCTTCACGAACGAGGCGGACAGCTGCACCAGCACCGTACGGCCGAGCGGCAGCGGCTCGGGGACGAACCCCCGCACGATGAGCGCCGCAGCGAGGAAGCTCGCCGCCGAGGCGACCAGCGCCACCCCACCCCACGCCCAGTTGGCCGTGGTCACGATGGAGACGAGGTTGACCTGGCTGATCTGGGAGAACACGAGGTACGCCGCGACGGTCCCCGCGATGATCGTCACGAGCGTGCTGGGGCGGAACCGTTCGAGCCGGACCTCCTTGACCTCGACCTGCGGCTTCAGTGCGGTGATCTGCTCGCGGATCGCGGGGAGGAGCCCCTTGTTCCGGCGCAGTTCCGTACGGGTCTCCCGGGCGAGCACGATCCGCTGGAGCATGGGCAGCGCCCCGGCGAGCGTGTCAGCGCCCAGCACGGCGGCGGCTGACTTCACCGCCCGCTCAGCCCCGACCCGGGTGCCGAGGTAGGCGAGCAGCTGGGCGATGTCGAGCCGCAGCAGCAGGTCTCCGGCGGCGATCTCGCCGCTGCGTGCGTCGACCAGGATCACCCGCCCGGCCGTGTCGACGTGGATGCTGTCGCCGGCCAGGTGCCGATGGGCGAGCCGATGGGCGTGCAGCAGCCGCACCTGCTCCCACATCTGGGCCAGCAGGTCGTCGCTGAGGTCCTCGTCGGGCAGGTCGGCGACCGGCCGGGTGTCGATGTGCTCGTAGGCGAGCAGCGCGGCCTCGGTGCCGATCTCGCTCGTACCGAGCAGGCGGGGCAGGCGCGCTCCCGCCGCGTGGGCGGCGTAGGCCATCAGCGCCTCGCGCTCCAGCTCGGCCCGCAGGGACCTGATGGCCCGCCGCCGGGTCTCGGTGTTGAGCCGGATGCGCCGCCACAGGCGGTAGGCGAGCCCGGCCACCTGCCGGTCCCGGTCGAGCACGGTGACGTCGAGGGATCGGTCGCCGTCGAGCCCGACGAAGTAGCGCCGGCTGCCCGAGCTGTCGTCCTCCATCCGCCGTGCGCTGGTCGGGGTGAAGCCGAGTCGGCGCAGCGCGGCCAGCACCGCGCTGCCCGGGGGTCTGGTGTTCGCGCTGCCGATGCCGTAGAGCGTGCCGAACCCGACGGCGAGGCCGACGAGGTAGGTGAGGATCACGCCGAGGGCGGTGACCTTGTTGGCCGTGAAGAGCGCGAGCACGTCGAGCGCGATCGCGATCCACATGAGGGCCCGCCAATGCGGCCGCCGAGACATCCGTACGGCTGTCGCGTACGCGATGGCCGGGGTGAGCACGGAGTTGAGCGGCTCCACGTCACGCCCGCCGGTGAGCAGCTGCCTCAGCTCGGCGGGACCGGCGTAGACGAGCCACTCGTCCAGCGAGTAGGCGATGACCAGCGCCAGGATGGCCGCGATCAGACCCTGGGTGACGCGCATGCCGTCGCGGTGGAAGACCCGTTCGACCGCGAAGGCCACGGGCACGGCGAGCACGGCGACGCCGCCGAGCAGTCCGGAGATCGCCGACAGCACCTGCGGAGCCAGGCCGGTGCCGGCCTGGACGTCGGTCTCCAGGCCGTTGAGCGTGCGCTGAAGCGCCAGCGCGAGCAGCACGACCGCGCCGAGGGCCGCCAGCGTGAGCATGAAGCGCAGCGCGTCCGAGGGACGGCGGATCCGCTGCGGCAGCAGGGGCTCGACGACGAGGAAGACTCCCCGTCCGGGCGTGTCCAGCGCGGTGTCCTGCTCCTTTATGCCTCTCACCACCAGCGATTCTGTGCGATTTCCGCACGAGGTGTGCACACGTTCGACAGCAAGCGGTCTTCCCTCCGAGGCGAAGGGGCTCGGCCATTCATTGACACTCTATGGAGCGGTCGGCGGTCCGCGATCGGACCGATGCGGCTTGATATCGTTCCGTCGCCGGAGAACATGGCACACCAGGGCAATACGGCCACCCGATCACCGCCGGCACCGGCCATCGCCATGTGAGGGGGAGAGTATGGAGTCGCGGATCCTGGGGGCGTGCCCGCTCGACTGTCCGGACACGTGCTCGTGGGAGGTCACCGTCAGAGACGGCGTGGCCGTCGGCCTGCGCGGCAACCGTGAGCATCCGTTCACCCGGGGCGCGCTCTGCGTGAAGGTCAACCGCTATCTGGAGCACAGCCGGGCCGCCGACCGCATCCTCCACCCGATGCGCCGGGTCGGCCCCAAGGGTTCCGGCCGCTTCGAACGCATCACCTGGGACGAGGCGCTTTCGGAGATCTCCGTACGGCTCACCGCCATCATCGAGGAGCATGGCGGCGAGGCCATCTGGCCGTACCAGGGCACCGGGACGCTCGGGTACATCCAGGGCGAGAGCGGCCAGGCCGGGCGGCGGTTCTGGAACGTACTCGGCGCCTCGGAGCACGACCTCAACATCTGCTCCCGGGCCGGCAACGTCGGCCTGCGCTACACCAACGGCACCCCGGGCGGCATGGACCCGGAGACGTTCGCGCTGTCGAAGCTGATCCTGCTGTGGGGTACGAACCCGCTGACCAGCGGCCACCACGTGTGGAAGTTCGTCCAGGACGCGCGGGCGGCCGGGGCGTACGTCGTCGCGATCGATCCGATCAGGACCCGCACCGCCGACCAGGCGGACGAGCACCTGCCGATCCGGCCGGGGACGGACGCGGCGCTCGCGCTCGGGCTGCTGCACGTGGTGCTGGAGGAGGGGGCAGAAGACCGCGACTACATCGAGCGGCACACGTACGGTTGGCCCGAGTTCGAGGCCGAAATCAGGAAATATCCGGTCAGCAGGGTGGCGGAGATCACCGGGCTGCCGGAGGACCGCATCCGCGCCCTCGGCGTACGGCTCGCGCACACCCGGCCGACCGGCATCCGCGCCACGATGGGCATCCAGCGCCACGAGGGCGGCGGAACGGCACTGCGGACGATCGCCTGCATCCCGGGAGTCACCGGCGACTGGCGCCATCCCGGCGGCGGCGTCGTCTACTCCACCTCGGCGTACGCACCGCTCACCGTCGACACCAGGCCCGACCTGCCGGCCGAACCGGTACGGACGCTGACCATGACCCGGCTGGCCGACCAGCTCGACGAGACGGTCAGGTGCCTGTGGGTGTACGCGGCCAACCCCGCCGGCTCCACCTCCGACCAGAACCGGGTGCGGGCGGCGCTGCTGCGGGATGACCTGTTCACGGTGGTGATGGAGCAGTTCCCGACCGACACCGTCGACTACGCCGACATCGTGCTGCCCGCCACCATGCAGACCGAGCACATGGACCTGCACGCGGGCTACGGGCACATGTACCTGGTCTGGAACGAACCGGCGGTCGAGCCGCCGGGCGAGTGCCTGTCGACGACGGAGACGTTCCGCCGGCTGGCCCGGCACATGGGCCTCACCGAGCCGGCGTTGTACGACTCGGACCTGGAGCTGGCCGAGCAACTCCTCAGCGGCAGCGGGATCGGCCTCGACCTGCTGCGCAAGCAGGGGTGGGTCCGGATCGACGTCCCGGATCCCTTCGTGCCGTTCACCGACGGATTCCCCACGCCGAGCGGGAGGCTGGAGTTCGCCTCCGCGCGGGCGGAGGCCGACGGCCTGCCGCGGGTCGCCGGATATGTCCCCTCGTACACGGCCCGTACGGCTCCCGCCGCACGCGACCATCCGCTCACGCTGATCACCCCGGCCCAGCACACGTTCCTCAACACGATCTTCAGCAACAACCCGGAGCTGCTGAGGCGGTCCAAGGGCCCCCGTGTGCTGGTCAACGAGGCCGACGCGACGCCGCGCGGACTGGTCGACGGGCAGCCGGCCCGGGTGTTCAACGGCAACGGCGAGTTCATCGCGTACGTCGAGATTAGTGACCGGGTCCGCCCCGGCGTGGTGGCCGCGCCCAAGGGCCACTGGCCCAAGCTCAGCCCGGGAGGCGCCAACCCCAACGCCGTCGTGGACGAGCGCGACGCCGACATGGGCCGGGGCGCCGTCTACCACGACAACCTCGTCGAGATAGCCCCGCTCAGCTCGTGACCGGGGCTTGAAGTCCCGTCGCCGAGCCGGACGCGATGACAGGGACGTGCGGGATCCCGACCGGGGCGGCTCAGGGGACGGCCAGGGAGTGGTCAGGGGCTTCCCCGATGGCCGCGGGCGGCTCCGGGAGTGAGCCTGTAAGCATGAACGAACTGAGCCGAATGGATGAGATGTCGCTCTCCGGGGCCGCCCTGCGCGGCGCTCCGTGGCGTGCGGCGGCGACCGCCGGCGGCGCTGTCGCGGCGACGAGCATGTTCCTGGGCTGGATCCTCCCCGGCCCGGCCGACCTCACCTGGGCGCTGTGCACGGGGATAACCCTCTTCGCGCTCGTCGCGGGCATCGGCGCCATCTCCCGGCCCGACCGGGGTGACCGCGTCACCCAGCAGGCCAGGCGCTGGGCGCTGGAGCACCCCTGGCGCTTCGCGCTCGCCCCCGGGCTCGGCGCGGCCGCGCTGATGGTCCCGGTCCAGCTGGTGATCGACGGCGAGGGCGTCTTCGGCGCGGCGTGGGACGCGCTGCTGGGCGGCGCGCTCGTCCTCCTGCTCACCGGCATCCTCACCCGCTCCATGCGGGGCCGTTCCCGCCGGTGAGGCCTCACGTGGCGGCGGCGCGCTCGGCCGTGCCGCGGCAGACGCAGAACTCGTTGCCCTCGGGGTCGAGCAGCGTGACCCACCCGGTGCCGTCCGGAGCGCGGTGGTCTTCGTACGGCTCGGCGCCGAGGGCGAGCAGGCGCTCCACCTCCGCGTCGCGGGTGCCCTCGTCCGGCCGCACGTCGAGATGAAGCCGGTTCTTGACGCTCTTGCCCTCGGGGACGCGGATGAACAGCAGGTGCGGCGGGCCTCCGGGACGGTCGAGCTGGACCTCGTCGTCCTCGCGCGCGGAGTCGACCAGGGGCCAGCCCAGGGCCCGGCTCCACCACTCAGCGAGCTCGTACGGCCGGGCGCAGTCGACGGTCATCGTCTGGATCTCGATCATGCGCTCAGCCAATCGCGACACCGGCAAAGCCGTCAAGCAGGTTTCCGGCTGCCCATCGGAGGCGGGTTCCGGCTCAGTGGGCTCCGCCTCCGGCGAGGTTGAGCCCGATCACTCCGGTGATGATCAGGATGATTGAGACGATCTTCAGCGGGGACGTGTCGTCGCCCAGCAGGATCATGCCGGCGACCGCCGTGCCGACCGCGCCGATGCCGGTCCACACGGCGTAGGCCGTACCGACCTCGAGGCTCTTCAGCGACAGGGACAGCAGCACGAAGCTGACCACCGCGAAGACGAGGAACGACGCCGACCACCACACCTGGGTCAGCCCACTGCTCATCTTGAGCGAGTAGGCCATGGCGACCTCGAAGACGCCCGCGGCGACGAGAAGGATCCAGGCCACGATCTCCCCTTCGGTACGAGACTGGACTTCCTATGACAGGGAGTGCGTCGTCTTGGCTTTCCGGGTACGGCGCGTCTCGTCCGGGAGGGCACTGCGGTGCCTCTCGTCGGCAAAAGCTAACACAACATCACGACCGCCCGGCGTCCCGCACCCGGTCGACCGCATCGAACGCCCCCGGACCAAGTCAAGGCTTGCATAACGCCGGTTACTCATGGGTAGCATCTTTGTAGGGTTACCGCCCGGTAGGTATCTCCCCACCCTGGTCCAAGGAGCGCAAACGATGGGTCACTACAAGAGCAACCTCCGCGACCTCGAGTTCAACCTCTTCGAGGTCTTCGGCCGCAAGGAGATCCTCGGGACGGGCCCGTTCGCGGACATCGACGAGGAGACCGCGCGCAACGTGCTGGACGAGGTGCGCCGACTCGCCGTCGGCCCGCTCGCCGAGTCGTTCGAGGACGCCGACCGCCACCCGCCGGTGTTCGACCCCGCCACCCACTCCGTGACGATGCCGGAGGGCTTCAAGCGGTCCTATCAGGCGTGGATGGACGCCGAGTGGTGGCGCCTGGAGCTTCAGCCCGAGCTCGGCGGCACGGTCGCCCCGCGCAGCCTCGTGTGGGCGATGGCCGAATTCGTGCTCGGCGCCAACCCCGCCGTATGGATGTTCGCCTCCGGCCCGTCCTTCTCCCGCCTCCTGTACCAGCTCGGCACCGACGACCAGAAGCGGTTCGCCGAGCTGGCCGTCGAACGGCGCTGGGGCGCGACGATGGTCCTGACCGAGCCGGACGCCGGTTCCGACGTGGGCGCCGGCCGCGCCAAGGCGATCGAGCAGCCCGACGGCACCTGGCACATCGAGGGCGTCAAGCGGTTCATCACCAGCGGCGAGCACGACATGGCGGAGAACATCTTCCACCTCGTGCTGGCGCGTCCCGAGGGCGCGGGGCCGGGCACCAAGGGCCTGTCGATGTTCCTCGTACCCAAGCACCTCGTCGACCTCGAGACCGGCGAGCTGGGCGAGCGCAACGGCGTGTACGCCACCAACGTCGAGAAGAAGATGGGACTCAAGGTCTCCACGACCTGCGAGCTCACGTTCGGCGAGCGGCACCCGGCCGTGGGCTACCTGGTGGGCGGCGTGCACGACGGCATCAGGCAGATGTTCATGATCATCGAGAACGCCCGCATGATGGTCGGCGCCAAGGCCATCGCCACGCTGTCCACCGGCTACCTGAACGCGCTCGACTACGCCAAGAACCGCGTGCAGGGCGCCGACCTCACCCGTTCCGCCGACAAGTCGGCCCCGCGCGTCACGATCACCCATCACCCCGACGTCCGCCGTGAGCTGATGCTCCAGAAGGCGTACGCCGAGGCCATGCGCGCGCTGGTGATATACACCGCGACGATCCAGGACGGCATTCAGATCGCGGAGGCGGAGGGCCGTCGCGACGCCGCCGCCGAGGCGCTCAACGACCTGCTGCTGCCCGTGGTCAAGGGCGTCGGCTCGGAACGGTCGTACGAGCTGCTCGCCCGCTCGCTGCAGACGCTCGGCGGGTCTGGCTTCCTGCAGGACTACCCGATCGAGCAGTACATCCGCGACGCCAAGATCGACTCCCTCTATGAGGGAACCACGGCGATCCAGGGTCAGGACCTGTTCTTCCGCAAGGTCCTGAAGAACCAGGGCGCCGCGCTCGGGTCGCTGCTCGGCGACATCAAGACGTTCGCCTCCTCCAACGCCGGAAACGGCCGCCTGAAGGTGGAGCGTGGCCTGCTCGACGAGGCCGCCGACGAGATCAAGGGCATGGCCGACACGATGGCCGGCTGGGCGATCGCCTCGATGGAGGAGCCGCGGGAGATCTACAAGGTCGGCCTCAACACCACCCGATTCCTGATGGCGCTCGGCGACCTGGTGCTGGCCTGGCTGCTGCTGCGCCAGGCCGAGGTCGCCCTGAACGCCCTGGGCGAGGGGGACGGCGACAAGGACTTCTACACCGGGAAGGTCGCGGCCGCCTCGTTCTTCGCCCAGACCGTGCTGCCGCGCTTGGCCGCGGAGCGCAGGGTGCTCGCCGCCACCGACCAGAGCCTGATGGACCTCCCCGAGGCCTCCTTCTAGCCGAGCTCGGTCCTGCTGCCCGCTCCCGGCATGGTCGTCGGGAGCGGGCAGCGCCCATTTCCCAGCCAGGCGGGCAGCGGATATCACGCGATCATGCAGATTTCAACTGAGATTCAGTTTTGTGGTATAAGCCACAACAATTTCCCGCCCTGACCGACGTCTACCACCTCCAGGTAACGGTGTCCTTGACCCCCCCGCCACCTTCCCGTGACCATCCGACCTCTGTACGTAATGATCCCAGGATATGGTGAAAATCTCGGCCCGAGCAATTTCATTCAGGGGGAGGAAACGCCGCGAGGCGAAGCAATCACCGTGCCGGAAATACGCGCCGAGGGAGTTCACAAGGTTTTCTGCAGAAAACCTGAGCAGGTCGCCCGCCTGCTCGCCGAAGGGGCTTCCATCGAGGAAATTCGAGCCACCGGAGCCACGCCTGCCGTCCTCAATGCGACATTCGATGTGCAGCCAGGCGAGATATTCGTCGTCATGGGACTTTCCGGGTCCGGAAAGTCTACCATGCTCCGGATGTTGAACGGTCTGTGCACCCCGACATCGGGTCGCATTCATATCTCCGGAGAGGAGATCACCGCGCTGAAAGCGAAGGAACTGCGGAACCTTCGGCAGCGCGCGGTGAGCATGGTCTTCCAGAATTTCGCCCTGTTCCCCCATCGCAGCGTGGTGGAGAACGCCGCGTACGCACTGGAGGTGCGTGGCGTCCCGAAAGCGGAGCGGCTGGCGAAGGCCCGTGAGTTCCTCGGCCTGGTCGGCCTGACGGACTGGGCGGACCGGCTGCCGGGCCAGCTGTCCGGCGGGATGCGGCAGCGGGTCGGCCTGGCCCGCGCGCTGGCCGCCGAGACCGGCATCCTGCTGATGGACGAGGCGTTCAGCGCTCTGGACCCGCTCATCCGCCGGGATATGCAAGACCAACTCCTGAGCCTCCAGCGGAGCCTGGACAAGACCATCGTGTTCATCACGCACGATCTGGCCGAGGCGATGCGCATCGGCGATCGAATCGCCGTGATGCGGGAGGGCCGGATCGTGCAGATCGGCACCCCGCAGGAGATCCTCAGCGATCCCGCCGACGACTACGTCACCCGGTTCGTGCAGAACGTCGACCGCGGCACGATCCTCACCGCACAGGCCATCATGCTGCCGCCCGGCGAGACGCCGCCCCCCGACGAGGGGATCGCCGTACCGGCCCGGACCCCGCTCGCGGAGCTGCTCGCCCCCGCCGCGCAGAGTGCCGCTCCGCTCGCCGTCGTGGACGACGACGGCACGCCGCTCGGCGTGATTCCCCGGGAGACGCTGCTCAACGCGCTAGCCGGCCGACATACCGGACGAGAGCGGAAGGTGTCCCTTGGCTGACGGCCGGCTTCCCCGTATCCCCCTGGGCGAGGTGTTCGAGAGCGGTGTGGACTGGCTGACCGCCAATTTCGCGCCCGCGTTCGCCTGGGTGGAGAACGTCCTCGAGAGCGGGGTCTCGACCCTGGTCTCGATGCTCCTCGCACCACCCACTCTCGTCACGATCGCCTTGATGGCCGGTCTCGGCTGGTGGCTGCGCGGCTGGCGGTTCGGCCTGATCTCGCTGGTCATGGTGGCGCTGATCGACTCCATGGGCCAATGGGAGGCGGCGATGATCAGCCTGGCGCTGGTCCTGGTGGCCAGCCTGGTGGCCGGTGTGATCGCCTTCCCCCTCGGCGTGCTGGCCGCCAGGAACGACGCCTTCAGCAAGATGGTCCGGCCGGTGCTCGACTTCATGCAGACGATGCCGGCCTTCGTCTACCTGATCCCCGCCGTTGTGCTGTTCAGCATCGGCGTCGTACCCGGCATCGTCGCCACGATCATCTTCGCCATGCCGCCCGGCGTGCGCCTCACCGAGCTCGGCATCCGGCAGGTGAACCCCGAGATGGTGGAGGCCGGCGAGGCCTTCGGCGCGCCACCCGCGCAGATCCTGGGCCGTGTGCAGATCCCCCTCGCGTTGCCGTCCATCATGGCCGGGGTCAACCAGGTCATCATGCTCGCCCTGTCAATGGTGGTCATCTCCGGAATGGTCGGTGCCGGTGGACTCGGCGGAGTCGTGCTCGAAAGCATCACCCGGCTGCAGATCGCCAGCGGTTTCGAAGGCGGCCTCGCCGTGGTCATTCTCGCCATTTACCTCGACCGGGTAACCGCCGGTCTGGGCGCACGTTCCGCCGTCGCGCGCGCGGAAAGGACCGCCCAGCACGCCTGAACGCCTCACCCGATGTATGAGCAACACCAATAGGAAGGACCCCACTGTGCGGATCGTCAGAGGCCCCCGACGCCTCCTGACCATGATCGCTGCTACTGTCGCCCTCGCCGTACTCGCCGCGGGCTGTGGCGGGAGCGGCGGCGGTGAGACATCGGCCGTCCCGCAGGGCGACGACACCCCCAAGAAGGCCATCACGATCGGGTGGATTCCATGGGACGAGGACATCGTCGTCACCCACCTCTGGAAGAAGATCCTCGAGACCAAGGGCTATGAGGTCAAGCTGGTCAACCCCGACGTGGCCCCGCTCTACGCCGGCGTCGCCAAGGGCGACATCGACCTGTTCTTCGACTCCTGGCAGCCCATCACGCACGCCGACTACATGCAGAAGTACGGCGACGACCTGGAAGACCTGCAGGTCTGGTACGACAACGCCAAGCTCACCCTGGCCGTGCCCGACTACATGACGGACGTCAAGACCGTCGAGGACCTCAAGTCCAAGGCCGGTGAACTGGACGGGAAGATCGTGGGTATCGAGCCCGGCGCCGGTCTGACCCGCGTCACCGAGAAGGAGGTCATGCCCGGTTATGGGCTGGACGGCGACTACAAGCTGCTGAAGTCCTCCACCGCGGCGATGCTGGCCGAGCTGAAGAAGGCCGTCGAGGCCGAGAAGCCGATCGCGGTCACCCTGTGGCGTCCCCACTGGGCCTATGCCAAGTTCCCGATCCGGGACCTCGAAGACCCCAAGGGCCTGCTCGGAGCGGCCGAGGAGATCCATGTGATCGGCCGCAAGGGCTTCAGCGCCGACTTCCCCGAGGTGGCCGGCTGGCTGAAGAAGTTCACCATGACCGACGAGCAGCTCGGCTCCCTGGAGGACCTGCTCCTCAACACCCACAAGAAGGGTGAGGAGGAGAAGGCCGTGGACGAGTGGCTGTCGGCCAACCCCGGCTTCAGCACCTCGATCACCGGCTGACCCGCCGCCTGGTTCGTACGGCCGTCGCCCCTCCGGGCGGCGGCCGTACCCGGTTTGGAAGGAGATCCGTTAGACGCCACCGGTAGTGTGGTCGCGCGGGCCGGGTATGACCGATTCCGTACGAAGCCTTTACCTCGCTACTACCAGCGTCCCGGAGGTCGCACGATGGGCATCGGGGTCAGTATCTTCTTCATCACGCTCGGCGCGATCCTGAAGTTCGCCATCGAGCCCGACGTCCTGGGCGACTCCGTGCACATCGATGTCATCGGGGTGATCTTCATGTGCGTCGGAGCCGCCGGTCTGCTGCTCAGCATCGTCCTCGGCTCCCGGCGCGGCGAGACCTCCGATCGGCAGCTCCTGGATCAGGAGAACCGGCCCGACGTGTGACCCGGCGCGGGCTCCGATGTCAGGCGGTGTGGTACTGCACGGCGGCGCGGCTCGCGAGGATGGGCGTGATGCACTCGTCGATCACGGCGCGGTGCGCCGGATGATCGCGGTAGATGGCGTAGTCCTCGGGGGAGTCGAAGTCGGCGACGACCGCGAAGGAGAAGTTGCCCCGGCCGACCCCGGCGTCGGGCCCCACCACGTAGCCGCGCAGCTCCGGGATCACCCCGGGCAGGTCGCGCAGCCGCTTGGCCACCTCCGCCTTCTGTTCCTCGGTGGCGTCCTCGATCCAGCTCAGCAGCACCACATGCCGGAACATGGTCTTCCTCTCTCCGTCGCGTCCACCCACCCTCTCACAGCCCGGGCCGATTCATCGACGCGAGCCCGCCCGGGGTGAACCGTGATTCGCCCCTCATCGGATATCCGATGAGGGGCGGCTGCGGGCCGTCGGGGAGACGGCCGACGGTCGGCGGCGCGCGGCCGGAGCGTGACGACGACGGAGCCGGGGACCGCTGGACGGCCCCCGGCCCCGCTCGCGTGCCACGCCGTACAACCTTGCCCCGCCGTGGGGCCTGCCTCGCCGCACGGGCCGTCGAGGTCGGGCGTCAGCTCCAGGCGAGCATGCGCAGCGGGTCCTCCAGCATGTCGCCCACGTCACGCAGCATACGGGAGCCCAGCTCGCCGTCGACCACCCGGTGGTCGAACGACAGCGCCAGCGTGGTGACCTTGCGCACGGCCAGCTGCCCGTCGACCACCCACGGCATGTCCCTGATCTGGCCGAAGGCCAGGATCGCCACCTCGCCCGGGTTGATGATCGGAGTGCCGGAGTCGACGCCGAAGACGCCGATGTTGGTGATCGTGATCGTGCCGCCCGACAGATCGGCAGGCGTACAACGGCCGGCCCTGGCCCGCTCGGTGAGCTCGCCCAGCGCGTGGGCCAGCTCCGGCAGCGAGAGCGCGTCCGCGTCCTTGACGTTGGGGACGATCAGGCCACGCTCGGTGGCGGCCGCGATGCCGAGGTTCACGTAGTGCTTGACGATGATCTCTTCGTCGGTCCACGTGGCGTTGACCATCGGGTGCCGCTTGACCGCGGTCATCAGCGCCCTGGCCACCAGCAGCAGCGGGGAGACCTTGACGTCGGCGAAGTCGGGCAGCCGCCGCAGCCGTCCGACGGCCTCCATCGTCGCCGTCACATCCACCTGGAGGAACTCGGTGACGTGCGGTGCCGTGAACGCGCTCGCGACCATGGCCTGCGCGGTCGCCCGTCGCACACCCCTGACCGGAATCCGCTCCTCGCGGCCGGGCGCGCGTCCCGCCTCCCGCCGGTGGACGGCGGGCGGAGCCGTTCCTGCGGCGGCCTCCACGTCCGCCCGGGTGATCGACCCGTGGGGGCCGGTGCCGGTGAGGGTGGTCAGGTCGACGCCGAGATCGCGGGCGAGCTTGCGCACCGGCGGCTTGGCCAGGGCCCGCGCCTCACCCGGTGCCGCCGGCACGGCGGGAACGGGCGTCGCCGGCCGCGCAGGATGGGCGGGAGGGGCGGAGACGGTGGCCTGGGTGCCACCGCCGTTCGCCGGAGCCGCCTTCCGCGGGCGGCGCCGGGTGGCGCTCGCCTTGACCCCGTAGCCGACGAGCACCGGTTCCCGCTTCTCGGTCTTCCCGGTCTTCCCGGTTTTCTCTGGCGCCGCTTCCGGTGCGGCCTCGGCGGGGGGCGCGCCGTCGTCGTCGCCCGTCCGCACCGAGATGATCGGGGTGCCGACCTCGACGGTCTGTCCCTCGGCGGCCATCAGGGCCGACACCGTGCCCTCGAACGGGCACGGCAGCTCGACCACGGCCTTGGCGGTCTCGATCTCGACGATCGTCTGGTTGACCTTCACCGTGTCGCCCGGCGCGACGTGCCATCTGACGATCTCGGCCTCCAGGAGGCCCTCGCCCACATCGGGGAGCTTGAACTCACGGAGCATGAGAAACCCGCTCTCTCAGTAGGCGAACGCGCGGTCGACGGCTTCGAGCACCCGGTCCAGGTCGGGCAGGTAGTACTCCTCCAGGCGGGACGGCGGATAGGGGGTGGAGAATCCGCCCACGCGCAGGACCGGGGACTCCAGATGATAGAAGCAGCGCTCGCTGACCCGCGCCGCCACCTCGGCGCCGAGACCGGTGAAGATCGGCGCCTCGTGGACCACCACGCAGCGGCCGGTCCGCCGGACGGACTCCTCCAGCACGCCCATGTCCAGCGGGTTGAGCGAGCGCAGGTCCACCACCTCCAGGTCGCGCCCGTCCTCCTCCGCCGCGGCTGCGGCCTCCAGGCAGGTCTTGACCATCGGGCCGTACGCGACGAGCGTCACGTCGCGGCCGTGCCGTACGACCCGGGCCCGGTCGAGCGGCAGGCCCGGCGCGGCCAGATCGATGTCGGCCTTGTCCCAGTAGCGACGCTTGGGTTCGAAGAAGATGATCGGATCGTCGCTCCGGACCGCGTCCTGGATCATCGTGTAGGCGTCCACCGGGTTCGAGCAGGCCACCACCCGCAGCCCGCCGGTGTGCGTGAAGTACGCCTCCGGGGACTCCGAGTGATGCTCGACGGCGCCGATCCCGCCGCCGCAGGGGATGCGGACGACGATGGGCAGCTTGAGCGCGCCCAGCGAACGCAGCGGCATCTTGGCGAGTTGTGTGATGATCTGGTCGGCCGCCGGGAACACGAACCCGTCGAACTGGATCTCGCAGATGGGCCGGTAGCCGCGCATGGCGAGACCGATCGCCGTACCGATGATGCCCGACTCGGCGAGCGGCGTGTCGATCACGCGGTCCTCGCCGAAATCCTTCTGCAGGCCGTCGGTCACCCGGAAGACGCCGCCGAGCTTGCCGACGTCCTCTCCCATCACGAGGACCTTCGGGTCGCTTTCCATCGCGCGGCGCATGCCCTCGTTGAGCGCCTTGCCGAGAGTGAGTGTGGTCACCGCTCGCCTCCGCCCTCGAAGCCCGCAAGGTAGGTCAGGTACTGCTCGCGCTCCTCGTCCATGAGAGCATGCGGCTCCGCGTAGACATGCTGGAAGATCGCCTCCGGCTTCGGGTCGGGCATGGCCAGGCACCGGGCCCGTATGTCCTTGCCCAGCGCGTCGGCCTCCTCGTCGATCTTGTCGAAGAACTCCTGGTCGGCGAGCTGGTTCTTGAAGAGGTAGGCCTTCACGCGCTCGATCGGGTCCTTCAGCTTCCAGGCCTCCAGCTCGTGGGCCAGCCGATAGCGGGTCGGGTCGTCGGAGGTGGTGTGCGCGCCCATCCGGTAGGTGTACGCCTCGATGAGCGTCGGCCCCTGCCCCTCGCGGGCGTTCCGCAGCGCCTGGCGGGTCACCGCGAGGCAGGCGAACACGTCGTTGCCGTCGACCCGTACGCCCGGGAAGCCGAAGCCCGAGGCCCGCCGGTACAGCGGGATCTTCGTCTGCCGTTCCATCGGCTGGGAGATCGCCCACTGGTTGTTCTGGCAGAAGAACACCACGGGCGCGTTGAAGACCGAGGCCCAGATGAACGCCTCGTTCACGTCACCCTGTGCGGACGCCCCGTCGCCGAAGTAGACGATCGTGGCGGCATCGGCGCCGTCACGCTGGACGCCCATGGCGTAGCCGACCGCGTGCAGCGTCTGGGAGCCGATGACGATGGTGTAGAGGTGGAAGTTGTGGTCAGCCGGATTCCAGCCGCCGTGGTTCACGCCGCGGAACATGCCGAGCAGCTTGACCGGGTCGACGTCGCGGCACCAGGCCACGCCGTGCTCCCGGTAGGTGGGAAAGGCCATGTCCGTGGCGGCCAGCGCCCGGCCCGAGCCGATCTGCGCGGCCTCCTGACCGAGCAGGGACGCCCACAGGCCGAGTTCGCCCTGCCGCTGGAGGGCCACGGCCTCCAGGTCGACGCGGCGCACCAGAACCAGGTCCCGGTAGAGGGAGCGGACCTCTTCCGTGGTCAGCTCGATGTCGTAGTCGGGGTGCTCGACCCGCTCCCCTTCGGGGGTGAGCAGCTGAACGAGATCCTGGGGTGCGTCAACACCACGAGGGACGTCGCTTGTCACGTGCCTCTCCTGTGCGTCATGGGCCGTCCGCGGGTGGGGTCGCCACCATCGTGAGGCCGGGTCTCCTCAGGCGTACGGCCGCTGGGTGGGCGGCCACGCCCTCCTGCGGACATCGTGGCAGAGGCGACACCCCACTGCACAAGACCCCACACCTTCCCTATATCCCTACCGCATGTGACCACACCCTGCCCCATCGACACCCTGTGCCCGGCGCGGCCGTACCGTGCCAACTCGGTAGGCTTGACCGGAAGTTCCATCCCACCTCGCCCACCTGGAGGAACAACGTGGCGCGCGTCATCGTCGACGTCATGCTCAAGCCGGAGATCCTCGACCCGCAGGGGCAGGCCATCGCCGGCGCCCTGCCGCGGCTCGGTTTCTCCGGTGTCTCCGCCGTGCGGCAGGGCAAGCGGTTCGAGCTGGAACTGGACGGCCCGGCCGACGAAGCCGCGCTTTCGGATGTCCGGAAGATGGCCGAAACCCTGCTCGCCAATACGGTGATCGAAGACTTCTCGATCAAGGTCGAGGAGTAAAGTGACGCAATTCACACCCTAACAACCGGACATAAATCCCCGAAAGGGGCAAGGGTCCGTCTAGAACATCGTCGGCGGGCAGACCGCAAACAATGGGACGGTGGTTTTGCGGTTAGCCCCGATTCATCGGGGAAGCCTACCCTGGTGACCTTCGACACCGGGGAGGGGTCCGGTGGGTATTGAGTTCTCGTTGGCCATGCCGCGAGATGCGATCGGCATCCCCATGGTGCGCAGAGTGGTGGGGGACACCCTGCGTTCACTGGGCGTCACCGAGGAATGCGTGGCCGACATTCTCCTGGCCACCTCGGAGGCCTGTGCGAACGCCGTACGCCATGGCGGGCCGGCCAAGCGATACGTGATCCGCGGCACCATCGCCAACGGCCGCTGCGAGTTGCGTGTCAGCGATCGCGGCAACGGTCTGGGGACCGTGCCCAGGCGATTTCCTGGCGGCGACGTCGAGAACGGCCGGGGCATTCTGATCATGCGGGCCGTCGTGGACGACATCTCCTTCGACATCAAACCCGGCCGCGGCACGACCGTACGGCTCTGCAAGGAGCTCGACTGGACGGACGACTCCATCGCCCACCATCTCACCCTCGACCGCCAACTGGCCGGCGTCTGATCATCCGACTCGTCCGGGGGCTCGCCCGCTCGAACGCCTCCGATACTCTGAGGTGTACCGCGCTTGGTTCCTCCCCAGGGCACAAGCCTGGGGTCTCCACGCTCAAGGAGAGATTCGATGAGCGCTGCCCGGGTGGGCATCGTCACTTTCCCCGGAACACTCGACGACCAGGACGCCGCGCGAGCCGTACGGCTGGCCGGAGCTGAGGCCGTGCCGCTGTGGCACGCCGACCGCGACCTCAGGGGGGTCGACGCCGTCTTCCTCCCCGGCGGGTTCTCCTACGGCGACTACCTGCGGTGTGGCGCCATCTCGCGCTTCGCCCCGCTGATGGACGAACTGATCCCGGCCGCCCGGAGCGGGCTGCCGGTGCTGGGCACCTGCAACGGGTTCCAGATCCTCTGCGAGGCGCACCTGCTGCCCGGTGCGCTGACCCGCAACGCCGGCCTGCACTACATCTGCCGTGACCAGCGGATCCGGGTCGAGAACACCGAAACCGCGTGGACCCGCGAGTTCACGCCGGGCCAGGAGATCGTGCTGCCGATCAAGCACGGCGAGGGGCGCTACGTCGCCGACGCGCAGACGCTGGCGGCGCTGGAGCGGGACGGCCGGGTCGTCTTCCGGTACACCGGTGGCAACCCGAACGGCTCACTCAACGACATCGCCGGGATCGCCAACGAGGCCGGGAACATCGTGGGTCTGATGCCCCACCCCGAGCACGCGGTCGAGGAGCTCACCGGCGCGCCGAGTGTGGACGGCCGCGGCTTCTTCACCTCGATACTCAAGAAGCTGGTGAACGCATGAGCCTCGACACCGTCAAGCGCGCCCTGGAGACGCCCGACGAGCAGCAGCCACACGTCGAGCTGGGCATGAAGGACGACGAGTACGAGCGGGTCCGCGAGATCCTCGGGCGGCGTCCGACCGGCGCCGAGCTCGCCATCTACTCGGTCATGTGGAGCGAGCACTGCTCCTACAAGTCCTCGAAGGTCCACCTCCGGCAGTTCGGCACCAAGGCGCCCAAATCGGAGGCGCTGCTCGTCGGCATGGGCGAGAACGCCGGCGTGGTCGACATCGGCGACGGCTGGGCGGCCACCTTCAAGATCGAGTCACACAACAGTCCGTCGTACGTCGAACCCCACCAGGGCGCGGCGACCGGCATCGGCGGCATCGTCCGCGACATCATGTCGATGGGCGCCCGGCCGATCGCGGTCATGGACTCGCTACGTCTCGGCGGTGCGACCCAGCCGGACACCCGGCGCGTGCTGCCCGGCGTTGTCGGGGGCATCAGCGGCTACGGCAACTGCCTCGGCCTGCCCAACATCGGCGGCGAGGTCGTGTTCGATCCCTGCTATATCGGCAACCCGCTGGTCAACGCCCTGTGCGTGGGCCTGCTGCGCAAGGACCAGATCAAGCTCGCCACGGCGCCGGGCCCCGGGAACAAGGTCGTGCTGTTCGGCGCGCGTACCGGCGCCGACGGCATCGGCGGGGCCTCCGTGCTCGCCTCGGCCACGTTCGAGGAGGAGTCGCAGGCCAAGCGGCCGGCCGTACAGGTCGGCGACCCGTTCATGGAGAAGCTGCTGATCGAGTGCTGCCTGGAGCTCTACCAGGCGGACGTGGTGGTCGGCATCCAGGACCTCGGCGCGGCCGGGGTGTCCTGCGCCACGACAGAGCTGGCGGCCAAGGGCACCGGCGGCATGTACGTGGATCTCAACCTCGTCCCGCTGCGCGATCCGACGCTGCGGCCCGAGGAGATCCTGATGAGCGAGTCGCAGGAGCGGATGATGGCCGTCGTCGCGCCCGACGACATCCCGGCCTTCATGGCAATCTGCGCGAAGTGGGACGTCCCGGCGACCGTCATCGGCGAGGTCACCGACACCGGCAGGCTCGTCATGACCTGGAACGGCGAGGTCATCGTCGACATCCCGCCGGGCACCGCCGCCGACGACGGGCCCGTCTACGAGCGGCCGCTCGCCGAGCCGGCCGGGCAGGCCGCGCTCAACGCCGACACCCCGGACCGCCTGCCGCGTCCCGCTCGGGACCGGCTGCGCGAGACCCTGCTCACCCTTCTCGGCTCGCCCAACCTGGCGTCCAAGGAGTGGGTGACCTCACAGTACGACCGCTACGTCCGCGGCAACACGGTCCTCGCCCAGCCCGCCGACGCCGGGATGCTGCGGATCTCCGAGGTGATGCCCGGCGCGCAGGAGACCACCCGCGGGATCGCGCTGGCGACCGACGGCAACGGCCGCTACGCCAAGCTCGACCCCTACACGGGAGCCCAGCTCGCCCTGTCGGAGGCGTACCGGAACGTGGCCGTCACGGGTGCCAGTCCGCTGGCCGTGACGAACTGCCTCAACTTCGGCTCGCCGGAGGACCCCGAGGTCATGTGGCAGTTCGCCGAGGCCGTACGCGGGCTCGCCGACGCCTGCCGGACGCTCGGCGTGCCGGTCACCGGCGGCAACGTCTCGTTCTACAACCAGACGGGGACCGACGCCATCCACCCGACGCCGGTCGTCGGCGTGCTCGGCGTCATCGACGACGTCTCCCGACGCGTCAGGCACGGTTTCGTCGCCGACGGCCTGCGCGTGATGCTGCTCGGCGAGACCGGGGAGGATCTCGGCGGCTCGGAGTGGGCGCACGTCGTACACGACCACCTGGGCGGGCTGCCACCGCAGGCGGACCTCGAGGCCGAGCGGCGCCTCGCGTCCGTGCTCGTGACGGCGGCCGCCGAGGGCCTGCTGGAGGGCTCGCACGACCTGTCCGACGGCGGCCTGGCCATCGCGCTCGCCGAGGCCTGCCTGGCTCACGGCATCGGGTGCTCGGTGACCCTGCCCGGCGACGACCCGTTCGTCGACCTGTTCAGCGAGTCCGTCGCGCGTGCGCTGGTCTGCGTACGGCCCGAGGCCTTCGACACGCTGGCCGAGCTGTGCGCCCGGCAGGATGTCCCCTGTCACGGCCTGGGCACCACCGGGGGCACGGCGCTCAAGGTCGATGGTCTCTTCGAGATCCCGGTCGATGAGCTGCGCGAGGTCCACACGAAGACGCTGCCGAGCATCTTCGGCTGATCCGACGGCGAAGGCCCTTCCGGGAGAGGCTTCCGGAAGGGCCTTCGCCGTCGCCCGTACGGCTACCGCCTCGCGCGTGGTGGCCGTACGGGGGTATCGAGGGTGCGGACCTGGTGGAGCCCCCACAGGCTCCACCAAATCGCACCAGGCGTGGCGAGGTCAGCCGGCGCAGATCACGTAAGCGGTGCCGGATGCGTTCTTGCCGGAGACCGTCCACCCGGTCGGCTTACCACCGCTGACCGCGGGAGCACTGGCGAAGATCTGCCCGGATTGACTGCCACCCGACATCGAGAAGCCGCCGCCCGTGGCGACCTTGCCCGAGTCACAGGAAACGGTCTGCGTGCCGCCATGACCTCCGAATTGGAAGTTCTTGGTCTGGACGGAGACATTGCCCAGACCGCCGCCGCCGGGCCCGGCCGGGCCCTGGGGACCGGCGGGACCGCGCTCGCCGTCCTTACCCGCCGGGCCTGCGGGGCCCTGCTTACCCTGCAGTCCCCGCGGACCGGTGTCGCCCTTCGGACCCTGAGGACCCCGCGGACCGGCCGCACCCGCGTCACCCTTCGGACCCTGCGGACCGGCCGCACCCGTGTCGCCCTTCGGACCTTGAGGGCCCTGCGGACCGGCCGCACCCGCGTCACCCTTCGGGCCCTGCGGACCGGCCGCACCCGCGTCACCCTTCGGACCCTGAGGGCCCTGCGGACCGGTCGCACCCGTGTCGCCCTTCGGACCCTGCGGACCCGTGGGACCTGCCGGGCCCTGCCTGCCCTGCAGTCCCCGCGGACCGGTGTCGCCCTTCGGACCCTGCAGACCACGCGGGCCCTGGGGACCCTGCGGACCGGTGCCGCCGATGCCCACCGGGCCCTCAGGCCCCGGCTGACCCTTCTGGTTCCACGACACCTTGTACTCGGTCTTCCGGCACTTGGTCGTGACGCCGACATGGCGCATGTAGCGCGTCTTCTTGTTGACACACGCGTAGAGGACGGTATCGCTCGCGGTCGAGGCGGTGGCCGTACCACCGACGACGAAAAGCGATCCGGCGAGCGCGCCGACCGTCATCAGGCCTATGGTGCGTCCACCCGGCAACTTGAGAGCCACGGGTTTCCCTTTCTGAGGCACACGAGGTGCTTTGTGCTCAAGACAAAGGAGTGACGATTCACTCCGCGCACAAGTTGACACCGCACACATCACGTATGCGCATCACCACCGCACGCAAACACCCCGGTAAGGGGATGAGCCGTCCCCTTAGGTACGCCCCGGGCGGCGGTCATGGATGCGGCGCCACCCCCGGTCGACGCCCCGATCGACGCACTCCCTGCTCGGGGCGGGCCGGGCGGCCCCCTGCAGAAGCCGGGGTGATCGGGCAGAATGGGCGGATGCCGCCGCGGAGACCGGATCCGGAGAAGGTTCGTGGGGCGCTCGACGCCCAACTCGCCGAACTGGGCGAGCCGCCGTTCGACGGTCCAGACGGCGATGTGCCGGACGCGTGCGCACGGGCGGTGCTCGCCGCATACGACACCGGCCTGAAACCGGTCAGGGACGCGGCGCGTTTCGCCGTACGGCTCCTGCTGGACGAGCTGGCGGCTCGGGCGCCCGGGCGGTCGGTGGAGGTGCGCGTGCCGCCGTACGCCGCCGCGCAGTGCGTGGCGGGGCCGCGGCACACCCGGGGCACCCCGCCCAACGTCATCGAGACCGACCCGCGGACCTGGCTGGAGCTGGCCATCGGCACACTCTCATGGGCGGAGGCGACCGCCGCCGGGCGCATCTCAGCGAGCGGGGCCCGGGCCGATCTGTCGGCGCACCTGCCGCTCCGTCAGACCTCGGGCCTGTCCTGACCTGTCCGGTGACCCGTCTAGCCCAATCTGCCGCCGAGCTTGTCCTCCACGCAGTTCTGCACGGCCTCCTGGTCCGGGTAGAGCGCCGGATCGAAGCAGTCGCGCAGGCCCGTGTCGCTGAGCCAGTTGTTGAACAGCACCACGAAGATCACTGCGAGGATCAGGGTCGCGATGCTCAGCGCGAGACCGATGACGGCCCGCCGCCGGTTGGACCTCCTGACCGTCGCCACGATCCCCACGATGAGCCCGGGGACGGCGACCAGCGCCCCGACGCCGCACACGGGCAGCAGGACGAGACCGGCGATGCCGAGCACCAGCGCCGCCGTGCCCAGCCCGCCACCGGTCGGCGGCGGTGGCGGCCAGCCGCCCGGCGGTCCCACCGGCCCCGAAGGCGGTGGGGGCAGCGGCCCCCCGTACGGACCCTGTCCGTACGGACCCTGTGGTGGCTGCTGGTGGGAGCCCTGGCCTTCGCCGGGAGGGCGTGGGCTTTCAGGGGAGGACGGGCCTTCTGAAGGGCGTGATTCGGGTTGCCGAGGGCGATCGGGGAAGTCGGGTGTCGCCACGGTGATCCCTTCCATAGGTGATTTCAGGGGCTGCCGGAACGGCCAGAATCTCCCGAAAATCACGGCAAGGCCAGGGACGACACGGCAAAGTGGGGTCGATCCTTCCGGTGAGAGTCGACCAGCCCCCGGTCCGAGCAGCGTCGCCGTCCAAATAGACTCATGTACGTGTTGAAGGGCGACGGCCGGCTGGGCCATGACCTCGACCCCCAGGACCACGCTCCGAAGGACGCGTGTGGCGTCTTCGGCGTCTGGGCTCCCGGGGAGGACGTCTCCAAACTCACCTACTACGGCCTGTACGCACTGCAGCACCGCGGACAGGAGTCAGCGGGCATCGCGGTGAGCGAGGGCGACCGCATCCTCGTCTACAAGGACATGGGGCTCGTGGCCCAGGTCTTCGACGAGTCCATCCTCGGCACGCTACGCGGCCACCTGGCCATCGGGCACTGCCGCTACTCCACCACCGGATCGAGCGTCTGGGAGAACGCGCAGCCCACACTGAACTCCACCGACACCAGTGGGCTGGCGCTCGCGCACAACGGCAATCTGATCAACACGGCGCAGCTCGCCGAAAGCGTCGTACCGGGTTCCATCAGGGCCACCACCGACACCGAGGTGTTGACCGCCCTTCTCGCGAAGCAGGGCTCACGACCGGTGGAGGACGTGGCGGCCGAGCTGCTGCCGCAGGTGAAGGGCGCCTACTCGCTGGTCTGGATGACCGAGACGACGCTGTTCGCCGCCCGCGACCCGCAGGGCATCCGACCGCTCGTGCTGGGCCGGCTGGAGCGCGGCTGGGTGATCGCCTCCGAGACCGCCGCCCTCGACATCGTCGGCGCCTCCTTCATCCGCGAGGTCGAGCCCGGTGAGCTGCTGACCATCGACGAACGCGGAGTGCGCTCCCGGCGGTTCGCCGCCGCCGAGCCCAAGGGCTGCCTGTTCGAGTACGTCTACCTCGCCCGCCCCGACACCACCATCGCCGGGCGTGGCGTGCAGACCACCCGGGTGGAGGTCGGCCGCGTCCTGGCCCGCGAGCACCCGGTGGACGCCGATCTCGTCATTCCCACGCCCGAGTCCGGCACGCCGGCCGCGATCGGCTACGCCGAGCAGAGCGGCATCCCGTACGGCCAGGGCCTGGTGAAGAACTCCTACGTCGGCCGTACGTTCATCCAGCCGTCGCAGACCATCCGGCAGCTCGGCATCCGGCTGAAGCTCAACCCGCTGCGCGAGGTGATCCAGGGCAAGCGCCTGGTCGTGGTGGACGACTCGATCGTCCGGGGCAACACCCAGCGCGCCATCGTCAAGATGCTGCGCGAGGCGGGCGCCACCGAGGTGCATGTACGGATCTCCTCGCCACCGGTGGCCTGGCCCTGCTTCTACGGCATCGACTTCGCGACGAGGGCCGAGCTGATCGCCGGATCGCTGACGACAGAGGAGATCAGGCACTCCCTCGGCGCCGACTCACTCGGCTACATCTCGCTTGAGGGGTTGACTCGGGCGACCACGCTGCCCGCCGACCGGCTCTGCCGGGCCTGCTTCACCGGCGAGTATCCGATCCCGATCGAGGAAGACAGAGTGGGGAAGTTCGTGCTGGAGGCCCAGCGATGACCAGCTACGCCGCGGCCGGTGTCGACATCGAGGCCGGTGACCGCGCCGTCGAGCTGATGAAGTCGCGGGTGGCACGCTCCCGGCGTCCGGAGGTCGTGGACGACGCCAGCGGCTTCGCCGGGCTCTTCGACGCCTCCGCGTTCCTGCACTACCGGCGGCCGCTGCTCGCGACCTCCACCGACGGCGTCGGCACCAAGGTGATGCTGGCCCAGCGGCTCGGCAAGCATGACACGATCGGCATCGACCTCGTCGGCATGGTCGTCGACGACCTCGTTGTGTGCGGGGCCGAGCCGCTCTTCATGACCGACTACATCGCGTGCGGGAAGGTCGTGCCCGAGCGCATCGCCGACATCGTCGGCGGTGTGGCGGAGGGCTGCCGCCTGGCCGGCTGCGCGCTGATCGGCGGGGAGACGGCAGAGCATCCCGGCGCGATGGGCCCCGAGGAGTACGACCTGGCCGGAGCGGGCACCGGAGTGGTCGAGGCCGACGAACTGCTCGGCCCCCACCGGGTCGTGCCCGGCGACGTCGTGCTCGGCCTGGCCTCAAGCGGAGTCCACTCGAACGGATACTCCCTTGTGAGGCATGTCATATCGACCGCCGGGCTGAGCCTGGAGCGGGAACTGCCCGAACTGGGCCGGACGCTCGGCGAGGAGCTGCTCGAGCCGACCCGGATCTACTCCCTGGACTGCCTCGCGCTGATCCGGGAGACCGAGGTCCACGCGCTGGCCCACATCACCGGCGGCGGGCTCGCCGCCAACCTGGCCAGGACTCTCCCTGACGACGCCGACGCCCTCCTGGACCGCGGCTCGTGGACGCCTCCCGCGATCTTCGAGGTGCTGGCCGGTCACGGCAAGGTCCCGCAGACGGAGATGGACCGTACGTTCAACCTGGGCGTGGGCATGTGCGCCATCGTCCCCGCCGGGCAGGCCGACCGGGCGATGGAACTGCTGAACCGGCGCGGGGTGCCCACCTGGATGCTCGGCGAAGTCGTCGCCGGCTCCGGGCAGGCCAGGTTCCGCTGATGTGCCCGGCACCGATACGCCCGCGGGAGGACCGGCCCGGACGGAAGCGATCCCTCCGGCGGCATGCCCGAAAGCGTGCCGAACTCACGTGTCCGGCGGGCGTCCCGTCTGACACGCACCCGGCACCCGGTGGCAGCACCGATCAGCCGGACAGGCAAGCAAGCCGCCCGGCGGGGCGAACCCCACCGGACGGCTTACCTGGCACTCACAAACGGATCAACGGCGCCCACGCCGCTCGCTGGTCTCGCCCTCGTCTTCGTCGTCGACGGCGTAGTCGGCATAGCGACTTGCCAGCTCTTCGTAAGGGTCATGCTCCTTGTTGCGGCCGGAATCGTCCTCGTCCACGACTCCGAGCTCCGCGCGCAGGCGCTCAAGATCCGTTCCGCCGCTGTTGTACTTCAACCGACGGGCGACCTTGACCTGCTTGGCCTTTGCTCGGCCGCGCCCCATTGGCTCGACCCCCTCATGCGGGGCCGTGCCCGACCCCTCGTCACTAACGCACCGCGCACTGACGCACTGACTTCAGGCGCCAGTCTCTCACTCGCCTATTACCGTACCTGGTTTGTGCGCCGCTCGGTACGTCGTACCAGTGGCGCTGGTCAACGTCGGAGCCAAATGCCCCTCAGCCGACCTACTTCCGACATTCTTCGCTCCGCCAGCCTATCCGCTGCGGCCCCCGGAGGGACGCCTTCCATGTCGGCCATCTCAAAGATCTTGAGGGTGGTGTCGAAGATCCGGGCGGCCCTCGCCCTCGCCCTGGCCATGTCGAAGCCCTCGATCTCGTCGGCCACCTGGATGACGCCCCCGGAGTTCACCAGGTAGTCGGGCGCGTAGAGGATGCCCCGCTCGGCGAGTTGCTTCTCCACGTCCGGGTGCGCGAGCTGGTTGTTGGCCGCGCCACACACGATCTTGGCCTTGAGCCGGGGGACGGCCGCGTCGTCGAGCGACCCGCCGAGCGCGCACGGCGCGTAGACGTCGATGTCGGCGGCGGTCAGCGCCGCGGTGTCGGTGACGACCTCGACCGACGGGTGGCGCCGCCGCACCCGCTCGACCGCCTGCTCGGACAGGTCGCAGACCACGACCTCGGCGCCGTCCTCGATCAGGTGATCAACGAGACGGTGCCCTACTTTGCCCAGCCCCTCGACCCCGACCCGGCGGCCCCTCAGGGAGGAAATTCCGTACATGTGCTCGGACGCCGCCCGCATGCCCTGGAACACGCCGAAGGAGGTGAGGATGGAGGAGTCGCCCGCGCCGCCGTGTTCGGGGGTCCGGCCGACGACATAGGCGGACTCGCGGGCGATGAGGTCCATGTCCTCGGCGTAGGTGCCCACGTCGCAGGCGGTGTAGTAGCGGCCGCCGAGCGACTGGATGAACCTGCCGTAGGCCCGCAGCATGGCCTCGTTCTTGGCGGTGGCCGGATCGCCGATGATGACGGCCTTCGCGCCACCCAGGTCGAGCCCGGCCAGGGAGTTCTTGTACGCCATGGCGCGGGAGAGATTGAGCACATCGGCGAGTGCGGCCTGCTCGCTCTCGTAGGGGTAGAACCGGGTGCCGCCGAGTCCCGGCCCGAGGGCGGTGCTGTAGATCGCGATGATCGCGTACAGACCACTGCGTTCGTCAGAGCAGAAAACGACCTGTTCGTGCTTCACCGGCTGGATGGGGGTCGCGTCCTTTGCGGGGCTGGCGTCCTTGTGGGAGAGCCCGAAGACGTCGGTCACGATGGTGACTCCTGATCGCCTCTGTTCGCCGCCTCCTTGCGGCGAATCTCCTCTCAGCTTACCGACGTGCACAGGAAACGATCATGAAAAGTCGGGACGGTACTGCACATGGTGTCGGCGTCGTGGCACGATTCTGGTGTGCTCCCCTACGCTGCCTATCTCCGCGTGTACGAGCCGCTGACCGCCTTCGCCCCGCAGGATCAGGTCAGCTGGGCCCGCTATGCCGAGTCCAGAACCCGGCCGCGACGGGCCGGTGCGCTCGAGGTCGAGCACGGCGAGTCGCTTCGCCGGCTGATGTGCGTGCCTCCGGTGCCGGCCCCGGAGGAGGAGAGCCCGAACGCGTACCTGCGCCGGGTTGAGGAGATGCTCTACGTCTGCCCGTGGCAGAGCAGGCTGCGGTCGTGGCTGGCCTTCACGTCGTTCCGCGGCAGCCTGCCCATCAGACTGGCCGATCGGTTCGTCCCTGACAAGATCGCCGAGCAGACCGCCGACGACTTCGACCGGTTCAAGCGCTATGAGCACTCACTGCGCACCCACATCAGGACCAGCACCTGGCATGTCCCGACGCCGTGGTTCGTCCCGTTCGACTCGGCGGAGCGGTGGTTGGTGCTCGGCTCCGAGGCGGTCGGCGAGGGCGCCGTGCCGACCACGACGGCGCCGCCCAGGAACATGCTGTACGTCACCTCGATGGCGCAGGCGCGACGCCGGGTGGCCCGTGCCCTTGTGACGATCCGGCGGCATGTCGGCCAGGTGGCGGCCCTGAGCGACGTCGAGGACGTGGGCCGCTGGCTGGAGGAGTTCCACCCCCACTCCCTGGTCGAGCTCGACTACGGCGGCCTCGTCCACCTGATGGACGACAACACGCTCCAGGGCGACCAGTCCGTGGCCGAGGTGGCCACCGCTCTCACGAGTTTGGACAACGGTCAGGAGGAGCTTGCCTTCGCGATGTATCAGCGGGTCATTCTTCGCTGGAGGTCGATCAAGGCCCTGGAAAGGGCAAACTGATCGTAATGAAAGGGCCGTGACCTGCACGATCTGGTCACAGGACATTCGATCTCACATCTACGAACTGAGCAGTTTGCCGTTTTCACTGCGATACCACGAACCGTGTCGCTAGAATCACCGAGCGTGACATCAACCCGTGGTCGAGATGTTGTGCCCGGAGGGCTCGCCAATCGCACTGCGTGGCTGTATGGTCACATCGGGTGATGCCGCAAATGATCCTGGAAAACCGCACATTTGGGTCATTTGCTGACATCCCTGGCAAGCGTCAGACCAGACAAGCGCCAGAAAGGACCAGCGCGGCCAAGACGTCGCTGTCGCCGGTCCACACGGAGGAGAGGCCGCAGAAATGTCAGCTCGTACACCCGAGGCCGAGCCACTGCTCACCCCGGCGGAGGTCGCCACCATGTTCCGCGTCGACCCCAAGACCGTCACCCGCTGGGCGAAGGCGGGCAAGCTGACGTCCATCCGTACCCTCGGGGGTCACCGGCGCTACCGGGAGACCGAGGTCCGGGCACTGCTCGCGGGGATTCCGCAGCAGCGCTCCGAGTAACACGGGGCCGTCACCCGCAAGCGGGAGAACCGAACGCGCTCCGTCGGGAGATGTGAGCGCCTCAGCACGAGCCCGTGCTCACCATGGGTTACGGGTCATATGGGGGGCCGGCGCCGCCCGCCCGGCGCCTCCCCGCTACCCGGCCGTTTCCCGCCGAAGCGGTCACCTGTCACACCTGCCGGACTGTCACCGTCGCAGATGCGCCAGCAGCCGTGCCACCTCCTGGTCGTGCTCGGCCGCCGCGGTCAGCAGCGCGACCATCTGATCCACCAGCATCCGTTCGAGCTCGCCCCGCTCCATGTCACGGTGCTCCAGCCAGTCGAGCCCGGCAGTCTCGACCACGGCGATCCACGATCTCAACGTGACGCGGAGCATCGGGCCCGGCGTACCGTCCCACATCGCGCTCAAGATGAGCCGGAGCATACGCTGCCGTACACCGTCGACGATCTCGCCGACCTCTCCGGCACGGTTGGCGGGACCGCCTCTGAGCAGCGCGGCGAACCCCGTCGCGTGCTCCTCCACGAAGTCGAAATAGCGGGTCAGCCCGCGCGCGATCTCGTCCACGGGACCGGTGCCCCACCTCCGCACCCCGGCCTCGTCGGGCGTCGTCTCCCCGCCCGGTGCCTCCGCGCCTTGTACCTCCGCGCCGGGTGCCTCCGCGCCGCGGGGATGGAGCCTCGCGTCCAGTTCCTTGGCCGCGCTGCGCAGCGCCGCCACGTAGAGCTCCTGCTTGCCGCCGAAGTAATGGTAGACGAGCGCCCGTGACGCGCCCGCCGAGGCGGCGACGTCGTCGATCGAGACGTCCTCGGCGTCATGCTTGCTGAACAGGTCCAGTGCGGCGGCGATCAACTCCTCCCGCCGCCGGTCCACGCTCAGCCTGCGCCGGACCCGCCGTGTGCTCTCTCCCAGCTGGCGTGTGGCACCCACACCTTGAACACTATCGGGTCGATCCGCAGCTTTTCTCCCCTCGCAGATGCACTGATCAAGACCCTCAGTCGCCGAACCGGATTCGGTAGATCGGGCATCCCCAACGCCCGGAGGAACGGCCAGGGCCCCCACCCCTGACGACCAACGACCACACAGGAACCACCGACTCACCCCACGGCGAACAAGCCGACCTCCCAACGACGCCCAGCCACAATCGGGCATCCCCAACGCCCGGAGGAACGGCCAGGGCCCCCCACCCCTGACGACCAACGACCACACAGGAACCACCGACTCACCCCACAGCGAACAAGCCGACCTCCCAACGACGCCCAGCCACTATCGGGCATCCCCAACGCGCGGAGGAACGGCCAGGGCCCCCCACCCCTGACGACCAACGACCACACAGGAACCACCGACTCACCCCACAGCGAACAAGCCGACCTCCCAACGGCGCCCAGCCACTATCGGGCATCCCCAACGCGCGGAGGAACGGGCAGGAACCAGCATTACGGCCTTAACCCGTACCCTCTGGGCAACTCGATCGTTTGGTGTGTCAGATGCACGTCCACGCATCGTGGGGAGAGCCATGTCAGGACCGTCCATGCAGACCACTGCCCGGAACAGCGTCGGCGTATCGCTGCCCGACAGCGGGCTGCCCGATGGATTCAGCCCACGGCCGCGGCCCACGATCCGGAATGTGGCCGAGCGTGCCGGAGTGTCCAAGTCGCTGGTGTCCCTTGTGCTCAGGGGATCACCTCATGTGAGCGAACATCGCAGGGAGGCGGTCCTCCAGGCGGCCAGGGAGCTCGGGTACCGCCCGAACGCGGTGGCCCGCAGCCTCGTGGAGGGCCGCACCCACCTGGTGGGCGCCCTGGTGGCCGATCTGCACAACCCGTTCTACGCCGAGTTCCTGGACGGACTGCAGGAGAGCCTGCACGGCGACGGTCTGCGATTACTGATCGGCAGCGGCCGTTGGGATCCGGCGTTCGAGGACGAGGCCGTGGAGGCGTTCCTGGAACTACGCGTGGACGGCCTGGTCATGTTGGGCATCGCCCCGTCCAGCGACACACTCGCCGAGGCCGCCGCCTACACCCCGACGGTGGTGGTGGGCGAACGCGACGTGGAGCTCGAGGGCATCGACATCGTCGTCGACGACGACCAGCTCGGGGCGAGGCTGGCCGTCGACCATCTGGTGGAACTCGGTCACCGGCAGATCGCGCACATCGAGGGGACGCCGTCGTCGGCCGCCCGCTGCCGCTGTGAGGGATATCTGATGGCCATGCGCCGGCACGGGCTGGCCCCGCACATCATGGTCGAGCACGGAGACTTCACCGAGGAGAGCGGCCGGCAGGCGGCGCTGGCCCTGCTGCGCCGTACGCCTCGGCCGACCGCGGTCTTCGCGGCCAACGACATCGTGGCGATGGGCGTGCTCACGGCCGCGAGCGAGCTTGGCCTGCGAGTGCCCCAGGACCTGTCCGTGGTGGGGTACGACAACACGCATCTGGCGGCGGTGAACCAGATCTCGCTCACCAGCGTCGACCAACCGCGGCGGGCGATGGGGCGGTCGGCAGCCGCCCTGCTCAGCGACCGCATCTCGGAACCGGGCAAATCCTCCAGACTCCGGCAGGTGACCCCCCAACTGGTCGTCCGGCGCAGCACCGGGCCCGTGCCAAGCGAGGTCCAAAGCTAGGTCAACCGCCGACGTGTCGTCTCGCGGCGGTGTTGACTCGTGCCATGACGCCGACCCCGGCGAGTCAGCGGCATCGGGGGGACCCGCCGGGGCGGCGACCGCGTTTCGCGAGAATCGGGGGGTTTCATGCGTGATCCGGAGCTGGTCTCCTGCGCACAGCGGGCGGCCGATGAGCTGGAACGGGCCTGGGTGCACTGGCGGGAGGCCCGCGGGCTGGCCATCAGCGGCGACGAAGGCATCGCCGACTCCGTGGCGAGCTACGTCGCCCATTCGATCGAGCACCCGTGGGGGCGCCCCCGGGTGGTGCTGGGGCTCGACGCGGCGGACGCCCGCGAGCTGGCCGCCCTCCTGCATGGACAGGACACCGCCTCATCCGCGCGAGCCCCGCACGCGGCCGGGCTCTCCGCGGTGCCGGGAGCCTAGCCGTCCCGTGCTTTCGAGGTGCGATGGCATGGTCATGTGTGCTTTGCGCGTAGGTTGGTTTCACAGGGGAGTGTCTGACAGATGCCGCCCGCTGCGAGCGTCGGACGCACTCGCCGGGCTGAGGAGGGGCTGATGGGCTGAGCCCGTCGGCGACTCCTGGCAGTACATGGTTCGTCGGACACGACCGGAGCCTCGCGAAGGGATTCGAGCGTGACCAGTCGACCACTCGCCGCCGCGGTTCTCGGCCTGTGGGGGCTCGGCACCCTGGTCGCCTGCGGCGCCTCTCCAGAGGCCGGGGGTGGTCCCGAAGACCTCGACGCCGGGGGCCGTGCCCCCACTCGTACGGCAAACACGCCGCAGGCCGATGCCCGGACGACACCGCAGGCCGATTCCGAGGCGACGGCACCCGCCGATGGCCGGGCCGGGGCGGACGGCGCCACGCGGAACGCGTCCCAGGCGAAGCCGCTGGCCGGGAAGGTCGTCGTCATCGATCCCGGCCACAACGGCGGCAACTGGCGGCATTCCCGGGAGATCAACAGGCAGGTCGACGTCCTCACCAAGCTGAAGGCCTGTGACACCACCGGCACGTCGACCGACGACGGCTACACCGAGGCGGCGTTCACCTGGGACGTCTCCAAGCGGCTCGCGAAGCGGCTGAGGAAAATGGGCGCCGTGGTCAAGCTCACCCGCGCCGACAACACGAGTTGGGGCCCGTGCATCACCGAGCGGGCGGCGATCGGGAACCGGGCCGGGGCGGACGCGGCGATCTCGGTCCACGCCGACGGCGCGCCGCCGAGCGGCCGGGGTTTCCACATCATCGTCCCCAAGAAGATCAACGGCCCGGTCGACCCCGTCGTCGGCGACTCCGTACGGCTGGGCCGTACGATCAGAGACGCCTTCCGCCGCGGCACCGGCCTGCCGTACTCGAACTATCTGGGCAGGAACGCGCTCGTCGCCCGCAGCGACCTCGGCGGGCTCAACCTCTCGAAGGTGCCGAAGATCTTCCTCGAGTGCGGGAACATGCGGAACGCGCGGGACGCGGCCGACTTCAAGGACGGGCGGTTCCGGCAGCGCATCGCCGACTCCCTGGCCCGTGGCCTCCGGGACTATCTGCTGCACTGATCCGACCGGACGACCGGATGTTTGGCATGATCTAGGGCATGGATCGCCTCCTTCCGCGGCCCTGCGTGGCCGAGCGTGAGCCCGGTGTCTTCGAGCTCACTCCCGGCTCCGCGGTCCGCGGGCCGGCCGCCCTCGTGGATGCCGTACGGCTCTCGCTCGCCGTGCTCGACCTCCGCCCGGATGCCGCGGGCGCGGACGCCGTCGCGGCGGTAAGCGTGATCGAGGACGCCGCACTCGGCCCCGAGGCGTACGAGATCGAGATCACCGCCGAAGCGGTGCGGATCGTCGCAGCCGACCGGGCCGGCGCCTTCTACGCCGGGCAGACGCTGCGGCAGCTGCTGCCCGCCGAGGCATACCGGGCTGCCGCCGTTCCCGGCACGACCTGGACCATGCCACGCGGACGGATCGCGGACGCGCCCGCGCTCTCCTGGCGTGGCGCCCACCTCGACGTCGCACGCAACTTCCTGCCCAAGCGGGAGGTGCTGCGGATGATCGACCTGCTGGCCCTGCACAAGCTCAACCGGCTCCACCTGCACCTCGTGGACGACCAGGGGTGGCGGGTGGAGAGCCGGGCCTATCCGCTGCTCCACGAGGTGGGCTCGCACCGGGATCGGACGACCACCAGCCACTACCGGGAGGAGCCGGCCTTCGACGGCGTGCCGCACGGCGGGTACTACACGCTGGCTGACCTGGCGGAGATCTCCGCCTACGCGGCGGCCCGGGCGGTCACCGTCGTGCCGGAGATCGACGTGCCGGGGCATGCCTCGGCGATCCTGGCGGCCTACCCGCGGTTCGGGGCACGGCCGGAGGAGCGCCATCGGGTGCTGGACCGGTGGGGCATCTCACCGGCGATCCTCTCCCCGCTGCCGGCCACGGTCGACTTCCTCACCGCCGTCTTCGACGAGGTGATCGGCGCGCTGGGGGCCGTGCCGTACTTCCACATCGGGGGCGACGAGTGCGTGCTGGACGCCTGGGCGGCCTCGGCCGAGATCTCCGCGTACCAGACGGAGCTGGGTCTGGCCGCCCCCGCCGATCTGCACGCCTGGTTCCTGCGCCGGCTGGCCGACGTGCTCGCCGTGCGCGGATGCCGGGCGGTCGTGTGGGATGAGGCGTTCGTCAGCGGGATGCTCAGGCAGGACACGGTGGTCATGCCGTGGCGCGGCCCCGAGGTGGGACGGCGAGCGGCGGCGGCCGGCCACGAGGTCGTCGCGACGCCGGTGTTCCCCCTGTACTTCGACTACGTGGAGGCGGCCTCGCCGGAGGAGCCCCTGGGCATCGGTGAGACGATCACGCTGGCCGACGTGGCGGCCTTCGCGCCGGTGCCCGCCGAGTGGTCGGACGCGGAGCGTGCCAGGGTGATCGGCATGCAGTTCCAGCTCTGGAGCGAGCGCATTCCCGACGGGCGGACGCTCGACTACCGGGCCTGGCCGCGTGGCTGCGCGGCGGCCGAGATCGCCTGGACCGGGACGCCCGCCGCGGACCGCTTCGCCGGCCGTCTTGACGCCCATCTCGCCCGGCTGGACGCCTTCGGGGTGGAGTACCGCCCGCCGACGGGACCGCGGCCGTGGCAGCGGGGCGGCACCGGGTGGCGGCGGCACCGGCCCGGTGTCATCGACGTGCACGAGGTGATGCGGCACCTGTACGACCTGACCCGGTCGGCGGACTCCACCCGTCCCAGCCTGTGACACCGCGAGATCACGAAGGGTGTTCGAGATCACAGGTGGTGTTTCCCCGGATCGGGGACCTGACCTGCGGGAGAACGCCTGATCACGGGTGGGGGGTGGGGGTGACCTGGCCGATCGAGGTGTGGCCGTGCCGACGCAGACGGCGGGACAGCTCCCGGTGGATGCGCCACGCCCACAGTGGTCCTTCGTAGATCATGCCGGTGTACCCCTGCACGAGCGTGGCACCCGCGCGCAGCCGCTCCCACACGTCGTCCGCGTTCTCCACCCCGCCGACGGAGACGATGGTGAGGCGGTCGCCCGCCTTCTGGTGCAGTCTGCGCAGCACCTCCAGCGACCTGGCCTTCAGCGGCCGGCCCGACAGGCCCCCGGCCTCGGTGCTGGACACCCCGGCGCGGCTGATCGTGGTGTTCGTGGCGATGATCCCGGCCAGTCCCAGATCGACGGCGAGTCCGGCGACCGCGTCGACGTCCTCGTCCGCGAGGTCAGGGGCGATCTTCACGAGCAGCGGCGTCCGGCCGGCCGCCTCCCGTACGGCCGTCAGCAGCGGCCGCAGCAGCTCCACCGCCTGCAGGTCGCGCAGCCCCGGAGTGTTGGGCGAGCTCACGTTCACCACGAGGTAGTCGGCGAACGGAGCGAGCAGCCGGGCGCTCGACACGTAGTCGGCCACCGCCTCGCTCTCGGGCACCACCTTGGTCTTGCCGATGTTCACGCCGACGACGACCGGAACACCCCTGGTCCTGCGCAGCCGCCTGGCCGCCGCCCGGGCCCCCGCGTTGTTGAAGCCCATCCGGTTGATGATCGCCCGGCTCTCCGGGAGACGGAACAGCCGGGGGCGTGGGTTGCCGGGCTGGGGCCGCGCCGTGATCGTGCCGACCTCGACATGGCCGAAGCCGAAGGACGCCAGCGCCTCGAAGCACCCGGCGTCCTTGTCGAAGCCGGCGGCGAGTCCGAAGGGCGATGGGAAGTGCACGCCGAACGCCCGTACGCGCAGCGCCTCGTCGCGTGGCGCGAGCCATCCGTACAGCAACCGCTTGGCCACGGGAAGCACCGAGAGCAGGCGGAGCAGCCTGATCGTGAGGTGGTGCACGGCCTCCGCGTCGAACCGGCTCAGGACCTGCGTGAAGACGAGTCGATACATCGCGGCAAGCCTATCGCCCGCGCGCATGCGGCCGCCCCGGTCCCGGACCGTGGTGTGGGAGAGCGGTGCTCCCTCACGTCCGCGGCGGGGCCGGGGCGGCCGAGGCGGGTCGATTCCGGTGCGGCGCCGTCAGTGCTTCGCCTTCTTGCCCTCCGGGGTCACCGCGTACCACTCGCCGCTGAAGTCCTTGACGTCCTGCCCGGCCGTGTCGCCGGCCTTCTGGTCCTTGGCGTAGTAGTACAGCGGGTGCTTGTTGTAGGTGATCTGGGTGGCGCCGTCCTCGCGCTTGAGCGTGCCGAGCATGCTCGCGTTGACGCCGGTTCCCGCCTGAGGCGTCCCGAGCGTGAGCGCGGGCGGCCAGGCGGCGGCACAGGCCGCCGAGCAGGTCGACTTGTCCTTCTTGTCCTCCGTGAACAGGTAGAGGGTGCGCCCTTCCGTCCCGACCAGAATCGTGCCGAGGCTGGTCTGGGCGACGTCGACCTTCGCCGGGCCCGTCGGGGTCGCCATGACGGAAGAGGTCGGCGAGGCGGGGGTGCCGGGCTCGGGCGTCGCCGATCCGGACTCGTACGGCGTCTCGCTCGGCTCGGTGAGGTGCTCATCGGCGGCGGCGGGCTTGGCCGCGTTGGGCTCCTCGGCGCTGCCACATCCTGACGCCAGCAAGCCAATCATGATCATGCCGGCGTACAGCAGTTTCCTCATCTTCGGCCTCCAGGGAAGTTTCTGAGCACGGGTCCAAGGAGACACGCGGCGGCATGGGGCGTGCCGCCAAGACACGAAGATCTGGGACATCCCTTTACCGTCTAATGAAAGTCGCGTGATCCGTACCCGCGTCAGGTGGACGCCTGCTCGGACGCGGCCTGCTCGAATTCTGCGGGGAGCTGTGCCATCGCATGACCGAACGCGTCGCCGCCCACCGCCTCGCGCAGCGTCATCAGGACGGCCCGCACTCCGCCGCGTGTCTCCTCCACCGTCAACCCCGTGCGGCGGCTCACCCGGCGCACCAGATCACGCAGGCCGAACCGCTCGATCCTTCCGCCTACGTGCAGCGACTCCCGCAGCGGCGCCGGTAGTTCGGCCGCCAGGCAGCGGGCCTCCCCCGCGCTGAGCCGGTCCCCCAGCGTCTCGACCGTCGCGCGGGCGAGGTCAGCGGATTCCTCACGCGACAGCCCAGAACGCTCCTCCACCGTCCGGATGAACTCTTTGTACTCCACTTCGGCTCCATTCCCCATAAAAGCGGATAAATGAGCAGTTTTGGGGAAATTGCCCGCACGGCGCGGGGCCGTACGGCGGAGTGGGCACCGGCCGGCACGAAATCGGTCCGGGCGAGTCCAGCCAGGCCGGCGATCGACACGAGTTCGGCCCGGTCGAGTTCGGCCGATCCGGCCGCTGACACGAGTTCGGCCCGGACGCCGACACGTGACCGCGATCGGTGGCTCCTGCCCGCCACGACCTCGCGGCTGATGCGATGCTGGCCCTCGAACGCCGCCGGGCGGGTGCAGCCGGGCGTCGTCCTTCGGCGCGGAACGCCCCCCATCCGCCAGAGCATCCAGATCGTGCAGATCGTGCGAGAGACAAGGAGCATCCGGATGGCCGAGCGTACGCCGCTCACCCCGCCCGATCCCTCGGGTCTCGAGGCGTGGATCCGGCAGGTCCTCCGCCTGGCCGGCCCCCGGGCCTCCGCCCACATGCCCCCGCTCCCGGCAGCCGAACCGATCGACGAGCCGACCGCCGAGCCTGCCGACGACCCCGGTGCGGACTCCGCTGACGTGGCCTCAACACCGCCGCGGCGGGACCGGCCGGGAGATCTCCAGCGGAGCTGAGCCGCCCGGAAGGCGGGTCATTCCCTCCGCCCGTCGGTCAGATCGATCCACCGGATGTGCACCGGTGCTTCGGGCTCGCCGGGTGCGCCGTGCACCACCCGCTCCACCGGAGCCGTCGGATGCAGCTCTCTCCTGCGCACGCTCAGCAGCGGGAGCCCGAGCAGGAAGCAGGCCCCGCCGTTCCAGGAATCCTCCACGTGCAGGGTGCCCTCGTGCGCCTTGACGATCTCGCGGGAGATGGCCAGGCCGAGCCCCGTGCCGCCGGGGTCGAGCCTGCGGGATTCCTCCAGCCGGGTGAAGCGCTCGAAGATGCGTTCCCTGTCCTCTACCGACACCCCGTGACCGTCGTCGGCCACGGCCAGCTCAGCCGACCATCCATTGCTGCCGACCACGACCCTGATGGTGCTGATGGCGTGCCGCTGAGCGTTGTCGAGCAGGTTGCGCAGCACCCGCTGGAGCTGGGTCCGCACGCCCAGCACCCATACGTCGCTCTGGACGTCCAGCTGGACCGGGATCCGGCCGGCTCGCAGGCCGACCTCCTCCCGGGTCAGTTCTCCGAGATCCACCGGGGCGTGCCGTACGGCCCCAGGCCCCTCTTTCAGCCGGGCGAGCAGCAGCAGGTCGCTGATGATCCCCTCCAACCGCTCGATGTCACGCAGCTCCTGGCGCAGCAGCTCGTCGAGGTCGACCCGCTCCCGGCTGAGCTGCAGCTCCTCGACCTGGAGGCGCAGGGCGGTGAGAGGCGTGCGCAACTCGTGGGAGACATCGGAGGTGAACTTCCGCATCTGCCGGATCTGATCCAGCGTGGCGTTGATGCATCCGGCGAGTCTGGCGATGTCGTCCCGTCCTCGCGGCTCCTCGATGCGACCCTCGCCGCAGTGGTTGATCCGCTCCAGGGCGGCGCAGATCTCGCGTATCGGACGCAGTGTGCGCCCCACCATTGTGCGGACCGCCCAGATGGACAGCGTCACGAGCACGACCGCCTGCAGCACGAGAAGGATGTCGAGCATGCCGACGGCGGCTCCGGCGACGCGTCGCACCAGATTGCCGACCGGCGGGACCGGCTCCGGCCACACCCGCGCCATCGCGGGGAGCAGGCAGCCCTCGTCGGGATCCGGGCAGGCCCGGGTCAGCCAGAGCTGCTCCTCACCGGCCTGACCGCCCACCACGCCCAGCGGGGCCAGACTCTGGGCCGCGCTCGGCGTGCCGGTCGTCTCACCTCCCGATCTGGTCCGCCACAGGTCGCCGGACCGGCCGGTGAGACGACCGGCCGGTCCGGCGGCCTGTGGCGGCTCGACGTTCGGGCCTCGGGCCGCCACCGCTCCCGTCTCCGCCGCCGTACCGTCGGACCGGCCCGTCCGTACGCGCCGCGCCGCGGCGGGGATGGCCTCGCGACCGGATCCCCACCACGACGCCGCGTCCCTATCCCGGGTGATCTTCGCCGTCAGCAGGCCTCCCGGCAGTAGCACCGGGGCCGCCAGAAACAGGCAGAGGAGGGTAAACCAGGCATACAGTGATCGTACGCACGAGCTCACGCGCAAACCCCACATATTAAGTGCGATTACCCCATACCTGACAGGGTGCCCCTCACCTGCGCAAACGTGTGCCGACTCTTTACCGCTCCGGCCTTAGAACGGCTGAGATTCAGCCGTTCACCCGGTGGGCCAGCCTTTCGAGGCTCTCGTCGAGGGCGCCGTCGACGAAATCCGCCGAGGGGGCGAGCTCCTCGTCCAAGAAGGACAGATGGACCGTCACGTCGCTGCTGGCATCGTCGATCCCGGCCACCTGGAGCCACCCGGCGTACCGGTCGTCGTCCCGGGTGCCCCACTCCATGCGGAGCCGGTCACGCTCGGTCCGCAGCAGCGCACGCTCGTCCCGTCCGCCGGCGTCCTCGTGGACCATCACGGCGGGCGGCTCCTCGGGCCGTACATGCAGGTCGCGCGGCAGCCAGTCGCCGAGCTCGTCGATGTCGCACGCGCTCTCGAAAACCTGCTCGGCCGGGGCCGCGATCCTGCGGGAGCGTTCGAACTCGCTCATTTCTCCTCCCTCGTTCCTTCTCAGCCTCACGCCCTACCCGGGCTCGCCCGGGGAAACGCCGGTGGCAGGAAACGCGGACCGGCCGGATCAGTCGGCTTCGGCCAGCCAGAGGTCGGGACCGAACACCTCATAGTTGATCCGCGACGCGGGCACGCCGCGCGTGATCAGGCCGGTGCGCACGCTCCGCATGAACGGCAGCGGCCCGCACAGGTAGGCGACCACGCCTTCCGGCAGGTCGACGCCGGTGAGGTCCATCAGGCCAGCCCGGGGCTCGGGACCGGCGGGAACGCCGCCGGGGACGGCGTCCACCCGCTCGTACCAGAGATGCAGTACGGCCCCGGGCAGCGTCCCGACCAGACGGATGAGCTCGTCGCGGTGCGCGTGGTCGGCCGCGCCGCGGTCGGCATGGGCGACGATCACCTGGCGGGTGGACCCGACGGCGGCGAGGTGGCCGACCATCGAGAGCATCGGGGTGACGCCGATGCCCGCCGAGGCCAGCAGCAGCGGCTCGTCGCCGTCGGCGAGGGTCATCTCACCGAAGGGGGCCGAGACCACCAGCTCGTCGCCGACCTCGACATCGGTGTGCAGCCGGTTGGACACCTCGCCGTCCGGCCCGGCGTCGCCGTACACCCGCTTGACCGTGATGCGCCAGTCGTCCCGGCCGGGGGCGGACGACAGGCTGTACTGGCGGATCTGCCGGGCTCCGTCCGGCAGGGGGACGGCGACGCTGACGTACTGCCCCGGCCGGAAGGACAGCGGAGACTCGGGCCGCAACGTGAGGGAGATCACGTCGCGCGTCTCGCGCTGCCGTTCGAGCACCCGCGCCCGCAGCCAGACCCGTCCGATCCCGCGGCGCGTCTCGCGGTAGAGGCGGGTCTCCAGGTTGATCAGCGCCTCGGCCATGAGCCAGTAGACCTCGTCCCAGCCGGCGGTGACGTCAGGGGTGACGGCCTCGCCGAGCACCTCGCCGATGGCGCCGAACAGATATTTGTGGACGATGTTGTACTGCTCGGGGGTGACGCCCAGCGAGACGTGCTTGTGCGCGATCCTGGCGAGCATGACGTCGGGCCGCTCGCCGGGGTTGTTCACCAGCATCGCGGCGAAGGCGACGATCGAGCCTGCCAGGGCCCTGCGCTGCTCGCCGTTGGCCTGGTTGCCCCGGTTGAACAGGTCGCGCAGCAGCTCAGGATTGTCGGCGAACATGTCGTCGTAGAAGGTGGCGGTGATCTGCTCGATGGCGTCGCCGACGACCGGCAGGGTCGCGCGGACGACCGCGGCCGAGTCCGGGGAGAGCATCCGTCCTCCGAAGGCTAGTAGGTGATCTTCCCTTGCTTTGATCAGACGTGGGATCCCGTACGGCGTGGAGGGTTCGCCATGGCTCGACCGCCGCAGTTATGAAAACTAACAAGGCGACGCTTTGGTCTCGTTTTTGGGCGGTTTAACCAGGGCGAGGGGGTGGCTTGGTACCATGCCCCGCCATCCGTGGGCATCGGAGCGGTCGCCGCCTCCCGGATGTGGAGGGCCGAGGCCGGTCCACGTAGGGTCCGATATATGAGCGATCACTACGATCTCGTTGTCCTCGGCGCGGGCCCCGGCGGTTACGTCGCGGCCATCCGGGCCGCCCAGCTCGGGCTCAGCACGGCGATCGTCGAAGAGCGCTACTGGGGCGGGGTCTGCCTCAACGTGGGCTGCATCCCCTCGAAGGCGCTGCTGCACAACGCCGAGCTCGTCCATCTGCTCACCCACGACGCCAAGATGTTCGGCATCGGCGTCGAGGGCAGCCTGACCTTCGACTACGGCGAGGCGTTCCGGCGTAGTCGCAAGGTCGCGGACGGGCGCGTCAAGGGCGTGCACTACCTGATGAAGAAGAACGGGATCACCGAGTATCAGGGCCTCGGCGTCTTCACCGATCCGCACACCCTGCGGGTGGCGGACTCCGGCGGGGGCGAACGCACCGTCACCTTCGACCACTGCATCATCGCGGCCGGTGCGACGACCCGCCTCCTGCCCGGCACCTCGGTGACCGAGCGGGTCGTGACGTACGAGGAGCAGATCCTCGCCGAGAAGCTGCCGGAGAGCATCGTCATCGCCGGAGCCGGCGCCATCGGGGTCGAGTTCGCGTACGTGCTGAACAGCTACGGCGTCAAGGTGACGATCGTGGAGTTCCTCGACCGTGTGGTACCGCTCGAGGACGCGGAGGTGTCGGCCGAGTTGGCGCGGCGCTACAAGCGGCTCGGCATCGAAGTGCTGACGTCAACCCGGGTCGAGTCCATCGACGACTCGGGGGAAAAGGTGCGGGTGACGGTGTCACGTGACGGCGCCACCTCGGTTCTGGAGGCGGACAAGGTCATGCAGGCCATCGGGTTCCAGCCGCGGGTGGAGGGGTACGGCCTCGACCGGACCGGCGTACGGCTCACCGACCGGGGCGCCATCGACGTCGACGCGCGGTGCCGTACGAACGTGCCGCACATCTTCGCGATCGGGGACGTGACGGCCAAGCTCATGCTCGCCCACGCGGCCGAGGCCATGGGCATCGTCGCCGCTGAGACGATCGCAGACGCCGAGACGATGGAGCTCGACTACGTCATGATTCCTCGGGCGACCTTCTGCCGGCCGCAGATCGCGAGCTTCGGATACACCGAGGCGCAGGCGCGCGAACGCGGCTTCGACGTCAAGGTCGCCAAATTCCCGTTCAGCGCGAACGGCAAGGCCCACGGTCTGGGCGACACAACGGGGTTCGTCAAGATCCTCAGCGACGCCGAGCACGGCGAGCTGCTCGGCGCCCATCTGATCGGCCCAGACGTCACCGAGCTGCTGCCCGAGCTGACCCTGGCGCAGCAGTGGGATCTGACCGTCAACGAGGTGGCGCGCAACGTCCACGCCCACCCCACGCTGAGCGAGGCGGTCAAGGAGGCCGTCCACGGTCTCGCGGGCCACATGATCAATATGTGAGCGAGGGGCTCACCCGAATTCCACCGGGATCTCACCTGGCGATCTCAACGGGCTGCGGTTGCGGCGGCGGCTATCGTCAGACCGCGGGCATCGCCTGCATGCCGTTCGGGTTCAGGTTGCCCTCGAACCGGATGCCGCCGATGGTCGTCGCCCGCTCGCTGCCCGCGTTCTGCTCCGCCCACTTCTGCGCCTTCTTACGCAGCTTGGGCTGGGCGGCCAGCACCGCGTCGGCCATCGTGGCGGCGAGGCTCTCGCACGCCTCGGTGTGGAGGCCGAGCCAGCAGGTCGCCTCCACCAGCTTGATCTTGTCGTCTGCGTCGTACTCGATGTCGACGTGCATATCGCCCCGGTCGTCCGGGGGCTCGCACTTGATCTGCGCCTTGGCCCGGCTGTAGAGGTCCTCCACCTTGGGGTCCTTGGTGCACTTCCACTTGTTCGCGGTCTTCATCCAGTCATCGACGATCATGGAGAGGGTCACGCCGGGCAGATACTGCGCGTCGGCGTCGGGAAACTTCTCCGCGAAAGCGGGCACGACGTTCTCACCCCTCGGCTGGGTCGTCGCCAGTCCGACGACACCGCCGATGACGCCGCCCAGCACCAGGGCCGCGACCGCCACACCGATGGTCGTCAGCACGAACCCCGACCTCGACCTGGGCGGACGGGGTGTGCCGCCACCCGGCGGGACGGGATATCCGGGCGGCGCCTGGAATCCCTGCCGCTGGAATCCGGGCTGCCCGGGAGGTCCGTACTGCGGCGGAGGCGGCGGGTACGGCGGGCCGGGTGGCTGCTGTTGCCGAGGTTGCTGCTGAGGTTGCTGTTGCTGAGGTTGCTGTTGCTGAGGTTGCTGTTGCTGAGGTTGCTGTTGCTGAGGTTGCTGTTGCTGAGGCCGTCCGGTGGCGGAGCCGGGAGGCGGCGGCTGCACCGGCCGCCAGGCCGTGCCGTCCCACCAGAACCTGCCGTCGGGTGAGTAAGGTCCGGGTCGCGCGGCCATCGTCATTTCTCCTGAATGGTGAACTCGACGCTTTCCGCCTCAGGGCGTTGTAAGACGTACTCGTAGTCGCCGATGGTGGCCTTGGTGTCCTTGTTGTTCTCGATTTGCTGGGCTATCCAGCCCTCGATCTCCTTCGTCAAGACGGGATCGTCACGGAACGGCAGGGCGCCGAACCACGACAGATAGGAGAGCCCGGTGCCGGCCAGCGCCTTGTCGTCCATTCGCTGGAGCCTGACGGAAATCGAATAGACGTAGTCCCCGGAGGTCTGCAACCAGAGGTCGAAATACACCCGGCCGATCACCATGTCGCAGTGCCACGACGAGCTTTTGTCCTCGCACATGTGTCCCCGGTCCTGCAACGCCCCGACCAGGGTGTCGACCTTGAGCCCGGGAATGCAGCCATGTGACCTGCCGCAGTCCTGCGTCATCTGATCGCCGCGATAGTCGCGCGCGAGCGCGTACGCGCCGCCGCCGGCGGCCAGGAAGACCACCAGGCCGACCAGAAGAGCCACGAGCCCGCGCCGGGGGCGGCCACCGCCGGGCGCGGGATCGGATGCCGTGCCCGGAATCGAGGGGCCCGCCGCCGAAGGCGGCCGACCGGGCGGCGGCCCGGACGGGTTTCCAGAGGGTGGCCCGGACGGCTGCCCCATGGGCGGCCCGGGGGGCGTCATCGACATCTCACGCTCCATTCCGGACGAAGCTGTTCCAACGGCTCCGGAAGGAGGCACTGCTCATCCCGAGGACGTCCCTGCTGATCCCGTCGAAGACCGGGAGCCGCATGAAGGGCATGTCGAGGGAGTCGGGGTGCTCGATGATCCTGGCATAGAGCTCCACCGCGGCGGCCCGCCCCTTGAGCCGCTCGGCCAGGCTGAACACCGTCGAGCCCAGGCAGTAGTTGAAGTCGATGTCACGGCCGTAGAACGTCTTCGTCGCGGGGGTGGCCCCGCGGAACCTGCCTGCTCGGACTCCGGCGGCCACGGCGGACCTGATCCTGGCCACCGACGCGGCGTTGCCGATGGTCTCCGTATAACGGGCGAACCCTTCGATCGCCCAGGTCGGAGGGTTGTAGTCTCCCCCGATGGTCAGCGTCGCGCGTGCGGTGACCGCGTGGGTCAGCTCATGCCTGATCGTGAGCGCGGGGTCGCTGCCGAACGCCTGATGACCTCGCAGGTTCACCACGATCCGGGAGGCGGCGTACTCGTTGCCGTAGACCATGCCATTCTTCCGGACGCCCAGCTCCCGTGCCTGAAAGCCGAGGATGTCCGGAAGGAAGTTCTCGGCCGCGCCGAAATCGAACCACTGCTTGACGTTGGCCAGGTCCCGGGTGAAGAAGAGGACGTGACCGGGATAGCTGAGGCGGTCGCCCCACAGCCCCTCGACCAGGCGCAGTTCCTTCTCCGTGACGGCGGCGTAGCGGTCCAGATCGGTGACGCTCTCATCTCCGACCAGCCAGACCTTTTCTCCCACCTTCACGACGTGCAGTTTGTCGGTGTTCCACGGCGCGTAGGCCAGCGGACCGTCCAGGTGCAGCTTCTTGTAGTTCTTCCGAGTCGCCCCAACGATCTCCGTCACCACGAACCCGCCGCTCTTCTCACGCAGGGTGTAGAGAAACGTCTCGGCCGGGGCGACGTCACCGGGGCCGGCGTCAGCGGTGAGCTTGGTGATCCGGATCACCGGCCGGAACTGGATGTCCCCGCCTTCGCCCTCGGACCGCTCCGTGGCGCGCTCGGTGATGAAGCGGATCTCCGCGAGATCGAACTGGCGCAGATTGTCGAAGATGAACTTCTCGCGCTGGATCAGCTTCGTGTTGGCCTGGTCCAGGTCGGCCAGATAGCCCTTCTCGTCCTTTTCCATCAGCGCCTTGGCGCGGCGTTCGAGGATCTCCCACAGGTGCTTCTCGTTGGACCCGTAGGAGTCGTAGTCCTCGCTTTGGATGGTGGGCCGGCGGGAGTCACTGCAGCCGGTGACCAGAAGCCCCCCGGCCAGCAGCACCGCCCTTCTCGACCAGCGGGCATGGGTCATGTCGCGCAGATTGTTTGGCTCTGACACCTTTCCCCCGGGCAGCGAAGATTCATGGTCAACCGGGCTGACACGACGACCCCCGCCGCATCGGCGAAGCCGGGATGCGCACCCGGCAGGAGAGCGGCACAAGAGAGCGGACCCCCCAGGGACCACCTACTCGTGGACGAACTCCGCCTCTCGACGATCGATTATCGCAAGGATCTTCCCGAAGCGTAAGCAGATCCCCCAAAATACGCATGATCGCCCAAGTTGCACCGTTCCAGAACCTTTCACATCCCACATCCGGATGACACCGACCATGGGATGAACCTCGAAGTGGAATCTGGCAGCGAAATGACAAAAATCCGCTTTTTGTCGCGCCGATTCCCTTTCGGGCGGTGTGCGGCGCGATCCGCCGGCTGCTGACGGCCCACGACCCCTACCCCGCCGTGGTCGTGGACCGGAATTGGGACCTGATCGACGCCAATGCCGGGATCGGAGTGCTCAGCGAGGGCATCGATCCCGACCTGCTGACCAACGTGCTGCGGGCCGGCCTCCACCCCGAGGGGCTCGCCCCGCACATCGTCAACCTCGGCGAGTGGCGTGCGCACCTGCTCGGCCGGATCAAGCGGCAGATCGCGGTCACGGACGACCCCCGGCTCGGCGAACTGTACGCGGAACTGCGCGACTATCCCTGCGACCAGCCGGAACCCGAGGTGGACCAGCCGGGCCCCGGCACCGTCTTCGTCCCGCTGCGGGTCTCGCGTGCCGGGCGAAAGCTGTCGGTCTTCAAGCATGGTCGCGACCTTCGGAACGCCGCTCGACATCACGGTCTCCGAGCCGGCCATCGAATCCTTCTATCCCGCCGACGCCGCGACCGCGGCCTTCCTGCACGGCGGCGAAGACCCCGTACGCTGACCCACCCCGTGTTTTGGTATCTTGCCAACGGTGCGTCGGCAAGTTGGGCGCTCGTCAATCCCCGTGAATTCCCTCCCGTGGAGGAGTGCCATGTTCCTGGCCTGGCGCGAGCTGGTCTTCGCCCGCGCACGTTTCGGCCTGATGGGTGGAGTCGTCGCACTCATCGCGATCCTCGTCGTGCTGCTGTCCGGGCTCTCCTCCGGACTCGTCAACGACGGCGTCTCCGGGCTCCAGCGGCTGCCCGTCACCGCGTTCGCCTTCGCCGAAGGCACCAAGACCGACTCCGCCTTCTCCCGCAGCACCGTCGACGTGAGCAAGGCCGAGGCGTGGAAGAGCCGCGACGACGTCGGCGACGCCGCGCCGTTCGGCAACATGCTGGTCAACGCCAAGGCCACGACCGCCGCCGGCACCCAGGTGCCGATCGACCTGGCCCTGTTCGGCGTCGACCCCGGCTCCTTCCTCGCGCCCGCCGTCTCCGACGGTGCCGGGCTCGGCTCCCCAGACGGGATCGTGGTCAGCCAGACCGTTCTGGACGAGGGCGTCGCCATCGGTGACACCGTCGTCATCGACCGCCTGGGTACCCGGCTCAAAGTCGTCGGCACCACGGGCGACCAGCGCACCTTCGGGCATGTCGACGTGGCGTACCTGCCCTTGCGCACCTGGCAACAGATGCACGCCGGCGCCGGGCCTGGCGACGAGGTGCGTGACGGGGCGTATGAGGAGGCCACGGCCATCGCCCTGCTCGCCCGGGACGGAAGCCGGATCGACCTGCCCGCCGGCGACGCGGCGGTGGGCACCACGAGCATGACGCTCAAGGAGTCCTTCAGCGCCTCCCCCGGATACTCCGCCGAGACCTCCACGCTCACGCTCATCCAGGTCTTCCTGTACGCCATCTCCGCGCTCGTCGTCGGAACCTTCTTCACCGTGGCGACGATCCAGCGCAAGCACGAACTCGCCGTCATCCGGGCCATGGGCGCCTCGACCGGTTACCTCATGCGGGACACGATGATCCAGGCGACCATCATCCTGGCCGTCTCCACCGCCGTGGGCTTCCTGACCGGGGTGGGCGGCGGCACGCTGCTCACCGGCACTCCCATCCCCTTCGCCCTGGAGATGGGCCCGCTCATCTTCGCCGCCCTGCTCCTCATCGGCCTCGGCCTCGCCGGCGCCGCGGCGGCCGTGGGCCGCATCGTCCGCGTCGATCCGCTCGCAGCCCTGGGAGGGCAGAGATGACCACCAGCTCCACATCCCCGCACCCGGACTCTCGCCGGGCCGGCGCCAAGGAACGTGGCGGTCTGCTGGTGGAGGGCGTCACCCTGGCCCTCGGCGACGGCGACGCCACGGTCACCGCGCTCGATGACGTCGACCTCGCCGTGGCGCCCGGCGAGTTCGTCGCCATCGTCGGGCCGTCCGGCTCCGGCAAATCGAGCCTGCTCGCCGTCGCCGGCGCGCTCACCACGCCCGACACCGGCCGGGTCCTGCTCGACGGCATCGACATCTCCCGGGCGAGCGCCCGCGAGAAGGCGCGCCATCGCCGTGAAAAGATCGGGTTCGTCTTCCAGTCCGGCAACCTCATCCCGGCCCTCACCGCGCTCGACCAACTCCGCTTCGCGCTCGATGTGGCGGGCAAACGCGCGAGTGACGGTCACGATCCGCGAGAGCTGCTCGACCGGGTCGGCATGGGACACCGCGCCGGGCACCGCCCTCACCAGCTGTCCGGCGGCGAGAGGCAGCGCGTGGGCATCGCCCGCGCACTCATCACCCGTCCGACCGTACTGCTGGTGGACGAGCCGACGGCCGCGCTCGACCGCGCTCGCAGCGATGACATCGTCAAGTTGCTCGCGCACGAGACGCACGAGTCCGCTGTCGCGACGATCATGGTCACCCACGATCACGACGTACTCGGCCACTGCGACCGGGTCCTGTCGATGGTGGATGGGAGACTGTCGGAGTAGACCGACGATGGTGGAGGAGGGCTGGTGCCACGCATTCAGGCGCCGACCGTCGCCGAGCATCGGGCCGCCCAGCACCGAGCGCTGCTCGACGCGGCGAGGGAGATCCTCGCGGAGACCGGCCGGCCACCGACGCTGACCCGGGTCGCGGCGCGCGCCGGGCTGGCCCGGCCCAGCCTCTACCAGTACTTCCGGTCACCGGAAGATCTGCTCATCGCGGTGGTGGAGGACGTCTTCCCCCGCTGGTCGGCCCGGGTCGCCGCCGCGATGGACGCCGCCGCGACCCCCGCCGACCGCGTGCTCGCCTACGTGCTGACCAACTTCGAGCTCATCACCGAGGGCGAGCACGCGCTGGCCACCGTCCTCGCGAAGGTCGCGCCGGGCGACGCCGTCGCCGAGCAGACCCACGCCATGCACCGGCAGCTCCTTGAGCCGCTCGTCGAGGCGCTGCGCCAGCTCGGCGTCCCCACGGTGCCCGAGACTGCAGAGATGATCAACGCCATCGTGTTCGCCGGGTCCCGGCTGATCGAGTCCGGCACTGACCTACAGACCACCTGGGAGTCGGCACGGGCCCTGCTGGAGCCGTTCGTGCACGCCTCGGGCAAGACGACATCCTGAGCGTGCCTCTCCTCCCCACTGAGACGGGGCGGCACTCCCACGACAGGCTGGTTCTGAGCGTAGTAGTCGGTCTCGTGTTCGATAGTACGGCAGCAGCCATCGCTAGCTGACCAGGGAATAGGCCCGGTGTAGGCGTGCACGCTGAAGGTCTGGGCGGCTGGATCGAACAGGGTGTGGAGAACTCCGGCCAGGGCATACCCCTGAATGCGTTCAAGGCTCCTGGCATGGGCAAGTACGAGTTCAACCTTGCGAACCTCTACATCTACTTCTGGCGCTGGGCTACGTGGAAGGTATTCGACGCCCACCCAGAGCAACCCGCGGGCATCGTCGCGTTCATCACGACTTCGGGCTACACAACCGGCCCGGGCTTCGCCGACATGCGCGAGTACCTGCGCCGGACAGCCGACGAAGGATGGATCACCGATTTGTCACCCGAGGGACATCAACCCGACGTGCCCACAAGGGTTGTCCCTGGCGTGCAGCAATCGCTGTGCATCGGCATCTTCGCCCGGTACGGTGCAGGAAACCGCGAGACGCCCGCACTGATTCACCATGTCAGCCTGTCGGGTCGCCGCTCGGAGAAGTTCGCCCGGCTCGCTGATCTCGCACTTGATGACACGGCATGGCTTGTGTGCGGGACCGGTTGGCCGGACCGGTTCCAACCCGCCGAAGGGGCAGAGTGGCTCAGCTATTCGCTACTGGGTAACCTTCTGCCATGGTCCTTGACCGGATTCAATCCGAACCGGAACTGGGTAATTGCACCAAGCCCGGATATCCTGCAATTCCGGTAGCAACGGCTCATCCTGGCAAGCGCTGAGAACCGCCAGCCAAGGACGGGCGGATTATGTTACGTGATCAGATCACCACGCACACCTGTCCTGTGCCCGCTGATGGACCAATAACGGATCACACAGAACGACATATCCGTCTCGCGAGAAGACTTCGCGGTATCCGCGTCGTCGCAGTCGTTCCACGTCTGCGGCTTGGTCCTGAATCGAATCGAAGTGCGGTTGTCTCTCCTCGAGGTCGGCGAGAATCCACGGCGCACGCGCGGGGCGTTCGGCCGTCTTCGCGGCCCAGGCCACAACCTTTGTCCGGGCCGAGATGTTGGGGCCCAGGGCGTTGGCCGCTTCCACGAGGACACCGTCCGGAATCCGGCGTACAGCCTCACTGGCCGCTGCGAATCGGGGACCGGCCTTGTACCAGCTCGGTATGAACAGATTCCCGAAGGCGAAGAGCGGCACCATGCCCACCGCCGCAACCGTCGCGACAATGGTCCAGGACGGGACGAACTTTTCAAGTCCCTGCCCTTGCACTGCCCGGCGGAGCCGTAACGCACCGTCGACCGCGGCGCAGAAGAGAGCCATCACGATCGCGGCGTTGTAGTGGTAACGCGTCCCCCACCAACCGGCGGCACCGGGATCGGTGGCGAGCATGCGTTCGGCCAGCAAGGCGGCGGGTGCCAGGACGTACGGTGACAGCAACGGGAGGAAAAGCAGTGGCGCGAAGAGCAGTAAGACCGTCCACAATTTGGTGTCCGGCGTAGAAAGCACGCTAAGGACCTCCTGAGGCCGAGTCACAATGTGGGTGATCGCCTCAATGGGATTCCCGCCCCACCCGCTGTAGTACCAGTAACGGCTAGAGTCTCCGCCGATGGCCGGGATGATCACATAACTGGTCAGCCACAGAAACCCCACTCCTCCGACCATCATCACGGTCCCCACGCGGCGCCGTCCGCGGACGAAGAGAAGGCCAGTCCCGAGACCGGCGACCAAGACCGCAAGGTCTTCCTTGACCATGAGCAGAGCGACTGCCGCCAGCAGCACCTGCCATTGACGCCCTGCCTGCAGTCTTTCGAACAGGACTGCAGTGATCAGCGGTACGAAGGCGTACTCATGGAAATGAAAGCTCACCGCCTCAGCGATGGGCCAGGACAGGGCATAGGCAATGGTCAGCGGATATGCGGCTCTTGCGCCGAGCGCACGCCTGACGTAGGTCCATAAGGGCACCACTGCCAGGGCGAAAAGGGCGGCCTGCGCCACGATGAGCGTCTCTGGGCCGTCATGGATCCAGTATAGCGGGGCCAACAACGCGAGGATCGGCGAGAAGTGATCTCCTAGCAGGGAGAATGCCGATCCGAGTTCCTGCCAGTTCCCCTTCGTGAACGAGAGGGGCGGGCCGAAGTTCGCATACCCTCGTACACCCTGGTCGAAGATGACCAGATCATAGATTCCTGTCCGATATGTGTAGAACTTGACTAGACCGAACAGTGAGTAGCCCAGGAAGGCTATTACGGTAATGGTTCCCACCGCATAGCCGTGATGCAGATCAACAGGAGATCGACGCGAAAACATGGGGCAGATCATGCCATAATTTCTGGTGTCGGGTTGACATCCGTCAGCAATGAGGGCAGCAACCTCGACCGGGACAGTGACGACAAGCTTGAACCATGAGGGGGCCTGCAAGTCCCGGCTACCGATGGACTACTGGCATATAGGCACGATGGCTGCACTGCCACCTTTCAAATAGCTCGGCAGCCATCAATGACGTCAACGCATTATTTCCTGGCGTGCGCTTGCGATCACCTTTAAAAATCGGACGAATCGCAGCCGAAACGTTCCTAGCAAAAGAGCACAAGTGTTAGGCGCTTAGCATCCGAACTCATCCTCACAGGGAAAAGGTTGGGTGCGCCGTTGGATTCAGCGCACCCAACCTTAGGGAAATCAGTACCTGCGCATAGTGTGGGCCGTGGAGGCCATCCCAGTCGGGCAGTAGGCGCTGAGTCCGGTCCGGTCACCGAACGCCTTGGCGCCCGCACTCCAGTACCAGGTCCCGTTGGCGCACTTCACGCCGACCTGGTACTTCTGCGGGCCGGTGCCGTCGCACCAACCGGTAGCCACTCGGGGTACGCGGCGGTGGAACCGCTGTTCGTAGAGGAACTCTCGCTGATCGAGGCAGACGGCGAGCTTGATTACGACGCTTGGGAAGCGGTGTACGCACGCGTCAGCGATCAGGTGGAGTTAATCGCTCCGGATGGCCGGCCCGTGACGGACTTTCTCCCGCACATCAGCGGTCAGGACGCGTGGTTCCGCTGGAGCGACGTCCCGTTGGAGGAGCAGTAGGCCGCGGTCAGGCGGCGGCGTGCTCATCGGGGCCGAGGGCAGTGGGGAAGGCGGTGGCTTCGTCGTAGGTCTGGCCGGTGGTCAAGCAGTGGTGGACAATGCCGAGCATGCGGTTGAACAGGTTGCGTTGCGCAGCGGCGTGGCGGTCGCCGTGTTCTCGTCGGCGCCGGTAGTGGGCGAGCGCGCCGGGTGAGGCGGTCAGCAAGCAAACGCCCACTGGTAGCCAAGGGAGGCCAGGCGCTGGTTCTTGGCCCGGCGGTTGAAGACGGCGTGGCTCTTGCCGGAGGCGCGGGTCACGGGGGCGCTGCCCGCGTAGCACTTCAGGGCACGGGCGTCGGGAAACCGGGAACGGTCATCGCCGAGTTCGCCCAGCAGGCGGGCGCCGAGCATGGTGCCCAGGCCAGGGAAGCTCGCGATGATCTGCGCGTCCGGGTGCTGCTCGAACGCCTCGACCGTCGCGGCGGCCAACTCCTCACAGCTGGCGATGGCGGCGTTGAACTGGCGTAGCAGGGCCAGCGCTTGACGGCCGAATGCCCATTCCACCGCTGCCGGCTGGCGCATCTGCGACGCCTGGAACAGGGCATACAGGCGCTGAGCGGTGGTGGTGACGGAACGCTGACGCCCAGCCTTGATCAGCAGGTCACCGATCTGCTCGGTGGTCAAGGCCGCGGCGGCGGCCGGTCATCGGATGAGGAACAGCAAACAATCAATGGTCGATATTCGAGCCGCGCTGGCAGGTCAGGGGATTCGACTCGTTCCCCAAGACCTCGACAGCTTGGAGGAAACCCGCCCGGTGTACCTGATCGGGGCCACCCCCTTGAACGGAGTTACACGGAGGTGTGGCAGGAGGCCCGCACGCTCGCCCTCACCCCCACCCAGGTGGCCTCTCCCCTGGCCCCCGGCCGTACGACCTCCGGCACGCGGCCCATGCTTGATCACCTCTGGCGTCCAGACATCAGGTACGGCAGCAGCCAGGCGTGGAGCCGTTCACACTCGGCGATCACCTGTCGATGTGCAGCCATCTTGTCTTCTAGCGCACCGAGGACATCGGAGACCAGTGCTTGGACGTCGCCGGGGGCGACCACGAAAGGGAGGTCACCGAGCACCTTGGTGCTGAGGCTGGGGATAGTGGAATACCGGGCGTGGATGCGGATCCAGTCGCGGGTCTGCGGATGGGCCAGGTAGCGCAGCACGTATCCGGGGTCGACGGGACGGGTCAGGCGCAGCCTCAGGCAAGAGGTGCCGAGAATCCAGCCGTCCTGATCAGCCCCGATGGCAGCCGCCCGGCCCAGGTCGCCAGTCCGCACGCACACCAGGTCTCCGGCCCGCACCCGGTAGCGGTGGAGTCCAGTCGCGGCCTGTGTGGCAACTGCTCGCGCCGCCTCCTGAGCCACCGAGAACCAGCTGATCTCGGTGGGCGACAGGACAGGCACGCCGGGCTCCCCGGGGGGCAGCAGCGAGGGAGTGAGGTTGGAGGGGCCCGCCTGGATAGCGGCAATCTCGCGCAACGGAATCCGCGGCCACTCCTCGGGGAAGGTCTCGATCACGACCCGCCTCCAATGATCCTGCTCAGCTGTTCGAGTGCCCGAGCATCGGCCAGATGAGCCGCATGCTCGGCCCGCTTCAGGGTGTTCAACCGGTCGGTCAGGGTGTCGGGCACCGGTGTGGAGTGCCGGGTAATGTAGCGGGCGGGCGTCAGGTCATAGTCCATGTCCCGGATCTCGGCGAGGGAGACGACCCTGACCCGATCACTCGGCTCGGTGGACCGGAGCAGCGAAATGTCCTCCTCGCTGAGGGTACGGCGAGAGCCGTCGACACGGTGGCCAAGGTCAGTTCCGTCCACAATCACGACGTCCCTAGCGGCCGTTCCGCGGCGCAGCATCCACAGGGTCACTGCGATGCCGGTGTAGGGAGCGAAAAGGCCGACAGGCAGCGCGATGACGCGCTCGACGGCTCCGGCCTCGACCATGGCGGCTCTCAGATCGCGTTCGGCACCGGATCGGAAGGTGGTGCCGTTCGGCATGAGGATGGCCGCACGTCCGCCCGGTGCGAGCTGCTCGTAGGCGTCGCACAGCCACGCGAAGTCGGCGTTCGCCGCAGGGATGCGTCCAAAGCGCGAATCGCGAGGCGCGTCGAGTCGGCGTGCGAACGGAGGGTTGGCCAAGATGGCGGAGAATTTCCTCAAGGGATCTGGTCGGGGGTCTGGGTCCTCGGTGATGTCCGCGTGAATTCCCTGGAGAGCCAGCATGGCCCGTGTCGTAGCGGCGGATCGGCTCCACAGCGCGTTTCCTCGGACCCTGTCTCCAGCCACCTCTGCGGCACGCGCCAGCACACTGCCGGCTCCGCAGCTGGGATCGAAAACTTCTTCGCCGGACTTGACTTCCGTGACCGACAGCATCAGGCCGACGACCGGGCGGGGAGTGAAGTACTCACCCTTCATCCAGGGGGCATGCTCGGACAATGCCTCCAGGAGGCTGTCGGTCAGCGCCGCCCATCCGGCGTTGTCTCGCGGCGGCCACAGGTCGTTCAGGGCGGCGAACAGCAGATGAACGGCGGGCGCGGCTCCCGGTTGCAGGGCGACGGACGGGAGGTTTTTGGCACGCAGGAAGGAAGCCAGTGCCTCGATCGGACCGGTCGCGGCCCTTTCGGTGAGCGCGGCCCAGGCACGCGGATCTCGCAGCCGCGTCGCCACCAGCTCTACCAGGACCCCGGGTGCGTCTGCCAGGCTCTGGAATTCGGGCGACCTAAGTAGCCTGGCCCATAGGCCTGTCAACTGTTCGACGGCCGGGTCACTCGTGCCCGACGCGGTGGCGTGATGGGCGAGGTCGCCCGAGGTGGCGGTCACTGCTCCACTGGGGAAGGACGGTGGACGGGCGATTCCACGCGCGTCCAACCAGGCCGCGATCTCCTCTGCGCGGAAGAGCGTTCGCCCCTCCTGTTCGACCGGCCGGGGGAAGGTCTCGGGGTGACGGCGACGCCAGTTACTGACCGCGGCGCGGCTGACGTCCAGTGCCCGTGCGATCTCGGACAGGGAGAGGAGATGCACACTGCCCCCTACAGACGGGGGGCGAGCAGACCCGCACAGACGTCGCCGCGCCGGGACAGGGCCTCGGCGACCCGGTCCATCTGCGGGAGCAATCCGGCGGCCTCCGGTTCGAGGTAGCCGAGCATGCGGCAGAGCTTGGCGTAGTCGGCGGCGAGGTCGCGGGTGTGGACGGGCTCGTGGTGCATGATTCGATTACGGAACAGGACGAGGGACAGCAGTCCATCGTGCAGATCCCGGCGTGTCTCCGGGCAGTCGCGGAAGGCTGCGTGCAAGGCCGGGACCCACAGGTGCCGGTCGTAGCGGCGACTGATGAGGGAAACCCAGAAGCCGAAGGTCAGTTCGGCGACCATGTCGTCAGGCACGACGAGGCGGCGGGAGCCGACGTTGGCAACGGCGTATTCGGCGGCCTTACGGACCTGCCGCTCGCTGTGCGGGGTCAGCGGTGCGGCTTCCCACCAGTCGGGACGGCCGAACTTGGCAGTGAGGGCCCGGTGGAAGACGTTGCGCAGGGAGACCTCAAGGAAGTGCAGCGGACCGTAGAACGCGGCGGCGACCTCCAGGTTCCAGTAGTACAGACGCTCGGCCTGCGCGGCATCGGCCCTGGAACAGCGCAGGTAGGGGGCCAGGCGGGGCTCGGAGAGCGCCCGGCGCATCCACTGCGGTAGTTCGGCGTCCAAGAGATCCTCCTCGGCAGGTTCGGCCAGACCGTGACGTGGTAACGTGAAAACGTAAGCCCCGGGCCCGCCTCTGCTCAGAGCAGCATGCCGCCCGGGGCACGGCCTTTTCTGGGCTGGACTCGATCCCGTAGCCGAAAGAGTAAGCCCTACAACTCAGTAGCACAAGTGCATCAGAAATACTCATAGCGTGTTAACAGTCGCCGAGGTGGCGAACTCGCCCGGAGGATTGGCAGGTCACCTTGGGCGGGCACTAGCGAACAGACGCGCTCAATCTGCGGCACAAGCGTCCTGTGTGCCCCATCCGTCCATCCGCCGTTCCTTTGCCTAGCACTCCAGCCGTAGATCGGGATCTTGCTGGTAGGCGGGCGTAGAGACGCGGACGGACACCGCGATCATCGAGTGTTGTGCTGACAATCAAAGATCGTGCGGTGGCCGCAGACGACAGCGTAGCGGGCTCGCGGTGGCAGTCGATGTTCGATGAGCTCACCAGCCGGATCGCTGGGAGGTTCTCCCGTATAGAGCCGCGACGGCGCGCTCGGGGGGCCAGTTCGCGTCCGGGGAGATGGTGTGCGGCTGATCAAGCCCTGCGGTTGGTGCGGGTGAGATCGATGTGACAAGGGACGGCCACTCCGTAATCCTTCGATTCACATCAACACGAAGGGGACGAAGTGGCCGTCAATGACATTGTGCCCGCTGCCAGGGACTACCTCGAAGACACCCTGGCCGCAGCGAGCCCGGACCTGCTGCGCACGGTGATCCGGGAGTTCGCGCAGCGGATGATGGACGCCGAGGTCGAACAGCTCTGCGGGGCCGGCTACGGCGAGGTGACCGACCAGCGGATCAACACCCGCAACGGCTACCGCAATCGGCCGTGGGACACCCAAATAAGGCTCTTGAAACCCCCGTAGGCAGTAGACCCCGCAATTCCAGCACCGACCCATTCAGCAACCTACAGAATTACCGAGTAGCCAGAGGCGCTAGCTCCCCAGTTGAAATCATCTTGCCGAAACTCCAGCACATAAGGTACCCGCTCCCCCTCTTGCCAGGTAAAGCGATCAAGCTCAGAGAGGAGCCAATCACGCGTCCAAGCGGGGCCCGTAAGGTCAGGATCATGAAACTCAGCGCCCCATACCTCATCAGCAGGAACCACAGGGCTCTTGGTGAGATGTACCTCAACCCTCATCGAATTCACGCTGTCCTGGAGCGGAGCCTCCATCTGAGACAAAGAAGCAACATCGATCTCAATTGTGGAGGGAGAGTAGCGCCAGGTAGGGACAGTTTGGAGAGCGTTGCTGTCACTGGAGATCAAAAACGCCCCGGAGCTTGGTTGCTCGGGGCGTCTTGGCTGTTCACGTGTGGTGGTCAGGGGCAGGGTCGAACTGCCGACCTTCCGCTTTTCAGGCGGACGCTCGTACCAACTGAGCTACCTGACCTCGGCGGTTCCGCCGTACGCGGTCCTGACGGGACTTGAACCCGCGACCTCCACCTTGACAGGGTGGCGAGCACTCCAAACTGCTCTACAGGACCTCTATGTCCGGAAGACTTCGCTTCCGTGTTGTTCGGCTTGCCTAGCCTACCAGTTCCCCGGAGGTCTTCGACCTCTCGTTTTCCCAGTGTGCCGGAACCCGTACGTGCCCCCAACGGGATTCGAACCCGTGCCGCCGCCTTGAAAGGGCGGTGTCCTAGGCCGCTAGACGATGGGGGCTCAGGGACGTCGCCCTGTTCCGTGACGCCTTCCGTCGGAGACCTCTGAAGCATAGGGGACGTTTGCCCCTGATGCCAAAGCGGACTGCGACGGTGAGCCGGTGATCGTTCCCGCTGGCGACGGGGCCTCTTTCGACTCCGAGAAAATTGTACGGCCAGGCTCCGACTCCAGGTGACGCTCCACCTGGATCGACTGTTCGCCCAGGCCACCGACGGTGATGTCGTCCCAGGCCTCCATCCTGTGGGTGGTCTTGCTGAAGTAGAGCACCGAGGCCGTGAGCGGGGTCGGCTCGTCGTGTTCGAGGCCGCGCAGGCCGGCGCCTCCGGTGGAGCCCTGGACCATCAGCCGGGTCCCGGTGGGCAGCACCTCGGTCGAGCGCCGGTGGGCGTGACCGGACAGCACGAGCGGGACGACCCCCGAGAACCCGTGTCCCATATTCGAGTCGTGCACCGCCACGACGTCGGCGACGATCTTCTCCGGCGCCGGGGCCGAGGGTGACGGCGTGGACGAGGGCTCAGGTGACGGTGAGGACGAGGGCTCAGGCGATGACGAGGGCGGCGGTGAAGGCAGTGGTGGGACCGGCTCCGGAGGGGCGATCCGGGCGGCGTGTTCACGACCGAGCGCGTAGAGCGCCTCGTTGGAAACCCCCGCCTCCTGTACGGATTTGTCCGGGGTGAACCGCGGATCGCCGAGGCCGTAGATGCGCAGCCCCTTGACCGTCGCCGCCTCGCCGTCCAATACGATCGCGTTCTTCTGCTTGGCCACGGCCCGCTGGGTCTTCATCGAGTCATGGTTGCCGCGCACGAAGACGTACGGCACGCCGAGACGGCCGATCTCCTTGACGTACTCGTTCTCGGCCTTGGTTCCGTGGTCGCTGATATCGCCCGTGTCGATGATCAGGTCCGCCTTGAACTGCTCCTTCAGCGACCTGATCACGTTCCAGCCGATCGGGTTGATGTGCAGATCGGAGACGTGCAGCACCCGGATCATCTCGGGGTCTGGATCGAAGATCGGCAGCGTGGACCCGGCCTCGTAGAGTTGGGACACGTTGGTGACGAGCTTGGCGAGCTGCCCCCGATACTCCGAGAACCGGCTCACGATCGACTCGGCGCTGCCGATCAGGGACGGAACACCCGTCAGCAGGCCCGTATAACGCGGCTCGGCGACGGACCTGGGGTTGAACGTCAGCACCGACACCCCGCCGAGGACGACGACCATGGTCAGCGAGGCGGCCGCGGTCCAGGCGGCCCGGGAGAGACGACGGAAGGCGACCAGCCCGGTGACGAAGCCGGCCCCGACCGCGAACAGCGCCGCCCGGATGGCGAGTGTGCGCAGACCTTCGATCGCGTCCCGCTCGATCATCTCGGGCAGACGGTCGGCCCACCGGGGATCGCTGATGATCTCCTGGGCCAGCTCCGGATGGACCGCCTCGATAGTGAGGTGGAGCCGTACCGGACTGTTGTGCGTGTCGAAGTTCAGCGTGCCGAGCGGGCGGACGTCGACGACGGTCTCGCCGGTCCAGGAAGGGGCCAGCGACATCCCGATGTCCGCCGGGCCGACGGAGGTCTGCGCTGAGGCGCCGAGCGCCAGGCCCAGCCATCCCCCGATGACGGCCGCCAGGACGACAGCCGCGATCTGTGCCGTACGGCCGCCGGCCAGCCGTCGAGCGGCCTCCTTCCACGCCAAGATCTTCATTGCCTTTCTCTTTACCCGGATTCGCCGGCAACCGCGCTCTGACGCCCGAAAAAATCAGCGACAGACCATGGCGTGTCCAGGGCCCCCGCTCGCATCGAGGACCGCCCATCCGGCCTTCTTCGTCTTTCCTGGCTTCCTCGGTCGGCCGCCTCGCCCAGTCTGCCAGCCGTTTCTGACACACTTCACCCTCGCCGGGTGGGCGCGGCCGCGGGCCTCGCACGGATACGAACCCGATGACACGTCCAGGACCGCCGCGACCGGAGCCGGACTCGCCGTGAAACACGGGGACCCGGGCTCGCCATGGACAGGACGCGATGCCACGATGGGGGCGTGATCGACGTCCCGCTGAGAAGGTTCGAGGAGCTCGTGGCCGACGCGCTGGACACGATCCCGCCCGAGCTGGCCAAACTCATGAACAACGTCGTGGTCGTCGTGGTGGACGACCCGCCCGAGCCCGGGCTTCTCGGGCTGTACACCGGCATCCCGCTGACAGAGCGCGGTGACTGGTACTCGGGGGTCCTGCCGGACCGCATCGAGATTTATCGCAATCCCACGCTGGAGATCTGCGAGACCGAGGACGAAGTGGTCGAAGAGGTGACGATCACCGTCGTCCACGAGATCGCCCATCATTTCGGCATCGACGATGCGAGGCTCCACGAGCTCGGCTGGTGACCCCGCCCGATCGACGACCCGCTCCCCCTGTTGCCCGGCCCGATTCGTTACCGGCTCCGCCTGTGACCCGGTCCGATTCGTGACCGAGCCCGGTTGGTGACCGGGCTCCGTCGGTGACCGGCTTGCAATCCGCCGTACGGCCCGGCACTGTAAGTAACGTGATGACCACAGTGTGTCAGGCATGGGCGATAGGCGGGTCACGAATGCGCCAATGCCGGCTTCGGTGGTCGTTTCGACGGAGCAGCAGGAGCGCATCGGAGTGAGATGGCGGCCACGAAGCCCGGCACCGGCAGGCTCTCAGGCAGGCATCGCCGTCCGCCCGAGGCTCGCGTCACCTATGGTGAGGTCGTCTCGGTCAGGGAGTTCCGCGCGCTGTGGTTCGGGCAGATCCTGTCGCTGCTCGGCGACCAGCTCGCCCAGGTGGCGCTGGCCGTCCTCGTCTACCATCGCACCGAGTCCGCCCTCGCCACCGCCGCCGTCTACGCGCTGACCTATCTGCCGCCCATCGTCGGCGGGCCGCTGCTGGCCGGGCTGGCCGACCGTTACCCGCGCAGGCGGGTCATGCTGTGCTGCGATCTGCTGCGTGCCCTGCTGCTCGCGGTGATGGCGGTGCCCGGGACGCCGTTCGCCGTGCTCTGTGTGCTCGTCTTCTGCGTGGTGCTGCTCGGCGCGCCGTTCTCCGCTGCCCGCGCCGCGCTGCTGCCCGAGGTGCTGGAGGGCGACCGCTACGTGGTGGGATCCGCCCTCCAGAACGTGACCAACCAGGCCGTCCAGATGCTCGGCTTCGCCGTCGGCGGGGCGGTCATCGCGAGCCTGGGGCCGTACCGCGCGCTCGCGCTGGACTGCTCGACGTTCCTCGCCTCCGCGCTGGCGATCGTCGCCGGGGTGCGGCGCCGTCCCGCGCCGCTGCGAGACGACGGCGACGGGCGGCCGTCGGTGTGGGCGATGACCAGGGACGGGGCGCGGCTCGTCTTCGGGGACCGGCGACTGCGCACGCTCGTCGGGTTCGCCTGGCTGTGCGGGTTCTACGTGCTGCCAGAGGGCATCGCCGTGCCGTACGCGGCCGAGCTCGACGACGGCACGCTGTCGGTCCCGGTGATCACCGGGCTGCTGATGGCCGCGATGCCGGCCGGGACGGTCGTCGGGGCGTTCCTGTTCGGGCGCTTCGTCACACCGACGGGACGGCTGCGCGGGATGGGGTGGCTCGCCATGCTGACCTGCGCGCCCCTCGTGCTGTGCGCGATGGATCCGCCGCTGCCGGCCGTCCTGGCGCTCTGGGCGCTTTCCGGTGTCGGCGGCGCCTACCAGTTGGCGGCGAATGCCGCTTTCGTCCAATGCGTCCCACCGGCCGGGCGTGGCCAGGCGTTCGGACTCGTGCAGTCAGGACTGCTGGCCGCCCAGGGCATCGGCATCCTCCTCGGCGGCGTCGCCGCCCAGGAACTCGGCCCAGAGCCCGTGATCGCGCTGGCCGGCGCGGCCGGACTCTCCGTCGCGGCCATGCTGACCGTGCTCTGGACCGGTTCCCGCAGAGAGATCATCGCCAAGGTCCGGGCCACCAGCGGGGCCTGAGGGGGTCAGGACTGCGGCCGGTCCTCGGGCCGGGCGGCGGGATCGGTGGCCGGGGCCTGGCCGTACGGCGCCTGCTGGCCGTAGGGGTGCTGTCCGTAGTCGCCGTACGGCTGCTGAGAGCCGTACGGGTTCTGGGCGTCGTCCCCGGACCGGCCAGGACGCGACCAGCTGCTCTGCACGTCGTGCCACTTCGCCTTGGCGGCGTCCTGCCAGGCCTGGCCGTCCTTCTTCTTGTCGAGCAGATCCTGGACGATGGAGGTGTCCTTGTCCTTCTCGGGGAGGAGGAGCCAGGCCACCGCGTACACGCCGAAGCCGAGGCCGCCGAAGAAGCTGGCGACGGCCAGCGCCAGACGCAGGATGTTGGGGTCGACGCCGATGTACTCCCCGACGCCGGAGCAGACCCCAGCGATGATCTTGCCGTTGTCGGTGCGTTGTAGCCGCTTGACCGGACCGTTGGTGTTCATCTCGTTCATGACTTCAGACTGCCCTTTTCATACCCCCGTGCACATCGGGATTCCCCCTGGCGAGACCCCGACCCTTCCCGGATACGCTGGCCTTCATGGACGACCTCCTCGAGATCGATGACCAGCTCACACCGGAACAACGCCTGGTCAGGGACTCCGCGGCGGGCTTCGTCTCCGACCGGGTCCTCCCGTACGTCGGGGACTGGTTCGAGCAGGGTGTCTTCCCGGCGCGCGAGCTCGCCCCCGAGCTCGGGTCGCTCGGCATGCTCGGGATGCATCTCGACGGGTACGGCTGCGCCGGCCTCGACGCGGTGTCGTACGGCGTGGCCTGTCGCGAGCTGGAGGCCGGCGACTCGGGGCTCCGGTCGTTCGTGTCCGTGCAGGGGTCGCTGGCCATGTTCCCGATCTGGAAGTACGGCTCGGAGGAGCAGAAACAGGAGTGGCTGCCGCGGATGGCGTCCGGGGAGGCCATCGGATGCTTCGGCCTGACCGAGCCGGACCATGGCTCCGACCCCGCAGGCATGCGCACCACCGCCAAGCAGGACCCCTCGGGTGACTGGATCCTCAACGGCGCCAAGATGTGGATCACCAACGGCTCGATCGCGGACGTGGCCGTGGTGTGGGCCCGCACCGACGAGGGCATACGCGGCTTCGTCGTGCCGACCTCGATTCCGGGGTTCTCCGCGCCGGAGATCCACCGCAAGATGTCGCTGCGCGCCTCGGTCACGTCATCCCTCTACTTCGACGACGTACGGCTGCCCGCGTCGGCCGTACTGCCGGGCGTGGTCGGCCTGAAGGGGCCGCTCTCCTGCCTGACCGAGGCGAGGTTCGGGATCCTGTGGGGGGTCGTGGGCGCGGGCCGTGCCTGTCTTGAGGCGGCGGTCGACTACGCCAGGACCCGCGTGCAGTTCGGCAAGCCGATCGGGGCGTTCCAGCTCACCCAGGAGAAGCTGGCCTGGATGGCGGTGGCCCTCGGCCAGGCCGGGCTCACCGCGCTGCACCTCGGCCGGTTGAAGGACGCCGGCGAACTCAAGCCGCGCCAGGTCAGCTTCGGCAAACTCGCCAACGTCCGCGCCGCGCTGGACATCGCCCGCGAGGCCAGGACCGTGCTGGGCGCCAACGGCGTGACCCTGGAGTACCCGGTGATCCGGCACATGAACAACCTGGAGTCCGTGCTCACGTACGAGGGCACCCAGGAAGTGCACCTGCTGACCCTGGGCAAGGCCCTGACCGATCTCGATGCCTTCCGCTGACCGAGTATCGTGATCGGACGAAAGCACGTCGCCGGATGACGGGTACGCTCTGTACCCTGCATCTGGGAAGTGTTTCTGTGAAGCACGACCCGGCATGCCGGCAAGGGGTGCTAGCTCAATGGCAGAGCTGCGGACTTTTAATCCGTCGGTTCAGGGTTCGAGTCCCTGGCACCCCACCAGCGAAAACAGCCCCGAAACGTTGATCGTTCGGGGCTGTTGACGGCTACGGTTGACGGCAACGTCGGTCACCCATTGGCGGCCAGGTAGCGAAGGACCCCGTCAGCCGGCAACAGGTATCCCATCCAGCGCTCTTCGGGCGGGGTACCGTTCAGTTCACGCGCATCGACGCTGCCTGACGTCTCGAAGCTGATCAAGCCGAGTCGGAACGGGACCTCCTGATAGACGCTGGTCCCGATGTCGGCCAGCCAGTCGTCGTACGTGCGCCGCCAAGCGAAGACTGCCTCTCCGCTGGTCTGATCGAAGAGGTAGCTTCCGAACCGCTCGTCAATGCGCTCAAGCGCGCCCACCGGTAGGTAGAAGTCGAGCCAGTCCGAGCCGCCGTCCTCACGGACAGCCACGCATCCGCACACAACCCGGTGACCGGTCGGAAGGATGACCGTACCTCGCAGGAATCCGAATTCGGCCAGTGACGAAACGGTGCAGGCGACCTCGTTCTGCTCCTCGGGCTCACGATCGCGATGGCCGTAGCAGCCCTCGATGGCGGCCGCTCGCCAGAGTGCCGACAGCGCCCCTTGAAGGCGTTTATCGCTGGTGTCGCCGATCTCGATGGCCAGTTCATACCATTCACCGGACCAGTTCTCACGGTCGGTGAACGATGTTGGGTTGTTCACGTTGAGGACTCCCGGCGAGGTGGTTGATATGACTTTGCCGCAACAGATCATCGCCTGCCATCCCCGGCATCGGCGGGCGGACCCTCGTTCACTCAAGCTCTCTCTAAGCGAGACCTCCCAGCGCCTTTTCGAGCTTGTCGAGCGCTGTCGCTTGGTGCTCGGGTAGCACGTGGGCGTAGGTGTTCATGGTCAGCACGATCGTGCTGTGGCCGAGGATCTCCATGATGGTCCGGGTGTCCACTCCCTGTGCGAGCAGGATCGTGGCGCATGTGTGCCGGAGGTCGTGCAGTCGTACCCGCCGGATGCCCGCCGCGTCGCACACGGCCCGGAAGTGCCGGTAGGGTTCTCCGGCTCGATGGCGGTCCCGATGTGCGTCGTGAAGACCAGGCCGTGCGGGTTGTTCCACGCTGATCCGGCTGCCAGGCGCTCCGCGGCTTGCTCGGCCCTGTGCTCCTTGAGGACCTTCACCAGGTTCTCCGGGAGCCGGATCGTACGACGAGAGCGCTGCGTCTTGAGCGGCACGAGCTTGAGCCCCTCGCCCTTCTGCCGCTGGAGCGCCTGCCGGACGCGGAGCACGCCGTTGTCCAGGTCGACGTCATCCCAGCGGAGCCCGAGCGCCTCACCGCGCCGGAGGCCGACGCCCAGAGCCACGGCATACACCGCGTAGAACCGGCCCTTGCGTGCCTGCCGGAGGAACTGCTTGGCCTCGTGGAGGGTGAGCGCCTGGATCTCCGGCCGCTCAACGGTGCCCAGTTGGACGTTCTTCGCGACGTTGCGCAGCACCAGGTCTTCGCGGACCGCCTGCGCGAGCGCGGCCCGGAGCAGGGCGTGAAGGTACTGCACCGTCCGGGGCGACGGCACCTTGTTGCAGCACTTCCCGATCGCGCAGCATCGCTGCTGCTTCGCCGGGTCCTTGTGCCGCTTCGGCCGTTTGGCGTCGTGCCCCTGTAGGCAGCACTGGCACGTCTTGGATGCCTTCACGAGCCACGTCCGGATGTCCTGGGCCGTGAGCTTCTTGAGCTGCTTCTTGCCGAGCCCCGGGATCAGGTACAGCCGCACGTACGTCTCGTAACTCCGGTAGGTGGACGGCCGAACCTTCGGCTTGGCGACCTGTTCGAGCCAGTACGTCAGGTAGTCGCCGAGACTGAGCGTGGTCGTCTCCACGGGGACGCCTTTGCGCGCGTCGGCGAGAGCTTCGGTGAGCTTGGCGTTGGCCTCCTCCCACGTCTTGCCGTACACCCGGAACCGCTTCCGGGTGCCGTCGAGGGCTTCTAAGTAGGCCGCGCCCTCCCAGCGGCCGTCCTTGCGCTGGTAGACGCTGCCAGCGCCGTTCGGTTGCTTCGTTCGTTTGGGCATCAGGAAGCCTCCTTCATCAGTCGGGCGACGAGATCGTCTATGGCGGATCTGGGGATGCGGCGACGGTGGCCGATGAGGAACGAGGCCAGTTCGCCGGAGCGGAGAAGGTCGTAGAGAGTGGACCTGCCGATCTTGAGGAGCTGTGCGGCCTCCTCCACCGTCAGGAAGTCATCCGCCAAGCCGGTCCTCCTCGCGCTCGGCGGCAAGGGCCCGTGCGGTCTCCACCCGTTGCCGGATGTGCTCGGCGAGGATCGCTTCTCCGGGGGTGTAGCCGATGCCGGCGAACCGCCAGTGACCGAGCACGAGGGTGGTCGCGTCCCCCACGGCCGGGAGGCCGTACTTCTCCCGTGCCTCCGTCGCGCGGTGCATGGCGCGCTCGCCGCGAATCCTCGTGAGCGTGGTGGAGTAGTCACGGCTCTTGGTGGAGAAGTGGCCCCGGAAGCCGAGCATGTGAGCCCAGGGCCGCAACCGTAGGTCGGCGAACTCCGGACGGCCGCCGAGGTCCCAGCACTCGCGAATCATGCGCCGGGCATGCTCGGTCACGGGCAGGGCGTCCAGGTGCAGGCCCGGTTTGAGGCCGGTCCCCTGGCAGCGCCGACAGGTGGCGAAGCGGTCACGCCCGCGGCCACCGCACGCCGGGCAGGCCAACCGTTGATCGACCGTCCCGGAGGCTTCCGCGCCCTTGGTGGCGTACTTGGTGATGTAACTCGCCACGGCGCGCTCGCTGAGGCCCTCCGCAGCACCGCCGAGGACGATGGGCCGGATGTCGAGCTGATCGCCCCATCGGAGGTCCCACTGTCCGAAGGCGCTCGGCGCAGTGGTGACCCGAACCCGCTTGACCGCTGGCGGAATGGCGCGGCAGAGCAGCGCGTGGTCCGCCCATTCGGGAGGTACCTCCGACGCGCCGCCGGGACCATCCAGGCGGATCACGGCGTGGAAGTGGACGAGTCCCCGACGCTGATACTCCGCCACCTTGGCGAAGGAGACCCGGACGAACTGCGCGAAGGCCCTCCGGCTCAGGCCCGCCTGACTGGCCAGCTCTCGCCGGACCTCCAGCGTGAAGCGGTGCCACAGCGCCCCGACGTGTGCCTGCCAGAGAACCGCGCCCCGGTAGTCGTAGCACCCGGGGCAGATCGGTTGGCCGAGCTGTTCGTCTTTCGGCTCGTGCCGGATGTGGCAGCCGACCGGCCGCCCGTGTTCGCAGGGTTCGTCTCGACTGCGTGGACGGCAGGGGCGGGACGTGCCGTCCTTCTCCCTTCGGGTGTGGACTGGGCCGAACGACGGAGCGGTGAGCGTGACGAAGACCCGGGGGTGAGCGCTGACCTCAGCGGGGACGCCCTTCCCTCCCGACAGCCCGGCCCTGACAAGCTGGAAGGTATCCGCCTGGTAGAGCTGCGAGCAGGCCCGGCAGACCGACGACCGGCGATTGCCGCAGGCGACGAGCAGTCGCCCGTACGGCTCATCCGCTCGTGCGATACGTGTGCAGGACCTCCCCGGTGTCCGCGTGAACGACGAGGGACTCCCCTGTCAGGTGCACCGGATTGGCGCATCCCCCGGTAGCCGCGACCATCGAGCGCCAGCGGTCATGGCCTGGGTCGTTCATCAGCCGTGCGAGATCGAGCAGCCATTCAGGCTGCTGGTGTGGGGTGTGGTGCTGTTCCTCCTTGCTGTTCATGCGGCCTCCTCTCTCCCGATGTGACCTAGACGTAGTCCAAGACGTGCTACGTGCTTGCTCACATGGATCGGCACATGGCCGAGGAGAAGGAGGCCGCCCGCTGGCGGATCATCGCCGACCTCTTGCGCAACGACGTGCTGGAAGACCACTACCGGCCCGGCCAGGCCCTGCCGGGAGAAGCATTCCTCGCCAGCGAGTACCGCCACCTCCCGGCCGACTATCCGCAAGGCCATCGCGCAACTCGCCGGAGAGGGGCTGCTGACCGTCGCCCACGGACGCGGCACATTCGTCCGCCCGACCCCTGACCGCCGCCTGATCCTCACCGGATGGCCCGACCACGAGGACCTGCTGAGCCCGGCCTACGACCCCGCCAAGCAGGGATGGGAACACGTCACCGTCCCCAGCGAGGCCGAACGCGCCCAGAGCAAGGTCACCCCCAACTCGGCGCTGTTCATGACCGCCGAGGGCAGCAGAGCCGACATCCTGGCGGTACGCCGGGGAACGATGGTCGTCTACCGCTACGCCTACTGGCAGCACACCAGAACCCGAGCCCGCATTCATCTGTCCTCGTACGTGCTCGCCGACCAGGTCGCGACGATCACCGGTGAAGGCTCAGGCCGGGAGATCGAATCCCACGTGGAGCCCGAGGACTACTACGCCCACTTGGAGAGGCAGCACGGGCCGCTGCGCTGGACCACCTCCGTCCACGCCCGGATGCCCTACGGCGAGACCTACGAGGATCTCGGCATGGAGCCGATCGGAACGCCCCTGCTGGTCGTGCGCCGGGTCATGCTCAGCCAGCACGGCCGCCCGCTGGAGTTCACCGAGATCGAAGCCCCCGGCGACCGTTTCGAGGCCGCATCCGTCAGCGACCACGACTCAGCCGAACCGGGAGGGCTTGCGACCCTTCGGGTGTAGTGGGCTCAAAGTTTCTTTACTGGTTCAAGGCGACGGCGCTCCGCGCCGCCGCTGGCGGCCCCACGCCCGCCCGCCGTCCGGGCGTGCGGCTCTCCGGCCGGTCCCGGACGTCGGCGGCTCGGGCCGCCCCGCCGCAGCCAGCGCCACGCCGTACCGACCGAACCCGCCGACCACCCACGCGCCGTCGCCCAGCGCTCCGCCACCCACCGCTCCGCCGCCGGCCCAACCGCTTCGCGGCCCTTCGGGCGCCTATGGCGTTGCGCCGGCCGCTACGCTCTCCGGCTTGAGGTATAGGGCCGAATAGGGCTGAGCATGAATGTGCCTCTGGCGGGGGCACTCCGGCCCCGAGGTGATCGCCGAGCACGAGCGTGGGCCGTAGGTGGCGGGGGCTGATCGCCTCGCCCGCCATCGCCCCAGGCAGAGCCCAGCAGACCGGCTCCTACGGCGCAAGCCCGGCCACGCGGGCAGGACAACCAGCGGGCACGGAAGGTCACCGGGAGCAGGTATGGCTTGCCCCTCCGTCCCCGGCCCGCTGCCGCTTCGCGGTGGGACGATGGCGTACGGGGCGGTCAGAAGAGGAGGGTGACCGAGTGCACCCGCATTACGAGTCCACCTCGTTAAGCGCCAATTGAGGGTCGAGCATAGCTTGTGCCATTACTTCCGTGCGAGCCTTATGCAGCATGGCAAGAATGGCATCTTGGGCTCCAAGGTTCTCCAAATGAACCTCAACGCAGTTACCGCTCAATTGAATCTTGCCCTTAAAAGCCCCCTTGTTCAGATGCGATGCCAGGATTCTCGCAATGCGATTCTCTAGCTTACCGAGCTCTGAGGCCTGCCAGTAATCCGATACTCGAAAAGTGGCCTCCCTCAAGGCGTCGTGAGCATGTATCCGTACAAAGTCTGGAACCTCGGCACGACCGAGCATACTCATCGCATGAGTAAGGACACGTTGCACGAGAAGGTTCGTGCAATACTCTTTCTCTTCGGGCTCTTGGTTATCTACAGCGGTAGGGTCGTAAGGGATTAAGTAGATTGGCCTAGCTGCTCCATCGTCCCCATCCGTGACCCAAACGCGCTTACATACCGAGGTAACTGTAGACCCGTCAGTGGCGTCTGGGATAGAAAGCTCTGCCCAAAGCCCTCCGTCTGTTATCTCGAATCCCAGCGTTCCTGACTTGGCATAGGGGAGCCCGGCCTCTGCCACTTCACCGTTCAGTGCGGCTAACGTCTGCCGCTGCTCTTCAGCATCTTCCAGTGGCAGCGCATATACGACATACGCCTCCCCAGTACCTTTGGGAGAGCCTACAGCTATATCGGGCTCTGCGCATACACCAAGCAATTTACGGCCTTGCTGAGCCGTTGAGGATGCAGGACTAAAGCCCTGCGCCTTGCATTCGATAACAAGAGAGTCACGTGACTCAGCGTGATATATCAAGACGTCGGGCTCTGGAGGATCCGGTGTCCATCCAAGCTCTCGGAAAGACTTCTTCAGAGCGTCAGAAACACCCAGCTTTCTTCCAATAGCCCTAAAAACGAATCCGTGCGAGTAGTAGGTGGGCGAGCTGTTGGAAAGAGGAGTCTTGCGCACCAACCACAAACACGAATTAAGCTGAAAAACTGGATCTCGAGTTAGATGGAAGCGATTAGCCAACTTTTAGCTGACCCCCTGGGGGAACAAGGGCCGAATATTCTGAATCTCCAATGTACGCTCGAACGTTCGGATCCACGAACCTCTGAACGTTCGAAACCAGTCTGTTGACGGTGTTGCCGCACGTGCCCTCGGGCAGCACCGCAACCAAATGCTTCGTAGTGATTTCTAGAATGATAGGTTGCCACAGGTGTTGATCTATTGCGTTAGCGTGAACCTTGGTGTCGCTAAGCCATGTCACAAACCCTGAAATGCGGAACCGATTGCGCCGGCTATTGAAGAGGTTGATGATCCAGCGCCTAAAGGTATCCTCGCGCAGAGGTTGACTAAAAACCAATTCCGCGACGGCATTATTTAGGGTGTATCCCCCGTCGTCTTGGTGGCTGGAAACCCACAGCTTCTCTTCGACCGATGCCGTGAGCCGACTGTACATGTCGACGACGTTGAGAATTGCGGCCCTATGATCCAAAAAGGAATCGCTACGGTTAGTCACCTTACCGTCGTAATAAAGATCATGGCCGCCTCGTGCAGAGGCCGGGATTCGTAGGTGCGTAATAGACGCAAGGGGCGCATACGTTTGCCTCAACGGCACCATGTTTTCATTAATCACATCTAGGCGATCAACCATGGTGAAGCGGGAAGCGCGCCTCTCCTCGTCGAACCGAATCTGGTCGTCCTCTTCAGGTTCGAGCTCAGGATAGTCATAGACCGACTCGTGCTCGAAAGTTATTTTCCCGTACCGTCTACCGCTATTAGACGCGCGAACATGCTGCCAGAGAACCTGAAAAGTTTGAGAGGAAAGCCAGAGATGGTCCAGCATAGGGTTGACCGCTACAGCCTTACGAACCAACGGGTCGGAATTATCCGCCGGGAGCAGCGTGTACAGCGTGAGATATCTGTCCCCGATTCTTTCGATGACTGCTATCCCACGATGGGTTGCATCCGTTACCCTATACATCCGTTCAGAGGAGTCAACCGGCTCACACCCTAGGCCACTTCGCCCAAGAATCCTCGCGAAAGATTCGGCGTCACCTGCATTTCCTACAGTCTCTAGCAGGTAACTCTTGAGAAGCCCTCCTGGCAGTTGCTTCTTCTCAAGTCTTTCGGCTGTGTCATTTATGAGACCATCAAAGAAGTCATAATAGGCCTCACTATTAGGAAGAAGCGGGATAAGGGCATTACGTCGGCTGGACATCCCTCATCACCCTCCTCCCGCTAGAGCTACTAGCTCACAGTATACCCACTTTGCTTTTACGTGAACCCCACATGATAGGTGTTCGCCGCACTAATTCCAACAATCACCGACAACTGCTACATGATCGTTACTGAGATCTGAACCATACGCACTATCTAGCTTGCCCAGTCAAGAGACGCAGCCACCGCAGACGAGCCTCGCTCCATCGCCAGCCACCCGCGTATGCATGCTTGGGCGGCTGAGACTGGATGACCTTGTGAATTAGGTAGATCCCGCCACAGGAGATCAACTCATAGATCACGGCTTGGCAGTCGCAGGCGTAGTCCACGACTCGGCATGGCCCGCGAGGCTGCGAGACCCAGAGCAGCTTCTCCGGCTCGGGGACAGCAGTGCGGAGGTGTGGCGAAAGACCTGGACAATCCGGCTCCTCCAACAGGTCCGCCGGGTCCTGGACGAGGCCCCGCAGCTTCGCGTTCATCTCGCGCCGCTCAGTGCGAGGTGTCCCAAGCGGCAGGGCACTGTGCTTCGCTGTTGGGCAGAGCGCCAGCCAGGGCGGCTTGCCGGCGAAGCTCCTCAGCCAGTTGGGCGGCATCATCGCCGTCGATAGTCTGGCATAGGCCGCGGTTGTAGTCCTCGTTCGTCAGGCGACCGTTGCGCGTGGCCCACAGGCGTCCTGCCGAGCTTCGCCAAATGCTCCAGCCGGGGAACGCCTCCCGCAGGCCGCTGACGGTCAGGGCAGGGACACTCGCCGCCTTCTCGCTGCTCACTTCGCTCTCCTCCCACAGGCCTATGAGCTGCATGGTAGGCAAAGAAAGCTATGGCACGCTATAGCGTGCTGTCCATCGCCACGGCGTGCAATGGCTTCCTACCGTTGCTCGCGTGGTGGAGTTCAAGGCCAATCAGCCCAGGTGGCGGCAGGTATACGAGATCATCAAGGCTCGTATCGCCTCCGGCGAGTACAAGCCTGGCGAGCGCATCCCATCACTCGTCGCCCTGATCGAAGAGTTCGGCATCGCGAACGCCACCGGCCAGAAGGTCATGCGGGCACTGAGGGCAGACGGCTTGATCCACACCGAGCCCGGCATGGGCAGCTTCGTCACCGCTCCTGAAGATCGGGACAAGGCCGAGTGACCAGGCCGGGAGGCCTGCGAGCTGACGGCAACCGTTGACGGCAACGTCGCCAGACGCCTCCGGACGCGGCTGGGCTCCCCTGGACACTGGGCCCAGTTCAGAGGCCATGTGCCCAGGGCGTCGATCAGCTTTTAATCCGTCGGTTCAGGGTTCGAGTCCCTGGCACCCCACCCTCAATGAGCTGGGCAGACGCCCGAGTGATGGTCGCTCGATGGTCTGCCCGGTCGCCTTTCTGGTTGGAGTTGGGGGATCGTTCCGTCGTCCCACAACACACGGTCCATCCGCGTCATCGCGTCGCCGGCCGGGTTCGCCGTGACATGCGTATAACGCTTCGTCGTCGTGAGCTGAGAGTGACCGAGGATCACCTGCACGACCCGCATGTCCATCCCCTGCTCCAGGAACGGCGTCGCGGCCGTGTGCCTCGCGTCATGGACCCCGGCGTCCTTGTCTATCGCGGCGGGCATGGTCTGGGTTTCCGGCACCACCGCGGACGATCCGCCGGTCATCGCGACGGCACCGGAGCCGGCTACCGGATCGCCTGATCCACGATCCCCTCCACGATCCTCATCAGCCGATCGCCCGGCTGAGCGATGCTTCCGTTTTGCGCGCTGACCTGCGCGCCTTCGAGGACGAAGGTGATCTCGGCCGCGGCCTGTTCAGGGTCGGGCAACCCGGCCGCTGCGCACATGCCGACCAGTCTGCGGGTCTGGAGCGCCTTGTGCTCCTCGATCACCTGCCGTGCGGGATGGGAGCGATCGGGCAGTTCGGCGAGGGAGTTGATGAACGGGCAGCCCCGGTACGAGATCGCCTGCAATCCCTCGGCGATAAAACGGGCCAGGGCCAGGATCTGCTCCCTCGGCCGGTTGGGATGTGCGGCTTCGGCTCGATCGAAGGCCGCCTGGTAGTCGGCGGCGACGATCCGCAGCCACTCCGCGACCAGTGCGTCCTTGGTCGCGAAGTGCCGATAGATCGCCATTTTGGTGGTCTCGGCCCGCTCGGCGATCGCCTGGACACCCACGCGCCGGATCCCCTCACTGTGAAAGAGCTCTTCCGCCGCGTCGAGGATGCGCTCACGAGGCGGCAGCTTCGCCACCCTGTCCGGCCTTCTGGCGTTCGCTGCCATGACTGCTATGGTACCAATCAGTTCCATACGATACCGTTGGGTATCGTCAGAGACTCAACGGTATCGTTTCCTGGAGAGACAGTGAGAGTGACCGAGTACGTGAGCTTCGACGCGATCGGGCTCGCCGAGCTGGTGGCCAAGGGCGAGGTGGGCCCCGCCGAACTGCAAGCAGCCGCGCACGAGGCCGCGCAGGCGGTCAACCCGCGGATCAACGCCGTCGTGGAGACCTGGCAGGCCGACGACGAGCCCGACCCCGGCAGCACACCGCTGGCCGGAGTCCCCTTCTTGATCAAGGACATCGGCGTCTCCATGGCCGGGAGGCGCATGGAGCTGGGCAGCCGTCTCGCGGCCGGCAACGTCTCCGACGCCGACTCCTTCCTGATGCGGCGCTTCCGCCGTGCCGGCCTCGTGACGTTCGGGCGTACCACGACGCCGGAGATGGCCTACAGCGACACCACGGAACCCGTGCTGTACGGCGCGACCCGCAACCCCTGGGACCTTGAGCGCAGCGCGGGCGGCTCCAGCGGCGGCGCCGGCGCGGCAGTCGCCGCCGGGGTGGTCCCGATCGCGCACGCCACCGACGCCGGCGGCTCGCTCCGCATACCCGCCTCCCACAACGGTGTCTTCGGGCTGAAGCCCACCCGTGGCCGGGTCTCCGCCGGCCCCTACTTCGACGAGATCTTCAACGGCCTGGCCGTGCACGGCAGCGTCAGCCGTACGGTACGCGACAGCGCGGCACTGCTCGACCAGATCCGCGGCCCGGAACCGGGCGACCCCTACTTCGCCCAGGAACCGTCCCGGCCGTACGCGGAGGAAGTCACCCGCCACCCCGGCTCGCTGCGGATCGGCGTCCTCACCCAGGCATGGGGCGGACACCGCACCGCCGCACCCGTGGCCGATGCTCTCTTCCGCACCGTGCGCCTGCTCGAATCCCTCGGCCACCGGGTGGAGGAGGTCGAGGTGGACCTCGGGGCGGACTGGGAAGAGTTCGTCCTGGCCAGCGCTCATCAGTGGACGGCGAACCTGACGGCCTCGATCGACGAGTTGGCCACCGCCACAGGCCGGCCCATCGACTCCTCGACTTTGGAGCCGCCCACCCTCGCCGGCTACCGCTACGGGCAGCGGGTCAGCGGCGCCCAGTTCGTCACCGCTCTCGCGATCCGGAACCGGATCGCCCGGAGCCTGGCATGGTACTTCGAGACTCACGACCTGCTGCTCACGCCGACCCTGCCGGGGCTTCCTGTGCCCTTGGGCACCCGTGCCGAGGCCGCGGAGGAACTGGACGGCCTCGGCTGGATCCGCCGCCTCTTCGACCTCTCACCGTTCACCGCGGCGTTCAATGTGGCGGGCACGCCCGCCATGTCCGTGCCCGTGACGGCCGATGCCGGGACGGGTCTCCCGATCGGGATGCAGTTCGCCGCCGGTTACGGGCTCGAAGGCCGTCTCTTCCGCCTTGCCGGGCAACTCGAACAGGCAAGCCCGTGGTCGGGCCGAACCCCCACGATGTGGGCAGGAGGTCAAACCGTGTAGCGGCGCGGGGCGACGCGGCGGTGTCGGAATAAGTGGAGAAGTCGACGGGCTGATCGCCGTCACCCCAGTAGCTGAAGGTGCCGGACTCCCAGTCGTACCAGTCGTACCAGGGCTCGTTCAGTGCATCGAGGAAGGCGCCGATAAGGACTGAGGTGGGTGCCACGGTTGGAGGATCGCCGGATGCGGCGGCCCCTGGCCGGAAGACCGGACAGCGATCAAGTGCGGCTGGGAGAACCGGCCCGCTGGACCGGTTGGACGAGCCTCTGCCCGCCGGCTGCGCTCAGTGATGGGGCAGGCGGCTTCGCGCGGGGTCGGCTGTTCGCCGGTTCGCGGTCCTGTTTTTCGCCCGGGCCCGTCGCGCGAGCTCTGAGAAGGTTCACAACGTCGGTGAGCCCGACCTCGATGCGTCCGTAGACGCGGGGGGTGAGCAGGGTCGTACCGTCGAAGTCTCCGGCGGACGCGAAGACCGCGACCGGGATCGTCAACGCCTGGAAGAAGGCGAACAGCGGCCGCATGGCGTGCTCCAGGACAAGCGCATGGTGGTCGCCTCCGCCCGTCGCGGCGAGGAGGACGGGCTTGTTCGCGAGCGCGTACTGGTCGACGAGGTCGAAGAAGTGCTTGAACATGCCGGGGTACGTGCCTCGGAACACGGGTGCGGCGGCGATGAGGAGATCGGCATTCTCGGCGAGCCGGAGCGAGTCTTCGACCTCGGGCGTGACGTCGTCGCGCTCGATCGCTCCGGTGAACCCCGCGCCCAAGCGATACACATCGACCCGGGACGCCTCGATGGGGAGCATGTCCTTCAGGGTGTCCAGGACGACGTCGACGAGCCCCATCGTCTTGGACGGCTCGCTGGGGCTGCCGTTGACGACGACGACTCGCAGGGTCGGGCCCCGCATAGGCGTGACCGGATCTGCGTTGCCTGCTTGCGGGACGATGGTCATGCCACGCTCTTCTCACGCGATGCGACCTCGCGGCGCACGACGGGTGCCACTTCTGTGCCGAGCAGTTCGATCGCCTCGAGGTGCTCCTTCTGCGGCATGCCGCCGAAGCCCATCTGGATGATGGCGCGGTCGATGCCGTACAGCTCGTGGTAGGTGAGCAGCTTGTCGATGATCTCCTGCGGGCTGCCGACCAGCAGTCCGGCGGCGGGCGACGACTGCGCGTCGAATGCGGTCCGGGAGAGCTGGAGGCCGACGCCGCGTTGGTGGTTGTTCTCCATCATTCCTCTGGCGAAGTAGGGGTACATGGTGTCCCGCGCGCCCTGGCTGGTGCGGTGGACGAATCCGTGCGAGCCGATGCTGATCGGCAGGGCTGCCGCGTCGTGCCCGGCCCTCGCCGCCGCCGCCCGGTAGAGCTGGACCGTCTCCTCGTGGAAGGTCATCGGTCCGAGCAGCAGGCCCAGTGCCATGGGCAGGCCGAGACGGCCGGTGTTGATGGCCGACGCGGGCGATCCGCCGACTCCGACCCAGATCGGGATGGTGTCGCCGTCGGCGCGGGGTGCGATGTCGGCGTCGACCAGCGGTGCGCGGAAGCGGCCGGACCAGGTGAGCGGGTTCCGGTCGCGGATCTTGAGCAGCAGGTCAAGCTTCTCGCGGAACAGGTCCGCGTAGTCCTTCAGGTCGTACCCGAACAGTGGGAAGGACTCGGTGTAGGAGCCACGGCCGGCGATGATCTCCGCGCGGCCGGCGGACAGCAGGTCGATTGTGGCGAACTGCTCCCAGACGCGTACGGGGTCCTCGGAGCTGAGCACGGTGACCGCGCTCGTCAGCTTGATGTTCTCGGTCTTCTCCGCAGCGGCGGCCAGCAGGATGGTCGGCGCCGATCCGACGAAGTCGGTGCGGTGGTGCTCCCCCACGCCGAAGACGTCCAGGCCCACCTGGTCGGCGACCTGCGCCTGCTCGATCGTCTCGCGGACGCGCTGCCGCGGAGATGGGAGGGCCCCGGTGGCCGGGTCCTCCGTGATCTCGCCGAACGTTATGATGCCGAGCTCGAACGGCATGTCGTCTCCTTTCCCCGGTCGGTGACGCGACGCGCCTCCGACCATCGGTCTACATCGAATAATCTGCCTGCGCAAGCAATTATTCCAAGATGTCCCGCATCACATGCCGACTCGCCGGGGTTGGACACGGAGACATGAATGACCGGCTCAGACAGGGAATCCGACCAACACCCCAAGCCAAAGTAGTTGCCTGTGCAGGCATTCACTACTCTTCTGCGTATGAGCGATCGGTCACGGTCCTCGCCGAGATGAGCTTTGCTGTGCAGGCAGACACATCGGCTGGCCCCCGAGATGACCTGCCGATACCGTGCTGCTCATGGCGACCGACAAGCTGGGAGAGCTGGAAGATCAGGCGTGGCGGGGATTCCTGCTTACCCATAATCGGATCTGGCGTGAGATCGAGGCCGGGCTCGCTCCGCTGAACGTGAGCATGGCCGAGTACAGCGTGCTGGCACTGCTCGGAGACGCCGGCCGGAACGGCGTGCGGATGTCGGAGCTCGCCCAGCAGTGCCTGATGTCCAGCGGCGGGTTCACCCGGCTCGCCGACCGGCTCGAGCGTCGCGGCCTGATCGAGAGACGACGGTCGGCCGCCGACGGCCGTGGATTCGAGGTGTTCCTCACCAAGGACGGGAGGGCGCTCCTGCGCAAGGCATGGCGCCAACAGCACAGCGATCTGCGCAGACTCTTCTTCGACCGGCTCGACGACGAGCATCTGCGCTCCCTCGCCGAAGTCTGGGCGCGGCTCGCCCCCGACGACCGGGACGAGCCGAATCGGCGCTCCTCGTAGCCGGCCCTGGGCTTTTCCCACCTGGGCGAACCGCGACCGGCCTACGATCTCGCCGGCACGGGACGGCAGGCGCGGAGGAACTCGATGACGTCGTGGGCCGGCAGGTCGGGCTCCGCGCCGGCGCGGCCGGGACCGTCCGATCGATTTCTGACGGGTACACGTTCAGCGGGAACGGCGGCCCTTCCTGCCCCGGCCGGTTTGCGCGCCCCGGCGACCCGACCCGCCCGGAGCGGGACTCCGCGGCTGCTTCCGCGCCTTCACCGGGGCAGGCGCGGGAGTACGGCCCCGCGAGCTGTTCACCGTACGCCCACGGACGATGCCGATGAAGTCCTCCACCAGCTCGGTCGTCGCACTGGTGGGCCAGGCCAGCGCGATCTGCGACTGCGGCGTCTCCACAACCGGCCGGTAGGTCAGATCCTTGCGGTGATACAGACGCGCGAGCGACTGCGGGACCAGCAGCAGCCCGGCCCCCGCCGCCACCAGCCGGATCGCCTCCGCCGTCGTGTCCGGGCGCGTGAAAGCCGGCAGCCCCGGCAGGGCCGTCCATTCAAGGGTGTCGTCCATCGGGTGGAACACCTCGTCGTCGGCGAGATCGGCGACGGTCACCTCGTCGGCGGCGGCCACCATGTGATCCTTCGGCACCACCACCACGGTGGTCTCGACGTAGAGAGGAATCACGCTGAGCCCGTCACGGTCCACGGGCAACCGCACGAACCCGGCGTCGGCGCCGCCGTCGTGCAGGAGCTCCACCACCTCGGCCGCGGCGATGGAGACCAGGGTGAGTGGCACGTCGGGCACACGCTCGGCCCAGATGCCGGCCCATTTGGCGGGCGTCACCCCGGGCACGTAAGCCAGCCGGAACTCCCTGTCGGTCACCGCCTCAGGGTACCGATGTCAGGGGAAGCGGCTTCGCGCCCTACCCTTGACGCCATGGCCAAGCTCAAGACCATTCAGACGATGAAGCCCGCGACCGCGGCCAAGAAGCTGGGTGTGCTTCTCTCGGCCACACCCGCCGAGTTCCAGGAGGGAGTCGTCTCCAGGGACGAGCTGAACGCGCTGCAGGCCGATCCGCCGGCGTGGCTGGCCGATCTGCGACGCAACGGGCCGCACCCCAGGCAGGTCATCGCCGTGAAGCTGGGCATCTCCAACTCGGGCCTGGCCAGGGGCGGCATCACCGGGCCGCTCACCACCGCCGAGATCGACGCCATCAAGGCGGAGAACCCCGAGTGGCTGAAGCGCGAGCGGTCGGTCCAGGCCGAGGTGCGCAAGGAGGCGCAGCGCCTCAAGCAGCGCTAGCCGAGCGCTGGCCGGCCGCGCACCTCACTCCGCAGGTGGCGCCGTACTGCTCCGAACGGTGAGCGTCGTGGCGATCTCCAAGCCGACCTGTGCCGGTTCTTCGCCCCGCCCGAGAGCCAGTGCCAGTTCCGTCGCGGCCATCGCCATCTCGGTCAGCGGTTGGTGAACGGTGGTCATCGGCGGGTCGGCCCAGGCCACGACCGGCAGATCGCCGAAGCCCACGACGCTCACGTCGTCCGGGATGCGGAGGGCGAGCTCGCGTGCCGCCTTGTAGACGCCCAGTGCCTGCAGATCGTTCGCGGCGAAGACGGCAGTGGGGCGGTCGGGGCGAGTCAGCAGCCGCCGCGCCGCGGCACAGCCGTCCGCACGGGTGAGCGGAGAGTGGATGATCAGGCTGGGGTCCACCGGCAGTCCGGCCCCCTCCAGCGCCGAGCCGTGGCCCGCCAGCCGTGCGCGCAAGCACGGCATGTCCTTCGGTCCGCCGATCATGGCGATGCGCCGGTGCCCCAGCTCGATGAGGTGACGGGTCGCGGATCGGCCTCCCCGCCAGTTGGTGGTGCCGACGAAGGGAACGTCGTCCGGCAGCTCGGTGGCCGGGTCGAACACGACGAACGGGATGCCCTTGCCGCTCAGCTGGTCTCGCTCCGCCTCCGGCAACCGGGCCACCGACACCACGCAGTGTGGGCGCCGATCCATCACCTCACTCAACGTACGGCCGGGCGAGTCGTGGAGGCCGAGCTCGGAGACCATGACCCCCATCCGGTTCCTGCGGGCCACCCGTCCGACACCCCGAATGATCTCCGCTGCCCGCATGCTCTCCAGCTCGCGGAACACGAGCTCGACGGTGTTGTTACGGCTGCCGGAAGGCTTGCGGTAGCCGTATCTGTTGATCAGTTCCTCGATGCGTGCCCTGGTGCCGTCGGACACTCCCGATCTGCCGTTGAGCACCTTCGAAACGGTAGGAATCGACACACCTGCCGACTCCGCGATGTAGGCGATGGTGACCGGCCCCTGTACGTCATCCCTCGGATCTCGGCCGTTCTCCACCGGCACCTCCGACAGATTGTCCGCCATGGCCGCCTTCCCCCGTCACCATCTCGTTACCGCTACCTCCGTATGAGGAGATCCGGCCGGTCCGCCGCCGACGCCATCCGACTTCATACTGACAGAACGGACGGGCCGCATGGTGCGCCTCCGGCCGACGTCGTAGCTCATCGGCGAGACGAGCGTCGACGCGCCCGCTCGCTCGTCGTACGGGTCACCCGCCGCCGACCCGGCCGGATTCACGACCGGCGGCTCCGCCTGTACCGTCGGCTGGACCGGCCGCCGTTCGGAGTCCGCCGGGACATCGGACACAGGGGGCCGGGGCACAACGGGGAAGCCGATCTGTGGAATTCTTGCGCCGTGGGCGGGCCCGTGAGAGTCGAGCATGCGATGCCGACATCGTCCGGGTGAGGAAGGGAGCCAGATTGTCCCACGCGGAGTCGGGCGAACCGGTCGCCGACCGAGACCGTCGGCGAGGCGATCCGTCCAAGCCCGTGACGATCTCCTACATCGCCGCGACCGCCGGCGTGTCGATCCCCACGGTGTCCAAAGTCATCAACGGCCGTTCCGGTGTGTCCCCGGACACGCGCGCCCGCATCGAGGCCCTGATCGACGAGTACGGGTACCGCAAGGCCAACCGCAGCAACGTGATGGAGCTCGTCTTCGACCAGCTCGAGGACATGTGGGGAATGGAGATCATTCGCGGGGTCGAGCGGGTGGCCCGCGAGCACCGCGTGGGGGTCGCGCTGACGGAGTTCGGCCCGGAACGCGACGAGACCGCCTATCCCAACGACGATACGCTGACCCGCCGCCGCCCGGCCTGCGTCGTGACGGTGGCCCAGCTCTCGGAGGAACAGCGTGAGCAACTGAGCGCTAAGGGCATCCCGTTCGTGGTCTTCGACCCCACCACCGAACTGCCCGACGACGTCCCCTTCGTCGGAGCCACCAACTGGTCCGGCGGCCGCTCGGCCACCCATCACCTCATCGAGCTGGGGCATCGGCGCATCGCCATGATCGGTGGGCCGGACCAGGTCCTGTGCTGCCGAGCCAGGCTGGACGGCTACCGCTCGGCGCTGGAGGACGCCGGCCTGCCGGTGGAGGCCGAACTCACCGTGCGCACCGGCCTCACCATGGAGGGCGGCCACACGGCCGCGCTTGACCTGCTGAACCTCCCGAGGCCGCCCACGGCGATTTTCGCCTGCAACGACCTGCAGGCGGTCGGCGTCTATCAGGCCGCGCGGGCGCTGGGGCTGGGGATACCGACGGACCTGAGCGTGGTCGGCTTCGATGATCTGCCCATAGCGGCCCTGGTCGATCCCCCGTTGACCACCGTTCACCAGCCGCTCACCGAGATGGCAGCGGCCGCCACCGAGCTGGCGCTCGCCCTCGGTCGCGGGGAGGAGAACCCGCGGGTCGGCCTCGAACTGGCCACCACCCTCACCGTCCGGAAGAGCACCGCTCCACCCGCGGTCCTCGAGCACGACGGTTGAAGCGACGGTCAGGCGGTCGCGGCACCGCCGTGATCGACACCGGAACACGGATGTCATCACCGACCTTCTTCTCCTCGCCGTACGGCCCGCTGCTCCGGCGAGGCGGGAGCCGTGCTTCAGATGCTCTCGACGGCCGAGACGCCGTCCTCCACCACCGAGGGTGAAACTTTCACAACAAGATGGCAGAAATTTTCTCCACCTTGTTTCCAGACATATGAACGAGCTCCGGCCGATGGCAGTGATCCTATGGCTGACCTGGAGTGCGGCGTAACGCTCGGGCTTTCTCGGAATGCCGCTGATGAAGTCGCCTGTCCGGCGATTCGGCCGGCGCGCGGACGACGGTGGCTCCGCACACACCACCATGTTATGTTTCGCGAAATATCGAGTTTCTGTTGCCCAAGGGAGATCGCTTGCCTCGGCGTCTCACTCCGGTCGAAGCGGTTCGGCGGTTTCCGGCTTCCGAGCTCATCAAGCCGATCGAGACGGTCTCCCGGGCGCGGATCATCACGCCGGCGCGTTCGCCCGAGGTCGCTTCATCAGAGATGTGCTGATCGGCGTGGTCAAGGCCGTCCTGACGCCGCCGTGAAGAGCCGCCACGGTCCGCCGGCCGGCCGCCTGGCACGGCAAGACCCGTACAAGACAAGGAGATCACTGTTGAATCTGCAGCTCTTACGAAGAGCCCGGCTGCGGGTGATCACGGTCGTCAGCACCCTGGCCATGCTGCTGACGGCGGGGGTGGCGCTGGCCGTCAACGCCCAGTCGGCCGTGGGCTGCCGCGTGGCGTACGCGGTCACGGCTCAGTGGCCGGGTGGTTTCACCGCCAATGTGGACGTCACCAACCTCGGTGACCCGCTCAACGGCTGGAAGCTGGCGTGGACGTTCCCGTCGGGGCAGAAGGTCACCCAGGCGTGGAACGCGACGATAACCGCCTCGGGCGCGCAGGTCACCGCGGTGAACGCGAGCTACAACGCGACCGTCGCGACCAACGGGACGGTCTCCTTCGGCTTCAACGGGTGGTGGTCGGGCAGCAACCCGGTGCCGACCGCGTTCGCGCTCAACGGCGTCGCGTGCACCGGCGACGGTGGAACATCACCATCGCCCAGCCCGTCACCGTCCCCCTCGCCCTCCCCCTCACCCAGCCCCTCGCCGTCTCCCTCACCGTCGCCGTCGCCGCGGCCGGGCGACGCGATGGCCAGGGTGGCCGCGATGCAACCGGGCTGGAATCTCGGCAACACCTTCGATGCCATCCCCGACGAGACGGCGTGGGGCAACCCGCTGACGACTCAGGCCATGCTGCACTTCGTGCGGTCCCAGGGATACAACAGCATCCGCATCCCGGTGACCTGGAGTAACCACCACGGCTCGGCACCTGACTACACCATCGACGCCGCCTGGCTGAACCGCGTCCGTCAGGTCGTCGACTGGTCTCTCGCCGAGGGCTTCTACGTGATGCTCAACATGCATCACGACTCCTGGCAGTGGATCAACACCTACCCCGGCGACCGTACGACCGTGATGAACCGGTACACCGCGCTGTGGAGGCAGCTCGCCGACACCTTCCGCGACTACTCACCGAAGCTGGTGTTCGAGAGCATCAACGAGCCGCAGTTCGCCGACACCTCCGGAGACGGCGAGAGCGATCAGGTGCTGAACGAGCTCAACACCGAGTTCGTCCGCCTAGTGCGCGCGTCCGGAGGAGGCAACGCCACCCGGCTGCTCGTGCTGCCCACCCTGTACACCAGTTCCGAGCAGGCCCGGCTGGACGCGTTGGCGGGCACCTTCGACCAGCTGCACGACCCCAACCTCGCCGCGACGGTGCACTTCTACGGATGGTGGCCGTTCAGCGTCAACATCGCCGGCGGCACCCACTACGACAGCAACGTCGAGCAGGACCTAATCAGCGGCTTCGACCGGGTGTACAACACGTTCGTGTCCCGCGGAATCCCCGTGATCGTCGGTGAGTGGGCGCTGCTCGCTTACGACTACACCCGGCCCGGCATCATCGAACGCGGCGAGTTCCTGAAGTACATCGAGGCCGTCGGCCACAACGCCCGCACCCGGAAGCTCACCACCATGCTCTGGGACGCGGGTTCGTTCCTGGAGCGCAACGAGGTGCGATGGCGGGACCAGGGCGTGTACGAGATGATGAAGGCCGGCTGGACCATGCGATCCGGCACGGCCTCGTCCGATCAGGTGTACCTGCCGCGTAGCGGCACGATCACCGCCAAGACGCTCACGCTCAACCTCAACGGCACCTCGTTCCGGGGCCTGCGACAGGGCGGCACCGACCTCGTCAACGGCACGGACTACACCGTCTCCGGCAACACGCTGACCCTCACCGCCGCGGCCCTCACCCGGCTGGCCGGGAACCGGGCCTACGGCGTGAACGCCACCATCGAGGCCCGCTTCTCCCAGGGCGCGCCCTGGCAGATCAGCATCATCACCTCCGACACGCCGACCCAGGCCGCCGCCACCGGCACGACCTCCTCGTTCGTGATCCCGACCCAGTTCCGCGGCGACCAGCTCGCCACGATGGAGGCCAAGTACGCCGACGGCAGCCCCGCGGGACCGGCCAACTGGACCCCGTACAAGGAGTTCTGGCAGACCTTCCAGCCCGACTACAACGCCAACACGATCATCCTCAAACCCGAGTTCTTCGCCGAGGTGAACGACGGGCGCGTCACCCTCACCTTCCACTTCTGGAGCGGATCGAAGATCACCTACTACATCACCAAGTCCGGCACGACGGTGACCGGCGGCACCACCTAACGAACGACCTGCGGGGCCGAGGCCGCACAGTCCTCGGCCCCCGTTCGTGAATCCCCACCCTCACGTCACATCTGCCGTTGATCGCGCGCGATCCGGGCCGTGCTCGCCGAAGGCCGCCGCACGGCACACGGCACGCGTGGGTCGGAAACCGAGCGAGATGTCTCGTACTTCGGGCTGATTGTGCGTGTGGGGATTTCCGTACCATGACTTCGTGCACGGACTCATTCGCTCCGTGCGGTAGGAGCCCTGTTCCCCCGGCGCACCGCGGCGGGTATGGCGAGACTGGATGCTCGTGGGGGTGTCGCCGCCGGTCGCACTGCTCGAAGGAGTGGTACGGCCGGACATGCCCTCACGGTGTACAACCCATGGGCCATGTGCTCTCCGCCACGGCGGCATCCCGCTTCGCCGGTCAGCGGACAACGGTGGCGGGCACACTCGAGTGCCCCGGTCCCGAACAGAACCCGCGGACGTCGAGCGTTCCCGAACAACAGACGAGTGGCCCCGGTCATCGACCGCCGCCACCCCTTAGAAGAAATCCCCGGGGCGGTCGGCTACCTGGAGGAGGGCCACGCCCCCGGCAAGGTCGTCATCTCCGTCTGAGCGGCGCAGGCGAGCGGCGCGGCCCCGAGCGCGAGCCGGTTCACATCCGGCGCATGGAGGTCGGTTCAGGGTTTGCGCGCCACACCGCCGACGAACGTGTGATACGTGATGCCGCGCTCGACGAACTCGTCGGGCTCCGGCCGCCACTCGGCGAGCGGCACCAGGCCGGGCTCGAGGAGCGGCAAGTCGCCGAAGAAGGTGAGGATCTCCTCATGGGAGCGCCACCTGCCGGTGCCCAGGTTCTCGTTGAACAGCTTCTCCGCCGTGGCGGCCTGCGCCGCCACCTCGGGCATGCTCGGCCCGGGGTTCTGGAAGTGGGACACCGCCAAGTAGCTGCCGGAGGGGAGCGCGTCGCGTAAACGGGCGGCGATGGCCCCGGGCCCCTCGTGGTCGTTGATGTGGTGCAGGATCGCGAACAGCAGCAGGGCCACCGGCTGGTCGAAGTCGATGCGCGCGCGGAGCTCGGGGTGGTTCAGGATCGATTCCGGGTCGCGGATGTCGGCCTCGATGACCGTGGTGCTGCCGTTCGTTGCGAGCAGCGCGCGCCCGTGCACGAGCACGATGGGGTCGTTGTCGATGTAGACGACCCGCGCCTCCGGGGCGACCCGCTGAGCGACCTCATGCACGTTGCCCTGGGTGGGCAGGCCCGAGCCGATGTCGATGAACTGCCGGATGCCGGCCTCGGCCGCCAGGTGATGGACGACGCGCCGGAGAAAGGCCCGGTTCGCCCGACCCGCCGCGGGGGCGTCCGGGGCGATCTTCAAGGTCGCCTCTCCCACCTGACGATCGATGGCGAAGTTGTCCTTGCCGCCAAGGAAGAAGTCGTAAACCCTGGCGATGCTCGGCTTCCTCGGATCGATTCTGCCCCCCGGCGCTTCGTTCTTCGCCGAGGTGTCGCTCACTTGCTGGTCGTCGGCCACGATCCCATCCCATCTCCTGGCTGTGCCCGCTCCGCTCATGATCAGAGTAAGGCCTCCCCAGGGGCAAGAGAAGGATGTTTGCGGCAAGTGGTATGAAGAGGTTAATTACTGAGGTTACGGACGGATGGAAGTCGCGCCGCCCGTGACCTTCGCCGTTCGGCGACGACACCGATCCGGAGAGAGCCGCCGAGGTCTTCCCGCACATGGCGAGCCTGCGGCCCCGGGGAGAGCGCCGTCCGGGGCCGGGCGTGCGGTCAACCGTCCATGGTCTCGGCCAGGGAGCGGGGGCGCAGGTCGGTCCAGTGGTTCTCGATGCAGTCCAGGCAGGCCGCCCGGCCGGGCGGGTACGCCTGTCGATGAGGCGCGGCCACCGGCCCGCTTCAGGTCCCGATCCCGAGGTCCGGCTCAGCTCACCGTGATGAAGTCCATGGTGCCGGCGCCCTCCACGCCGGTCAGGCCCGTGGTCGCGCACTTGCTGATGTCGCTGGTGGGTATGGCCCTGCCGGATGTGCGCGTCCCCTTCAGCATCCCGCCGGTGATCTCACCGAACAGCACGGCGTTGCCGGGGTTGTAGGAGTCGATCGCGTTGAGATTGGGGCGCAGGGTGGAGGTCCCCAACTTGACGCCGTTGGCGTCCTTCCAGGTGATCGTGCCGCTGCCGGTGGCCTTCTCGACGCCGGTGCACGTCGCCAGCCCACCGCCCTCGAAGGTGAGCTGTCCCGAGCGGGGCCGCGGATGACTGTTGTCGGGGGAGGTGCAGTTGATCAGGGAGATCGTGCCGCGGAAAGTCGCCTGCTGGGCACGCTGGGTGAGCGGCGGGTCGAAGGTGATCGGCTTGGCCGTCTTGGCCGAGCAGGTCAGAACGGTGTGCGGGGAAGCGGCGGGCCGCGTGATCGCCGTGACGGCCCCGGCGTCGCCTTCGGCTGCTCCCTGCGCGACCGACGGCGCGGCCGCCAGCGTCAGGCCGAGGACGGCCGCCGCGGTGACGCCGAGTCCGCGGGCCGCGTGTCGCGGACCCACCATGGCAATTCTCATCGTGTCCCCCAGGTAGATTACTCTGCGTTATTTGTTTATCACAATGAGTGACTTCGATGCGGCGTTCAACGGTGGGACACGCGCGGGCATGGTCAAGATCCCGCCGAAGAGGCGGCCGGTCGGTCGGCCGGGCCGAAGGCCGGGAGCAGACGTGCCAGCGGCCGGGGCAGCCACCAGTTGCGGTGGCCGAGCAGCCGCATGAGCGCGGGGACGAGGATCATACGGATGAGGGTGGCGTCCACCGCGACGGCCACGGCGACGGCGAACCCCGTCTGCTGGAGATCGCTGCGATGCGTGATCAGCAGGCTGGCGAAGGCGACGGTCATCACGACGGCGGCCAGGGTTATCGGGCGGGCCGTGTGCCGCAGCCCGTGGAGGACCGCGGCGGTGTTGTCGCCCGTACGCCGGTAGTGCTCGGCGACGCGATGGACCAGGAAGACCTCGTAGTCCAGGGACAGGCCGAAGACGACGGTGAAGGTCAGCAGCGGCACCAGGAGGTTCACGTCACGGGTCGGGCTCGCGTGCTGGAAGCACAGGGCGAGCAGGCCGAAGGTGGCGGTGACCGACAGCATGTTCATGCAGACGGCCTTCACCGCGATGAGCAGACTGCGGAAGGTGATCAGCAGCAGGAGGAACGAGAACAGCAGCACCAGGGCGATCGCCAGGCCCAGGCCGGCCAGCATCTGCTCGCCGAGGTCGGCCAGCAGAGCGGTGGGGCCGGCCGCGAACACCTGCCGGTCGGCGGGCAGCAGGCGTGGCGCCACCTCGTAGATGTGCCGGAGCAGCGCCGCCGAGGCCGCGCTGTCGGGAGGGTTGCGCTCGGTGACCAGCACAACCGTCAGGTCCCGGCCGTTGTCCAGGACGGCGACCGATCCCACCCTCGGGTCGGACTCCAGGGCGTCCATCAGCCCGCCGACGTTCACCGGGCCGCTTCCTTCCGGATGGGGCAGGACCAGCCCGGTGATCCCGGCCGTCCGGTCGGCCTCCATCTGGACCAGGCCGTGACCGGTCGCCGTGCCCGCCAGCGAAGGGCGGTCGTAGTGCAGCCCGAGGCGCAGGCCCAGCACCGGAAGGACCGCCGCCAGCAGCAGGGCCGTCACGGCCAGCGCGTAGCGTACCGGGTGATCCATCAGGTGTCCGGCCAGACGCGACCAGGCCGGACGTCCGGCGGTACGGCGCCGGCGCCGCCACCGGGGAAACGGCCTCCACTCCAGCCACGGATCGAGCAGCCGCGCAAGCACCGGTGTCAGGCTCAACGCGGCGGCCGCCGTGACGAGGGCGGCCACGATCACCGCCAGGGCGATGTTCCTGATCCCCGGCACGGGGACGGTGAAGAGGGCGCAGGCGGTGAGCACGATGGCCGCGGCGCACCACGAGACGGTGGCGCCCGCCGTGCCGGTCGCCCGTACGGCCGCCGCCGGCGGCGGCAGGAACTCGTCACGACGGGCCTGGCGGTAGCGCAGCAGGATGAGCAACGCGTAGTCCAGCCCGATCCCCAGGCACACGGTGAGGGCGACGGTCAGCTGCGTCGAGTCGACCTGAGCGATCGTGGCGAGCAGGGAGAGCGCCCCCGCGGTCACCAGGATCGCCGCTCCCGCCACGAGCAGTGGCACGACGGCGGATCCCACGGCTCCCAGCCCGAGGACGAGCAGCAGGACCACGAGGGGAAGGGTGACGACCTTCATCCGCTGCAGGTCGTCCAGGTCGCCCCGGACCAGCTCGGCGAACACCGCGCTCGCCCCGACGATCGTCACGGTGACCCTTCCGCCGGACGCCTCGTCCACGGCCCGCCGGGCGGCCGCCGCCTGAACCGGCAGCCGTCGTCGGCGGGCCGCCTCGTCACCCGTGACGCCGAAGAGCACGTACGCATGATGCGGGTCCTGGTCCTCGCCCTCGGGCAGCGGCAGCATCCCGCCGACGCCCGGCAGGCCGGCCAGCGATCCGACCGTCTCGGCCAGCGCCTGCCGATAGGCCGGTTCCGCGGCCGACAGTGTGGCGGAGTCGAAGGCGAGGATCATCTGCTCGCTGCCGAACCGCGGAAATCCCTCCGAGATCAGGCGTGCCGCCGCCGCCGATCTGGAGCCCGGCACCTCGAGCGGCGGTGGGCCGAGACGCTGCGTCAGCCCGGGCAGCAGCGCGGTGGACGCCACGGCCAGGAGGAGCCACGCCGCGACGACCACGCGGCCGTGCCGGAGCAGGGCCGCGCCGAGGCGGCCGCACGGGCCCGGCGGCGTCCATCCGCCGGAGTGGCACGGCGAGGCCGGCCCGTCCCCACCCGGCCCGTCCTCACGCGGCCAGGGTGAGCGTGCGAAGCCTGATCGCATGGGCATGTCGGCTCCTCCGCTGTGAGCTTCGAGCGGCGACGAACCGACCATCGCTTTCGGTAGTCGATCGAACGCATTGGGTGATGATAGGGGTTCCGGCGGCGAACCGGATCGTGTCCCAGGGTGATGCGCCGGATCGACGACGGTGCGGCCGGCCTGGACCAGAGGCCGGATCCGGGAAGATCGCCGCGTACCGGTCCGACTGCTATCGTCCGCGATGTTCCGCTGTCCCCCGGCGTGGGCCGAGTCCCCACGCGACCAAGATTGGGAGTCTCCTCGTGACCGGTGACGCCGCCGACCATCTCGTGCCGGATCCGAAGCGACCCCTGCGCCTGATCGTCACCGGGGGCGGGACGGGCGGCCACACCTACCCCGCCCTGACGGCGGTGCGCACCCTGCAGAGCAGGCTCGCCGCCGCCGGCGCGGGGGTGGAGGTGCTGTGGGTCGGCACGGCCGACGGGCTGGAGGCGCGCGTCACGGCGGCCGAGGGCATCGAGTTCGCCACGGTCGCCACCGGCAAGGTGCGCCGCTCACGCAACCCGCTGGAGATCGTCTCGAACATCAAGGACATGGGCCGCGCCCTGCTCGGCGTCTTCCAGGCCCGCTCGGTCGTCTCCGGTGTCCGGCCCGATGTGGTGCTGGCCACGGGCGGCTATGTCGCCGTACCCATCGGCCTCGCCGCCTGGATGTGCCGCCGTCCCCTCGTGGTACACGAGCAGACGGTCCGCCTCGGTCTGGCCAACCGGATGCTCGCCAGGGTCGCGACGCGCTTCGCCGTGTCGTCGGAGTCCACGCTGCCGCTCCTGCCGAGGCCGGCGCGCACGGCCGCCGTCGTCACGGGCAATCCCGTACGGCCGGAGGCGCTGTCGGGGCGGCCGGAGCACGCGGTCGAGGCACTCGGCCTGTACGGCTTCGACCGCACCCTGCCCACGGTCTACGTGACCGGCGGCGCCCAGGGATCACAGCAGATCAACGGCCTGGTGTACGGCATCCTGCCGTGGCTGCTGTCGCACGCGAACGTCGTCCACCAATGCGGCCCGGCGAACCTGGAGGACCTGCGCCGGCAGACCGCGCGGCTGCCCGCCGAGCTCGCGGCCCGCTATCTCCTCACCGGCTTCGTCGGCCCGGAGCTGCCCGACGTGCTCGCGCTGGCCGATGTGGTGATCTCGCGGAGCGGCGCGGGGACCATCGCCGAGCTGACCGCGCTGGGCAAGGCGGCGGTGCTCGTTCCGCTCGCCACCTCGGCGGGCGGGGAACAGGCGTACAACGCCCGTCACCTGCACGAGGCGGGCGCGGCGGTCGCCCTGCTGGGGGAGGTGTCGTCCGAAGACCTGCGGCAGGCCGTGGTCCCGCTGCTCGCCGACCCCCGCCGCCGCGCCGCCATGGCCGGGCAGGCCAGGGCGTACGGCAGACCCGACGCGGCGGACCGGCTCGTCGACGTCGTCCTCTCCGCCGCGCACGGCCGGCGGATCCGTACGGCGTAGGGGGCGGCACCACGGCATGAGCAGGGAGGCCACGGGATGAGCGCCACGGAGTCCGTCGCCGGGCGACCACGGTGGCCCGGGACATGGAACCATGTGATCACCGTCGCCGCCGCCGCCGTGACGGCCTTCGCCGGCTGGCAGAACCGCTGGATCAGCGACGACGGCCTGATCGCGGTGCGCACCGTACGGCAGCTGCTCGCGGGCAACGGACCGGTCTTCAACGTCGGCGAGCGCGTCGAGGCCAACACCAGCATGGCGTGGACCTATCTGGTCGCGCTGGTCTCCTGGGTGAGCAGGGGAGACGTCGCGTACGTCTCGGTGCTGCTCGGCCTCGCGTGCACGGTGGGCGGCGTGGTGTTCGCCATGCTCGGCGCCATGCTCCGGTACGGCGGCTCGCGCCGGGTGCTCCTGCCGGCCGGGGTGCTGATCCTCCTCGCGCTGCCGCCGTTCTGGGAGTTCGCGACCTCCGGGCTGGAGACCGGGCTGGTGTTCCTGTGGATAGGTTCGTCCTGGTGGCTGCTGGTCCGGGCGGCTTCGGGCGGACCGGTGCTCCCGCTGGTGCTCGTTCTCGGTCTCGCGCCCGTCGTCCGGCCCGAGCTGGCCCTGGTCCACCCGGTCTTCTTCGCGGCGCTGCTCGTACTGCTGCGGCCGGGACGGCGCGCCGCCGTCCGCTGGTTCGTGATCTCCCTGGCCCTGCCGGTGGCCTGTCAGATCTTCCGGATGGGCTACTACGGGCTCCTCGTGCCCAACACCGCCCTCGCCAAGGAGGCCGGGGAGAGCCGGTGGGCGCGTGGCCTCCTCTACGCCGGCGACACCCTGCTGACCTACCAGCTCATCGGTCCTCTGCTGGTGGTCGTGCCGCTGTCGCTGTGGGCCTGCCGCACACGCCGTGATCTCGTCGTGTCGGCGGCCCCGCTCATGGCCGGGACGCTGATGCTGCTGTACGTCCTGCGGGTCGGCGGCGACTTCATGCACGGCCGGATGATGCTGCCGGTTCTGCTGCTCGTCCTGCTTCCCGCCATGGTCCTGCCGCCGCACACCGTCACCGCGCTCGCCTGCGCCACCGTGACGCTGTGGGCCGTGGTCTGCGCCGTCGCGCTCAGGGTGCCGTACCCGCAGGAGATCGGGCCGGACGGCATCGCGGACGAGCACGGCTTCTACGTCCGGTGGACCGGAGACCCGCATCCGGTCACCGCCGAGTCCTACCTCCGGGCCAGAGCCGACCCACTGAGCCGGGAGAACGCCACCGGCCTGCACGTGCCGGGCACGGGGGTGGGGCCGATGCCGCTCCGCGCCGACCAGCCCGCCCGCCTCGCGGTCGCGGGCCACGTGCTGGGCACCCTGGGAGCGTCGTTCCCGCTGGACGTCCTCGTGATCGACCGGCTCGGCCTGGCCAACGCCGTCGGCGGTCACATGGCGCTCGGGTGCGGGCAGCGGGTCGGGCACGAGAAGCCGCTGCCCGTCGAGTACATCGTCGCCGACTACATGGCTCCGGGAACCGCGCTGTCGGACGAGCGGTTCCAGGCCGAGGTGGAGCGGATCAGGGGCGAGCTGTCCACCGGCCGGTTCCGGGACCTGCTCGACGCCACGAGGGACCGGCTGACCCCCGGCCGGTTCTGGGACAACCTGGTGGGCGCACCCGCGCGTACGGCCTTCCGGTTCCCCGCGGGGAACACCTCCTGTCCGTCCTGAGGCGTCCCCGGCGGTCAGAGGGCCGGTACGTCGAGCGGATTGTCGATCTCGTCACTCGTCATCCGCCCGGCGAGGATCGCGGTCATCGCGAGGAGGAGCGGGATGAGACCCGCCGCGGTGAAGATGACGGGCGTCGGCACCACCGTGGAGAGCGGTCCCGCCACCGCGACGGACAGCGGCATGAGCGCGATGGAGACGAAGAAGTCGAGGCTCGCCACCCGCCCGATCATGGTGGGCGGAACCCGCCGCTGCAGGAGGGTCCCCCAGATGACCATGCCCATGCCTCCGGTGAACCCGATGACGAAGAGGGAAGCGGCCATGACCCAGAACGAGGCGATGTGGCCGATCACGGCCAGCGGGATGGTGCCGGCGCCCCAGCCGATGACCATGACGGTCAGGTAGCGCCGCGGCAGCGGCCGTGACGAGATCGCCAGGGAGCCGACCGCTCCCCCGGCTCCGAACGCCGTGAGGAGCAGGCCGAACGTCCGCTCTCCGTCGGCGAACCTGGCCCTGGTGATGAACGGCAGGAGCACCTCGATCGGCCCCATGGTCACCAGCAGCATGAGGCAGGCGAACAGCAGGGTCCACAGCAGCCACGGGGTGCGCAGCGTGAAGACGAAGCCCTCACGCAGGTCACCCAGAACGCCCGGCCGCTTTCCGGCGGCCGCGGCGGCGGCCCGTGTCCCGGCCCGAGGGCGCAGGAGGAGAACGAGAGCGAACGCGCCCGCGTGCAGCACGGCCGTGACCGCCGCCCCGGTGGCGGGGATCCACGCCCCGACGACCATCCCGCCGAGCGCGGGCCCGACCGCCTGCTGCAGGGTCGGCCGCAGCGCGCCCTCCATGCCGTTCGCGGCCAGCAGGTCGTCGGCGGGCAGGATGCTCGGCAGGTAGGCGCTGTAGGCGGGATAGAAGAACGCGGCCCCCGCGCCGAGCAGCGCGGAGGCGGCGGCCAGGTGCCACAGCTGGATCACCTCCGTGAACGCCAGCACGCACACCGCGCTCACGGCGAGGAGGTTCACCCCCTGAACCGAGATGATCACCATGCGTTTGGAGACGCGGTCGGCCGCGACGCCGCCGACCAGCGCGAAGGCGAACAGGCTGCCGCTGAGGCAGGCGGCGACCGCCGACAGCGCCGTCGGGTCGTCGTCGATGGCGATGACCTGGAAGACCATGACGATCGTCCACATTCCGGTGGCGAACATCGACAGCGCTGTGGCGCCGATGAGCAGCCGATAGTCGCGGTGGCGCAGCGGGCGCAGTGTGCGCCACCGGATTCCGGCCGTCTCGGGAACGGGTCCGACGTCACTCATCCGTTGCTCTCATTCGGATATTCGGGTCGCGGCCGGCCGGTCGGCATGCCTCCCAGCGCGCACCTCTATATGGGACGTGGGAGGCGGCCGGATGTCACGGCAGCGCGGCCGCCTTGCGCAGCAGCACCGACCGCTCGCTGATGTTGCGGCACAGCCGGGCGGCGAGCTCCAGCTCGGCCCGCGCCTCGGTGGTCCGGCCGAGCCGGGCGAGCAGCTCGCCACGCACGCTCGGGAGGAGGTACGACCCCGGCAGGCGATCGGCGGCGACCAGCTCGTCCACGATCGACAGCGCCCGCCGAGGTCCGTCCGCCATCGCGACGGCGACGGCCCGGTTGAGCTCGACGACCGGTGAGGGAGCGACCCGGCCGAGCGCCTCGTACAGGAGCACGACACGCTCCCAGTCGGTCTCCGGCACCGAGGAAGCCGACGCGTGGCAGGCGGCGATCGCCGCCTGCAGTCCGTACGGCCCGAGGCCGCGGCCGATGGCCGTCGCCCGGCCGAGCGCGGCCAGACCGCGGCGGATCGCCGACCGGTCCCACAGCCGCCGGTCCTGATCCTCCAGGAGCACCGGCTCGCCGTCCGGCCCGGTGCGCGCGGGAAAACGCGCGGCCGTGAGCTCGCACAGGGCGAGCAGCCCGTACACCTCCGGCTCTTCGGGCAGCAGTGCGGCCAGCACCCGGGCCAGCCGGATCGCCTCGTACGCCAGATCCGGGCGCAGCAGGCGGTCTCCGGTCGTCGCCGTCGAACCCTCCGTGAAGATCACGTACAGCACGCTCAGGACCCCGCCGAGCCGTTCGCGCCGTTCCGGCGACGGCGGCGTCTCGAACGGCACTCCCGCCGCGGCGATGGTCTTCTTCGCCCGGGTGATCCGGGCCTGGACCGTCGGCACGGGCACGAGGAACGCCCGGGCGATCTCCTCGCTCGACAGGCCGCCGACGACGCGCAGCGTCAGGGCCACCCGGGCCTCGGGCGAGAGCACCGGATGACAGGCCACGAACATCAACGCCAGGACGTCGTCGTCGATCCGGTCGGGGTCCCACGGCAGATCGTCCGCCCCGTCCCGCGGGTCGGTCGAGCCCGCGATCGCCTCACCCTCGGCGAGCCGGCCGGCGAGCATGGCGTACCGCTCCTCCAGCGCCGAGCGGCGGCGGAAGGCGTCGATGGCACGCCGCCGCGCCGTCGCGAGCAGCCAGCCCACCGGATCGGCCGGCGCGCCGGCGCGCGACCAGGTGACGAGCGCCTCGGCCACCGCCTCCTGCGCGACGTCCTCGGCGAGTTCGAAGTCCCCGGTGTAACGGGCCAGCGCGGCGACGACCCGGGCGGACTCGATCCGCCAGACGGCCTCGACGGCCCGCCGCGCCGACTCGGCGCTCGGCGGGCCGCCGGTGGCCGCGGACGTCACAGCTGGCCGGTCCGCTCGCGCCACGCCCGCTCCTTGATGATCCACTCGTTGTCCTGCGGGAACTCGTCGATGCCCGGGACCCGGCGGACCTCGCACTTGGCGCCGGGGACGGCGGGAATGCGCTTGGCCCACTCGATCGCCTCCTCCTTCGACGCGACGTCGATCAGGTAGAAGCCGCCGAACAGCTCCTTCGTCTCGCCGTACGGACCGTCGGTGACCACCGGAGTCTCGCCGCTGAAGTCGACCACCACGCCCTGGGCCGGGTCGTCCAGGCCCTCGGCCGCGACGAGCACCCCGGCCCGGATCATCTCCTCGTTGAACCGCCCCACCGTCTCGAGCATCTCCTCGAAGGGCGTCGCCATCATCTTCGCGACGGACTCGTCCGTACCCCGCATGATCAGCATGTACTTCGCCATCTTCGCTATCCTCGCATCCGCGGTCGCCTTTCGACCGTCTCACTCCAAGGTCGAACGGGGCGGCCGCGGATCGACACGACGGACGGAAACGGCCGGCTTTTTCCGTATCCGGCGTTCCTCCCGCGCGGTGCCGCGCCGGCCGCCCAGGTCCGGGGCACGCCGGCGGCCGTCGCCGCGATCGTGCCGCACCCGGAAGAAGAATCGGCCCACATCATACGAACATGTGTACTATAAAAAACTTGGTCGGATCGACTCAGACGAGATGGCGACGACCCGAGGAACGGATGGAAACACGATGAGCACGCCCACGGATCCGCGGCCGCCCGCGCCGCACGCCGCCGACAGCCACGACCTGATCCGGGTGCAGGGCGCGCGCGTGAACAACCTCAAGGACGTCAGCGTCGAGATCCCGAAGCGCCGGCTGACGGTGTTCACCGGCGTCTCCGGCTCCGGCAAGAGCTCGCTGGTGTTCGGCACGATCGCCGCGGAGTCGCAGCGGCTGATCAACGAGACCTACAGCGCCTTCGTGCAGGGCTTCATGCCCACGCTGGCCCGCCCGGAGGTCGACGTGCTCGAGGGGCTGACGACGGCGATCATCGTCGACCAGGAGCGGATGGGCGCCAACTCCCGCTCCACCGTCGGCACCGCCACCGACGCCAACGCGATGCTGCGCATCGTCTTCAGCCGGCTGGGCGAGCCGAGCGCAGGCCCGTCGTTCCACTACAGCTTCAACGTGCCCGCCGGCGCCTGCCCGCGCTGCGAGGGCATGGGCAACGTGACCGACTTCGATCTGACCCAGCTCTACGACGAGAACAAGTCGCTCGCCGAGGGTGCGCTCACCATCCCCGGCTACAGCATGGACGGCTGGTACGGCCGCATCTACATGGGCTCCGGTTTCCTCGACCCGGACAAGCCGCTCCGCGACTACACCGAGACCGAACTGCACGACCTGCTCCGCAAGGAAGCCACCAGGATCAAGGTCGACAACATCAATGTGACGTACGAGGGCCTGATCCCGCGGATCCAGAAGTCGTTCCTGTCGAAGGACCGGGAGGCGCTGCAGCCGCACATCCGGGCGTTCGTGGACCGGGCGGTCATCTTCACCACCTGCCCGGAGTGCGGGGGCAGCCGGCTCAACGAGGCGGCCCGCTCCTCGCGGATCGGCGGGATCAACATCGCCGACGCGTGCGCGATGCAGATCAGCGACCTGGCCGAGTGGGTGCGCGGTCTCGACTCGCCGTCGGTGGCGCCGCTGCTCGCGACCCTGCAGCGAACTCTCGACTCGTTCGTGGAGATCGGACTGGGCTATCTCTCGCTCGACCGGCCGTCGGGCACGCTGTCGGGCGGCGAGGCGCAGCGCACCAAGATGGTCCGCCATCTCGGCTCCTCGCTCACCGACGTCACCTACGTCTTCGACGAGCCCACTTCGGGCCTGCACCCCCATGACATCCAGCGGATGAACAACCTGCTGCTGCGGCTGCGGGACAAGGGCAACACGGTGCTCGTCGTGGAGCACAAGCCGGAGATGATCGTGATCGCCGACCATGTCGTCGATCTCGGGCCGGGTGCCGGTACGGCGGGCGGGGCCGTCTGCTTCGAGGGCACCGTCGAGGGGCTGCGGGCCGGCGGCACCGTCACGGGCCGCCATCTCGACGACCGGGCCGCCCTGAAACCGTCGGTGCGCAAGCCCACCGGCACGCTGGAGATCCGCGGCGCGAACGCGAACAACCTGCGCGACGTCGACGTCGACATCCCGCTCGGCGTGCTCGTCGTCGTCACCGGCGTGGCCGGTTCGGGCAAGAGCTCGCTGATCCACGGATCGATTCCCGCCGGCGCGGGTGTGGTGTCGATCGACCAGGGCGCGATCCGCGGCTCGCGCCGGAGCAACCCGGCGACCTACACCGGGCTGCTCGACCCGATCCGCAAGGCGTTCGCCAAGGCCAACGGCGTGAAGCCGGCCCTGTTCAGCGCCAACTCGGCGGGCGCCTGCCCCAACTGCAACGGCGCCGGCGTCGTCTACACCGACCTGGCGATGATGGCCGGTGTCGCCACCACCTGCGAAGAGTGCGAGGGCAAGCGGTTCCAGGCATCGGTGCTCGACCACCTCTTCGGCGGACGCGACATCAGCGAGGTGCTCGCGATGCCGGTGGCCGAGGCCGAGGAGTTCTTCGGCTCGGGCGAGGCGCGCACGCCGGCAGCGCACGCCATCCTCAAGCGGCTCGCCGACGTCGGGCTCGGCTACCTCAGCCTCGGCCAGCCGCTCACCACGCTGTCGGGCGGCGAGCGGCAGCGGCTCAAGCTGGCCACCCACATGGCCGCCGACGGCGGCGTCTACGTTCTGGACGAGCCGACCACCGGTCTGCACCTCGCCGACGTCGAGCAGCTGCTCGGCCTGCTCGACCGCCTCGTCGACTCCGGCAAGTCGGTCATCGTCATCGAGCACCACCAGGCCGTCATGGCACACGCCGACTGGATCATCGACCTCGGCCCCGGCGCCGGCCACGACGGCGGCCGGATCGTCTTCGAAGGCACCCCCGCCGATCTCGTCGCCGCCCGCTCCACCCTCACCGGCGAGCACCTCGCCGCGTACGTCGGCGCGACACTAGCGCGGTAGGCGTAGTCCGGCGATGAGGAGGTCGACCAGCCGACGTACGTCGTACCGGGGGTTGTTCTCCACGCCGATGCACAGGTTTCCGACACCGTGCATGAGTTCGTAGGCACTCATGCCGGTGCGGATCTCACCGGCGGCGGCCGATGCTTCGAGTAGCCGGGCGCACACGGGCACGAGCCGGTCGAGGAAATAGGCGTGCAGCGCCTCGAAGGCGACGTTGTCGGACCGCAGTACGGCTGCGAGACCGTGCTTGGTGACCAGGAAGTCGACGAAGAGGTCGATCCATCGCGCCAGCGCCGCGTGAGGAGTCGGGCCGGCCGCGAGCAGGGCCGGACCGGCCTCGACGAGGGCCTCGATCTGGTGCCGGTAGACGGCGATGATGAGATCCGCCCGCGTGGGGAAGTGGCGGTAGATCGTGGCCGTCCCCACGCCGGCCTTCGCCGCGATGTCGCGTATCGGCGCCTCGACGCCCGAAGACACGAAGACCGCCGCGGCGGCGTCGAGCAGCGCCCTCTCGTTGCGCCGGGCGTCGGCCCGCTTGCGCGGGACCGCATGCCCTGCGCCTCGGTCGCTGTCGTTCACGCGCGGTTCCCTCCGCTATCGGGATTGATAAACGGGACAACGTCCCGTATCTTCAAACGGGACAAGGTTCCGTTTGCTCATGATGCCAGAGCCGGGACCGAGAACCAAGCACGCATTGTCACCACACTTCATCGACAAAGAAGGAGATACGCTCTTGCAGTACCACACCTTGGGCCGCACCGGTGTGCAGGTCAGCTCCCTCGTGCTCGGCGCGATGAACTTCGGCAAGATCGGCCGCACCACCCAGGACGAGGCCACCGCCATCGTCGACGCCGCTCTTGAGGCCGGGATCAACCTCATCGACACCGCCGACTGGTACAGCGGCGGGGAGTCGGAAGAGATGGTCGGCAAAGCCATCGCCGGCCGCCGCGACGACATCGTGCTGGCCACGAAGGCGGGCATGCCCATGAGCGACGAGCGCAACCATCGGGGCGGTTCACGCCGCTGGCTCGTCACCGCACTCGAAGACAGCCTGCGCCGTCTCGGTGTCGACCACGTCGATCTCTACCAGATTCACCGGTGGGACCCGGCGACCGGCGACGAGGAGACGCTGTCGGCTCTGACCGACCTGCAGCGTGCGGGGAAGATCCGCTACTTCGGCTCATCGACCTTCCCCGCGTACCGCATCGTGCAAGCCCAATGGGCCGCCCGCGACAACCACCTGAGTCGTTACGTCACCGAGCAGCCCAGCTACTCGATCCTGCAGCGCGGGATCGAAACCCACGTGCTGCCCGTGACGGAGCAGTACGGACTCGGCGTGCTCGTGTGGAGCCCGTTGGCCTCAGGCTGGCTGACGGGCGCGATCCGCGAAGGCCGGGAGATCACCACCAGCCGCTCAACGTTCATGCCGGAACGCTTCGACCTCACCATTCCGGCCAACCGGGCCAGGCTCGATGCCGTCGAGCGACTGGCCGGCGTCGCCGATGAGGCCGGTCTGACGATGATCCAGCTCGCGCTCGGTTTCGTGACCGCGCATCCCGCCGTGACCAGCGCGCTCATCGGCCCCCGCACGCTGGACCACCTGCACTCGCAACTCGCCGCCGCCGACACCGTGCTCTCCGCCGATGTGCTCGACGCGATCGACGCGATCGTCGCTCCCGGCACCGACCTCGCCGCCCACGAAAAGTTCGACACCCCTCCCTCGCTGCTCGACCCGTCACTCCGGCGTCGCTGATCGTTCGAGGGGCACGGGGGCCGTCCGGTTTCCGGTCAGACCAGCCAGCGGCCGTCGCGCATCAGCTCTCGGCCGGGCAGCTCGTTCACCTCGCGCCACGCCTGAACGCGGCGCGGGAAGACGCGGAACCAGCGGTACGGCGTGGCCGACACCCGCGGGTCGAAGCCGGTGCGCTGGGCGAACCGGTCACCCCGCTCCCGCGGCAGCGCGTCCATGTGGAGGACCTCGACCTCGCCGTCGATCATGGTCACGTCGCGGGTGTGGCCCAGCCCCAGCCGTACGGTCCGGGTGGCTGTCAGGTTCCTGCCGGTCGGGCTGCCCGTCGGCGTGGCCATCAGCAGCGCCTCGCCGTCCCAGTCGAAGGACAGCGGCACCAGATATGGCGCACCGTCTTCCGATGCACTGGCCACCCAGACATCGACGTCGTGGGCGAGCCGACGTTCGATGTCGCGACGGCGCTGGGCGCGGGAGCGGGGTTCGGCGCTCGCGGGACGACTCACCGCACCTCCTGGATGCGGACCATGTTGCCCGCCGGATCGCGGAAGGCGCAGTCGCGCACGCCGTACGGCTGCTCGATCGGCTCCTGGACGACCTCGGCGTCGCCGGCCTGCAGCTTCTCGAAGACGCCGTCGAGGTCGGTGGTGGCCAGGATGATGCCGGCGCAGGTCCCCTTGGCCATCATCTCCGCGATGGTGCGGCGCTCGTCCTCGGTGATGCCGGGGTCGGCGGCCGGCGGGTGCAGGACGATGGACGTGTCCGGCTGGCCGGCGGGGCCGACAGTGATCCAGCGCATCCCGTCGTATCCGACGTCGTTGCGCACCTCGAAGCCGAGGGTGTCGCGGTAGAAGGCCAGGGAGGCGTCCGGGTCGTCGTGCGGGAGGAAGGTCACGTGAATGGTGATGTCCATGACGGTCACGCTAGCTGCGGCTCGGGAATCGGGGCTTCTCGATTCCTGATCGGTTTGGTCACCCGTTTCGCCACGCAGGGGGGCATTCCCGCCGTCGCGCCCGCCGACCGACGACGGTAGGTGGTGGGCGGCACGCCGACCAGCTCGGTGAAGCGGGTGCTGAAGGTGCCAAGCGAGGTGCAGCCGACCGCGAAGCAGACCTCGGTGACGCTGAGGTCGCCGCGACGCAGCAGCGCCATCGCGCGCTCGATTCGCCGTGTCATCAGATAGGCGTACGGCGACTCGCCGTACGCGAGCCGGAACTGGCGGCTGAGGTGTCCCGCCGACATGTGCGCACCGCGGGCGAGCGCCTCGACATCCAGCGGCTGCGCGTACTCCCGATCGATCCGGTCAAGGACCCGGCGCAGCCGCGCGAGGTCACGCAGGTGCTCGGCGGTGGTGGGTCTGCTGGTCATCGAAACCTCCGGGGGAGGACGCGATCGGCCGCCTGCCGGTTCGTGGGCGACATCGCGATCTCCTGTTCCTGTCAACGGCTCGGCGGTTCGATACTGCCCTACGCCACCGACAAGACCCCGCAGCAGCGTGCCGACCGAGCCGCCCCCGCCGCCGGACCGTGAGAACCGGCATGGTCTTTCAGGTCGCGTCTCGTCCTGACCACGACGCCAGATCGCGGCGTACGGCATCGAGCACGTCCCGGCGGCCGTCCCGCAGATAGAAATGATCGCCGGCGAAGATCCGCAGGGTGAACTCGGCGGTGGTCAGCTCACGCCAGCCCAGCAGTTCGGCGGGGGTGACCTCGGGGTCGTCGGCGCCCATGTAGGCGGCGACCGGACAGGTCAGAAGCGGCCCGGGGAGATGCTGATAGATCTCGTTGAGCTCGAAGTCCGAGCGCAGTGCGGGCAGCAGCAGACGCAGCAGCTCGGGCTGGCCCATCACCTCGGGCGGAGTGCCGTTCAACCGGTCGACCACGGTGAGGAACTCCTCGTCGGGCAGCGTGCTGAACAGCGGGCGGCCGGCGGGCAGGTGGGCGGCCCGCCTGCCGGAGACCAGCAGGCAGACCGGATCGAAGCGCCGCGCGACCTCGTAGGCGAGCAGGGAGCCGAGGCTGTGCCCGAAGAACGCGTAAGGCCGATCCAGATGGGGTTCCAGTGCGGCGCAGAGCGGATCGATGAGCTGCTCGATCCGGCGGTAGGGAAGCTCGCGCAGCCGGGACTCCCGTCCGGGCAGCAGCACCGGGTGCACGCCGACGTCCGGTCCGAGCACGGCCTTCCAGGGGCGGAAGAACGCGGCCCCGCCGCCGGCGTGGGCGAAACAGAACAGCGACAGCTCCGCTCCGGGCGCCGCGTCCCGTCCGCCACCGGCGATCCACCGCTCCGTGCCGGACACCGGATGGACGTGCATGAGGTGCTCCTTCTCGCTATTCGTCGCCGCCGGCGTGGGCGAACAGCACGCTGGTGTTGAATCCCCCGAACCCGAACCCGTTGGACAGGGCGAAGCTCAGCCGCGCCGGTTCGGCCCGCCGCCCCACGAAGCGGTGGCCGGGATCGATGGGCCGGTGCAGGTTGGCGTTGGGGTGGACGAACCCTTGGCGCATCTGGACCACGGTGGCCACGGCCTCGATCACACCAGCGGCGCACAGACAGTGTCCGACCAGGCCCTTGGTGGAGTTGATCCAGGGCCGGGCGGCGCCGAACACCTCGTGCAGGGCGGCCACCTCCGTGGCGTCGCCCAGCACCGACCCGGTGCCGTGGGTGTTCACGTAATCCACCTGGCCGGGGGTGAGACCGGCCCGTCGGATGGCGGTTGCCATCGCCCAGGCCTCGCCGGAGGCGCTGGGGTCGGCCAGGGCGTTCGCGTCGAGCCTGAGCGCGTGACCGGCCACCCAGGCCAGCGGCGGCACGCCCCGGCCGGTAGCGGAGTCCGCTGACTCCAGCACCAGGCATGCCGCACCCTGCCCCGGTACGAATCCCTCACGGTCGGCGTCGAAGGGCCGTGATCGGGTGTGCGGGGCGTCCGGCCCGCGAGTGCCCGCCATCGCGCCGAGGTTGAAGTAGGCCTGGCGCTCCATCGGGGACAGGTCGGTGAGCGCGCCCAGCACCAGGCAGACGTCGACGGCGGCGGTCGCGACCAGACGCGCCGCGTTGACGATGGCCACGTTGCCGCTGGCCGAGGCGCCCCCCACCGTGTAGCCCTCGCCGGTCACGCCGAACACCTGGCTGACCGTGCCGACATGGTCGGTGTCCAGGGCGTGCAGCGCGAACCGGCCGGGGAGGTGGGCGGGGCTGGCGGCGTACCGCGGCCGCTGCCGCTCCGTGTAGTGGCCGCTCAGGTTGTGGCCCGCCACCACGATCCCGATCCGGTGACCGGGCACGCTCACGCGGTGCAGCCCGGCCCGTTCCCAGGCTTCCAGTGCCACGGCGACGGCGGCCTGGATCGGCAGCGGGGCGCGGGCCGCCGCCCGTAGCGCCGCGCGTCGCAGCGGCTGCGGCAGATCGGCGCGGGCCGTGACCGCGGCGGCCAGGTCGAATCCGACCAGGTCGGCGGCGAACGGCGGTTCGAGTTCGCCGACGTCGGCGCGGGCGGTGACGCCGGAGCGGCCCGCACGCAGAGCCAGTGCGAAGGCGTCGGTGTCCGCAGCGATGGCGCACAGCACCCCCGCGCCGGTCACGGCCACGCTCACGGAGCATGCTTCCGCAGCACGGCGGCCAGCGCGCCGATGTCGTGAACGTCGGCGAACTCCCGCACCGGCACGCTCACACCCAGGTCCTCCATGGTCATGGACACCACTTCGGCGCGGTCGATGCTGTTGCACCCCAGGTCGGTCAGTGACCGGTCCTCGGTCACCAGCTCGGGCTCCACGTCCGGGAGCAACTCCAGCACGTTGCGGCGGATCGCCGCCAGAATCGGGTCGGACATGTCTGCCTTTCCGGTTCAGCGCCACTCGTATTCGCGGTGATAGTCCTTGGTGCCGGTGTGCACCAGCAGCGGATGCCGCCCGGCTGTCGCCTGTCCGGGGGTCCACCCGACAGGCAGGAAATCGGCGTAGGCGTCCAGGTCCACCCGCCGGTTCTCCTCCGGGACCAGGACGCGCGAGGTCTGGGAGAGCAGGTCGGCGTACTCGGCGAAGGTCAACCGCCGGCGGCGGTTCAGGGCTTCCCCGATGCCCATCGCCGCCACCGCCCGCCGGGATCCGGCGTCCACCGTGCCGCTGAAGAACTCGGCGGAGCACCCGGATCCGTAGGAGTACAGCCCGACCCGGGCGCCACCGTCCACCTCATCCGCCTCGGCGTGGTCGAGCAGACTCGCCAGGGCCAGGTACACCGACCCCGAGCAGAGGTTGCCGACAAGGGACGGGTAGACCAGCGAGGGCGCCACCCGGCGCTGGAAGTCCCCCGTCACCTCGACCTCCGGGGCGTGCTCGCGCATCATCTTGCGGTGGGCGGCCCTGACCAGACCGGCGAACGGCGTGTGCAACGCCAGATGGTCGAAGGTGGTCGCGAAGTCCGCGGCCTCCACTCTGGACCGGTAGTCGGCGAAGCCGCCGGCCAGACAGTCCAGGTACGCGAAGAGAGACCGGTCGACGTCGGCGATGTCGAACCGCGGGGTGGGCCGGGCCGAGTCCAGGGTCTCGTAGCTGTAGCATCCGAAGGCGCCGGGGTCGACGGCGAGCACGGCGGGAGCGTCACCGAGCAGCATGGCCGCGGCGCCGTGCCCGGTGGCCGGTTCCGCGTAGGCGGCCCGCTCGTCCACCAGGGCCACGTCCGTGGCGATCACCAGCGCCTTGGCACCCGGCGAGGCACCGGAGGCCAGGTAGCCCACGGCGAGCTGGAGCGCGCCGGTCGCGGCGTAGCAGGCCTGCTTCACCTCCAGCAACCGGCAGTTGCGGCTCAGTCCCAGGTACTCGTGCACGTACGAGGCGACCGACTTGGACAGGTCCAGCCCGGACTCGGTGGAGGTGATCAGAATCTCGACGGCGTCCCGGTCAGCGGGGTCAAGCGCGTCCACGATCGGCTTGGCCGCGTTGACCGCGTTGGTCACCGGATCCTCGAACGGCAGCCCGACCGAGCGCTGACGCATGTGCAGATTGTCCAGCCGCTCCGGGGCGAGCCCGCGGCCGGCGAACAGGTCCGGCACCGAGATCTGCGCGATCCCGGCGTACACGTTGAGTGCTTCGATCCCGTACCGCATCAGCCGGCCTCGGCGCGGAGCAGAAAGTCCGCCAGGGCGTCGATGTCGGGCAGGTCGGCGAAGCGGGACATCGGCTCGGCCAGCCCGAGCCGGTCGATCAACGCGGCGATGATCTCGACCCGGTCCACCGAGTCCGCCCCGAGCTCCTTCAGATGCCTGTTCCCCCTGATCTCGTCCGGGGGCACACCGGGCAGAATCGTGCCGACCACCTCCCGGACCAGGGCGACCATGTCTTCCCGTGTCATGAGGTCTCCTCACGTAGCAGGGTCAGCGTGCAGACCGCGAGCACGCGCTCGCGATCACGCAGGACCACGTTGACGAACTCATGTCCGGGCTCGCCGCCCACCCGCCAGGGCCGCACCACCCCGGTGATCACCGTGCCGGCGTCGGCGTTGCCCAGGTAGCAGAGCTGCTGGTCGGTCACCACCCGAGCCAGGAACCCGGCGTCCGTCCGCCGCTGCTCCCGCCACCACTGCAGCAGGACACGGTCCACGATCGAGAAATACGAGGCGAAGTAGAGCAGGCCGGCGCCGTTGAGGTCCCGGGAGGGGTCGACCGCGTAGTCCACCCGCAGTTCCTCCCCGGCCGGCCGCGCGGCCTCCGGCAGGAACGTCAACGCGCTGCGGGCCCGGTGGCAGGCCGGCCGTGGCGAGTAGGCCGCCGGGATCTGCGGCAGGTGCCGGTGGTCGAAGTCGGGGGGCGCCGCGCGGGCCAACTCCCGGTTGCTGTCCTCGGCGGTACGGGCCACCCAGCGGTTGAGATTCTCCACGTAGAGGCAGTCGGAGTCGGCACCCGCGTAGAACTCGGTCAAATCGATCGGACCGTGTTCGCCGGTGCCGGACCGTGAGATTCGGTGCAGGGTGAGCACGGACTCGCTGCCGCAGGAGTACAGGGCGGTGCTGATCCGCAGCCGGTCGCCGAAGGCCGGCGTGCGCAGGTGGAACCGGCGTCCGCCCCGCACCCGGTAGTAGTAGAACGATAGGTAGGCCGGGGCGCCGGAGGCGTCTCGGGCGCGCAGCACATCGGTGCCGCACACCTCGCTCACCGCGTCCCAGGTCCAGTCGCCGATCTCACCGATGAACAGCGAGTTGTGGCCGCACATGCCCGGCCGTACGACCTCGGTCCTGACCAGTGAGGTCCGGGCGAGCGAGGTCTGCGGGAGCGAGGTTCCGGGGAGCGAGGTCACGGCCGCTCTCCTGCCAGGAAGGGCAGCAGCACCCCGTGCAGCTGCTCCGGGTGGGTGAGCGTGGGAAAGTGCCCGGCGCCGGCCAACTCCACATAGTGGGCCTCGGGGATCGCGCCATGCAGCAGGTGGGCGGTCTTCAGCGGGATCACCGTGTCGTGCCGGCCCTGCACGATCAGGGTGGGCACGGCGATCTCGCCCAGCCGGGAGAGCAGGGTGGGCTGGGTGGTGAACACCTCCAGGTATCGCAGACCGAGCTGCGGATCCATGCTCTCGCAGCGCAGCAGCCGCGTACGCAGACGCGCCGCGTCGTCGGCCGGGAAACCATGGGCGATGATCCGGTCGAAGTCCTCAGCGGCCACGATCGACAGCCGGTTCACCTCCCCGTTGCGGTTGCCCACCTTGTAGGAGCTGCCGATCAGGGTCAGCGAGAGCGTGTCACGTGGGTGAAGCAGGGCGTAGGCCTGGGCGACCAGGCCGCCGAAGGAGGCGCCGGCGACGTGCACCGGTCCGCTCACCCCGAGCCGCTCCAGCACCGCCCGGCACAGCCTCGCCAGGCCGTCCAGCGTCAGCTCGTCGTCGGCCGCGGTGCCGGTGGCGACGGGGGTGGGGGTGGGGGTCGTGGTGGCGCCGACCCCGGGATGGTGGACGCAGATCAGCCGGTAACGGTCGGCCAGGGCGGCGAACTGGGCGGTGAAGACGCCGGCGCCGATGTTGAACGGGTGCATGAGCAGCAGCGGAGGTCCCTCGCCGAGGGTGAACACCTCCACCGCCCCGCCGTCCACCGGCAGCAGGTGCCACTCGACGGCGGGGACGCTCTCGCGCAGCACCGCGGCGTTCTCGTCGCCGGGCCGGTGGCCCTCCCGCATCGCCTGCTCGATATCGGCGGGCAGACCGGCGGCCGGGTGGAAACGGGCATGCACCGCACGCGCCTCCCCCACCGGCAGCAGGTCGGGGACGTCTCCGGGATCGCGCCAGAGTGCCGCGAAGCGTGCCGCCAGCTCTTCGGCCTGTGCCGGGGCCGACCCGAGCGGCAGCGCGAGCCGGATGAGCCTGCCTTCGCCCAGGTGCGGGGCACCGCGCACCCCGGTGCCCCGGTAGATCCAGGCCAGTGCGGAGGCCACCGGGTGCTCCTGCCCGTCGAACCAGGGCATTCGATCCACGTCCAGCAGCACGCAGTGCCCGCCGGCCGGTCCGGCCACGGGCACCCCGGCCGCGGTCAGACCTGTCCAGAGGGCCCGTACCGCCGCCATCCGCTCCCGTACCAGATCGATCACCGTGTCGCCGTCGGCGAGCGCGGCGGCGAGCAACCGGCGCGTGTCCAGGCCCACCTCACGGCCGCTCAGCGCCACATGTTCCCCGAGCCGGTCGGTCAGCGCGGGAATCCGGGTGGCGAGCAGGCCGCCGGAGCACACCCCGAAGTCCTTGGACAGGCTCATGCTCACGACATCCGCGAGATCAAGCAGTTCGGTCACGGTCTCCCAGACCGGCGTCCCGGGCCGCTCGTGCTCGCAGATCGCCATCGCGTTCTCCATGATCCGGGTGGCGTCGATGACCAGCGGCACGCCGTACGACTCGGCTGCTTCCCGCACCGCACCCAGGTTGGCCAGCGAGATCGGATGACCGCCGTCTCGGTTTCCGCTGAGCTCCACGGCGACGAACGCCGCGCCCTCCGCCAGGCGGGCGCGGAGCGCGGCCAGATCCAGGTCACCGAGGAAGACCGTCCCGGCCGCACCGGCCGCGGCCGAGGTGGGCACCCGTACCGCGGTGAACCCGGTGTCGCTCAGCGCGAAGGTCCAGGTGGGGAAGAGCCCGTTGTGGACGACGGTCCCGCGCGGACCGGGCCAGCAGCGGCACAGGAGAGCCTCGGCCGACCGGCCGGACGCGGTGGGTACGACAAGGTCGAACCGGAGCCATTCGGGAGGCTGGAAGTCGACCGGCGCCGAGCGTCGCCGCAGGCGGCGGGTGCGCTCGGCGATGGCGGGGCCGTCCAGCTCGGCCCAGGAGTCGGTGACCAGGTCGACCTCGACCTCGGCGTGCGCCAGGTTCAGCGGGTTGTACCCGCACTCGGTCAGCCGCCGCTCCCGCGGGGAGCGCGTATCGGAAGCCGCCGTCTCAGGTGCGGGTGTCACAGGTGCGGGTGTCACAGGAGCGGACGTCACGGGTGCAGGCGTCACGGGAGCGGGCTCGGCCGAGTCCGCTCCCGTGACAGGGCCGGCGACGAGCAGGCCGGGAACCTCGGCGGCCAGGTCGGGATTGGCGATCATGAGGATCACGTCGGCGACCGGAGTCCGCTCGGCGTCGGCCCGCTGGCACAGGTAGATCGGCTGGTTGGTGGGGCGGAACTTGTTCTTGAACTGGTAGTTGCCCTCGCCGAAGATGCCCGCCGAGCGCAGCTCCGCCAGCCCCTGCTCCACCTCGATCGCCGCGTTCTCCGACGTACAGATCTTGACTCCGAAGCTGGCCCCGAAACTGAAGAGCTCGCACCCCTCGTCCCGCAACCGGTCGAGGATCGACGTGATCGCGTACTCCAGGCCGCCGAGCGGACCGTCCTTGGGATAGAACTCCAGGTCCAGGAGGTATCCGTGCTCCGACGGGATGCGCGTGACGATCACGACGTTGGCCAGTGCGCCGTCCAGCCGGGTGAGGAACATGCGGTGCCGGTCGGCGAGCATGCCACGGCTCAGCTCGTCACGGACCACCCCCACGTACGGATTCACCATCTGTTTGCCTTCGCCCCAACGGCCGATCATCGTGGCGACCTCGTCGTCGGTGGCCGGGTCGTCTCCCGGGCGGTATTCGGCGGTGCTCACCGCACCGGCCCGTTCGAAGCGCCGCACCATGTAACGCAGCCTGCTCATCCGTCCGCCGGCGAGGGTGAAGTCGGAGAGGCTCTCCAGCCGCTGAACCGCACCGAACGGGGACGCCGTCAGGGGAACTCCGTCCACCTCGCGCAGCGGGACCATGGACAGGAAGTTGGGGCGCAGTCCGTGCCGCTCGGCATAGGCCAGCCACTGACCCGCCAGGACCGGGAAGTCCTCCTCCGGTCCCGCGTAGCTCCATGCGAACAGGTCGCGGCCCCGTCGGGAGGCGTTGAAGTACGCCCGTCCTCCGGCGCCGAGGAACGCCAGCGGAGCGATGTCCCGCCCGGCCAAGCCGCCCTCTTTGGCGTACGCGCGATCGATCTCGGCCAGTACGGCTGACACGCCGGGATGCGCGGCCAGTTCGCGTTTGCGAACGATCACCGGCTCCCGCTCCGGCATCAGCGGACCGGTCGCAGCCGTCACCGGCATCTGCGTCGGCGTCGGCGTCGGCGTCGGCGTCGGCACGGAAGTCGATACGGGAGTCGATTTGGGGGTCGACACGGGAGTCGACACAGGCTGGTCGAGGCGCACCCCTGCCGACGGGGGCGCGGTCGGTTCCTCCCGGCCGGATCGCAACAGCTCGGCCGACCTCTGCTCGCCGTACTCCTCGATCAGGTGCGCGGTCAGGTCGGCGAGGGTGGGCCGGTCGAACAGCAGGGTCTTGCGCAGCGCGCCGAACCGGCGTTCCAGGGCACTGATGACACGGAGCATGTCGAACGAGGTGAACGCGTTGTCGGTGAAATTGCGGACGGGATCGAGAGACCGACCGACCACGGCCTCGATCAGATCCCGCAGGGCGTCCGGAACCGTCGGCGGTGGGACGGCGGACGCGGCGCCATCAGAGACGGAGACGGCGGAGACGGTGCTCCCAGGGACGGTGTTCCCAGGGACGGCGGCCCCGGAGACGGTGCTCCCGGAGACAGTGTTGCCAGAGACGGTGTTTCCAGAGACGGCGGCCCCGGAGACGGTGGTCAGGTAGGCCGCGAGCGCGTCGACCGTATCGTGCTCGTACAGTTCCGCGGCCTGGAGTTCGAGGCCAAGGGTCGCGTTGAGTCCACGGGTCAGTTCGATCCGGTAGATCGAGTCCAGGCCCAGTTCGGTGAACGAGCGGTCGTGGGGAATCTGATCGGGGCCCAGGCCGAGGACGGCTCCGACGCGCTCGCGAACCATCTCGATCATCCTCTCCAGCCCGCCGAGAGCAGGACCGCCGGCGACACGTCCGGGCGGACCGGCCGGGTCGGATCGATCACCCGTGTCCTGGCGCGCGACCGGATCGGGGCCCGGGACGGACGGCCGCACGAGGTGACCGCGAGCGACGGTGGCTGAAGGGGTGGAGGACGGCGCCGAGAGAGTGACCTTGGGCCGGGAGCGCCGGCCGCGCCCCGCGGGAGCGGCGATCTCGACGGGATCGGGTACGGAAGTGGCCGACACCGCCGCAGCGGAGACGGGCACGGCGGATTCCGGCGCAGCGGACTCCGGCACAGCGGACTCCGGCGCAAGGGGCTCAGCCAGGTCGGGCTCCTCAGGCAGATCGGGCTCGGGCGGACCCGGCTTCGTGGCGGGCCGTTCGTAGCGGTCGTCGAACCAGTGGGGCCGGGGGTCGAACCGCACCCCGGGCAGGGGCGCGCGCCGCGCCTGCGGCCCGGTCCACTCCTCCAGCACCACATGGGCGTTGGCACCGCCGAACCCGAACGAACTGACCCCGGCCCGGCGCCTCGGCCCGGTCCAGGGCCGCGCCCGATCGTTGATGTAGAAGGGGGTGCCGTCCAGCCGCAGGTACGGGCCGGGTTCTGTGAAGTGGATCGTGGGCGGCAACACGCCGTGCCGTAGGGCGAGCAGCATCTTCAACACGCCGGCGATCCCGGCGGCCGCCTCCAGGTGACCGATGTTGCTCTTCACCGACCCCACCGCGATATGCGGCCGTTCCGGGCTCGGCAGCCCATGCTCCGCGTAGAGCGCGGCGAAGGCCTTCTTCAGCCCCTCGATCTCCACCATGTCGCCCAGCCGGGTACCGGTGCCGTGAGCCTCGATCGCGGTGATGGTGCTCGGGTCGATGCCGGCGGCACGGTGGGCCTGTGCCACCACTCGCGCCTGCGCCTCCGGATTGGGCGCGGTCAGGGACGCCGACCTGCCACCATGGTTGACCGCGGTGCCGCGGACGACCGCGTACACCCGGTCGCCGTCGGCCACCGCGGCGGACAGCGGTTTGAGCAGGACGGCGCCCACGCCCTCCCCCCGCACATATCCGTCGGCCCTGCGGTCGAAGGCCTTGCACGCGCCGTCCGGACTGAGCATGCCCGACTTGGTGAACGCGGTGAACAGTCCCGGGCTGAGCAGGACGTTGACCCCGCCCACGAGCGCCGCGGAGCAGTCACCCGCCGTGAGCGCCCGCACCGCGTGATGCAAGGCCACCAGGGAACTGGAGCAGGCGGTGTCCACGACCTCGCTCGGACCCACCAGATCGAGCACGTGCGAGACCCGGTTGGCCAGGACCGAGTGGGCGATCCCGCTGGCCGTGTGCGCCTCGACGGCTACGCCCGCGGCCTGCAACAGCTCGGCGTAGTCGGTGGTCGACACCCCGACGTACAACCCGGTGTCCGTACCGGCCAGCTCCTCCGGCCGATAACCGGCATCCTCGATGGCCCGCCACGCGGTCTGCAGGAACAGCCGCTGCTGCGGGTCCATCAGCGCCGCCTCGGCCGGGGCGATGCGGAAACGCGCGGCGTCGAACCCGGCCACATCGGCGAGGAAGCCGCCCCGCACCCCCACGGTCTCCGCATCGCGGCACAGCTCGATCCGGTCCTCCGGCGCAGGCCCGGTCAGGTCCCGGCCGGCGACCAGGTGATCGAAGAAGGCCTCCAGATCGGACGCGCCCGGCAGCAGGCCGGCCATGCCGACCACGGCCACCGCCGTGCCGCCCACCGGATCGAAGCCGCCGGTACTCCCCGCGTGCCGCGGCGAACCGTCAGCCCGCTCGGTGACCGTCGCCTCCGCCGACGGCCCCGCATCGGCGGGAGCGCCCGGCGTCGCTTCCCCGGACGGCCGATCCGGTTCCTCGGTCGCCGGTTCCGGGCGTACGTGCACGGCCAGGGCGGCCGGATGGTGCTCGGCCAGGTGGCCGGCGAAGGCCCGCAGCGTGCCGCACTCGAACAGGATCGAGGGCAGCAGGTCCAGGTCGTACCGCTCGTTGACCTTGTTGATCAGATCGGTGAGGGAGATCGAATCGAAGCCGATGTCCATCAGGTCTTCGGTCAGGTCCACCTCGGCCTCGCCGACCAGCAGGAACCCCGATGCCAGTCGGCGCAGGTCGGCCTCGGCCAGCTCGCACAGCCGCTCCGGCGGCACATCGGCGGCGGCCCGCTCCGGAACCCGAACCGCGGCGGCCGGGACGGGAGCCGGGGCCGCCTGTACGGTCTGTGCGGTCTGGGCGGAGATCTCCGCCACGCAGACGACGGTCTCGGCGCCGGCCATGCCCCGGCGGAACGCCTCCAGGCCGGTCTCGGTCCGCATCGCGACCATGGACCACCTACGGGCGAACAACCGGCGGGTCGCCTCGTCCACCCGCATGCCGCCCTCCGCCCACAGCGGCCATCCGATCGCCAGGGTGCGGCCGGAGCGCGTCCCTCGACGCCGCCGGCCCTCCCGCTGCTCGGCGAACGCGTGCAGGAACGCGTTGGCTGACGCGTAGTCGGTCTGCCCTGGATTGCCGGTCTCGGCCACCAACGAGGAGAACAGCACGAAGAAGTCGAGCGGCATGTCCGCCGTGGCCTCGTCGAGCAGCACCGCACCGTACGCCTTGGGTGTCCATACCTCCGTGAGCTCGGCACGGGTCTTGTGCACCGCCCTGCTGTCGCGGGTGACGCCGGCGGCGTGGATGATCCCGTGGGGCGAGCCGTACGCCGAAACCAGCGCGGCCACGTCGGCGCGCCGGGACACATCGGCGCGGTGGTAATCGACCCGGATGCCGGGCCGGGACATCGCGGCGAGCCGCCGCGTCAGTTCCGGGCCGGGTTCCGACCGCCCGGCCAGAACCACACGCCCGGCGCCGGAACCGGCGAGCAGCTCGGCGAAGTGCAGACCCAGCGCTCCCGCGCCACCGGTGATCAGGTACGTCCCGCCCGGACGGACGAAGCCGGCGGCGGGGGCCGACGGTTCGAACTCCTCCAGCCGCTTCACCTGTCGCCGCCCGCCGGCGTGGCGTACCTCGATGTCACCGTCCCCGTCCGCGGCCAGCTCCGCCAGGAGCGAAGCTGCCCGATCCGGAGCGTCCTCGGCGAACTCCACGCGAGCACCGCTGAACCGGGTGTGCTCCAGGGCCAGCGTCCGTATCGCCGCCGCCACCGCGGCGTGTCGCGGCTTCGCCTCCCCGTCCGGGGCCAGATGGGTGAACAGGGCACGCAGGGGCGCGTCGGGACGGCGCGTGAGGATGGCGGTGACCAGCCGAAGGTAGGCATGGACGTCGGCCTCCGGCTCGGCCTCGCCGCCCGTGGGGGTGTGCACGACCCCGTCGGGTAGCAGTCCGACGGCGTCCAGTGCGCCCACCAGGCGGGAGTAGTGGTCGTCCACGGCCGGATCGATGGAGTAGTCGTACTCTCCGGTCTGCGCGCAGTCCGGCCCCGGCGCCACGGCCACCACCCGGGGTCCGCCCGGGACCGCCCGGAACCGCTCGGCCAGCCCGGGGTCGCCGAGCACGAGCACCGTGGCCGGCCGCCGAGCTCCCGGTTCCCCATCGGCGGGTTCCTTCTCGGCGGGACTCCAGACGGGACGCCGGTAGCTGACGCGGGTCGCCTCCCGCGACGCCGCGCCCGGCTCGGTGCCCGACCGCTCGGTGTCGGCGCGCTCACGGTCCTCGCCCGCCGGTCCGGTGCCCGCCGGCGCGCGGTCCGCTCCGGTCCGGGGCGAGTCGTCCGGCCCGGTGGCGAGCCAGTAGCGGCGGCGCGCGAACGGGTAGGTGGGGAAGGCCACCCGGCGCGGGACGGGTTCCGGCCACAGCCTCCGCCAGTCCACGCCCTCGCCTCGAACCCAGCGCGCGGCCGGCTCGGCAGGGGTCAGGTCCGCCGGGCCGGATGCCTCGACCCGGCCAGGTGCGGCCGTACCGGTGTGCACCCCGTCCGGTACGGCACCCGCCGCGAAAGCGCGCAGCCGTGAGATCAGGGTGTCGCGGTCGGCGGCGAGCACGGCGAGCCGCTCGGGCATGGCCCGCCGCCCGATCTGACTCGTGTAGCACAGGTCGGCCAGGGACACCGGCTCGGCCTCCAGGAAGTCGGCGACGGCCACGGCGTAGTCCGCCAACCGGTCACGCGTACGGGCCGAGAGCAGAAACACCGGCTCCCCCGGCGAGGGCGCGGGCAACGGGCGGGCCGGAGCGACGTACTCCTCCACGATCAGGTGCACGTTGGCGCCGCCGGCTCCGAAGGAGCTGACCCCGGCCCGCCGGGGTGCGCCGTCCGGGCGGGGCCAGGGGGTGAGCGCACGCGGCATGGCGAACCTTTCCGCGTCGATGTCGATCTTGGGATTGAGCGTTTCCAGGTTGACGCAGGGCGCGATGCTGCCATGCCGGAGCTGGAGCAGCACCCGCGTCAGACCGGCGATGCCGGCCGCGCCCTCCAGATGGCCCAGATTCGCCTTGATCGAGCCGATGGCGTACGTCCCGTCGCCGCCGAGCGCCCGGCTCAGGGCCCCGAGCTCGATCGGATCACCCAGGCCGGTGCCGGTGCCGTGGGTCTCGATGTAGCCGAGGTCGGCGGGGGCGAGGCCGGCGCGGCTGATCGCGTCGGCCACCAGGGCGGCCTGGGCCGTGGGGTTGGGCACGGTATATCCGCCGGTCTTGCCGCCCGCGTTGACCGCGCCCGCCTTGAGCACGCCCCAGATCCGATCGCCGTCGGCGACGGCCCGCGACAGCGGTTTGAGCAGCACGGCACCGACGCCCTCGCCGGGGACGAACCCGTCGGCCGCGGCGTCGAACACCTTGCACCGTCCGTCGGCGGCGAGCATGTTCAGCGCGGACAGGGAGGCGAAATGCGCCGGATGCACGATCACGTTCACCCCGCCGGCGATGGCCATCTCGCACTCTCCCCTGCGGATGCTCTCGCAGGCCAGGTGGACGGCGAGCAGGGAGGAGGAGCAGGCAGAGTCGACCGCGAAGCTGGGCCCGGTGAGGTCCAGCAGGTACGAGACCCGGTTGGCGATGGACCAGTACGCGGAGTGTGCACCGCTGAGCCGCCCGTGCGCCCACTGGGCGGCTCCGAGCTGGCCGTAGGAGCCGTACATGGTGCCGACGAAAACGCCGGTGCCGGGCTCGTGGGTGTGCTCGCCCAGATGGCCCGTCTGCTCCAGCAACTGCCACGCGGTCTCCAGGAAGAGCCGCTCCGCCGGGTCGATGTTCTCCGCGTCACGCGGCAGGATCCCGAAGAAGGAGGCGTCGAACAGGTCGATGCCGTCCAGGAACCCGCCCCAGCGGCCCGGGCCGTCCGTCACGTGGTCTCGCCAGTCCCACCGGTCGGGCGGCACCTCGGTGATCCCGCTGCGGCCCTCGGCCAGCAGCCGCCACAGTGCGTCCACATCGGGAGCCCCCGGGTAGCGCCCGGCCACTCCCACCACCGCGATCTCCTCGCCCGCCGGCCCGGCCGCTCCCGAGCCCGAGGAGGCCCCCGGCCCGGCCGGCTCCCCCCGGGTCAGCGGCATCCGCGATTCCACCGCGTTCCGCGACGTGTCCCTGGCATCCAGGGCGGTCTCACCGTCGAAGCGGCTTCCGTCCTCGACCGCCGCCGGGGACGCCGCGGACGCCGGGGACGCCGGTCCCGGCTCCGCGGAGACGGGCGCCAGGAGTGAGGTGAGCCGTTCGCGGTGGTCCGCCCACAGGCGGGCGGCGAGCTGTGCGATGGTCATGTGCTCGAACAGCAGGGTGGACGGAAGCGACCCCAGGTCCTGTTCGAAGCGGGTGAGGATGTCGAGACTGACCAGGGAGTCCACGCCGTAGTTCTCGAAGGTGACCAGGTCGTCCAGATCGTCGGGGGCGAACTTCAGCACCCCGGCGAAGACGCCTCGCACGTAATCACGGACCATCGCCTCGTCCACCGTCGATCGGTGCGTCCTCTCCTGGGGGGAACCGCTCTCGGCGGCCGTCGCGACCATCAGGCACTGTTCGAGGTCGTCCGGCGGGGTGTCGGCCAAGCCCAGCACCCGGACCGGCTCGAATCCGGCCTGGGCCAGTGCCCGTCGCCACTGGCCGGGTCCGAGCAGCGGCGCGTACGGCAACCGGGCCTCCGGGTCGGTGAACCGCCACCAGCCGGGGGTGAGCCCGAAGGTGAGGGTGAGGAAGTGGAAGCCCCGGGTGACCTCGTTGACCAGCAACAGACCGCCGGGGCGCAGCAGCCGCCGCGCATGGGTGAGCGCCAGGTCGACGCGGGTGACGGCGTGCAGCACGTTGGTGGCCAGGACCACGTCGAAGCCGCCTTCGGCGTATCCCTGCTCGACCGGATCCCGCTCTATGTCGAGCGTGCCGAAGCGCAGGAAGCCGTACCGCGTGGCGAACCTGTCCTCACCGCGGCGCAGGAACGCGCCGGAGATGTCGGTGTAGTGATATTCCGCCTCGGTGCCTGCCAGCGCGGGGAGCACGAACTCGGTGCTGGCTCCGGTGCCCGCGCCGACCTCCAGGATCCGCGTCGGACGGGCCGACCCGGCCGCCGCCGTACGGACCTGGTCGGCGATCAGCAGGTGATAGTGATCCGTGGTCGCCTGCCCCCGGTAGACCCCCTCCACCAGGTCGGCGGAGCCGCCGGGAAACAGCACCTCGGTGGCGTTGCGGGTGCCGGCCAGCACCTCCGGCAGGTACGCCAGGCAGCGCTGCAGCAGCCGTACATGCGGGATCAGATCGGGGTGGGCCGCGGTCACATCGGCAGGTGTGACCGCGTCGGTCTCCGGCAGGATCCGCAGCACCTCGCCGTCGCGGTGCGCATGACCGGCCGTGACCAGCATCTCGATCAGCGCCCCGGCGAGCCGGTCCATGGCGGGTACGGCGGCGAGCCGGGCGCGGAGCGCGGCGGCGGTGATCCGGTCGCCGGGACCGGGCAGAACCCCTCGTTCTGTGAGGGCGCGCCGCAGCAGCGCCGGGGCCAGCAGCTCCAGGGCGGCGAACCCGGCACGGGCGGCCGCGATCGGGTCGGCACCCCCGGCGCCTTCCACACCTTCCGCATGCCGGACTTCCACGCCTCCCGCATGCCGGACTTCCACGCCTCCCGCATGCCGGATGTCCTCCGCGCCCGCGACGTCCAGCCGGGCCAGCCCCGCTGGGGTCGCCTTGACGACCACGGCCTGCGGGATCCGTCTGCTCAGCACCGCGGTCAGCGCGGCCATGCCCTCGTCCGGCTCGATGGAGCCGATCCCGAGTTCGGCGAACCGCTGCGCGTACCGCTGGTCGGCGACCGCCCCCACACTGCCCCAATAACCCCAGTTCACGACCGACACCGGGAAGGGACAGCGGGCCCGCAGAGCTCGCGCGTAGGCGTCCTCGAAGGCGCCGGCGGCGGCGTAGTTGGCCTGACCCGGCGCGTCGGTGAAGGAGAGCGCGGAGGAGAAGAAGACGAGGAAGTCCAGTGCCTCACCGCGCAGCGCCTCGCCGAAGGCCAGCGCCCCGGCCACCTTGGGCGCCAGGACCTCGGTGAAGCATTCCTCATCCATGCGATCCAGGCTGCGGTCCCGCAGCACCAGGGCGGCGTGGAAGGCGCCGTGCAGCGCGCCGTACTCCCGCTTCGCCCGCGCCACCACCTCCGCGATCGCGCCCGGTTCCGTGGCGTCGGCCCGCAGATAGAGCGCCTGGCCGCCGAGCCGTCCGAGCTCGGCGAGCCGGGCCTCGATCTCCGCGTCCTGCGCGCGCCGGCCCACCAGGACGAGCCGGGCCCCCACCGTGGCGGCGAGGTGACGGGCGAGCACGGCGCCGAGGCCACCGGTGCCGCCGAGGATCAGATACACCCCACCGGGCCGGAAGCACTCGGGCCCGGCTCCGCGCCGCGACGCGAGCGGCCCCGGGGCGGGGCGCAGCACCCGAACCAGTCGGCGTCCGCCGCGGATGGCGACCAGCGGCTCGGCGCAGGGCTCGCGCAGCAACATCCGCGCGACGGAGGCGCGCCACGAAAGGTCCCCGCCCGCATCGGCGTCCCCGGTCATCTCCACGTCACCGGCAACCGCACCGGCCACCGCACCGGCCGTCCCACCGGCCACGTCGCCGTCGGCATCGACGTCCACGCAGCCCACCGTCCACTGCGGCTGTTCCGCGGCCACAGATCGGACCAGACCGTGCAGACCCGCCGCAGCGGGGCGGATCCTCCCGCCGCCCACGTCCCCGTCGCCGTCGAGGCAGGCCGCTCCGGCCGTGACCACCTTCAGGGTGAGCGGCCGGCGGGCCAGGCCCGCGGCGTACAGGGCCTTGACGGTGTGGAAGAGGGCGAGGGCGACCTCGTCCGGAGGGCAGGGATCGCAGGCCAGGAAGTAAACGAGGTCGGGGGCGTCGGCTATCCGGCCGGCCCAGCCGGTGACCCGGACCTCGTCGCCCGCGGCGTGGTGTGCGCCCGCCAGATCGGCGGCCAGGTCGGCGCCGTCCGTGCCGTGCATCACCAGCACCCGCCGCGGCACCACGCCGGTGGACGCCGAAGCGCGAGGCGCGGAGGCGGGCGGCGTCGAGGCGCCGACCGCGGGGACGGGGGCCGCCGGAAGGGGGCTCGCTTCCCGCCAGACCGGCGTGAACAGCAGATGGTCCACGTCGTCGGGGGCGGCCCGATCGCCGTGATCCGCCCGCGTCTCCGTCGGCGTCTCCGCTCGCGTCTCCGTCGTCTCCGCTCGGGCCCCGTGATCCGGCGTCGGCTGCGCCCAGTGGCGCTCGGCGGCGAACGGATGGCCGGGGAGGGAGATCCTGCGTCCGCCGCAGTGGGCGACGAGCTCGTGCCAGTCCAGATCCTGCCCGGCCAGATATGCCCTCAGTGAGTCGTCCCGGCAGGAGGTCGGCCGTCCGGCTCGCACCGCTTCGGCCTGCTCACGCAGCCACGGCAACAGCTCGTCGTACCCCCTGACCAGGACGGCGGCCCGTCTCGGGAAGTGGGTACGGCCGACGGCCAGGGTGTGCGCGACGTCGGCCAGAGCGGGGCGGGTGGCCGGGTCGGCGAGACGGTCGGCGAGACGGTCCAGCGACCGGGCCAAGGCTTCGGGGGTACGTGCCGACACGGCGATCGGATATGCGGCGTCCGCGGCCGAGACACGGGGCTCCCCGCGTGGCTCGGTGCCGAGCGAATTCACACCGAGCGAATTCACACCGAGCGAAGCGGCGCCCGGGGCGTACGGGTGGGCGGAGGTCACATGGTCGGTGACGAGCAGGTGGGCGTTGGTCCCGCTGAACCCGAAGCTGCTCACCGCCGCCACCCGTCGGCCGCCGGAACCGGGTCGCCAGGGCTCGCAGACGGTGACCGGCCGCAGCCTGCTCCGGCCGAAGTCGATCTCGGGGTTGGGGGTGGCGTAGTTGATGGTGGGGGGCAGCGCGCGATGCCGCAACGCGAGCAGCACCTTCAGCAGTCCGGCGATGCCGGCGGCCATCGTGGTGTGTCCGATGTTGCTTTTCACCGAGCCCAGGCCGACCGGCTCTCCTGTCGCGCCGAGCACCCGGTTCAGTGCCTTGACCTCGATGGGATCACCCAGCGGGGTGCCGGTGCCGTGTGCCTCGACGTACCCGATCTCAGCGGGCGAGATGCCGGCGCGGGACCGCACCCTGGCGATCAGCTCCGCCTGCGCGGTGGCGCTGGGGGCGGTGAGGCCGTTGGTGCGGCCATCCCCGTTGATGCCGCTGCCGGCGATAACGCCGTGAATGGGGTCGCCGTCGGCGAGCGCCCGGTCCAGGCGCTTGAGCAGGACGGCGCCGCACCCCTCGCCGAGCACGATCCCGTCGGCGGAGGCGTCGAACGGCGCCGACGTGCCGGTGGGCGACAGCATCCCGGTCTTGCTGGTGAGGATGTGCATGCGCGGTGTGAGCATGAGCGCGACACCGCCGGCGATCGCCGCGTCGCACTCGCCCGACCGGATCGCCTCGCAGGCCAGGTGGACCGCGACCAGCGACGAGGAGCAGGCGGTGTCGACGGCGAGGGTGGGCCCGGTGAGGTCGAGCAGGTAGGCGATCCGCGCCGGCAGCACAGAACTGGAGTTGCCGAGGAAGGCGTGGGCGGTCTCGTGCTCGCCGGTCGGGCCGAGCAGGTCCAGGTACTCGCCGCTGGCACAGCCCACGTACACGCCCCAGCGCGGCCTGGCATCTCCGATCGCCGCGTACCCGGCGTCCTCCAGGCACTCCCACGCGGTCTGCAGGAACAGCCGCTGCTGCGGGTCCATGGCGGCGGCTTCCAGAGGGGAGATCCGGAAGAACGGCGCGTCGAAGGCGTCCACATCCGCCAGCAGCGCGCCCCACCTGCTGTACGTGCGTCCGGGGGTACGGCGATCGGCGTCGAAGTATCGGTCCACGTCCCATCGGTCCGCTGCCACCTCGCGGACGCTGTCCCGCCCGGCGGCGAGGTTCTGCCAGAACGCGTCGAGGTCGGGCGCATCGGGGAACCGGCCGGCCATGCCTATCACCGCGATCTGCCCACCGGTGTCCGGGCTCGCGACGGCGGTCCGGGCGGCCGGCCGCTCCGTGGGTCGGATCGTGGGCCGCTCCACGGGACGGTCGGCGGCCAGATCGGCGGGCTGCTCCCCCAGCGGTCGCAGGCGCACGCCGCCCGGCGAAACGCCCGTCACCGGAGCGGCTCCCGCCGCTGCCACCGGCCGGACCTCGGCCGTGCGCCGTTCCCCGGTCCGCGTCAGGGGCCGCAGGGACACCTGGACGGACGCCGCAGGCACCCGAGCCGGTCGCGCTGCCGGGAGCGTCAGGCCCGCCTCCCGCACAGGGTCCGGCTCGGCTGCGGCGTCCGAGTCGACGGCGGGGTCCGGCCCAACCGCGAGATCCGATTCGACAGCGGGATCCGATTCAGCAGGAGGGGGTGTCTCGACCGGGGAATGCGGCGCGGCGGCGGGCCGCAGCGCGGCGGCGTGAAGCTCACGGTCTCGGAGCGCCGTCTGCCGTACGTGCTCCACAAGCGCCGGGACGGTGGGGTGATCGTAGACGGCGACGGAGTCCAGGTCGAGACCGAACACCCGGTTGAGCTCGCGGACCATCTCGACCGCGCCGATCGAGTCGAGGCCCATCTCGCTGAAGCTGAGGGCGGGGTCGATCTCAGATCGCTCCAGGTAGAGACCGGCGCACAGCACCTGCTCCACCACCTCGGTGACCTCCTCCGCCTCCGGCGGGGCAGCGGCCTGGTGCTCCGCGGACGCGGTTTCCGCCGGACCCCGCTCCGCGGCGTTCACCGGAAGGCTCATCGGATCGCTCGCCGAGAGACCCGCCGGGACGCTCCCCGGCAAATCGGCGGCGAGGCCCTCCCCATGGCTCTCCAGAGGACTCTCTGGGTGACTCTCCGGAGTGATCGCCGAGGGGACGGGCCTCGGGGAGACGGGCGGGGCCGATGCGGGTACGGTCGCCCCGGCCCGGAAGGTCTCCACCTTGGCGAAGTGCTCCCGGATCCGCGCCATCGACTCGGGTCCGAGCACCATGTCGTGCATGGCCGACTCCCGCGCGATGACGTCGGAGAGCTCGCCCAGCGTTCTGCCGGCCAGATCCCGTTTCAGCACACGCAGCACGTCGAGGGATTTGTCCGCCACCGACCTGGCTATGGTCAGCGCGGCCGGCAGCACGTCACCCGGATCGGCGAAGGCGACGCCGGCTCCTCGCCTCTCCAGTTCCGCGCCCGTGAACGGACGGCCGGTGTAGAACATCTCGGCCGCGACAGCGGGGCCCAGTCGCCGCGGCAGAATGTAGGTCGCCCCCATTCCGGGGGTGAAGCCGTACTTCATGAAGTTCGCGCTGTAGACGCCGTCCCGGGACATCACCACGACATCGGCGTACAGGCCGAAGGCGAGCCCTCCGCCGGAGGCGTGGCCCGCGATGGCGGCGATCACCGGCCGGTCGCAGCGGAGCATTCCCTCGTAGACGAACGGACTGTCGGTGAAGCGGCTGCCGCCACCGGCCAGCCCCTCCAGGGCCTGCGGGGTCGCGCCCATGCTGAAGACCGTGTCCGTACCGGTGATGATCACGGCCCGGACATCCGCGCGACCGGCGATGTCGGCGAATGCTCCCCGCAGCCCGCGCATCATCGAGTCGGTGAACATGTTGCGCCCCGCCGGATCCCGCATCGTCACCAGCGCGATGCCCTGCTCCAGGACCCGCAGTTCCACCTCCGGGCTGCCGGTGAAGGGGGCCGGGACCGGCTCGGGAAGCGGCGCGGGAGGCGCGGGGAGGGAGGACGCGGGGAGGGACGCGGGGGCCTCGGGAAGCGCCGCCGGGGAGGACGGGATCTCGGTGGCGCCGCGCCACCGGCCGATCCAGCAGCGTTCGAAGGCGAACGGGTACCCGGGAGCGCTCCGGCGGCGGGGCCGTTCCGCCGCCGGATAGCAGGCCGCCCAGTCCACCTCGCCCCCGGCGACCCAGTGCTCGGCGACCTCGGTCAGCCTCCCCTCGGCGAAAGCGGTCGCGCACTCGCCGGAGGTGAGCGTGCGACCAGCGGCGGCGCCCCAGAAGCAGCCGGCGGGAGGCGGCCGCTCCTCGACGTACGCCTCCAGGGCCCGGCGCAGCGTGGCCACGTCGGCGCAGATCACCGCCATCCGCACCGGCATCGCCGCGCGTCCCACCTGGAGCGTGTAGCTGAGGTCGGCGAGCGGACGCGGATCGGCTCCCGGGCGCTGCCGGGCCAGATCGGCGATCGTGACGTCCAGGGTGGGCTGCTCTGCCTCGGGCCGGCGTCGCCGCAGCCGCTCCGCCAGCCGCCGCAGCCCGGTCGCCTCGAATCCCAGGTCGCCCAGGGTCTCGGTGCGATCGACGGCGGCGGCGGGGATGCCCAGCAGGTCGGCGGCTGCCGCGGCGATCCAGTCGGCGGCGTCCGCCGAGCCGTTCCGCCCGGCCGAGTGACCCGAGTGATTCAGATGATCCGGCCGGTCCGGATGGTTCAGGTGGTCCAGATGATCCAGGTGACGCCGGGCCACCTCGCGCAGTGCGTCCTCGGATCGGGCCGAGAACACGAACAGTCGTGCGCCCGCCCCGACCGGTGGTCGTACCGGCTCGGGCGCCTCCTCGATCAGGACGTGTGTGTTCGCTCCGCCCGCTCCGAACGCGCTCACCCCCGCCCGGCGCGGCCCGCCGCCCGGAGGCGCCGGCCATTCGGTGAGCTCCTGCGGCACGCGGAACGGGGAATCGGCGAAGTCGACGTGCGGGTTCAACTCGGCCGAATGCAGCGACGGCACCAGTTGCCGATGGGTGAGCTGCAGCAGCACCTTGGTGAGCCCGGCGATGCCGGCGGCGCTCTCGGCATGCCCGATGTTGGACTTCACCGAGCCGAGCGCGCACCCGTGCCGGCGCGCTCCGGCGAAGGCCTGTCGCAGTCCGTCCACCTCGATGGGGTCGCCGAGCGCGGTCCCGGTGCCGTGCGCCTCGACGTACCCGATGGTGGCCGGGTCCCACCCGGCCCGGTCGAGCGCGGCCCGCACCAGCCCTCCCTGGGCTGCGGGGCTGGGCACGGTGTAGCCGCTGGTGCGGCCGGTGTGGTTGACCACGGTCGCCGTGATCACGCCGTAGACGCGGTCGCCGTCGGCCAGTGCCCGGTCCAGGGGTTTGAGCAGGACGGCTCCCACACCCTCCGCCGGCACATAGCCGGTGCCGTCCCTGCCGAAGCTGCGGCACCGCCCGTCGGCGGACAGGAACTTCCCCTGGGCCAGTTGAAGGTACTTCTGCGGATGTACGGTGACGTTCACCCCACCCGCCAGGGCCATGGTCGACTCTCCCCTGCGGATGCTCTCCACCGCGAGGTGCACCGCTGTCAGCGAGGAGGAGCAGGCGGTGTCCACGGCCATGCTCGGGCCGTGCAGGTTCAGGGTGTAGGAGACCCGGTTGGCGATCGAGGCGTGCATGGCGGTGGGCGCCACCCCGTCCTCGGCGTACAACTGGTACTGGTTCCACATCACGCCGGCGAAGACGCCCACGGTCTCGTCGCGCAGCGCTTCGGGGGGATATCCGGCGTCTTCCAGGGTCTGCCAGCTCGTGGTGAGGAACAGGCGTTCCTGGGGGTCCATCCGCTCGGCGTCCCTTCGGGAGATCCCGAAGAACGCCGGGTCGAACAGATCCATCCCGTCGAGGAACCCGCCCCATCGGCCGTAGGTGCGGCCCGGTGCGTGCCGGTCGGCGTCGTAGTAGGCGGTGTGATCCCAGCGGTCGGCGGGCACCTCGGTCACGCAGTCGCGTCCGGCCGCGAGATTCCGCCAGAACTCGGCCAGATCGCCGGCGCCGGGGTACTGTCCGGCCATCCCGATCACCGCGATGGGCCCCACAGCAGGTCCGGCCCCGGAACCGGAGTCGGACTCAGAGACGGATTCAGAGACGGGCTCGGGGGCGGCATGGGACGCGGACGACGGATGCGCCGGGGATTCCGGAGCGGGCAGCAGAGCCTTCAGTCTGGCCGGGTCGCCGTACAGCACGGCGAAGGCCGAGTGCGCACCGGTCAGGCCGCGGCGGAGCAGGTCCAGCCCGTCGGCGGTGGGCAGCGGGACCATCCCGGTGGTCGTGCGGGACCGGCGCAGTGCCTGGCCGGAAACCCGCATCCCGCCCTCGGCCCACAGCGGCCAGGCGATGGCCAGGCCGCGCCCGGGGCCGCGCCGCGTGCGGGCGTAGTGGTACTGGAAGGCGTTGGCGTAGGCGTAGGCGGCCTGCCCGGGGTTGGGCACCACCGCGGAGACGGAGGAGAACATCGCGAAGAAGTCGAGATCGTCGTCCCGGGTGGCCTCGTCCAGATGCACCGTGCCGGCCACCTTGGCCGCCCAGACCTCGGCCAGGTCGGCGGGGTCCGCGTGGAAGAACAGACCGTCCGCGAGGCTGCCCGCACAGTGCAGCACGCCGTCGATCCGGCCGAACAGTCCGCGCGCCTGCTCCACGGCTGCCCGGATCTCCCCGGCGTGACCGACGTCGGCACGCAGGTAGCGCACTCTGCCGCCGCCGCGCTCCCACTCGGCGATCCGCCGGCGCAGCTCCTCGGGGCAGGGGCCGCGCCCTACCAGGGCCAGACCGGCCCGGCACCGCCGGACCAGGTGGTCGGCGAGCAGACCGGCCAGTCCGCCGGCGCCCCCGGTGATCAGGTAGACGCCGCCCTCTCGGAACGGCGCCGTAGGCCCGTCGGGGGCGGTGTTCCCGGTCTCGGCGGAGGCGGCGTCCCCGGCCGGGGTGGCGTCCACCCAGCGCCGTGCCATCCGCCGCCGGCCGTCGTACCGGATCTCGGGCTCGGCGGAGGAGTCGCCCAACTCGGCCGACAGCGCCTCTGCGGCGAATTCCGGGGCGACCTCGACGACCCGGCAGCGCAGCAGCGGCACCTCTGCCGAGATCGTGGCCGCGAACGCACCGAGCGCGGCGGCATCCGGCGCGACGGGCGGCATGGTGAGCACGATCAGCCGGACCGGCCGGGCCGGACGGCGATCGACCAGCGCCGAGGCCAGGGCCCACAACGCCCACGCGGGTTGCTCGGGCGGGGCGACCAGCACATATCCGATCTCCCCTGCCGCGTCCCCGCCATCCGGTGGAGACAGCTCGTCGAGCAGGGTCCGCACCTGGTCGCGGTCGCGCACGTCGACGCCGTCCGCCACCACCACGCGCCGCGCGGGCCCAGCCGACCCCGGCCGGCGCAGCACCGCGGAGTCCGGCGCGCCGAACACCACGAGCGTCTCCGGTACGGCGTCACCCGCCGCCGGCGGCGCCTCGGCCCAGACGTCGCGCATACAGCGGATCGCATCCGCACCGGCCGGACCGTCCGCCGTGTCCGTCCCGCCGGCCGCCGCCTCCGGCGCGCGCGGCACGGCCGGCTCCTCCCGCTCGGCCGGTGTCGGGGCGGTGGCGCGGGCGGAGTCCGCCCCGATCGGGTACGTCGCCGCCAGGTGCCGGGCCAGGCCGCCGATGTCGCCGTACTCGAACAGCAGCGTGGGGTACAGAGTCGTGCCGACCAGAGACTCCAGGTCCTCGCCGATCCGCAACAGGGCCACCGAGTCCAGGCCCAGGTCATAGAAGCCGGTGTCGACGGGGATCTCGCCCGGCGCACGACCGAGCAGATCGCCGATCTTCGCCCTCAGCCGGGCGACCACGAGAGCCTCCGGATCCGTCGTGTCCGCCGGCGGTGCGGAAACGACCGGCCGTACGGGCACGGCCTCGGTCGTCGTCGCCGCCGCGTCAACCTCGGACAGCAGCCTGGTGATCAGTTCGGGGCGCCGGATCCGCTTGCAGACGATGTTGCGGAACTCGGCCACGAACCCGCCGTGCTCGTCGTACAACGTGTAGTCGTTGCTCAGCAGCTCACCGGTGCCCGAGAGGACCTCGGGACGGGGCACGTACACGGCGAAGCTCCCGGCCAACGGCCGCGGGGCGCGGAAGTGCTCGATGAAGAACGGGATGAAACCCTCCGGCCCGACGTCCTCGTTCTGGCCGAACGCCACCAGGGTGGAGGCGTCCATCTTGGCCGGGTGCAGGTAGAACCCGTCCTCGATGCCCGCCGCCGGGCTCAACTCCGCCAGCAGCGCCTGCGCTCCGTAATGCAGCGTTCCGCGGCAGCTCATGGCCGGGCCGTGCACGATCTGCTCGGAACGGGTACGCCGGTACAGCGTCTCCATGTCGCCGGTGCGCAGCGCGCCGGCCCGGTGACCGGCCGGATCCAGCGGTCCCGGCACCGGCTCGTCGGTGATCACCAGTTCGGCGCGTGCGTTCTCACGCCATGGCGCGCACTCGACGCCGTCCCGCAGCCAACGGCTGTCCACCCGAACCGGGCGTACGCCGCCCGCGGCCGCATCGATCACGACCCGGAGTTCCCGTTCGTATCCCTCGCGGGTCGTCACCGGCTCGGCGAACAGGATGTCGCGGAACGCCACCCGGGTGGTGTCCACGCCCCTGGTCCGCAGGATCCTGTACCAGATGTCCAGGAACGTGACACCGGGCATCACCGACACCCCATGGACCCGGTGATTGGCCATGATGAAGTCGGCGTGAGTGAGCCGGATACGGCACTCGATCGGGTGCTCAGACATGGCGTTGGGTCTCCAGGAACTCCGTCAGCAGCAGCTGCAGGCGCTCTCCGGCGCCGAAGACCGAGATGTGGTCACCGTGCGGTTCCACCCGCAGCACACCGCCGGGCAGCGCCTCGGCGACCCGGTGCGAGCCCGCGGGGTGGGCGGTGTGGTCGTCCTCGCTGGTGACCACCAGGCTGGGATGGGGCACCGAGGCGAGCAGGCCCCGCACATCGGTGTGCATGATGGCTCCGGTGAGCACGCAGTACCGGTAGAACAGCTCGTCGTCGCTGTAGGGGTGGGCCACCAGTTCGACCACGTCGGGGGGCAGGTCGGCGGTGGTGGTCGAGGCCAGGGCCGCGTTGATCGCCGCGGCGTCCGCCCGGTCGCCCGCCCCGATGGCGAGCAGCGCCTTGAGGTTGTCCTGATGGTCCGTGGTGGGCCAGCCCGGCGATCCCGAGTAGTCCCCATGCCACAGGCTGAGCGAGGCCACCCGGTCGGGCCGGTCGGCCGCCGCCCGCAGTGCGATCACGGCCCCGCCGCACAGGCCCATCAGATGCGCGACCGGCACCCCGTGGTGGTCCATCACCGCGATCAGATCCGCCGCCTGGTCGGCGACCCGATGGCCCAGATCGTCGAACGCCTCCGGGCCACCCGGCTCTCCGAACAGGCCGCGGGTCTCCCAGGTGATCACGTGGTGGTCGGCTGCGAGTACGTCCATCCACCGGTGGCACAGCGGCGCGGGCATGCCGCAGGCGGAGGCGACCACGACGGCGGGACGATCCGGCCGTCCCGCCGTGTACGTACGGAGGACGGCGCCGTCGGCCGCGACCAGTTCGGCGGGAGACAGGAGGGTCACCGCGTCACAAAGGGGTGGCCGGTGGTGGTCTGGGTGGCGATGGCGTTGTAGTCGTACTCGTTCCTGCCGGACACCAGGACGGAGCCGAACTTCTCCAGGCTGACCCTGCCGCCGTACTCCACGATCTCCGTCGTGTCGGGATAGACGTGCACGGAGGTGGGCACGTAGCGGCCGGCGAAGCCGAGCCGCATCTCCTCGGTGTTGCCCTTGTGGGGCAGCGAGGCGTGCATGAGCGTGGACCAGAACATGATGGCCTCGCCGGGACGCATCACCATCGGCACGGCCTTGGCCTCGTCGGGCTCGAACTCCGGGTCGATCTGCAGCTCGCGGTAGTCGTAGCCGAAGAACCCCCGCCTGACGCCCTGCTTGACCTCGGAGTTGATCCGGTCCGGGTCGTAGTGCATCTTCTTCGTCTCGTCGTACACCATCGTCTGGTGGGTGCCGGGCATGAACTGCAGGCAGCCGGTGTCCTCGTTGGCCTCGGTGAACGCGGTCCAGACGGTGATGGTCCCGCCGAAGTGCACCGCCTCGTCGCCGCTCCAGACGATCTGCGGCGTGCCGGAGGCGTTGGCGAAGGTGTCGGCCTGGTGCCAGTCGGTGCCCTCGTCGCCGGGGTACTTGGGGAAGAACTCGGTCCGCCAGCACAGGACGTCCGGGCCGAGCACGCTGGTCACCCGGTCGACCACCTCGGGCCGGCAGATGTGGTCGGCCAGGAAGTCGTTGTCCAGGTGCCGGTCGTAGTTGGAGATGTTCGTGTTACCCGACTGAGCGGCGTCCTCCTGGTAGATCGCGTCGCTGCGGTCCATCAGGCGCAGGCGCTCCTTGCGCCAGATCGCCTTCATCTCGTCGACCTCGTAGACCTTGAACGGGCCGTGGTACCCCCGCTGGTGGAACCGGGCCAGCTCCTCCGGGGTCAGCGCGTAGGCTCTCGTCTGCTCCGTGTCAGGCATTTCAGACTCCCATGCTGTCGGCGGTCGGTCGGGACGACGCGGCGAGGACGTGAGCCGCCAGGTTGCGCGCGGTGACGATGCCGTCCAGGTCGGGGGCCTTCACCCGGACTCCGCACCGGCTGTGGATCGACGCGAGAATGCGTACGAACGACAGTGACGTCGCGCCGTGGTCGAAGGCGTCGTCGTCGGGACCCATACCGGGCTTTCCCAGTACGTCGCGGACGATCTCGAGGACCGTCCCCTCGATCTCCTCACTCATGGCGCCTGACGCTAGGTGGATCCGCCGGCGTCGACTGCCCACTGTTGAGCACCGTGCCGCCGAGCACGGGGGTGCGCAGAACTGAGCAGACGTTCGCGGCTCCGGCCGCGACCGTGGTGGGGTGGCCGCGTGTCGATGCCGGCGCGGCGCAGACACACCGTCCGTGCGGTCAGCGAACGGACATGGACCACGGCGGAAAGAGGCCATGACCGTCAGCGCATTCAGCGAAGCCACCGAAGCGCAGCTACTGCCCCGGGTGATCCGGCTCGGTCCCAACCTGTACGGCGCCGCCTTCACCCTGATGAAGCTGATCCCGGCACGGCACATCCTGCGCACGGCCGCCGACCGCGGGGAGATCGGCCCCGGGACGCTCGTCGCCGAGACGACCTCGGGCACGTTCGGGCTCGCCCTCGCCATGCAGACGGCACTGATGCGGCGCGAGCTGGTGCTGGTCAGCGACCCCGTCCTCGACGCCAACCTACGCCGGCGGCTGGCCGACCTGGGCACCCGGATCGTGATCTGCGAGACTCCCGCTGAGGTGGGCGGCTACCAGGAGTCCCGGCTGCGGGCGCTGGACCGGGTTCTCGCCGAGCACCCCGACAGCTTCTGCCCCCGCCAGTACAGCAATCCCGACAACCCGTCGTCGTACGTGATCGTGGCGGAGCACCTGACCCGGGTCCTGGGGGCGGTCGACTGCGTGATCGGGCCCGTCGGCTCGGGCGGTTCGATGTGCGGCACGGTCCGCGCCCTGCGCTCGGCCGGCTTCGACGCGCACGCCATCGGCGTGGACACGCCGGGAAGCGTGCTGTTCGGCCAGGCCGACGGGCACCGGGAACTTCGCGGCCTGGGCAACAGCCTGATGCCGGAGAACCTGGACCACCGGGTCTTCGACGAGGTGCACTGGTGCACCCCGGCGGAGACCTACGCCGCCACCCGGGACCTGCACCGCGAGCACGCCCTGTTCCAGGGGCCCACCAGCGGCGCCGCCTACCAGGTCGCGCGATGGTGGGCGGCGGCCAACCCCGACGCCCGCTGTGTGGTCCTGCTGCCCGACGAGGGCTACCGCTATCAGGAGACCGTGTACGACGACCACTGGCTGGCCGGCCGCGGCGTGGACCGGCCGCCGCCCCTGGAAGAACCGGTCGAGGTGACCGACCCGGCGCGGACGATCCACCGGTGGAGCAGGTTTCCCTGGGGTCGGCGCTCCTACTCCGAGGTGGCCGACCCGCTGCCGGCCACCGTCCGGTGACCCCGCCAGAATCGGGAGTTGAGATGGCGCACGAACTTGCTGGAACGACGATCCTCCGTTGGACCCCTCCCGGACACCCCGCGACGGCGGGTACGGCCGAGCACGTCATCGAGCTCCCGGCCGAGCTGACCACGCGATGGAGGGGCGAGCGAGATCAGGACGAGGCGGACATATTACTGGCGGCCCATCTGAAGGTGCTCCACGCGATCACTTCCGAGCCCACCGTCACCACCGGCCGGCGCGACGGAGACCGGACGCGGCTGTGCACGCTCGCCGTGACGCCCGGCTCGTGGCGCGATCTCCTCGCCGCCGCCCGGCGATCCCGCGCGGACGCGCTCCCGAGCGCAGCGGCCGGCGGATCCGGGCCCGAGCCCGCGTCCGAGTCAGGAGCCGAATCCGAGTCAGGAGCCGAATCCGAGTCAGGGGCCGGGGCAGCCGCCGACCTGGCCGTGGCGACCGTGCTCGACCTCACCGGCGGAGAGCCGGACCCGCGGACCCAGCTGCACGTCAGCCGCTTCGACGGACGGTTGCTGCTCCGGTACCGCCGGGACGCCTTCACCGCCGACTTCGCCGATCGGGTCGCCGGCTACTACCTGGCCGCGCTGCGCGCGCTCACCGAGGATCCCGACGGGCAGCACCACCTGTCCTGCCTGCTGTCCGAGGCCGAGCTCCACACCCAGCTACACGGGCTGTCCGGCCCGCGGGTCCCGCTGCCAGACCGGATGTTCGTTGAGCTGTTCGAGGAGCGGGTCGCCGCCGGGCCGGACCGGGTGGCCGCGGTGCACGGCGACCGCCGCTGGACCTACGCCGAGCTGAACGAGCGGGCCAACCAGATCGCCCATCTGCTGTTACGGCACGGCCTGGCGGCCGAGGGCGTGGTGGCGACCGTACTGGAGCGCAACCTGGAGTGGCTTGCCGCGCTGCTGGGCATCTTCAAGGCCGGCGGCGTCTACCTGCCGGTGCGGCCGGACTTCCCGCCCGACCGGATCGCCACCCAGCTCGACCGGAGCCGCTGCCGGTTCGTGCTCACAGAACCGGCGGGCCGTGCCACGACCGACGCCGCCGTCGCCCGCGCCACCGGAGAGTGCGCGACGCTGCTGGTGGCCGAGGCCGAGGCGCAGCCCACCGATGATCCGGCGGTGCCGATCGAGCCGGACCGGCTGGCCTACATCTACTTCACGTCCGGCTCCACCGGCGCGCCGAAGGGCGCCATGTGCGAGCACGCCGGGATGCTCAACCACCTGTACGCCAAGATCGAGGACATGGGCCTCGGCCCGGACGACGTGGTCACCCAGCTGGCCTCCCAGTGCTTCGACATCTCACTGTGGCAGGTGGCCGCACCGTTGCTGGTCGGCGGCGCCACCATGATCGTGGACACCGAGGTCCAGCTCGAGGTGGAACGGTTCCTGGACCTGCTGTCAGGCGGCGGAGTCCAGGTGATCCAGGTCGTCCCGGCGTACCTGGACGTCATCATGACCCATCTGGAACGGCGGCCCCGCTCGCTGGGCGACCTGCGCTCGGTCTCGGTCACCGGCGAGGCGCTCAAGCGGGAGCTGGTGCGCCGGTGGTTCGCGCTCTGTCCGGACATCACGCTGGTCAACGCCTACGGCGCCACCGAGGTCTCCGACGACACCATGCACGCGGTACTGCACGGCCTGCCCGAGCGGGACCTCGCGATCGTCCACGTGGGACACAGTTTGCGCAACGTCAACACCTACATCGTGGACGAGAACCTGCGCGTGGTGCCGCTGGGCGCCCCCGGGGAGATCGTGTTCTCCGGTGTGTGCGTGGGTCGTGGTTACATCAACGATCCCGAGCGCACCGCGCACGCCTTCGTCACCGACCCCTATCTGCCGGACACCCGCCTGTACCGCACGGGCGACTTCGGCCGCTGGCTGCCAGAGGGGACGATCGAGTTCCTCGGACGCCGCGACGAGCAGGTGAAGATCCGCGGCTTCCGCATCGAGATCGGTGAGATCGAGAACAAGCTGCTCGCCATGCCCGGCATCGGCGAGGTCGCCGTGATCATCGACGGGGACTCGGACCAGAACAGGCACCTGGTGGCCTTCTACACGGGCTCGCCGGAGCTGGAGAGCGCCGATCTGCGCGACTTCCTGGCCGCGGCCCTGCCCGACTACATGGTGCCGTCCTACTTCCACCACCTCGACGAACTGCCGCTGAACGAGAACCTCAAGGTCAACAAGAAGTCGCTCATCGCGCGGGCGGCCGAGCTGGGCAGGCAGGCCGCGGCCTACATCCCGCCCGCCACCGACACCGAGCGGCGTCTGGCCACCGCGTGGGCCGAGATCCTCGGTGTGGGCGTGGGGCGGATCAGCCGTGCGGACGACTTCTTCGCCCTCGGCGGTACCTCTCTCGCGGCGGTGCGGCTGGTGGTCAAGCTGGACCGGGCGTTCTCACTGCGCGAGCTGGTCGCGCACCCGGTCCTCGGCGAGCTGGCCGCGCTCATCGACGCCGCCGCGCCGCCCTCCCCCGCAGAGACCGCAGAACCCGCAGAACCCGCAGGGACCGCGGAGACCGCGGCCCCCGGCCGCTCCGGCGCGTTCGCCGGATCGGCCACCCGTTCGCCGGCCGACCTGCTCCAACGGCTGTCCGCCGCCGACGATCATCCGGTGGCCACCCTGGTCTGCTTTCCGTACGCCGGGGGGAACGCGGTCAACTTCCAGACGCTCGCCAAGGAGCTGGAGCCGGCCGGGATCACGGTGCACGCCGTGGAGCCGCCCGGCCACGACATCGCCCGCGCCGACGAACCGCTCGCCGACGTGATGGAGATCGCCGACCGGGTGTGCCGGGAGATCCGGGCCGCGGTGCCGGGACCGGTCATGCTCTGGGGGCACTGCGCCGGGGCGGCGCACGCGCTCGCCACCGCCCGTCTGCTCGAACGGCACGGCCGGGGGCCGGCGCACGTCTTCATCGGCGCCCTGCTCCTGGACGACGTCGACGCGCTGCGGTCCGAGATCGCCGAGGTGACAGCGCTGAGCAACAGGCAGATCACCGCACGGCTGCACGAGGACAGCGCCTACATCGAACTGGACCTGCTCAAGTCCGAACGCGCCGAGCTGGTCGGCACCGCGTTCCGGCATGATGTGCACACCACCAACACGTACCTGATCGAGGTCCGGCGGAAGTCCGAGCCGCTGCTCCACGCCCCGGTACGGGTCGTGGTGGCGGCCGACGACCCCAGCACGGACGGGTACGACCGGCGATACCGAGACTGGGAGGCGGTGGCCGCGACCGTGGTCCTGAACGTGATCGACGAGGGCGGCCACTACTTCACCCGGACCAGGACAGCCGACGTCGCCGCCCTGGTCGCGTCCTGCGTGGCCTGACATGGTCGCGATGGGGAGCGTTCCCGACGCGCCGGTGGCCCTTCTCTACCGAGGGGCCACCGGCGTGAGCACCGCGTTCGGCACCTTCGGCGAGTTGCTCCAGGGGGTGCTGCCGGAACCGGACGGGGACTTCCTCGTCACCCTGCCGATCGCCCGTTGGAGCATGGCCACCTTCCGGCTCGACCCGGCCTGCCGTACCCTGCGGGTCCGCCCCGCCCACAAGCGCAAGGCGCTGGCCCTGGCCGAGATGATCCTGGCCGCGGCCGGCACCCGGGCCGGGGGCGTGCTCACCATCGGCAGCAGCCTGCCCGAAGGCAAGGGGCTGGCCAGTTCCTCTGCCGACCTGGTGGCCACCGCGCGGGCGGTCGGCAACGCACTCAACCTGGACCTGCCGCCCAACACCGTGGAGGACCTCCTCCGGGGGATAGAACCCACCGACGGGGTGCTCTATCCCGGGATCGTGGCGTTCCACCACCGGACGGTCAGGCTCCGGGCCCGTCTGGGGTCGCTGCCCTCGATGACGATCGTGGGTGTGGACGAGGGCGGCACCGTGGACACGGTCGACTTCAACCGCATCGCCAAGCCGTTCTCCGCCGCGGAACACCGGGAGTACGCGCATCTGCTGGAGCGTCTGACGACCGCCGTGGCCCGGCGGGACCTGCCCGCGGTCGGGGCCGTGGCCACGCGGAGCGCGCAACTGAACCAGCCGCTGCGCCCCAAACGGACCCTGGAGGCGATGCTGGAGATCAGTGCCGGCATCGGCGCGCTGGGCGTGGTCGCGGCGCACAGCGGGACCATGCTGGGCATCCTGCTCGACATGCGGGAACCGGCGTACGCCGGCAAGCTCGCCGCGGCGATACACGCCTGCTCCGGTCTCACCCGCGACGTCTCCCTGTTTCGTACGCTCAGCTTCGACTGACGGGTCACGCCCCGGCCAAGGGCGTGACCCGTCTCGCTTCCAGGCTGTGGCTCAGGTTTTCAGCGCTGCGCGATGGCCTCGGCCGCGCGGGTGCGGGCACGGCGCTGCCTGCGGATCTCGTAGATGTTGCGCGCCCACAGGACCAGCCCGAGCATGGTCAGACCGATGCCCAGCACCACCGCGGTGACGAAGTCGAAAAAGCCGAACCGGGTCTCGCCGCCGGTCATGTACGTCCAGACGCCGGCGAAATAGGCGCCCAGCAGCGGAAGGGTGATGACGATCAGTGCGCCGATGGCCGTTACCCGGCCTCCCAGCCACAGCACGGAGTACATCCGCACCGCCCGCATCTCGTGCCGGGGCAGGCCGGACTGGTCGGTCCACAGTTTCGACAGGCGGAGCCGTACCAGGAAGTTGCGGAGATAGTCCTCGGTGTCGGTGAGCAGGCTGTTGCAGTTCAGCGCGGTGGCGATCGTGTAGTAGAAGTCGGTGCGCAGGAACAGGAAGCACTGCCAGAGAATCCGGGCGAGGTAGGTGAACAGGATGCCGCGCAGCAGCAGCATCGCGGTGGCGGACAGCTCGATCCAACCCTGCCGGTCCGCCCACTGAACGTAGATCAGCAGCGCGGCGAAGACCGCGTCCACGATGGCGCCGGAGAGGAACCCGAGGTACCGGGCGCGCTTGGGCGCCATCCAGATGCCGGTCATGTCCGTCTGGGCGACCGGGATGTAGAGCTGGTTGCCGAGCCCGATCGTGGCCGGGATTCCGACGGCCCGCGCGGCCAGCACATGGGCCACCTCGTGCACCAGCACGCCGCCTATCGCGACCACGAACGTGATCCAGGACAGCAGGGCGAAGTCGTGCGGGAAGACCAGAGCCGTGGAGCCGGGGACCAGATCCGGGTCGAGCACCACCAGCACCAGGGCGGCGGCGATCAGTATCCCGTAAAAGGTCAGGGCCGTACGGCCGAAAAAGCGCCGGGCGAGACGCGGCGAGACGCGGCTCAGGTGGCCGTCCAGCAGATGGGCGTGTCTGTGACCGTGCGCGTCGTGACCGTGCGCGTCGGAGCCGTGACCTCCAAACCTGTCGCCGCGGTCGGCGGCGACGACCTGGCCGTTCCCCGGCGTGAGGAAGCCCTCCAGCTCCATGGCCTGCAGGAAGTCCTCGATGTCGAGGGACTCCCCGTACTTCTCCTCGTACAGACGCGCCGCCTCGCCCACGGTCCTGCCGTCAGCCAGCCAGTCGAGGACGTCCACTCCCTCGGCGGGGACGGACAGGAACACCTGCCGCTCCATGTCCCCGATGGTGACCGAATCCCCCTCGGACCGGCGATCGAAGGGATGCACGGTGACGTGGGACTCGGATGGATAACCGGGCATCGGCCGTCCTCTCTTGCTGGAGATGGTGGCCGGCAGGGGGCATGCCCCCTGCCGGCCGGGTGTTCAGGTCTTACGCGGGAAGAATGTCGGTGATGCAGGCGACCGACGCGCTGGTCTTCACCACCTCGAGGCGGCGGACAACGAGTTTCTTCATGGGCTTCTCACCTCCTTGCGGCCCGGGACTCATCGGAAACATCGTCAATCGCCCGGTCGACTCGATCTGCTCACTAGTGAGCAACCCCCCGAGTCGACACCGGGCAGATCGGCCGTACGGACGGGATCGGCCAGAGCCACCAGGACCTCCCGCCGCCCCGTGTACGGGTCACGGCTGTGCGCCATCCGGATGTTGTCCACCAGCAGCAGGTCCCCGGCCTGCCAGGGTTCACGGACCGTGTGATCGGCGTAGACCTCGTTGATGAGGTCGACGGTGGTCCGGTCCAGGGGCTCGCCCTCGCCGTACCCGGTGGTGAAGGGCAGCCCGTCGGGCCCGAAGGCGAAGGTGAGGTAGTCGCGGACCTCCGGTTCCATGGTCCACTCGTTCAGGAACGCGACCTGGTTGAACCAGATCCGCTGCCCGGTGACCGGATGCCGGACGATCGCCGGCCGGCTGCGACGGGTGCGCAGGCCACCGTCGGCGTCCCACGTGACGTGGATGTCGTTGTCCCGGCAGTACCGCTCCACCATCGCCGGATCGTCGGTGCCGAAGGCCTCCTGCCACGGGACGCCCACCACGTCGTTGTGGGCGCGCAGCAACTGCCAGCCGGTCCGCTCGAAGCGGTCCACCAGCTCGGCCGGCAGGTCGCGCAGCACGGCCCCGGCGTCGGCCAGCGCGGTGGCGCCGCCCTCGGCCGAGGGCACCAGGCAGCAGAACATCTGCAGGCTCGGAGCCTCCGGCCCATAGCTCAACTCATGGTGCATGCACATGGGCTGATCGGGCGGCCACAGCGTGCTCGAATACACCCCGCCCGGGTACGGCGTACGCGGGGCGAACGGCTCCCGCTCGACCATGAGCTCCTCGGCCAGGCACGCTGCCGCAGCCGCGAACCCCTCCGCGTCCCGGAGGCCCAGACCCCGCACGAGTACGGCGCCATGCTCGGTGACGGCCGCACGCAGCGCGTCACGGTGCTCGGCAAGCCAGTCCGGGGTGTCACAGGCGCGGGCGATCGGCGGACGGCCCGGCAGATGGGACAGCTCGACCATTGATGCTCCTCACTCGAATCTGAGGTCGAGAATCGAGGCGACCAGCCCGTTGCCTTCGCGATCGCCGTTCGGACCACCGCCGCGAGGACGGTCGGCGAACCGTGGGGCCGGCTCCCGGTCCCACCACAGCCGCCGACGGTGGAAGACCGGGGCCGGCAGCGCGGTACGGCGCCGCGGACGCGGGACGTCGAAGGCGGTGGCGATCAGGTGGGCGTTGGTGCCGCCGAGGCCGAACGCGCTCACCCCGGCCGCCCGGGGCCCGTCCGGCCAGTCCAGCGCCCGGGTATTGGGATAGAAGGGCGAGGCGGCGAAGTCGAACCGCGGGTTGGGCTCGGCGCAGTGCAGCGTGGCCGGTATCAGACCCTGTTCCAGGGCGAGCAGCACCTTGATCAGGCCCGCCGCACCGGCTGCGCTCAGCAGGTGCCCCAGGTTGGACTTGACACTGCCGATGGCGCAGAACCCGACGCGATCGGTCTGCTCGCGGAACACGTCGGTGAGGGCCCGCAACTCGATGGGATCACCGATCATCGTCCCGGTTCCGTGCGCCTCCACCAGACCGATCCGGTCCGCACGCAGCCCGGCCCGCTCCAGGGCCCGCCGCACCACCTGTGCCTGCGCGGCCGGGTTGGGGGTGGTCAAGCCCATGGTCTGGCCGTCGTTGCCCACGGCGACCGCGTCGATCACCGCGTGGATCCGGTCGCCGTCGCGCACCGCGTGGTCCAGCCGCTTCAGCAGCACCACCCCACATCCTTCGCCGGGAACGAACCCGTCGGCGTCCCGCGCGAAGGCGGCGCAGCGGCCGGTCGGCGACAGGGCGCGGGCCGCGGTGAACTCCACATAGGGTTCCTCGTCCAGCAGCACCTCGACGCCTCCGGCGAAGGCCAGTTCGGCCTCACCGGCCAGGAGGCTCTGACAGGCCAGGTGCACGCTCACCAGAGATGAGGAGCAGGCGCTGTCCACGACCAGATTGGGGCCGTGGAGGTCGTACTGATGCGCGAGGCGAGCGGCGATGAAGTTCTGATCCCCGCCCAGCCCGGTGGCGGCGCGGTCCGACGGGATCCGCCGACGATATCCGGACATCCGAGCCCCGACGAACACGCCCACGTCCCGGCCGCGCAGTTCCTCCGGGACGTACCCGGCGTCGGCGAGGCAACTCGCCGTGACCTCCAGCATCAGCCGGATCGCCGGGTCGGTGTTCCTGGCCTCGTCGTCGGTCATGCCGAAGTACTCCGGGTCGAAGTCCTCGATCTCCGGGAGGAATCCGCCCCACTTGCTGACGCTGTGGCCGGGGCCGCCGAGCGGCCGATACCGGGCCGCCACATCCCACCGTGCGTACGGCACCTCGGTGATCGCGCTTCTCCCGCTGCGCAGCAGGTCCCAGTACGCCGCCAGGTCCCCGGCACCCGGGAAGCGACACCCCATGCCGATCACCGCGATCCGGTCGTCCCCGGACCGGTTCTCCCCGGACCGGACGGACGGCGTCGGCCGGGCGGCCTCGGTAGCGGCGCCGATCGCGTCGCCGAGCCCCGCCAGATGAGCGTCGAGCCGGTTCAGTGTGGGGTGATCCAGCAGGACGGCCGGCTCCAGCGGCCTGCCCAGCCGGGCCTCCAGCTTGCCGACCAGCTCGGCCAGAAGCACCGACTCCACGCCGAGATCGCCGAAGGCGGTGTCCGTGTCCAGCTCGGCTTCGGGGATGCCCAGTGTCTCGGCGAACAGGGTCACCAGCCAGCCCGCGACCGGTCCGGCCTCGGCGGGCCGGGGATCGGCGGGCCGACCGGCGGGCCGACCGGTGGGCTGATCGGTGGCCGGTGCCGTACCGGGATCGAAACCTCCGGGCAGTGCTGAGGACGGCAGCGCGGGCCAGGGCAGCACGACCGGGACCCCGCGCAGAGCGAGCACCCGGTCCAGCACGGCGAGCCCGGCGGTGTCGGTGAGCGCGTCCAGGCCCACGATCGCGCCGGCATCCGGCCGGTCCGTCCCACCGCCGGTCTCCCGCCACACCGGCCAGTCGACCGACCGGAACTCCGGGTGGCCGGTGCGCACCTGATAGGCGGCGCGGTAGTCCAGGTAGGCGTTGGCAGCCGCGTAGTCGCTGAGCCCGGTGGCGAGGGCCGGCACAGCGGCGCTGACCGAGGAGAACAGCAGCACGAAATCCGGCCGGTCGGCGGCCAGCAGGTCGATCAGCGTGTCCAGCCCGTCCGTCTTGGGGGCCAGGACCTGCCTGATCTCAGCCAGATTCTTGTGCCGCAACGACGGCGGACCGATGCTCGACCGGCCGGCGCAGTGGACCACACCGGCGATCGGACCAAGCGACGCCCGCACGTCGTCGAGGAAGCGCCCCACGGCGGGGCCGTCGGTGATCTGGCCGGTGTGCACCATCACTCGGGCTCCCAGCCGTTCCAACTCCTGCACCCGCGCCACCGTCGCCGCTTCCGGGACCGCCGGGTCGAGCCGGGCCCACTCGTACCGGGGCGGCAGAGGCCGCAGGCCGAGCAGGGCCAGCCGTCGGGCACCCCGCTTCACCAGATGCCCGGCCACCAGCGTGCCCAGCCCGCCGGTGCCGCCCGTGACGACGTACACCCTTTCGGGGTCGACGCTCAGGGGCTCGGCGGGCTCGGCGGGCTCGGGGGCGGGAACCAGCCGGGGCGTGTGGAACAGGCCGTCGCGCAGGCACACCTCCCCGTGGGGATGGCGGGTGCGCCACGCTTCGGCGATCCACGCGGCCAGCTCTGTCACCCGGTCGGTGGGCAGGTCCACGTCGAGCACGTTGGCGTGCACCCAGGGATACTCCGCGCCGAGGCAGCGCACGAACCCGGCCAGCCGCGCCCCCGCCAGCCGAGGCCTGGGGCCGGGTGCGTCCAGCAGCCCGCTGGTGACCTGCATCACTCGCACTCCGGCTCGGTGCCGCCGGGCCAGCAGCTGCTGGAGGACCTCCAGCCGGGCGCCCCAGGCGCCGTGGTCATGCTCCTCAGCGGCGGCGGGGTCGAGCCGGCCGGCATCCGCCTCCGGCGCCCGGGGGTCGGGCAGCGCACACAGGTCGAGCCATCCGGTGACCGTCCCACCCCGATCCAGCCCAGATCCGTCCAACCCAGATCCGTCCAACCCAGATCCGTCCAACCCAGATCCGTCCAGCCCACCGGCCGCCCCCTCGACCATCGGCACCAGCCGGTCAGGGGCGAGAGCCTCGGCGAGCGCATCGACCAGCGCGCGCTGCGCGGGCCGGTGCAGACAGAGAATCGTCCCGCCGTCGGGCTCCCGCGGTGCACCGGCGGGAGCCGGTCGCCAGTCACGGACCAGCAGCGGCACGGCGGCCCCGGGCGCATCCGACCGCGAGGAAGCAGCGGACACGACAGCAGGGGACGTGGGAGCAGGGGACGTGGGAGCAGGGGACACGGAAGTGGGAGACACGGCAGCAGGAGACTCAGCGACGGGAGACATGGCCGCCGGGGGTTCACCCACCCAGCAGCGCATCCGCGCGAACGGGTATCCGGGCAGGCCCACCAGCCGCCCCGGCGCACCGGTGAAGTCCACCGCCCCACCGGCGACCCAGTGCCGGCCCAGCTCGGCCGGTGCCGCCTGGCCGTAACGCAGCGGCTCGCCCGCACGCACCGCACGGCCGTCCGCCCGGCCCCGCCACCCCTCCGCCTCGCCGCCCGAGGCGTACCGCTCCAACACCTCGCAGAGCTCCGCGCGGTCGGTGACGACCACGGCGAGGCGTTCCTTCAGCGCCTCGCGCCCGGTCTGCAGTGTGTGGGCCACGTCGGCCAGGGCGAGCCCCGGGTTGTCACGCAGGTGGCCGGCGAGCCGTACGCACACCTGACGCAACTGCTCCTCGGTGCGCGCGGACAGCACGATGAGGTGTGGACCGGCCGTCGGAACGGCCCCGGCGCCGGGTTCCGGCTCCGGATAGGCCTCGACCACCACGTGCGCGTTGGCCCCGCCTGCCCCGAACGAGCTGATCCCCGCCCGGCGCGGCAGGTCGGCGGGCCAGGGTGCGGCCTCCCGCTGCACGCGGAACGGCACCCGATCCCAGTCGATGCCGGGGTTGAGCCGATCGGCGTGGATCGAGGGGGCGAGTGTGCCGTGCCGGAACTGCAGGATCACCTTGGTCAGGCCCGCGATGCCCGCGGCGGCCTCGCAGTGCCCGATCAGCGACTTCACCGATCCGATCGCGCACGCTCCGGGAGGCAGCCCGGCGGAGGCGAAGGCACGGGTGAGACCGTTGATCTCGATCGGGTCACCGAGCGGGGTGCCGGTTCCGTGCGCCTCCAGGTACCCGATCGTCTCGGGGGACACCCCGGCATCCCGCAGCGCGCGCGTCACCAGCTCACCCTGCAGGACCGGATTCGGCACCGTGTAGCCGTTGGTCTTTCCGTCGTGGTTCACCGCGGTGCCCAGGATCACCGCCTGGACGCGGTTTCCGTCCGCGATCGCCCGGTCCAGGGGCTTGAGCAGCACCGCGCCGACCGCCTCGCCCGGCACGAACCCGTCCCCGCCGGCGCCGAAGCTCCGGCACCGATGATCGGTCGCGGACATGGACATCTGCCGAAGCTGCAGGAACTTGTTGGGGTGCAGGGACAGGTTCACCCCGCCGACGAGCGCCAGCTCGCACTCACCTCCGCGCAGGCTGGTCACGGCCAGGTGCAGGGCGGTGAGCGAGGCCGAGCACATGGTGTCCACGGTCATGCTGGGACCGTGCAGGTCCAGCAGATATGAGACCCGGTTGGCGATGCCCGCGATGGCCGACCCGGCGGCGGTCCACTGTTCCCCCCGCCGCGCCTGCTCCGGACCGAAGAACGGATACTCGTTGTACATGGCGCCCACGAACACCCCGACCTGGCCGGCGTGGCGCAGGCGCAGCCGCTCCCCGGTGAGTCCGGCGTCCTCCAGAGCGTGCCAGGCCACCTGCAGGAACAGCCGCTCGGCCGGGTCCATCAGCGCGGCGTCCCGGGGTGTGATGCCGAAGAAGAGCGGGTCGAATGCCTCGACGTCCCGCAGGAACCCGCCGACCATGTCAGCCACCGGCCAGCCCGGCCGCCGCCGGGATTCCGGCAGCGGGGTGATGGCGTCCCGCCCGGCCACCAGGTTCCGCCAGAACTCCTCCAGATCTCCCGCCTCCGGATAGCGCCCGGCGACGCCGATGATCGCGATCGGGCCCTCTTCCCGCGGACGGTACTCGCCCGCCACCGGCTCACCCTCCCGTACGGCCACCGGCGCGCGGGCCAGCGCGTCCGCGACCCCGGCCAGATGGGGATGCTCGAAGAACAGGGTCGTGGAGACCTCCCCCAGGTCGCGCCGGAGCCGCTCGTTCAGCTGGACGATCTGGAGCGACGTGAGCCCGTAGTTCTCCAGCGGGACCCGAGGGTCGATCCGGTCCGCGGGAATGCCGGAGATCTCGGCGTAGAGCCCGACGAGGTACTCCTCCGTCCGTCCCATCCGCTTCGAACCCCCCGCGGCCGACGGCGGGCGCGCTGCCAGCGGAGCACGGCCGGGCAGGGGGGACGCCGCCGGACCGGTGCCCGGCGCGGCGGGGTTAGGCACGGGCTCCGGCGGCGTCGGGAGGGAGGCGAAGGGATAGGTCGGCAGGGCCACCCTCCGGCCGCGGGCACCGGACCATTCCACCGGATGCCCGGCCAGCCAGGCGGCCGTGGCCTCCGGCAGCGTCCCGGGCACAACCGTCGCCGCCCCGGTCACGGCGGTGCCGGTCGCCAGCGCGGAGTGGTCCGAGCCGTCCCGGTACGCCCGCAACCCGGCCAGGAGCCCATGGACATCCGAGCAGGTGATCACGAGCCGGTGACGCAGTTGCGCGCGGCCCGTCCACAGCGTGTAGGCGATGTCGGCGAGCGCGGGAAGGGCCCGCCGACGCTGCCGTTCGACCAGGTGATCGTGGAGCCGGCCCGCGAGTTCACGCAGTTGCTCCGGGCTCTCCGCGGAGAGCGTCACCGCCTGCTCCCCCTGCTCGTCACCCTGATCAGCGCGGTCCGGGTCGGGGGAACGCAGCAGCGCATGGCCGTACGAGCCGGTGGCGCCGACCGAGTTGATCAGCGCCCGTAGCGGGGCCCCGGGTGCCGGCGGAGTCCAGTGCGTGAGCCGGTCGGCGACCTCCATGCCGGCCCCATCGGCCCCGTTGTCCGCACTCGCCGCACCATCCTGACCCACCAGGCCGCGCATCAGGCCGCGCACCAGGGGACTGGGGTCGGCCGCGACCAGGGTGGGGGCGAGCTGCCGGTGCCGCATCTGCAGCAGCACCTTGATCAGCTGTGACAGTCCAGCAGCCGCCTCCAGGTGGCCGATGTTCGGCTTGACCGTGCCGAGACGGACAGGGGCGCCGGCGAAGACCGCGTGCAGCGCCTCGAGCTCGGCCGCGTCGGCGAGGGCGGCGCCGGCCGCGGCGCACTCGACGTAGCCGGTCGTCGCGGCGGTGACCCCCGCCGCGGCGAGGGTGTCGGCCATGGACCGGGTGAGCGCGGCCGCGTCCGGCGTGCCGAACCTGCCGTGGCCGCCCAGGTGTCCGATCCGGGTGGCCTCCAGGATCGCGTGCACGCTGTCGCCGTCGGAGACGGGTCGCAGGACGATGGCGGCCACACCCTCGCCGGGGATCCAGCCGGGCGCGGCGGCGTCGAACGCCCCCTCCGGGACCCCGGTGGCCAGCAACCCCAGGTCGGCCAGGAGCCGGTGGTGGTAGGGGTGGCCGAGCAGATTGGCCGCGGCGACCACCGCGGCCTCGCACTCACCACGCCGCAGGCTCTCGGCGGCCAGGTGCAGGGCCGCCAATGAGGAGGAGCAGGAGGTGTCCACGGCGAGGCTGGGGCCGGTGAACCCGAAGAAGTGGGAGATGCGGTTGGCCGCTTCGGAGGCGGTGGCCGAGACCGCGGCGGGCTCGCCCCGCCGCCACCGGTCGGCACCGACATGCTGATGGTCCTGCCACATCGCGCCCAGGAAGACCCCGACCCGGCCGGCCCGGTTCAGCGAGACCGCGGTGTGCCCGGCGTTCTCCAGGCACTCCCAGACCACGTGCAGCAGCAGCCGGAGCTGCGGGTCGATGGTGGCGGCGTCGGCGGGCGAGACGTGGAACAGCAGACTGTCGAACTCGTCCACGTCGGTCAGGAACCCGCCCACCAGCTCCGGGTCCGCCAGGGCATGTCGGTGCTCCGGGGGCGGAGTGAGACGGCTGATGCCGTGGCTCAGCTCACGCCAGAAGGCATCCGGGTCGTCGGCGCCCGGGAAGCGGCAGGCCATCCCGATCACCGCGATCTCCCCGGTCGGCGCACCCGCCGTACCGGGAGTGGGGATCCGGACGGCCTCGACCCGGGACTCCGGCCGCTGCCGAGACGCCGGCTCCCGCTGAGACGCCGGTTCCTCTCCCGGTACGGGACCGGCCAGAAAGGCATGCAGGTAAAGGTGGTCGTCGTCGAGGCCGAGTTGCTCGCGCACCGGGCCGATGTCCAGCGTGCCGATCGGGCACAGGCCGATGCCGCAGGCTTCCTGCTCCCGCATCAGTTCCTGGCCCAGATATCCGGCCTCCAGCAGCAGGAAGCGCTCGCTGTCGGCACCGTACAGCGGCTCGATGGCCGCGGCCCGGCCGAACAGGTACAGTTCCACACCCGCCTGATCGAAAACCGGTCGGTTATAGACGAAATGAATCCTGCGATCGATGACGGGGGCGGGGTTGACCAGATGCAGCGCGTGGTCGACGGGATGGTAGTAGTACAGTCCCTCGGCCAGACCCGCCACGGCCCCCGGGCCGACTCGCAGGTAGACCTGGACCGCATAGGTGTCACCGGCCGACGGGTACCGCCGCCGGGGGCGGCCGTCCACCTCCACCTCGCGCAGCAGGCCGAGGAAGCGGGCGAAGTCGGCATAGGGGATGGGGCGGCGGTCGAACGTGCGGCGGCTGGCCCGGGCGACGACCGTCTCGGGCCGCGTCGGGACGTCATCGAGGAGCGTCGCCGTCTCCCCCGGCCGCATCGGACGCAGATCCCAGCGCGCCTTCTTGAAGGCCGCCCGCTCGGCCGCGGAGAAGAAGTCCACCGGAGCGGGCCGACCGGCGATCCCTTCCCGGACGGTCTCCTCCTGAGCGGACCCCTCCAGGACAGGTTCCTCCCGAGCAGCGCCCTTCCAAGGAACGTCCTCCCGGGCAGCGCCCTTCCAAGGAACGTCCTCCAGAGCAGGGGCCTCCAGAGCAGGGGCCGGCGAGTCGACCGCGCCGGCCGACGGGGGCTCGCCCGAACCCCCCGCGGACTCGACCCTGCCCTCGTCGGCAGCGTGCTCAGCGGCCAGGTCCGCGGCGAGCGCGGTGGCGATCCCGAGCACGGTGGGGTGGTCCAGCAGCGCCGAGACCGGCACCCGCCGGCCGTACCGCTGCTGGAGCACGGTCGAGACCTGCACCATGGTGAAGGACGTGGCGCCCTGGTCCCACACGTCCGCCTCGACGTCCACAGCGGACAGCCCGAGGATCTCGGCGAAGGCGTCCGCGATCTGACCGGCGAGCCGGTCGGCGTCCGGAGGCGAGTTCGGAACCGTGCCCGGGGGCGGGGCCGAGTCCAAGTCCGAGGGCGAGCCCGAGAGCGGGGGCGACGGCGGTGCGACGGGCGCCGGGGCCAGGATGTGCCGGCTGCCCGGTTCCACCGGCCAGGGCAGCGCGTCCCGATCCAGCTTGCCGTTGTTCGTGGCCGGGAAGACGTCCACGAACGCGATCACGTTGGGCACCATGTAGTCGGGCAGCGATCGTGCCGCGAAACGGCGCAGTTCTGACACGGACGGGAGCCCGGCACCGGCGGGCACCGCATAGGCCACCAGCCTTCGATCGCCGGCCGGGTCGGGCCTGGCCATTACGACCACGTCCTTCACGCCGGGGTGTTCCCGCAGCCGGTGCTCGATTTCACCCGGTTCCACCCGGAATCCACGGATCTTCACCTGGTCGTCGGCCCTGCCGAGGAAGCAGATGTCGCCGCTCGGGAAGTAACTGGCCCGGTCCCCGGTCCGATAGAGCCGGTCACCCGGCCGGTCGCTGAACGGGTCGGGGATGAACCGCTCCCTGGTGAGCTCCGGCTGCCGGTGGTAACCGACGGCCAGGCAGTCCCCTCCGATGTACAGGTCGCCCTCGGTCCCCACCGGGCAGGGCCGCATGTCCTCGTCGAGGATGTGGTACCGGGCGTTGTCGATCGGCCTGCCGTACGGAATGCTCCGCCAGGCGGGGTCGATCTCGCCGACCTCGTACCAGTTCGACCAGACGGTCGCCTCGGTAGCCCCGCCCAGACTGACGATCCGGGCCTCGCGGAACAGGGCACGCACCTCGTCCGGCAGCGGGAGCGGCGTATAGTCCCCGCTCAGGTAGACCAGGCGCAGGGTGGCCGCACCGGAGTCGCCGATCCGGGAGGCGAACAGCGGCGCCATCTGGTTGAGCGTGGTGGGCGCCGAGTTCCAGAACGTCACCGGCTCGCTCAGCAGGATGTCCAGCAGCAGATGGGGGTCCTTCTGCTCGACCTCGTCCGCCACGTACAGCCCGGCGCCGCAGCCGAGCAGCCCCAGGATGTCGAAAACCGAAAGGTCGAACCCGAGCGAGGTCACGCACAACCCCACGTCGCCCGGCCCGAACCCGTGCGTGCGGTAACACCAGTTGAGCAGGTTCAGCACCGGGCGGTGCGTCACCGCCACGCCCTTGGGCTTGCCCGTGCTCCCGGAGGTGAAGATCACATAGGCGGTGTCGTCCACCCCGCCGAGCGGCTCCGGTGCGCTGTCCGGCGTGGTCAGCGTGTCGATCGGGACGGAAAGCACGCTGCCGGGGACGTCCCACCCCGTACGACCCGCGGCGGTGAGCACCAGACCGATCCCGGCGTCGTTCAAGATGGCCTCGGCCCGCGCCTGCGGCAGGGACGGTTCGACGGGCACATAGCAACCGCCGGCCTTGAGCACGCCGAACACCGCCGCGACCATGTGCGGTCCGCGCGGCACCGAGATCCCGACCGCGACCTCGGGCCCGACGCCGTGCTCCCGCAGCGACCACGCGATCCGGTTGGCCCTGCGGTTCAGCTCGGCGTAGGTCAGGGCGCCGCCGCCGGCCCAGCGCACCGCCACCGCGTCCGGCCGGAGCCGTACCTGCTCCTCGAAGAGCGCGTGCACCGGACGGTCGTCGGGGAAGTCCACCGCGGTGTCGTTCCACTCCGCCGGAACCGCGTCTCCGGCACGGAGCCCGCCGGGCACGACGTCACCACATTGCGCGAGGTCGTCACGATGCACGGCGTCACCACGATGCGCGAGGTCGTCGCGATGCGCCGGGACCGGGGCTTCCGCCTCGTCGCACAGCCCACGCACCAGCTCGGCGTACTCCGCGAACATCCGCTCCAGGCTCCCGGAGGGAAAGTGCGACCCGACCGCGTCCCAGTAGAACCGCAGCAGGTCGCCCTCCTCGATGGCGATGCAGTCCAGCGAAACATCGGGGGTGCAGGTGAGCCAGGGCCCGAGCCGTACCCCGGGCGGAAGCGGCTGCGCGGTGAGATCGAGCAGCCCGGTATAGACGACGGCCAGGTCGAACTGGCCGGTGCGGCGCTCCCGCATCACCCGTTTGCGCAGCGCCGCCAGTCCGCTGACCGAATCGGCCGCGGTGTCCTCCGCGAGGATCCGGTGGAACTCGGCGGCCTGCCGCCACACCGGAACGTCCGCTTCGGTGCGGGTCACCCAGCTCAGCGCGGTGTACTCGCCGGGCCGGAAGCGCTGGGTGGCGCCGGTCCAGCGCACCACCGGGATGCTGAACGGGACCGGGTGGCGCCGGGCCAGCACCTCGGTGAGCGCAGAGGCCAGGAGGCCGTCGGGGGTGATCCCGGCGCGCAGCGCCGCGGCACGCACCGCACGCCAGCCGGTCACCTCACCCGCGTGCCGCACCCGGCGCGGCGAGCTCCCCTCGGGAGCCGGTGGCAGCGGCCCGCCGCGCACGCCGTCCACCCGGCCCCGCCAGTGCTCGATGTCCCGCTCACCGGCATCCGCCGCCGCCCGCTCGGCCAGGTGGTCCGCGTACGAGGCGACCGGGAGCGGCTCGGCCGCGGGGTCGTCGTACAGCCGCCACAGCTCGCGGACCAGGAAGTGGATGCTCCGGCCGTCGATGATGGTGAGGTCCAGGACGCAGTGCACGGTGGCTGTGCCATCGGCGTCATTGGTGATCCGCAGGTCGGACTGGGGCCCTCGGCCCAGCGGGAAGGCCCGCCCCACCAGCCGCTCCGGATCGACGCCGTCGACCACGGGGATCTCGCGGCGGGCCGGGACGTGCGGGCTGACGTGCAACCTGCCGTCATGCCCCACCACCGTGCGCAGCACGTCGTACGCCGCGACGAGGCGCAGCCAGGCCGATTCCAGCCGGGCCGGGTCCAGGCCGTCCACGACGAAGGAGTGATAGACCTGGCAGCCGTCCCAGGGTGCGGGGCCGGTCACGGCGCGGGTCACGAAGTAGGCCTGCTGCAGTTCGTTCAGCGGCCGCGGCTCCGGCTCTGCCGGGGTCAGGTCGTGCAGGGTCGCGCAGAACCGGGCGAACACCTCGCGCACCGCCCCGGGCGGGAACGCCTCCTCCACCACGTCCCAGCGGAAGCGCAGCTCGCCGTCCTGTTCCCACATCTGGTGATCGAGCGCCACCCCGCTGGTCTGGCTGACCGCGTGGGTGACCAGGGCGGCCAGCCCCTCGGGGGGACGTCCGATGTCCAGCATGCTGGTGAAAACCACCGGAAGCGACACGTCCCGCGCCTTCGCCTGCCGGAGTGCGGACACCCCGGACACGACCGAGTGCGCCAGGTCGTCCCAGAGCCGCCGCTGCACGGCGCGCACCGCCTCGGGCAGCGGCCGGTCCAGGGTGCGGGGCAGGGGCATGACCAGGCTGGAGGTGAACGGACCGACCACCGCCTCGGCCTCGGCCGGCAGCCGTACGCGGTCGTTGGTGGTGAGCACCAGCGAGAACGGCCGGGAATCACGCTGCCAGGCGAACGCCTCGGCGAACAGCGTCAGCACCAGCGCGGTAGGGGTGACCTCCCAGCGGACCGCAAGCTCGCGTACGATCCGCCACTGGTCGCCGTCAAGCCGTCCGCTGAGGCAGGTCCGCCGGGCACCGTCCGGCGCCGTCGCGTCCATGGGGCCGCCGGGCAGATCGGCGAGGCGTCCCGTCCAGTAGGCCAGGTGATCGGCGTACTCGGGGGTGCGGCGCTCGGCCGCGAGCTCGGCGAGACAGTCCCGCACGCTCAGCTCCGGCCGCGGCGGCGCGGCCCGCTCCGGGTCCGTGTACCACCGCCACCAGTCGTCCAGCAGCACGGACAGCCCATGTCCGTCGGTGAGCGCGGCGTCGATGCTGAGGTGGACCGTGCCCCGCCCGTCCGGCCCCCGGGTGATCTCCACCGCGTGCATCGGCCAGACCCCGGCCTCGTACGTTCTGTGGGAGAGGCGTTCGCGTACCGAACGCACCCGTTCGGCGTACGCGTCGGCGCCCCGTCCACCGGAACCGGGATCGGAACCGTGGCCGGTGAAATCGTGTACGGGGACGTCGACCGGCGGCGTCTCCTCCCGGATACGCTGCCGGCCATCGGGGGTGAGCACCATCCGCAGCGCGTCGTGGTGGGCGACCACGCGCCGCCAGGCCGCGGCCATCCGGGCGGGGTCGAGATCGGCGATCTCGAACTCCCGGTACACATGGCATCCGGCGGGGTCGCCGGACAGCTTGCCGATCAGGTACGACTGCTGCAGGTCGGTCAGCGGGAACGGCTCGTGCCGTGCGGCCGGGTCGGCCCCCGGAGCGGCCGGTCCGACCGGTTCTTCCCGTACGGCGCCGGTGGCCCGGCGTGCCTCCGCCACCCGGGCCACGAGGTCGCGCGGTGTGGGGCAGCCGGCGAGCCGCCGCGTCTCGATGTCGACGCCCAGTTCCTTGCGGAGGCCGAACCAGAGCCGGGTCATGGTGAGCGAGCTCATCCCCAGCCGCGGCAGGTCGGAGTCGAGGGTGATCTCGGTGCCGGGCGGCAGCAGCCCGGTCAGAAGGCCCAGGACCCGCTCGGCCACACCCTGATCCGCCGCGTCCTCGTCTGCCACGCCATCCTCCATGTGAGTTCAGTCCGTCCAGCGGCGCGACGTGCCGCCCAGCAGTTCGGCCGCGCCGGTCATCAGCAGTTCGGCGATCGCGTCCACGTCCCGGCGCCGCCAGTCGGCCAGCTCCGTTCCCGCCACCACGCGGTTGAACGCGCCGAGCGCGGGCCCGCAGTGGATCTGGTAGTTGACCCGCTCCGCTGCGTCTCCGGCCAGGGCGGCCCGGGTGGAGTGCGCGAAGTACCAGCGGAAGACCAGCGCCATCTTGACCTTGGGATGCCGGTCGGCCCGATCGATGTCGCCGGCGCGCCTGCTCGCCAGAAACTCCCTGGTCTCCTCCCACACCGCGTCGAAGGAACGGCGGAAGTAGCGCTCCTCGATCGCGGCGCGGGTGGGGGCGTCGATGTCGTGCAGGCCGTCATACCGCCGATACACCTGGTACAGCTTGTTGGCCCTGGCCGGGAACAGGGTGCCCCGGCGCACCACCTGGACCCGCGCGCCGAGCTCGAACATGTCGCCGGCGGGCGCGTACGCCGTGTCCTGCACGTCCAGGCCCGCCAGCATGTCCTTGACCGCGTCGGAGGTGCCGGCCTGGGGGCTGCACTGGTTCACCGACCCGGTGACGACGAAGTCGGCGCCCAGTACGAACGCGGCTGCCGCCGATTCTGGCGAACCGATCCCGCCCGCAGCGCCGACCCTGACCCGGCGGGGAAAGCGGTATCGGGCCATCGCGTCGTCCCGCAGCCGGACCATCGCCGGCATCAGCGCGTACGGACTGCCGCCGTCGGTGTGCCCGCCGGAGTCGGCCTCGACGCAGACATCGGTGGCGACCGGCAGCACGGCGGCGACCCGTGACTCCTCGGCGGTGAGCGCGCCCTCGGCCACGAGGCGGTCCAGCAGCGCGGCGGGCGGTGGGGACAGGAAGGCCGCGGCCACCTCCGGCCGGGACACCTTGGCCATCACGTGCCGCGGCGCGACCGGCTCGCCGCCGGGCCCCCGGTGGGCTCCGGAGAACCGGAAGCGCACCACCGCCGGGGTCACCCCGGTGTACGCCGACGCCTCGATCACCCGCACGTCGTGGCGCAGGTAGAGCTCGACCATCTCCCGTTCGGCGGCGGGGTCGTCCGGGGTGGCGAGCAGGTTCATGCCGAACCGCCCGTCCGGGCCCAGTTGCGCGCGGATGGAGCGAATCGCGTCCTCCACCCGGTCCCGGGACAGACCACCCGCGCCGAAGAATCCCATCAACCCGGCCCGCGCCAGCCGTACGACCAGGTCCACGGAGGCGATGCCCCGGTACATGGCCCCGGCGAGGTAGGCGTAGCGCAGCCCGTAGTCGCGGCGGAACTCCGCCGACCCGAGCCGTTCCGGCGCAGGGCCACCACCCGCGACCGCGCCCGATGGGCGGCGCACCGCCGTCCGGGTCTCTGCCGGGACGCGATCGGGGGAACGATCCGGGGAACGATCCGGTGGACCAGCGGGCGCCGGGGCGGAGACAGGTTCCGGCGGAGCGGACGGGCAGGGGCACCGCAGCACCGCCTGCCACAGCTCGGTGAGCACCCGGCCCGGCCCCACCTCGACGATCTCGGTCACGCCGCGCTCCAGCAGGTGGCTCATGCTCTCCCACCAGCGCACCGGGTGATCCACCTGACGGGCCAGCAGGTCGGCGACGCCGTCGGCCGGATAGGGACGGGCCGTGACGTTGGCGATCACGGGGAGGCGCGGTGACGCGAACCGCACCCCGGCCAGGACGCCGCTGAACCGCTCCGCGGCCTCGGCCATGTACCGCGAATGGAACGGCGCGCTCACCCGCAGCGGCACGGAGCGCACCCCGCTGCCGCGCAGCACGGCGGCGGCCCGGTCCAGTGAACCGGTGGGGCCGGAGATCACCACCTGCACGGCCGAGTTGCGGTTGGCCAGGTCCACGTCGTCCAGTCCGGCCTCGGCCAGGAGCGCGGCCACCCGGTCCGGGTCGGCGCCCACCACCGCGAGCATCCCGCCTCCGCCCGCCCGGCCCATCAGTTCGCCGCGGTGCCGTACCAGCCGCACTCCGGTGGCGAAGTCGAAGCATCCGGCGGCGAACAGCGCGTTGTACTCACCGAGGCTGTGCCCGGCCACGAAGTCCGGGTCGGGGTTCTCCTCGCGCCGTGCCAGGAAGGTCAGGGCGTTGACGACGAACAGGGCGGGCTGCACGTGCCGCGTGTCGGTCAGGCCCGGCTCGGCCCCGTCCAGGACCTGTGCGCGCACCGAGTACCCGAGGATCTCGTCGGCCTGCCGCACGAGTTCGGGATACCGGTCGAACAGGGCGGCGCCCATCCCCACCCGTTGCGCGCCCTGACCCGGAAACAGCCATGCGACGCTCACCGCTTCTCCCAGGGGAACTCGTTCCGGGTGGCGAACCCGGTGATCCGCTCCCGCACCGCCGGTGCGGACATGAGCCGGGCGAACTCCGTGACCGCGTACCGCTCGGTCTCCTGCGACAGGGACCACAGCCGCCCCAGGTACCGCTTGGCCTCGCCCAGGGTCGTGCCGTCCAGCTTGGACAGCCGCATCCTGAGCTTACGCAGGTACGGCTCGGCGTCCTCACCCACCTCGTCCACGAGCCGGCCGCGGTGGGCCTCATCGGCGGAGATCGGGAGGGTACTCAGCGTCATCGCGTGCGCCGGCTGGAAACCCACGCGCCGGATCAGGAAGGGCAGCACGCAACAGGGCAGCAGGCCCCACAGCGCCTCCGGGAGACTGAACGAGCTGCGGGGGGAGGCATGGACGAAGTCGCCCGCCGCCACCAGGCCGACCCCGCCCCCCGAGACGCGCCCGTCCACCTGCGAGACGACGACGCGGGGGATGGCGGTGAGCCGCTCAAGCAGCCCCCAGAAAGCCTGCCCGCCACGCTCCGCCAGGTCCTCGGCTTCGCCGTCGACCGCGTCCGCGAAATCCATCCCGGTGCAGAACGTCCCCCCGCTGCCGGAAAGCACCACCATCCGGCACGCGGGGTCGTGTTCGGCGAGGTCGAGCGCGGCGTGCAGCTCATCGAGCAGCGTCCCGTTGATGCTGTTCTGCCGATGCGGCCGGTTCAGCCGGATGCGCAGCAGGCCCGGTTCGCCGGTCACCTGGAGGGTCTCGAAGTGGCCCATCATCTAGCTCCAGCGGTAGCCGCGGTGGAAATCAGTGATCCGGTCCAGCACCAGCAGGCCACGCCCGGCCATGGCCGCGTCGTAGACCGCCTGGTACGGAGTGACGTCGTACACGTGGTCCTGAACACCGCACATCCGGTGCAGGCTCAGATCGCTCAGCAGTTCGTACTCGTCCATTTCCAAGGGGTACCTGTCGGCGATCGCCGCGCCGAGCCTCCGCCGGGCCAGCTGCTCGACGGCGGCCTCGGTGACGACCCCGCTGTAGAACTCCGAAGCGCATCCGGATCCGTAGGAGAACAGGCCCACCCGCTTGGGCCGGTCGACCTCGGCATGGTCGATCAACGAGCACAGCGCCAGGTAGAGCGCGGCCGAGTAGACGTTGCCGACCTGCGTGCAGTACGCCAGGCACGGCGCGACCCGGGCCTCGAAATCGGCCTCGATGTCGGCGGGCGCCATTCCCCTCCGGGTGCGCATGAGCTTGCGGTGCGCGCCCTTGACCATCCCGGCGAACGGAGTGTGCAGGACGAGGTGATCGAAGGAGTCGACCAGGTCCACACCCGCCACCCGCTCGGCGTACATCCCATAGCTCTGCTCCAGGCACTCCAGGTAGGCCAGCAGGGACAGGTCGGAATCACCGGCCTCCAGATCAGGACGGGGCCGCAGCGTGTCCATCACCTCGTGGCTGTAGTAGCCGTTCGCGCCGGGGTCCAGCTCCAGCACGTCCGGCCGGTCGCTCACGATCATCGCCACCGCCCCGGCCCCCTGGGACGGTTCCCAGTAGGTGTTGCGGGCGGCGACGCTCGCCGCGTCCGTGGCGATCACCAGGGCCCTGGCTCCGGGTGTGCCAGCGACCAGGGCGGCGGCCGACTGCAGCGCGGCGGTCCCGCCATAACACGCGTGCTTGACCTCGAAGGACCGGCACCTCCGGGAAAGGCCGAGGTGGTGATGGATGTAGGTGCTGATCGGCTTACCGAAGTCGAGACCGGACTCGGTGCCCACGATCACGAGTTCCATCCGCTCGCGCTCGGCCTCGGTGAGCTCGTCCACCAGGGGTTTCGCGGCGTTGACCGCATTGGTGACCGGATCCTCGCAGGGCAGATTGACGGATTTGCGCTCCATCATCAGGTTTCCGAAGCGCCGCATTTCCAGGTCTCTGGCCTGGAAGAGCCGACGCACGCTCAGACTGGTCCGCCCGACGTAGGCGTTGATGCTTTCGATGCCGACTGGCCTGTCACGCCTCACCGGGCGACCGTAAACCGCGCACCTGCCGCGATGCTGCTCAAGGTTGAGCGATGGTCGAGCGATGGTCGAGCGATGGTCGAGCGATGCCACAGCGGACCGGCCGGCGGCGGGCATCGGAGTCGGGGACGTGACGGGGGATGTGTCGCGTCGGGTCCGCCGACATGTGTGCACGCATGTGCACGGACGCGTCCAGCGGAAGAAAAGCAAAGATCCGGACCGCTCTTCACCCGTCGGGACCCGGGGCCCGAGTGATCGGGGGTGAAGGGGCGATCCGGATTCCGCCGCGTCGCCGCCGTACGGCGGCGGCGGGAGCCGGCCGGCAGAAGGGCCGGAAAGGGTCAGTCCAGCATGGCGAGCAGCTTGGTGACCGTGTTCCAGTTGCGGGCCGTGGCGGTCAGCCCGAGGCGCTTCTCCCAGAACGAGTGGATGAGCTTGGCGTTGCGCACACCGTCCGGGCACCACACGTAGATCTCCCGCTCGCCCACCACGTACGTCTCCGGCGCGTACCACGCCGCGTCCAGGTCGGCGTACCGCGCCGGATCAGGCCGGTCGGACAGGAACGTCACCAGGTGCATGGCCGGGTCGGTGGCCACCTCGCCCAGCGGGTTGCGCTCGACCACCTCCGCCAGCTCGTCCCGGCCGCGCACCAGGCACCGCACGGTCAGCCCCAGCTCTCGCTGGATCGCCGCCTCCACCCGGGCCGCCGCCTCGCTCTCGCCGTCGGCGCCGCCGAACACCACGTTCCCGCTCTGCAGGTGGGTCTTCACGTCGGTGTAGCCCAGTCCGGCGAACAACGCGCGCAGGTCGGCCATGGCGATCCGCTGCTTGGTCCCGACGTTGATGCCCCTCAACAGGGCGACGCAGCGGTCCACGGCTATCCTTCGAGGGTGTAGTCGAAGGTGTACGAGTGCCGGCCGTCGACCACGTCGATCACCAGTTCGCCGCGGATGCCGGTCAGCTCGCCGGTGCCGGAGTCGGGGACCACGGTAACGGTGAGGGAGGCCTCGCCTCGGTCCATCAGCCCGGTGTGCATCAGCACAAAGCCGCCCGAGCGGCCATGGACCGAGCCGATCAGTCGCTCGATCGCCACGTAGCCCGCTGAGCCCGGCACATCGGCGACGGCCTTCACCAGCTCGGCCACGCTGGAACCCTCGATGTCACCCGAGAAGTCCTTGGTGATGGTGGCCCGGGCCAGCTTGGCGCCGTCCCGCTCGTCGTACGGCGGCTGCTCGTCCCATTTGACATCGAACGTGCCTGTCGCTCGGACGGTCATAGTGCATGCACTCCTTGACGGTGTGGTCGTCGGTCAATCAGATGATCAAAGTCACCGGTCTACTCGACTTGGCGAGCGTATTAGCCATCGGCCAGCAGGGCCAGCAGTTCCGGGGTATAGAGCTGCTTGAGCGGGCTGATCCCGGCGACCGTGTCGAAATACCGCTGGGTCAGCTCCGGGCTGGTGCCGACCGCGCGCAGCAGCGCCCGCCGCTTGTCACGCGCTTCGGCCCTGGCGACCAGCAGGGTGCCCATGTACACGTCCATCAGCTCCCTGTCGCGCTCCTCGGCGAACGCCTTCAGCGCCGACTCCAGCCGGCCGGGGTCGGCCAGGCCGTCCCCGACCAGGCCGACGAGCAGCTCGGCCTGCCAGAACGCGTCCCCGATGCCCCGCGCGGTGAGCGAGTCCTTGTGGTGTCCCGCGTCCCCCACCAGCACCCAGCCGGGCCCGGCCGGCTGACGGAAGAAGTTGCGCTGGTCTCCGGTGCCGTGCAGACGGTCCACCTGCTCGGCACCGGCCAGTCGCGCGAACAGATCGGGCGCGTTGTCGCGGATGTTCTCTATATAGGCGTCCTGCGCCCGTCCGCGCACCTCGTGGAACCGGTCCTGCGGGAAGTAGGCCGACACGAGCACCGCGTCGTTGGTGGGGACGGCCGACACCCAGCCGGTCTCCCCCTCGTACAGCTCGAAGTCGGCCTGGACCGGATTCCAGTAGCTGTAGTAGGCGCAGGTCAGCCGGGGATGCTCGATCGTCGTCGCGGCGCCGGCCAACTCGGCGACGGTCGAGCGCATGCCGTCCGCACCCACCACGAGCCGGGCCCGCGCCTCCTGTGTACGGCCATCCGGGTCGGTGAAGCGCACGCCCGCCACCCGGTCGTCCTCCATCAGCAGCCCCTCAACGGGGCAACGGTCGCGGAACTCCGCTCCGGCCGCCACCGCGCCCTCGACCAGAATCGGATCGAGGATGTGACGGCGAGGCGCGTACGCCGCCCGGTTGCCGTCGAGCGGGCCGGCGCAGCCCTCCAGGCGCAGGTCCGCACCCATCCGGTAGACCACCCGCTCCAGGGGTGGGCAGCCGGAGGCACGGACCGCGTCCAGCAGACCCCAGCGGGCCAGCCGGGCCACGCCGGGCTGCTGGATGTAGAGGGTGGACAGCGTGTCCGCGCCCGGCTTCGCCCGGTCCAGCAGCAGCACGCGGTAGCCCGCGCGGGCGAACAGCATCGCGGTGGGGGCACCGGCGCAGCGGGCGCCCACCACGATCACGTCGTAGCTCATCCGCTCTTGCCCCTGGTCGCGTACATGCCCCAGTGCTGGGGGGTGAGCGCCTCGTCCCGCAGGCTGCCCTGCACGAACATGCGCTCCCAGCCGCCGCCGCCGCCCCGCTCCTCGGAGATCCACTGCCTGGTGAAGACCTCCCGGGCGGCCGGGTCGACCCGCGCACGCAGTCCCATCAGGTTGTAGTAGGTGGGCAGGGACTTCAGGTGGATGAACCAGTGGATCCGGTCGGAGAGCCCGAACACCTCCTCGTAGAGGAAGATCGTGGCGAGTCCGCGCAGGCTCTCGTTCCAGCCGTCGGCCAGCGCGCGGGCGAACTGCCGGCCCTCGGAGCGGAACTCGTACCTCAGCTCGCCGGTGCGGTGCATGAGGATCCCGCAGTTGCCCGAGTGCAGCATGTGCTCGGCCGTCTGGGTGGTCTGCATCGCCGCGACGGGCACGGCGAAGCGCTCCACCGCCTCGCCCTCGACCGACACCACCGTGTCCGGCTTCTCCTCGGCCGTGCCGTACATGCCGAAGCTGGACGGCATCAGCACGGTCTCGGTGAGGCTGCCGTCGACGAACATCCGCTCCCAGGAGCCGCCGCCCCGCTCGTCGGGGATGCGGTTGCGCAGGATGACGTCGCGCCAGCCCTCGTCGGTGCTGCCCATCCGGATCAGCGTCTCGTAGGACTCGAGGGATTTGAGGTGGATGAGCCAGTGCAGCCGGTCCTCGGTGCCGAAGGTCTCCTCGTAGACGAAGACCGTGGCGATCCCGGCGTACTTGGTGTTGAGGTACTCCGACAGCTCCCGGGCGAACTGCCGGCCCTCCGAACGGAACTGCGCACGCAGCTGGCCGACCCGCTCCACCACGATGCCGGAGTTGGCCGAGTGCAGGATCTCACTCGGCGCCAGTGACGTCTGCTGCTGGGCCACCGGCAGCGAAAACGGCTCTTTCGGATGTTCGGTCATCGTGATGCTCCCTCTCCCGTTCACGACTGCGGCGAGGTTAACCGCGCGGGTCGGGCCGGAGCTGCGCAGAACTGAGCACCCGCGCCAACCTGACCGGGGTGGGGTTGGTGAAGACGTCCGCCAGGCTCAGCGTGCTCCCGGTGCGCTGCTCCACCTGCTGGGTCAGCAGCGCGGCGAGCAGCGAGTGGCCGCCGTTGACGAAGAAGTTGCTGTCCGCCCCCAGGTCGTCGCGGTTCAGCAGCCGCCGCCACATCCCCACCAGCTCGGCCACGAGATCGGCGTCCGCCCCCGTGCTCACACCGGGGTCCGCACCGGAATTCGCCCCGGGGTCCGCGTCGGGGCGACCGGCCGCTCCCTCGCCGGGCGCCACACGCCGGGCCCGCTCCGCCAGGTCGAGGTAGTCGACCTTCTGGTTGGCGTTGACGGGCAGGGCGTCGAGCACCACGAACTCGGTGGGCACCATGGCCCGGGGCAGCTCGGCGCGGGCGTGCTCCCACAGCTCATCGACGAACCCCGGCCGGTCGGCGGCCTCCACGAACGCCACCAGCGCCGCGTCGGCCGACAGGTCGCCGACGGCGAGCACGGCAGCGGCCCGCACCCGGGGATGCGCCGCAAGCACGGCCTCGATGTCGCCGAGCTCGATCCGGTTGCCCCGCAGCTTGATCTGCCGGTCACCGCGCCCGAGCAGTTCCAGCGTGCCGTCGGTGCACCACCGGCCGATGTCACCGGTGCGGTAGAACCGCCCGTACGCCGGATGGCTCCCGAAGCGCTCGGCGGTCAGCTCCGGTCTGCCGTGGTAGCCGAGCGCCACGCCGTCGCCGGCGATCCACACCTCCCCGCTCTCCCCGGCCGGCAGCTCACACCCGTCCGGGTCCACCACCATGACCCGGGTGTTGCGTATCGGCCGGCCCACCCGTACGTGCCACCCGTCCTCGGCGCTCAGCGCCATGGAGGTCGACCAGACCGTCGTCTCGGTCGGCCCGTAGCAGTGGTGCAGCCCGCATCCGGTCGCGATCAACCGGCGCACCAGCGGCGGCGGAGCCGGTTCCCCGCCGAACATCACCCGCCGGCCGCGCAGCAGGTCCGCCACCTGATCGAGCACCAGCCGCCATGTCGTCGGGGTGGCCTGCAGCAGGGTCACGCCGTGCCGTTCGATCAGGGCACGCAGGGCGGCCCCGTCCACCTTTACCTCGTCGGGCCCCACCACGACCCGGCCACCGGCGGCGAGCGGCAGGTAGAGCTCGGGTTTGGACATGTCGAACGCGAACGACGTCATCCACAGCATCGCGTCCTCGGTGGTGACGTCGAGCTCGGCGACGAAATGCCGGACCAGGTTGGCCAGGCCGCGGTGCGTGATCAGCGTCCCCTTCGGCCTGCCGGTCGAGCCGGAGGTGTAGATCAGGTACGCGCAGGCGGACGGGGCGGGCGCAGGCGCCCGGGGCGTACGGCCCGCCGGGGCGGCCTCGGTCACCGGTGCCAGGGGCAGCACGGTCCGGCCCTCGGTGAGCGCCGAGGCGAAGCCGGGTGCCAGGGCGGGATCGGCCAGGACGACCCGGGCATCGGAGTCGGCGAGTACGTGGGCCACCCTGGCTCGGGGATGCTCCGGATCCACCGGCAGATAGGCGGCCTCGGCCAGCCAGACGCCGAAGACGGCGGCCGCGAGTTCGGCGCAGCGCGGCGCCGCCACCGCGACCACGTCCCCCGGTCGCACCCCGGCGTCCTTCAGCCGCGCGCACACCGCGTCCGCCGCGTCCCGGATCTGCCGGTAACGCAGGGCGCGGTCGCCGTCGACCACCGCGATCGCGTCGGGGTCGTCCGCCACCCGGGCGAGGAAGGCGTCCAGCACCGTCTGTTCGTCCATCGTCACCGCCACTCCGCGAGCACCGCCACTCCGTCCTCCCCGCCGCCGACGTCCCCCCGACCCGTCAAGCACCGACCCGTCACGCGCCGACCTGTCACTACGCCGAGCCGTCACGATGCGAGGACGGCCGCCACGGTGCGGGCGACCTCGTCGCTGCGCAGCAGGTCCGGATAGCACACCGCCAACCGGATCTCCCGCCCCACCAGGGCGGCCCGGCGCTCCTCGGACAGGAGGTTGAGGCCGCTGTCCGGGGTGTTGGAGCTGACCGCCGTCGCGGTGGACCACACCGGGGTCGGGTCGAACTCCGCGGCCGCGGCCAGATAACACAGATAGGCGGTGAAGGTGCCCACCAGTTCGGCGCTGCGCCTGGCGTCCAGGCCCGCCCGAGTCAGAGCCGCCCCGCCGTACTCGCGCAGCAGCGCGCTCAGCCGTCCGGCCAGGTCAAGCTCCCCGGCCGCCTCCGCCACCGCCCGCCGGCCCGCCTCCCGTGCCCGTCCGGCCTCGTCCTGCGACAGCACCGCCGACAGGCGCCCGCCCAGCAGCCGCTCGTACTGCTGGTACAGCAGCTCCCGGTCCGAGAGCACCGGGTCGAGCAGCACGACCGCCGGGGGGTTCGGCTGCCGGCCGGCGATGCCTTCCGCCAGCGCCGCCGCGTAGACCGCGCCGGTGCAGAATCCGAGTACGGCCCGTACGGGTCGCCCGTCGGCACGCAGGTCGTCCAGCCACCGGGCCACGTGGTCGGCGCCGGTCATGCCGGCCTCCCGCCCGAACGGCGGGGGCGCGGTCTCCCAGACCGTTTCCCCGGTGCCGAGCAGGGTGACCAGCTCGGCGAAGGTCGCCACCGAGCGGCCGGTGGCCGAGAAGTCCACGACGGCCATCAGCTCACCCGAGCGGCCCTCACGCAGCACGTTCCACGACGCGGGTGATGGTGATGCCGCTGAAATCGCTGATGTCATCCGTCCGCCCTCACCGCGAAGCCGTTCCGCCCGTCCGGAGACTAGGCGGGCCGCCGGGAGCCGTCTGCTCACAAATGAGCGGTGTGATCTCCGCCGTTCGCGGCAGAGTGATCGGCGTGATGAGGGGCCTGAACGCGCGCCTGGCGCGGATCGTTTACGGCGAGCAGACACCCGCCGAGATCACGGCCGAGCTCGGCCTGACCAGCCGGGTGGACCAGGCGCACATCGTCATGCTGACCGAGCGGGGCCTGCTGCCGGCCGGCGACGCCGCCGCCCTGCTCCGGCTGATCGACCGGCTGCGCCGGGACGACTTCCGTCCGCTGCACGGGACGCCGGCACCCCGTGGCCGCTACCTCGCCTACGAGCGCCACCTGATCGACACGCTGGGCGCCGAGGCCGGCGGACGGCTGCACACCGGCCGGTCGCGCAACGACCTCAAGGCCACGGCGACGGCCCTGCGGCTGCGGAGCACCACGCTCGACCTGCTGGGGGAGCTGACCCGGCTTCAGGCGGTGCTGCTGTCCCGGGCCCGCGCGCACCGTGACGTGGTCATGCCGATCTACACCCACCACCAGGCGGCGATGCCCGCCGGTTACGGCTTCTATCTGCTCGGTGTGGCGGTCGCACTCGGCCGCGACGCCGAGGCCCTGGTCCAGGCCGCCGGGGGGCTGCGCCGCTGTCCGCTGGGCGCCGGTGCGGTCGCCGGCAGCGACCTGCCGCTCGACCCCGCGCGCACCGCCGCCCTGCTCGGCTTCGAGGCCGGTCCGATGCACGCCCTGGACGCGGTGGCGAGCCGGGACGTGCCGCTCCGGGTGCTCGCCGCCGCCGCCGGTGCGGGTCTGACCCTGAGCAGGCTGGCCGCTGACATGCAGCTGTGGAGCACGGCCGAGTTCGGCTTCCTGCGCTTTCCCGACGGTCTGGTCGGGGGCAGCTCGGCGATGCCGCAGAAACGCAACGCGTTCCTGCTGGAACACGTCAAGGCCAGACCCGCCGCGGCGATCGGCGCCTGGGCCGCCGCGGCCGGCGCGGTGAAGGCCGCCCCGTTCACCAACTCCATCGAGGTGGGGACCGAGGCCGTCGCGATGGTCTGGCCCGGGCTCGCCGCCGTGGCGGACACCGTCGTGCTGGCCCGGGCGCTGGTCAGCGGTGCCAGGCCCTGCCCCGAGCGCATGCTGGCCCGGGCCGAGGAGGGGTTCGTGACCGCGACCGTGCTCGCCAACCGCCTCGTACGGCACGGCATGCCCTTCCGCTCCGCGCATGAGCGGGTGGGCGAGGCGGTAAACCGGGCGATCGCCGCGGGCAGCACCCGGCTGTCCGCCGCCGATCTCGTGGGAGATCCGGCGGAGCCGGGTGACCTGGCGGAGCTGGGTGACCTGGCCGAGCTGGGTGACCTGGCCGAGGTGGGTGACCTGGCCGAGGTGGGTGACCTGGCCGAGGTGGTGCGTGAGCACCGCGTGGGCGGCGGCCCCGGCGCGTTCGAGACGGCTTTCGAGACGGCACGCGCCGAGCTGGCGGCACACCGCACCTGGCTCTGCGAGCGCAGGGCGCGACTCGCCGCCGCCGCGGACGAGCTCGCCGCCGCCACACGCCAAATCATGGAGGGATGACAGCGGTGGAACGGCCTTGGTTCGCCCTGATCGAGAGCAACACCACCGGGTCGGGGCGACAGTTCTGCGTGACCGCGGCCGAACGCGGCATGCGTCCCCTGGTGCTGACCACCGACCCGGGCCGCTACCCCTACCTGGCCTCGGACGGGTTCGACCACCTGCGCTGCGACACCGGCGACACCGCCGCCGTGCTGGCCGCCTGCCGCGACCTGGCCGCCGGCTCCGGTCTGGCCGGGGTGGCCTCAAGCTCCGAATACTTCGTGCCGCTGGCCGCCGAGACCGCCCGCACGCTCGGCCTGCCGGGGGCCGACCCCGAGGCGCTGTCCCGCTGCCGGGACAAGGCCAGGCAGCGGGAGGTCCTGGCCGCGGCCGGTCTGCCCGTCCCCCGGTTCGGCGCGGCCACCACACCACGTCAGGCCCGCGACCTGGCCCGGCTGATCGGGCTGCCGGTGGTGGTCAAGCCCACCACCGGCTCGGGGTCGTCGGGGGTACGGCTGTGCCGTACCGAGGACGAGGCCGCCGGGCAGGCCGGCGACCTGCTCGCGGTGACCACCAACGAACGCGGCATGCCGGTGCCCGCCGTCGTCCTGGTGGAGGAGCACGTGACGGGGCCGGAGTTCTCGGTGGAGACCTTCGACGGACGGGCCGTGGAGGTGGTCGGCAAGCACCTCGGCCCGACCCCGTACTTCGTGGAGATCGGCCACGATGTCCCGGCCTCCGCGCCCGCCGCAGACCTGGCCGCGCTGCGGGAGGTGGCCGAGCGCGCCGCGACCGCGCTCGGCGTGGCCTGGGGCGCGACCCACACCGAGCTGCGGATGACCGCGGCCGGCCCGGTGGTGATCGAGGTGAACCCCCGGCTCGCGGGCGGCATGATCCCCACGCTGATCGACCTGGCCTCGGGCATCGACCTGGTCGACCTGGTGGTGGCGCGCGGCAGCGGGCAGGAGCCGTCCGAGCCCGGTGCCCGGGCCGGAGGCGCGGCGATCCGGTTCCTCGTCCCCACCGCGGAGGGCGTCCTCGACGGAGTCGCCGGTCTGGCGGAGGCGCGGGACGTCCCCGGCGTGCACCTGGTGCGGGTCACCGCCGGACCCGGGACTCGGATCCGGCTCACCCGTTCCTTCCGGGACCGGATCGGCTACGCCATCGCCACCGGGCCCGACGCCGGGGCGGCGGCAGAACGGGCGCTGTCCCGGATCCGGCTGCGACTGTCCCGTCCCGCCCCTACGGCCGAGCCGAGTAGACCGGTCTGAGGCGATGCTTGAGGACCTTGCCGGTGATCCCGCGGGGCAGGTCGGCGACGACATGGACGGCCGAGGGACGCTGGTGCGGAGCGAGCCGCTCGGCGAGGAAGTCCGGCAGTGCGGACTCGGCCTCCGGATCGGTCAGCACCACCACCGCGACCACCGCCTGCCCCGCCTCCGGATCCGGCACTCCGATCACGGCCGCCTGCGCCACCGCGGGATGCCGGTACAGCACCTCCTCCACCTCGATGGAGGAGACGAGCTCCCCGTGGCGCCGGATCACGTCGGTGCCCCGGTCGAACAGGTAGAGATCGCCGTCCGGGCCGAGGTAGCCGAGGTCCCGGGTACGGGTCCAGCCGTCGGCGTGGACCTGGCGGTTGAGCTCGGGATCGAGATAGAGCCGTTTCGGGGCGGCGGCGCGTAGCCAGATCTCGCCGATCCGGCCCTGCTCGACCTGCCTGCCCTGCTCGTCGACCACCCGGAGCTCGGTGCCGGGACCGGGCCGTCCCACCGACCGCGGCCGGGCCGGGTCGTAGGTGTTGAGCACCACCGCCGGCACCGCCTCCCCCTGGGCGTACGCTGTGCTGATCACGGCGTTCGGCATCATGGTCAGCAGTTCGGTGGCGATTCGGGCGGGCAGCGGCGCCGAGGCGATCCCGATCGTGGTGACGGTGGACAGGTCGTGCCGCTCGTGCACGCGAGCCGCCGCCATCCGCATCGCGATCCAGGGGGTGAGCATGACCGATCCGATGCGGTGCCCGGCGATCAGCTCCGCCATGCGCTCGGGGTCATCGACCCGGCAGAGCACCACCGTCGACGATGTGGTGAGCGCGAACATGCCCACCGTGCCCGCGCTGGACGGCGTGCCCAGGGGCATCGGGGCGAGCAGCGGACTGGCACCGTCGAAGGAGGCCACGTTGGCCGGGCCGCGCCCGAAGCTGAGGTTGCCGTGCGGGTTGCTGAAGGCCTTCGCGGGTCCGGTGGTGCCGGACGTGAAGATGATGTCGGCGATGTCGTCGGGGCCGATCTCGACCTGGACCGGGGTGCGGTCTCCGCGGTCCAGGGCGTCCACACTCGTGGTCCAGCCCGCGAAACCGGAGGGTGCGTCCGCTCCGGCGCCGCAGACCACCCCGACCGGTCCGCACTGTGCCAGTCGCCGGTCCAGTTCGGGAGCGGGCAGCGACGCGGCCAGATGCACCGCCGTGCCCCCGGCCTTCAGGACGGCGAAGTAGGCGACGGCATAGTCTAGCCAATCCATTCCGCCGAACAGCAGCCCGACCCGGTCGCCGCGCCGTACCCCGAGCCTGACCAGGCCGTGCGCGACCGAGTCGGATCGGTCCGCCCACTCGGCGTAGGTGATCGAGCCCACCCCGTCCACGAGCATCGGAACCTGCGCCGGATGGTGTACGGAGCGTAACCGAAGGAGGTCGGGTGCCATCACCGGGGCCACGGTATTGCGCGGAGTCGACGTCATTGGCATCTATGGGCACGCGGTTCCCGAAGGCCCCGCCTCCCGTCTCCCTTCCCCACTAACCATTCAATCTGCCGCATGTTTTCGTCACAGATCATTAACCAAAAAGAAATTTCATGAATATAGGCGGCGGGTGCGGTGGCCGACACCCCCGTGCACAACGTGCCTCTCCCGTCCGGACGGCGGATCACGACCCGTCGCCGGGCGCTCGCACCCGTCACCCGTACCGCGCGCGAAACTCCACGTCCGGTCCGGGCCCGCCCCGTGATCGTGTCTGCGGCACCTGACGTAGGCGCAGGCTAACAGGGCTCCGCAAGGGCTTCCGCTCACTTTTGAGCGCTCGGGGCAGGCAGGTGGACGGGTCGCCTGAGCCGAACACGACGGGCCCGGACGACCGGCCCGTCTCCGTGACGCGCCCGCTCCCGCCGCGGTACGGACGGTCGGCACCCGCCGGCCTCCGCCACGCCGGCCGATCCCGTGGGCACACTCCCACGGATCTCAACATTTTCGCTGGCCTATAAACCCGACAAGTCATCAGGAGACCTATGGAAGTCACACAAGCACGCATGGTCACGTGACTTTTACTGCCATTGCTGCTTATATGTGTCGAGGCCCCCGATAAGCCTTCTCCTCCCACCCGGGCTATCGCTGAAGCAAGAAGGGACCGTCACGCACAGTGAGCGAAATCATGGTGGAGGGACTGGGAACCACCCTGCGCAGGATGATCCAAGAGGCGGCACTCCACGCATCGACGCTGGAGTTGACCAAGCACGATGTCGCCTACGGCTGCCTGGACGAGGATCACAGCATCTACCTGGTGGAGCGCGGCCAGCTCAAGGCCGTCACCTCCACCCGTGAGGGAAAGGAGTGCCTGCTCGGCATCTACACCGCCGGTGACGTGTTCGGCGAGCTGTGCCTGCTGGGCCGGGAGCGTCTGGAGACCGTCACCGCGATGACGCACACCATCGTCAAACGCATTTCCAGTGCCCGGATCATCGCGGCGCTCGCCAATGCCAATCTGCGTGAGGAGTTCGTGCGGTACCTGACCCATCGGCTGTTCGAACAGCAGCAGTTCATCACCAACCTGATCACCGCGGACAGCGAGTACCGGCTGGCCACGATCCTGGTCCATCTGGGCCGCAAGATCGGTACGCGGGACGGACACCTGCTGCGGATCGAGGAACGGATCACCCAGGAGGAACTCTCCGCGATGGTGGGCACGACCCGCTCCCGGGTGGGCTTCTTCCTGAAGCGGTTCTGCCAGGCCGGGCTGGTGGCCCGTACCCCCGACTGCTTCCTCGTACTCAACGAGCCGCGGCTGCACAACTTCCTCATCGGGACACCTCTGACGCAGGCCCCCGCCCCCCTCGCCCATCGCCAACCGGTGCTGCGCTAGGAACGTCCTCCGCGCGCACATTTGCGCAGACAGGACATCGGCCAGGGGCCAGCCTCGGGAGCACGTGCAACGGCTCCGGATAAGCAACGAAGGAAACCTCGCGATGACCCATGCCCCCCGCGTGTCCCGCCGCCGGTCGCTTCGGCTCGGCCTCCTCACGGCCACAGCGGTCACCGTACTCCCGCTCGCGGCCTGCGGCGGCGAGGCATCGCAGCCGCGTTCACAGTCGGCCACGCCGATATCGACGGTGCTGCGGGTCGGCGCCGCCGACGCCACCAACAGCACCGGCCTGGACCCGCGTACCGCGAGCAGCGGCGCCAGCATCATCGTGATGCGCCATGTCTACGACTCCCTGATGGTGCTCGACGGCGACGAGTACCAGCTCGCGCTCGCCGAATCCGTGCAGCCGAACACCGACGCGACCCGGTGGACGGTACGGATCCGCGACGGCGTGAAATTCCACGACGGACGGCCGGTCAGGGCGGCCGATGTGGCCTACAGCCTGCGAACGCTGGCGACCCCGCCCAGCAACCGGGCCAGCGTCTACCAGGACGTGGACGCGACCAAGATCAAGGTGATCGATGAACGAACCGTGGAGATCCCCCTCAAACACCCGCGCGCCGACTTCCCCGAGTCCACGCTGGTGGTCTACTCCCCGATCTTCCCCGACGGGACCACCGACTTCGGCAAGGCGATCGGCTCCGGGCCGTACCGGCTGGATCAGAGCGACGACCGCGCGGTCCTCCTGACCGCCACCGGGACGCACTGGAGCGGACCGTCGACGGTGCGGCAACTGGAGATCTCCAGGATCGCCGACCCCGCCGCCCGGCTCAACGCCGTGAAGAGCGGGCAGATCGACTACGCGGTCGGGATCAGCGCCGCCGGGGCGCAGGCCGAACGGTCCAATCCCGCGCTCACCGTCCAGCGCGGCGGACCGGCCAACTCCAGCGCGCTGTCCTTCGCGATGAACCAGCGGCTCGAACCGTTCGACGACCCCCGGGTCCGCCGAGCCGTCCGGCTCGCCGCCGACCGGCAGGCGCTGGTGGACAACGCCCTGCTCGGCTTCGGCTCACCCGCCGACGACGTGGTCGGCAAGGGCCTGCCCGGGTACGCCGCGGGGATCGGCGGCCGCACCCGGGACGTGGCGACCGCGCGCAAGCTGTTCCAGGAGGCCGGCGTCACCGAGCTGACGCTGCGCGCCGGGGAGATCGTCCCGGGCATGATGTCGGCGGCGCGGCTGCTGGCCCAGCAGCTCGAGGAGGCCGGGGTGAAGCTCACGGTCCAGGAGGTGCCGGCCGACACCTACTATGCCGACCTGAAGTCTCTCGCCACCCACCCCTTCCAGGCCTTCTACTACAGCAACCGACCGGCCGCCGTACACCTGGCCGCGGTGACCCACAAGACCGCCCCCTTCAACGTGACCGGCACCGGCCCGGATCACTGGAAGCGGCTCGCGGCGGCCCAGGTGACCACGGACGACGCCGAACGCGCCCGGGCCTTCGAGGAACTGCAGCTCGACCTCTACGAGTCCGGCGGCGACCTGCTGTGGGGCTTCGCCGAGCAGTTGGACCTCTCCAGAGCCGGGGTCACCGGGGTGCGTGTGAGCCAGTCGATCCCGATGTTCGATCGAGCCGCCCTGGGCCAGTGAGAGCACTGCGCATGTTGATACGGCGGCTGGTGGTGGCCTTCGGCACACTCGCCGCCATATCGGTTCTGCTGTTCGCCGGCTCCGAGGTGATGCCGGGGGACGCGGCGAGTTCCTCGCTCGGCATCGGGGCGACCATCGAGCAGATCGAACAGCTCCGGGCCGAGTGGGGTCTGGACCGGCCGCTGCCCGAGCGCTACGTGGAGTGGGCGTCGACCGCGTTGACCGGAGACCTGGGGACCAGCCTGTCCGCCCGCCGCCCGGTCACCGGCCTGATCGCCGAGCCGCTGGCCTTCACCACGCTCCTGGTCGCCCTCTCCGCCCTGATCACCGTGCTGCTGTCCATGGTGATCGGCCTGGCCGCCGGGCTACGGCCGGGCAGTCGCCTGGATCGGGTGCTGCTGAGCACCGCCCTGGTGCTGGTGTCGACCCCGCAGTTCGTCACCGCAGGACTGCTGGTGCTGCTCTTCGCGACCGCCCTGGGCCTGCTGCCCGCGGTGTCCCTGGTACCGCTGGGCGGCACGCCGCTGGACCGGCCCGAGATCCTGGTCCTGCCCGTGGCCACGCTCTCGATATTCGCGACCGCATGGGCCGCCACCGTGGTGCGGGCCACCGTGATCGACGCCAACGCCCTGCCCAACGTGGAGGCCGCCCGCCTCGCGGGCCTACCCGAGCGTCGGGTGATCCGGCGCCACCTGCTCCCGGCGACCGTACCCGCCTGCGCCCAGATGTTCGGCTGGTTGGTGGGCGGCCTGTTCGGCGGCACCGCGGTGGTCGAGCAGGTGTTCAACTATCCGGGCCTGTCCGGCGTCCTGATCAGTGCGGTGCACAACCACGACGCCCCTGTGCTGGAGGGGGTGGGCCTGCTGCTGGCCGCCATCGTCCTGGCCGCGCTCGTCCTCGCCGATCTGGTCGGAACACTGGCCGACCCCCGGCTGCGGGCGGGTACGACATGATCACCTCCACGGCCGATCCGGTGGCCGCCACGGTCGTCGCCGCATTCCGGCGCGGGCTCGGTCTGCTGCTGACGGCGGCGGCGGCGGCCGTACTGGTGATCGCCCTGGTGGGACCGGCGCTGGTGAGCGGCGACCCGGGCCGCATCGTCGGTCAGCCCTATCTCGGCCCGGAGGCCGGCATGCTCCTGGGCACCGACTCCTCCGGCCGGGACGTGCTGGCCAGGCTGCTCGCCGGTGGCCGCCCGCTGTTGCTGATCCCGCTGGTGGCCGTCTGCCTCACCGCGGTGATCGGCACCGTCCTGGGCATGCTCGCCGGCTATCTGGGAGGGATCGTGGACGGGGCGGTCTCCCGGCTGGACGGCCTGCTTCTCGCCATCCCCCCCATCCTGGTCCTCCTGGTGCTGCTGCACAGCTGGGGGTATCACGACATCACCCTGATCGTGGTGGTGATCACCACCAGTGCTCCGTTCGTGTCGCGGCTGGCCCGCGCGGCGACCCGCCAGGCACTGCACAGCGGATACGTGGAACAGGCGGTCGCGCTCGGCGACGGACCTGCGGCGGTGCTCATCCGGGAGATCCTGCCGAACATCGTGCGGCCCGTCCTCGCCGACGCGGGGACCCGGCTCGCCATCGCCATCACCCTCACCTCCTCCGCGGGTTTCCTGGGGTTCGGCCCGGACCAGCCGAACTGGGGGGCGATGATCAGGCAGAACTTCGAGGGGATCGAGCTCACCCCGTGGGGGGTGCTCGCACCGGCGCTCTGCCTGGCCTTCCTGACCGTCTCGGCCAACCTGCTGATGGACCGGATCTCGAGAAGGATCATCCGGTGATCGACATCGAAGAGCTCAGGATCGTGGACGCCGCCGACCGGCCCATCCTGGACGGAGTCTCGCTGAGCGTCGGCCGTGCCGAACGGCTCGCCATCGTGGGCGAGTCCGGATCGGGCAAGACCACCCTGGCGCTGGCTCTGCTCGGCGCGATCCGTCCCGGCCTGCGGCTCGCGGGCGGCCGGATCACGGTCGCCGGCCACGACGTGCTCGCCATGTCCGGCCGCGCGCTGCGGACGCTGCGCGGCCGGACGATCTGCTACCTGCCGCAGGACCCGGCCTCCGCCCTCACCCCGACCCTGCGGGTGCGCGACCAGATCTTGGAGCTCGCCACGGATCGCACCTGGCAGACCGTACGGCGACAGCTCGACGAGGTGGGCCTGCCCGCCAACGACGACTTCCAGCGCCGCTACCCGCACCAGCTCTCCGGTGGGCAGCAGCAGCGCCTGGCCCTGGCCCGGGCCACCTCGGCGCAGCCGCGGATCCTGGTGCTGGACGAGCCGACCACCGGTCTGGACGGCCTGGCGCAGAACCTGGTGCTCGACCAGATCACCACGCTGGCCGACCGGCACTCGTTCAGCCTGCTGTTCATCACCCACGACCTGATCGCCGCGGCGAAGATGGCCGACCGGCTGCTGGTGCTGCGTACCGGAACCGTGGTGGAGGAGGGCCCGCTGCCGGCCGTCCTGGAGCGGCCGGCGGCCGAGTACACACGGGAACTCGTCCGGGCCGTGCCCCGGCTGGACGCCATCGGTCCGCCGGCTCCCGGACCGCCCGCCGGTCCCCCGTCTCCGCGCCACCCCCCGGCAGGTGAGCCACCGCCGCCGGACCGGCCGCCCGTGCTCCAGGTACGCGACCTGCGTGCCGGTTTCGGCCGCGGGCTGCGCCGGCAGACCGTGGTCGCGGGGGTGTCGTTCACGGTCGGCCGGGGGGAGTGCGTGGCCCTGCTCGGCGTGTCGGGCAGCGGCAAGAGCACCATCGCCCGCTGCATCAGCGGCATTCACCGGCCGGACAGCGGCACGATCCTGCTGGACGACCGGCCGGTGGCGGCCCGGATTCGAGATCGGACCGTGGATCAGCGCCGCCGGATCCAGTTGGTGCCCCAGCACTCGGCCGGGTCCCTCAACCCGCGGCGTACCGTCGGCGCCGGCATCGCCAGGCCGCTGCGCGTGCTGCACGGCCTGGATCGAAGGCAGGTGGCCGCGGAGACCGCCCGGCTGCTGTCCCTGGTGGGGCTCTCCCCCGACCTCGCCGACCGCTACCCCGACCAGCTCTCCGGCGGGCAGCGTCAGCGGGTCACCATCGCCCGCGCCCTGGCGGCCGAGCCGCAGATCCTGGTCTGCGACGAGATGACCTCCAGCCTGGACGTACAGGCACAGGCCGCGATATTGGACCTGGTGACCACCCTGCGCCACCGGCTGGGCCTGGCCGTACTGCTGATCACCCACGATCTCGGGGTGATGGCGCGTACGGCCGACCGGGTGCTGGTCCTGCGGGACGGCGAGGTATGCGAGCGCGGTCCGGTGTCGGAGGTGCTGCACAACCCGCGGCACGAGTGGACGGGATATCTGGTCGCGGCCGCGTCGGTGCGCACTTTTGGCTAGCCGGGCCCGCCGGGGCGGACCAGGCTCGTGAGCTGTGTCCCCCGCACTCGTCCCGGTGCCGGCCCCGGTGCCGACCCTCGCCGGTCATCAGACGCTGCTCTTCCTCCTCCAGTTGGGAGTCCTGCTGCTGATCGCCCTCTGCCTCGGACGGCTGGCGCAGCGGTGCGGTCTGCCCTCGATCGTGGGCGAGCTGCTGACCGGGATACTGCTGGGTCCCTCGATGCTGGGATGGGCGGCGCCGGACCTGGTCGGTCGGCTGACCCCGAGCAGCCCGGAGCAGGCCCATCTGCTCGACGCGGTGGCCCTGCTCTCCGTCGTGCTCCTGGTCGGGGTCTCCGGCGCCCATCTGGACGTGGGGCTGGTACGGCGGCGCGCCGCCACCGTGGCCAGGGTGAGCATGGGCGCGCTGCTGCTCCCACTCGCGCTCGGCGTGACGACCGGCGCCCTGGTGCCCGGCGTCCTGGTCGGCGGAGAGACCGACCGGGTCACGTTCGCGGTCTTCCTCGGGGTGGCCATGTCGGTGAGTGCGATCCCGGTCATCGCCAAGACGCTGATGGACATGAAGCTGCTCCACCGCGACATCGGCCAGCTCGCCCTCGCCTCCGCCACCATCAACGACGTGGTCGCCTGGTTCGTGCTCTCACTGGTCTCCGCGATGGCGGGGGCCGGCCTGAGCGCCGGGCACCTGGCCACGTCCTCGCTCTTCCTCGTCGCCTTCCTGGTGCTGGCCGTTCTCCTCGGGCGGCTCCTGATCCCCAGGGTCATGGGCTGGGCCGCCCGAACCGGCGACGCCGGAACCACCTCGGCCACCGCCGTCGTGATCGTGCTGCTGGGCGCCGCCGCCGGCCACGCGCTGCGGCTGGAGGCGGTGTTCGGGGCGTTCGTGGCCGGGGTGCTGATCGGTTCACGGCGGACCGTCGAGCCCGCCCTGCTGGCGCCGCTGCGCACCGTCGTGCTGTCCGTACTGGCGCCGATCTTCCTGGCCAGCGCCGGGCTGCGCGTCGACCTGACCGCACTCGCCGACCCGGCCGTGCTCCTGTCCGGCCTGGTGATCCTGCTTCTCGCCGTGCTGGCCAAGTTCCTCGGCTCGTACATGGGAGCCCGGCTCAGCCGGATGAGCCGGGCCGAGGGCGTCGCCCTGGGCGCGGCGCTCAACTCCCGCGGAGCCGTGGAGGTCGTGATGGCCATGGTGGGGCTGCGGCTCGGGGTGCTCAACCAGGCCACGTACACGATCGTGGTGCTGGTCGCCGTACTGACCTCGATCATGGCCCCGCCGCTGCTGCGATGGGCGATGAACCGGGTCGAGTCGACCGCCGCGGAACGGTTCCGCGAGGAAGAACTGTCCGGCTGGCATGGGGACGGCGCGATCGCCGGCAGGCGAGGCGAATGACGAGATCACCAAACCGGTCGCGGAGACCACCAGAACAGTCAGTCGATCATCACCCCTACCATCGCGGAGGACATGCCATGACCACCACCGATTCTCGGTTCCGGCCAGCACGGCACCAGACGGACGTGCCGCCGGAGCAGCTGATCACGTCGGCCGACGCGGGGTTCCTCATCCATCGCTGCGGTCAACTGCGGCAGGAGTTCCGCACCGAGGGGCTGGCGTTCGCCGCCGAGATGGGGAAGCTGATCAACCCGACACAGATCGGTTACGTGTCGGTCTTCCTCTACGAGGAGCTGCTCGGCACACACAACCAGGTGCACTGGCTGGTCCACCTCAAGCAGCCCAACGACTACCGGCGGCTGCTGGACATGGTGGACCACGACGCCAAGTGGCGTGCCGCCGCCGACATGGACCGGCTTCCCGCCAAGGGCGGCGGCGGCTGGGACCGGCTCTTCGTGGAGGGCAGCATCCGGGAGACCATCATCTGCCCCCAGCACGGCCTCGGCCACGGTGACCACCACCAGACCGAGACCTTCCAGCCTGCGGCCCGGTTCCAGACCACGGTCCCGGCCGACCGGCTGCTGCACTCGGGCAACTCCGCGCTCACCGTGCACCGGGTCCTCCACGCCCGGTACGCGGTGCGAGAGGAGGCGCGGCTGTTCGCCTACGAGTGGGCGAGCCGTGTCAACATCGCGCTCGAGGGAATCGCGACGGCCTTCCTCTACGAGGAGATGTGGGGCCGCCAGGACCGCCTGCACATCCTCATCCACCTGTCGTCTCTCGATGCCTACCGGCAGGTGATGGAGGTGGCCGAGCACGATCCGGGGATACGCGAACTCCAGGCCCGGCAGTGGGTCCCCGGATTCAAGGGCGGCGGAGGCTGGGAGCGCCTGTTCACCGACGGGACCATCGCCGACACAGTGTGGTCCCCCGTGCCCTTCGATCCGTGACCGTCGGGCGGCTCGGACGCCTCATCCGGCCGGGCGGCGGCCCTGGACCGAATAGAACACGCACGAGGTGGCCCGGAAACCGGGGTCGGCCAGCAGGGCCCGTACGTCGGCGAGCTGCCGGTCGGTCATCCCCTCCTCGACGAACCGATCGCGCAGGTGCCGGGTGTGATGGGAGATCAGGTGCACGCCGGGCGAGTCCGCGGTCCACAGCTCCAGCCTGGGCCGCGGGTCGATGTCGACCAGGCCTGCGTCGCGCATCGCCTCGGCGACGGCACGCCCCCAGGCCACGTCGGCGCCGGCCCGCTCCATCAGACGGATCTTGGCCGACAGGAACGTCTCGTACAGCCGCCGCGCGGCGGGGTCGGGCATCAGCAGCCCGGGGCCGTACGTGATGTCGAACTCGTCGAGCTGCAGCACGCCGCCGGGTTTGAGCGCGCGCACCAGGCGATTCAGCACGGCGATGCGTTCCGGTAGGTGCAGCAGGACGAGCCGGGCGTGCACCAGGTCGAACGCGGCCTCGGGCAGCGGGTCGCGCACGATGTCGTGACGCAGGATCCGCAGGCCGGGGACGCCGGGGATGCGCTCGGGTTTGATGTCGGTGGCCACGACGGCGCCGGTAGGGCCCACCCGCTCGGCCAGCCATGTCGCCACGCTGCCGCCGCCCGCGCCCACCTCCAGGCACCGCCACCCCGGGCCGACCCCGGCCTGGTCGAGGCGGGCCGTGGTCACCGGGTCGTAGGCGCGTGCCAGGGCCGTGTGCTGGTCCCGGGCATGCTCGCTGTGGTTGTCGAAGACGTACCGCGACGCGTCCGCCCCGTCGGCGGTGGTCGGCTGCTGCGCGGTCGGCTGCATGGGCGGCTCCTCTGTCGGCACGACGGGATGGTCCGCCGCGGGGGCGGTGGCCTGAAGCGGAACGGATCGGACCGGTACGGCGGACTCGGCCGCCATGCGGGCCAGGGTGTCAGCGCAGACCTTGCCGGTCGGGCCCAGCGGCAGCTCGGGCAGCGCCAGGTACCGCTCCGGCAGCTCACGCGGCTCCAGCCCGCGTTCGTCACGCAGGTAGGCGGTCAGTGCCGCCGGGGTCGGCGGTGGCATGCCGTTCCTCGTGGCGACGCACGCGCACATGCGCTCGCCCAGGTCAGGATCCGGCACGGGCACGCAGTACACGTCCGCGAGGTCGGGGTGGGCGCCGAGCTCGCGCTCCACCCGGACAGGGGAGATCTTCATCCCGCCCCTGATCACCACGCGGCGGCTGCGGCCGACGACCCACAGGGCGCCGTCGGCGTCCAGCCGGCCCAGGTCACCGGTGCGCACCCACCCGCCCACCGCCCGGTTGCGGTCGTCCAGCTCGGGGGCGGCCACGTGGCAGAGCGGGGTCATCGGCCCCAGCGCCCAGATCTCCCCGGTCTCCCCGGCAGGCACGGGCCGGCCCGCGTGGTCCCGTACGGTCAGCTCGCACACGGCGGGGTCGGGCCGTCCGGCCAGCCCCGGATGCCAGCGGTCCGGGTCGCGTCCGGTGTGGCAGTTGACGCCGTCGGTCGATCCGTACACGTTGATGACGGGCCGGCCGAACCGCCGTACGCACACGTCCCGCTCGTCCTGACGCAGCGGCGCCCCGCTGGCGATCACGGCCAGCAGGGACGACAGGTCCACGTCCGCTAGGCCGTCGAGGTCGGCCATCCGGCGCAGCATCGTGGGCACGCCGAACACGTGGGTGGGGCGGTGCCGGTCGATGGCGCGCAGCGCGGCCGCCGGGTCGAAGCGGGGCAGCAGCACGAGGGTGCCGCCATGCCGGGCCAGGGTCACCGAGGTGCCGCACGACCCGAACGACGACGCCAGCGAGACGAGCAGCAGGATCCGCATCGGATCGGCGCCCAGCCGCAGTGCCTCCAGATAGTTGCCCCGCCCGCCGCCCATCGCGTTGTGGGAGTAGGCGACCATCGTGGGCTCCCCCTCCGAACCCGAGGAGACGAGGATCCTCGCCGGTCCCTCCGGATCAGGGCGGGCGGGCCGCCAGATCTCGCCGTCACCCGGACGGTCCAGGTCCCGCGCCCCGGACGCCGACGGGCCGAACGTCCATAGCTCACGGAGGTACGGCAGGCCGCGCCGCCACGCACCGGCCGCCGCGGCCGTTTCCGTGGTGGTGATCAGGGCGGCGGCACGGGACCGGCCGAGCAGGGCGACGACATCGCGGGGCGCCCGCGTGTCGGGGACGGGCAGCGCCACGGCGCCGATCGCCGCTACCGCGAGCTCGGCCACCACCGCGTCGCGCCCGTTGGGGAGCAGTACGCCGATGATGTCGGCCGTGCCGAGACCCGCGGCGGACAGCGCGGCGGCGGCGCGGCGCACCCGGACGTCAAGCGCCGCGTACCCGAGCGCACCCGACTCGTCGACGACCGCTTCGCGGCCGGGTGCCGTACGGACGTGCTCGCTGAAAAGGGTGTAAAGATCCCGGCCCGGGCACAGACCACTGGCCGTCCACTGTTCGCGCAACCGCCGCGGCACGAGATCGGCCAGGACGACGCCGTTGGCCGAGATCCACACCGACCCGCCGGCTGATCTCATCTGGCGGCCTCCATCGGAAGAGAGTCCGGGGCCGGGACGAACGTCCACGGCGGCCCGCTGTAGACGGCGGCACCGGTGATGTCGAGCGCGGCGTGGTAGGCCGGGTCCGCGGCCGGCACGGCCAGATCGGTCACCACCGGGGCGCGGCCGGACACGCCGCCGGCCGCCGGACAGGTCGGGTACGCGGTGTCGACGATGAGGCGGGCCGCGTCGGCGAGGGCCGTCTCAACGCGTACGCCCACACCGGTCCTGGCCCGCGCCAGCAGCGCGGCGACGACGCCTTCGGCGCAGATGAGCCCGCCCAGCACGTCGGTGAGGGTCAGCAGGGACGGCGCCGGCCGCTCGCCGGGGGCGACGGCCAGGGCCGCGACCCCGCAGTACGCCTGCACCAGATAGTCGGTGCCCAACGGCTGCGGCGGCGGCAGCAGGTCGGCCCAGCCTCCCGCGTGCGCGTAGACCAGGGCCGGCCGGACCACGGCGAGGTCGTCGTGGTCGAGCCGGAGGCGGGCCGCGCGGCCCGGCGGCCAGTTGTGCAGAAACACGTCGGCCGCCGCGGCGAGCCGCAGGGCGGCCCGGCGGCCCTGCGCGGATTTCAGGTCGGCCTCGACCGCCCGCTTCCCCCGGTTCAGCGCCTGGAACCGGGCCGAACACGGCCCCGCCATGGGCGGGACTCCCCGCATCGGGTCGCCGCCGGGCGGTTCGAGCCGGACGACCTCGGCGCCGAGCTGTCCGAGCAGGTGCCCGGCGAGCGGACCCTGCACCCTGCTGGTCGCCTCCAGGACCCGCAGTCCGGCCAGCGGAGCCCGGTTTACTCCCGGACCGGCCCGGTGCCCTGCCGAGGAGACCTGGTTTACCGCCGGACCGGCCCGGTGTCCTGCCGGGGAGACCCGGCACGGGCCGAGCGGCGGCAGCGGTGGAGCCGGATGGTCGGCGGCCCGCCCGCTCAGTCGCCACGGCGACTCCCCGGCGGGTGGCGAGGAAGCACCGGCGCCTCGTACGGGGACCACGCTGACCCCGCTGCGCCCGGCCGCGCGCCGGATCGTCCGATAGTCCAGCGCGGCCGTCACCGCCGCGAGCTCCGCCGGCAACGGGCAGATGGCCGTGCCGAAACGCCGCTGGAACGGCGGCCAGCCCGCCGCGGCGGCGACCGGTGCCGCGCCCAGCTCGGCCCAGAACCGCCGCCAGTCCTCGGCGTCGAACGTGTCGATCTCGAAGCGCACCCCGTCCGCCGAGTCGAAGGGCGGGGTGCGGGTCGCCGCCGGTCCGCTCGATGGGCACCCGGCCGCGGGCGGGTCGGAGTCGGGCTCCGCCGTGGCCACCGCGATGTGCTGGGTGAGGGCCAGCAGCGCCGCCTGGGCGGCCGACGTGCGGGCCACCAGTGGCGGGCCGTCACGCAGGAGCGCCAGCACACCGGCGGTGACCGCCTGCACCGCGAGCACTCCGGCGCAGACCGAGAGGTAGTCCACGGGGAGCGGACGTGGGCCGCCGGTGGCCCTCCCGTGCACCTCCATGATCCCGCAGGCGGCCTGGACGTCGCTCTCCCCTGACATGGGCACGGCCACGGGCCCGGACCAGCCGATCCGGCATTCGGGCAGGGCGCCGGTCGCGGCGCTGAACGGGACACGGGTGACGCACAGCCGGCCTGCCGGGGCATCGTCCGGTGGTGGCTCTTCGCCCGGTTCTACGCCGCACCCCAGAGCGCGCAGCCGCCGTACGGCGACGCGCAGCGCCACCGAGTCGCCGAGGGCGCGCACGACCGTTCCCTCCAGCGGCCGTACGGCCGCCGGCCCCGACCCGGCGGCCGCCTCCCCCGGGATGCCGGTCGCGTGGCCGCGTGTGGCCGGTGTCGCTACGTCCATCGGCCCGTCCCGTGGATCTCACGCGTCTCGCCGATCCGGTCGCGCAGCTCCATCCGGCGCACCTTGCCGCTGCCGGTGCGCGGCACCTGATCCCAGGTCAGCACGACGGGCTCCGCGAGCGGCGGCAGGTCGGCGGTGGCGCGCCGCCAGGAGCCGCGATCGAGGGCGCCGTTCCCGGTGACCACGACCGGCAGCGGAAGGTGGCCGGGGAGACCCAGGACGACGCACTCCAGCACCTCGGGGACGCGGTCCTCGATGCGGTCCTCCAGTTCGAGGCAGCTGGTTCCGGGGATGGCGTCCACCTCCCGGTCCATCAGACGCAGGCCCCCCGTGGGGGTGAGCACGCCGACATCGCCGGTGTTCCACCACCTCCCCCGCAGCTTGCTCAGCCAGCGGCTCCGCTCGCCGATATATCCGAGGCAGAGGGCCTCGGTCCGGCAGTACACCAGGCCGGCCACGCCGCGGGGCGCCGGCCGCAGCGTCTGGGGATCCACGACGCGCAGCCGGGTGCGCGTGGGGACCGGACGGCCGAGGTGGCGCATGTCGAGGCGGCCTCCCAGCGCGCCGGTCATGGCACGCCGGGTGAGAAACCGGAAGGTCAGCGGCCCGGTCTCGCTCTGGCCCCAGCCCTGCAGCCAGACCGGGCGGCGGTGCCGGGTGGCGCCGAGGAATGCGCGTACGGTGTGCGGGTGCACGGCGTCGAACGTGCTGATGTAGAGCCGGATCCGCTCGAAAGCGGCGGATCTCCCCTCGGCTCTCCCCTCAGCCCTCTCCCCGGCCTTCCCCTCGGGTTTCCCCTCGGCGCGATGCCGCCAGCGCACGTAGGTCGCCGGCGGTGCCTCCAGGGTGGTGGGCCGGTGCCGGTCGAGGAACGGGCCGGCCTCGTCCCAGTCGGCGGCCGAGACCACGAGGAGTCTGGCGGGGTCCTGCCACAGCACGCTCGCGGTCCAGGCCAGCGCCCGGCCGTGCGCGAAGGAGAGGGCTCCGGCCACGACGTCGCCGGGACGGCTGCCGAGCACCGGCCAGCGGTGCGCCTCGAACCCGGCCAACCTGCGCATGATCGTGTGGGTGGAGTGCACGACGAGCTTGGGCACGCCGGTCGTCCCGGAGGTGTGCATGATGGCGAGCGGCTCGTCGGGCAGCGGACGGTACGGCGGTGGCGCTGCGTGCCCACGTACGTCGTCGACGGTCAGGGCGCCTTCTGCCGCGCCGTCCACGACGAGGGTACGGACGGCCAGGCAGGCCATGTCGCAGCCCCTCTCCCGGCCGGCCGTCAGCAGCTCGCGATCGGCGACCAGGAGGGCCGGTTCCAGCCGTTTCAGCAGCGTCTCCAGCTCATCGAGGGGCAGGTCGGCGGAGAGCGAAGCGGGCACGGCGCCGATGCGTGCCGCCGCGCACGACAGCAGCACGTAGTCCCAGTGATTGCGCTTGGCGACGGCGACCCGGTCGCCGCGCCGCACGCCGGCGGCGGCGAGCCATCCGGCGGCCTCGCTGACGAGCCTGGCCAGACCGGGGAGGTCCAGCGCCGTCCCGAGCTCAGGCGCGATGTCGAGCGGTCTGCTGAGGTGCACGGTCGTGGCATGGCCTCGGGCGGCCAGGTCGTCGAACAGCGTGCCCAGTTCTATCGGCTTGGTGAACAGCGCCATCTGCTGCCTTTCCGATTCGGCTGACGGGGCGGCGGCCAAGGGGCCACGCTCACCCGGCCCGTGCCAGGTGAGCGAGCATCCGTACGGCGGCCCGCGCCGCGGAGGTGATCGCGCCCTCGCTGCACGGGCGCAGCGTCGTCCAGTCGCCCGCGTACTCGACCGCCGAGTCGGGGCGGGCCTCGAACGCGGCGCGCAGCCCGAGGGCCTGCGGCGTCGCCTCGGGCAGGCCGTACCGGAACCGGTGCACGTAGGCGGAGGTGACATGCGCGGCCACGCCGGGCATGAAGCGCTCGGCTCCGGCGGTGAGGCGCCCGATCACCGCCCGGTCGGGAGCGTCGATCAGTTCGGCGGTGCCCCGCGGCGAGGCGACGAGCGACACCAGGCCGCGGCCGGCGGGCGCCCGGCCCGGGTGCTTGTGATGGTCCACCGTGATCACGTTGATCAGGGGATCCTCGACGGCCGGGACGAGGGTGGCGAACCCCCGCCGCACACCGGTGGGGGCCATGGGCCGGTCCAGGGCCAGCGTGAGGCGGAGCATGGGGGCGTAGCGGCACGCGGACAGATAGGCGCGCTCACGGGCGGGCGCGTCCGGGCGCAGCCCCGCTGCTATCGGAGCCGGTACGGCCAGCACCGCGGCGCGCGCGGTGACGACGCCGCGCGGCGACTCCAGCCGGACCCCGCGGTGGTCCGCGGTCACCCGGGTCACCGGGTGTCCGGTGACCACGTCCAGCCGGGCGGCCAGAGCGCGGGTGAGTGAGTCCATGCCGTCGCGGTAGGTGCGCCAGCCGGTCGCGCTCCCCGAAGCCTTCAGGTGCGCGGCGAACGGCGCGGCAGCCGCGCGCTCGACGTCCCACCCGAAGAATCCGGCCGCCAGCGGCTCGACGAGGTAGTCACGCAGGTCGGGGTGGTAGCGCCGGACGAGGTCGGCGATGGTGGCCGAGCCCAGCGGCGCGGACTCCGGGTGCTCGGGGTCGAGGCCGCGCAGCCGGGTCAGCCGGGTCTGGAGGCGGAGCAGGTCCAGGCGTGCGCCCGGCGGCAGGCCCGCGCCGGTGAGCAGCCCCAGCGGGCGGCCGGCGTGCGGCCTCGCCCTTCCGTCCCGCCAGACGGCGAGCGCGTCGGGCACCCTGGGCACCGCCCCGGGGTCGGCGTCCAATCCGAGTGCGGCGATGAGCCGCCAGGTGGCCGGGTAGCCCTCCGCCGGGGGCAGCATCTCGGCCCCGGTGTCGATCAGGCAGTCGTCGGCGCGCAACGTGCGCATCCGCCCGCCGACGGCGTCGGCGGCTTCGAGGACCCGTACGCTGCGGCCCGCCTCGGCCAGCAGGTAGGCGACGGTCAGGCCGGCGGGCCCCGCGCCGACCACCACGACCTCCGGCGTAGAGGTCATGCGACGGCGCCATGGAGTGCGAAGGCGGCCAGATTCGCGCCGATCAGCAGGACCACCGTGACCCGGTGTGCTCTGATGGCGATCCTGCGGGCACGGAGGATGTCGCCGCCTACGGATCCGATCGACAGATGGGCCGCGCGCATTATGAGCACGGGCGCAAGGGCGATGGGGAACCACCAGTGCGCGGCCCCCATAAGGGGGGCGGCCACGATGAGCAGGCCGGCCACGACGGTCGCCGCGACGATGAACACCGCGTTGCCCCGGGCGGACACCAGGGCGGCGACGGTGATCCGCCCGGCCGCGCGGTCGCCGGCGGCGTCGTTGGTGTTGGAGTAGAGCCCGAACAGCATCGGCCCGAACCCGAACAGCACGGCCTGGACCAGGATCGGGGCGCTCACCTCGCCGGTGAGCAGGCCGTACGGCACCAGCACCCAGCCGACTCCCAGGCCGATCAGGAAGATCTCCTGGAAACCCCGGTAGCTGATCTTCAGCCCCCAGGAGTACTGCACCGACGCCACGAAGCACACCGCGGCCAGGACGATCGCCCATCCCGGGCGGTACGGCGCCGCGGCCACCGCCAGCGTCCACAGCACGGCGCCGAGTCCGGTCGCCGCCCAGGCGAAGCGCAGTGCCTGCGGCTCGGTGAGGGTGCCGGCCACCAGCGGTTTGCGTGCCAGACGCCGCCTCGCCGCGTCGGCGCCGTAGTTGGCCGCGTCGCTGCCGTCGCGGTGACCGGTGATGTCGTCGAAGCCGACCATCGCGGCGACCACGGCGACCTCGGCGAGCAGGATCAGCACCAGCAGGCCGATGCGGCCGGGCTGCCATCGGTCACCGGGGGCCAGCAGGGCCCAGACCAGCGGCAGGCCGATGTAGTAGTCGTAGATGTCGAGCTTGGCCAGCCGTACGTAGGCCGCGAGACCACCGCGCGCGTCGGCGGCCGGCGGCCCCGCCTGGCCCGGCTTCACGGTGTGGGCGGTCTCCGGCGTGCCACCGAGATCGGCTGCCGGGCCGGTGATCCGATCGGTCATCGTCTCCTCTGGAAGGTGTGGGCGAACGCGCGGACGGTGTCGGCGATGTGCTCCACCTGGGCGTCGGTGAGGTGTGGGTACAGCGGCAGGGAGAGGTTGCGCTCCGCGGCCCGGGCGGCGTTCGGCCAGCACGCGTCGCCGGGCGCGTACGGCGCGAACGCGGGCTGGCCGGGCAGAGGCCGCGGGTAGTAGACGTGGGAGTCGACGCCGTGCGCTGACAGATGCGCCCGGAGCTCCGCGCGCCGTTCCGCCAGTACGGAGTAGACGTAGTAGGAGCGGCCGTCGCCGCCGGCCGGGGGCGCGAGCACCCCGTGCGGGGCCAGGGACGCGAATCGGGTGGAGTAGTACGTGGCGATCTCGGCCCGGCGGGCCAGCCGGGCGTCTAGGCCGTCCAGCCGGTGGGTCTGGAAGACGGCCATCACCTCGTCGAACCGGCTGTTGTAGCCGACGGCGTGGTGGACGAAGCGGTGCACGCCGTCCTGGCCGTGGTTGCGCAGCATCCGCACGCGCCGGGCCGTCTCGGCGTCGTCGGTGACCACGACGCCGCCCTCCCCGGGCATCCCGAAGGTCTTGACCTGTACGAAGGAGTACACTCCCGCGTCGCCCCAGCGGCCGGCCGGCCGTCCGCGCAGGGTGCCGCCCTGTGCGACCGCCGAGTCCTCCACCAGCCGCAGGCCGTACCGGTCCGCCAGCTCCCGGAACCGGGGCATGTCGGCCATCATCGAGAACACGTGCGCGGGCATCAGCGCCTTCGTGCGCGGGGTGATGAGCGCCTCGGCGGCGGCGGGGTCTGCGGTCAGCCGCACCGGATCGATGTCGGCGAAGACCGGCCGGGCGCCGATGTTGACGACGGTGGCGGCCAGCGGGGCGCAGCCGAAGGCGGGTACCACCACCTCGTCTCCGGGGCCGACGCCCGAGGCGGCCAGCACCAGCGTGAGGGCGGCCGTGCCGCTGGAGCAGGCGATGACGTCGCCGGCGCCCAGGCTGTCGCGCAGCTTCCGCTCGAACCGGGCGGTGTGCTCACCGAGGATGAACCTCTGGCCGGCGCCGGTGCCGACGGCACGCACCGTCTCCAGCAGAACGTCGCGCTCGCTCTCGAAGGAGTCGGGCGGGAAGAAGGGAATGGTCGTGATGGGGGGTGCGGTCATCGTCGTCTCCCGGCGTAGAAGTGCGTGATCTCGTCGCACACCCGATCGACCTCCCACTCGGTCAGGTCGGGATAGAGCGGGAGCGCGAGTGCCTTCGTGCACACCGCCTCGGCGCGCGGGAAATCGCCGGGGCCGTGCCCGAGGTACGCGAAGCAGGGCTGGAGATGCAGCGGCACCGGATAGTAGATCTCGGTCCCGATGCCCTCGGCCGCCAGATGCGCGGCGAGCGCGTCGCGCTCCTCGACCTCGACGAGGTGGACGTAGCAGACCCGGTTGCCGCCGGGGTGCGGCGGGACCGCGCCGGGCACGGACACCACCCCCGGTACGGCACGCAGCCGTTCGTCGTAGCGCGCCGACAGCTCGGCGCGGCGGGCGATGTCGGCGTCGAGGCGGCCGAGCTTGGCGAGCAGCACAGCGGCCTGTAGATCGTCCATTTTGCTGTTGAGCCCGGACAGCACGGTGGGGTTGGCGATGCCGGGAAAGTGGTTGAGGGTGCGTCCGCCGCGGCCGTGGTGTCGCAGCGCCCGCGCCGTCTCGGCGACGGCGTCGTCGTCGGTGAGCAGCGCCCCTGCGTCGCCGATCGCGCCGAGGGTCTTGGCCGGGAAGAACGACAGCACCCCGCCGGTGCCGAGCAGCCCGGCGTGCGTGCCGTCCAGGCGCATGCCGATGGCCTCGGCGCTGTCCTCGAGAACGGTCAGGCCGTACCGCCGAGCCACCTCGTGCACCCCCCGCAGGTCGGCGAGCCGGTCGAACAGGTGGACCGGCAGGACCATCCGGGTGCGTGGGGTCACCGCGGCCGCGACGGATCGGGGGTCCATGCCGTACCCCCGCTCCTCGATGTCGGCGAAGACGGGCACGCCTCCGGCGAGCACCACGGCCGAGGCCGTGGCTATGAAGGTGTAGGCGGGGACGACGACCTGGTCGCCGGGGCGCAGACCGGCGGCGCGCAGCAGCAGCACCAGCGCGTCGGTGCCCGAGTTGACGCCGACGACGTGCCTGGCGCCGGTCCACCGGGCGAGCGCCTCCTCGAACTCGGCGACCTTGGCACCGTGCGAGAACTTGCCGTTGTCCAGCACGTCGACGCAGTGTGCGCGGATCTCCGGCCACAGCTCCGCGAACGACGCGGACTGGGAGAAGAAGGGGATGGGCGCGGCCTCGGCCCGCTCTGATGTCGGAGGGGGAGGGCTGGTTGTCTCCACGACTCTCTTCCTGTGAAGTCTGTCCGCCGTTCACCCGGCCGGCGGAGGCGGGTCCCCGAGCTCAGACGGGACTCCGGCGGTGCCGAGCCTCAGGGGGATCGGCTCGGGGTCGCCCCCGCCCGGCTCGTGGGCCCGCCCTTCCGGTCTCACCATGGGAGCCGACCGCCGCGTCTCGCGACAGCCCGCGGCGGTCGCCCTGGAATCAACGGCCGAGCAGAGGGACGTCGTGCTTGCCGAGGTGGTAGTCGCGAACCGCGTCGACGAGCTCGGTCACGGAGAGCTTGCCGTCGCCGTTGGCGTCCAGCTCCTGGAACGCCCTGTCGGTCACGCTCCGCTCCAGGCCGATGGCGTCGAACCACTTGGCGATCTCCGCCTGGCTGACCTGGCCGTCGCCGTCGATGTCCAGGACGTTGACGATGGCCTGAATCGTCGGGCGTACCACGGAGGCGAACCCGGCGTCGCCCTTGCTGATGATCTCCTGGTCGGCGACCTGGAGGAACTTGTCCTTGCTGATCCGGGAGGTGCCCGCCGCGGCGGCGAGCCGGTCGAACATGTCCAGGTACGCCTGCTTGAGCTCGGCGCCCCGCGCTGTGCCCTGGACCCCGAGGCGGTTGATGATCCCCTCTGCTTCCGACTCGAAGTCGGAGCGCTCGATCACGCCGTTTCCGTCCAGGTCCCAGAGGCGGAATCGCTCTTCCAGGCGGATGGACTCTCTGACATCTGCGGCCATTTCAGACCTTTCTCGCGATGTGGGTGGTCTCCATTGTTGAGGGCACCCGGTCCGAACGAAATCGACGGCGCAGGCAGGCTGCCGGATTTCGCTTTCCTGCTACAGGGATTGCCGTCCTCGACATTCGGTAAACACTGAATCAAGGAAGTTTACCTGATTCCCAATAAAGAAAGCCGCGGACATCTGATCGCACAAAATGCACAACTCGCCCAATTGAGGGCGTCGCAATAAAGTGATCTCCGTGAAATCGGAGAGAGAGCCGCCGGATTCATCCGTAATCATTTCCCGGGGACTCCCCCTGCCGGAACTCCACCCGCGCCTCCGGCGCCAGCCCCAGGTCCCGGCCGGTGACCATCGGATCCGCATGGACCAGCACGTTGTAGTGATTGGGGAAGTGGCAGCCGTCGAACCCGAGCAGCACGCCGATCCGGCGGCCCCCGATCCAGACCTCGTCGCCCCGGTCGAGCACCCCCGCACCGTCGATCTCGACGAAGCCGACGAACCCGACACGATCGATCACCGCGCCGGCATCGGTCTCGGTGTGGTCGGTGAGGACCAGCTCGTGCACCTCGCCGGCCCGCACACACCGGCTCGCGTACGGCTCCAGCCGCATCCCGCGGTCCATCCGGCGGTGGACCAGGACCTTCACCAGGGTCGCCGCCACCTCGCGCTTGGGCCCGTCCTCGCAGGGGTTCACGCCGTCTCCTTCCCGGAGTCCGCCGCCAGCCGGTACACGTCCGCCACGAGCCGCAGGGCGGGCAGCCCGCCGTCTCCGCCGCCGGCTCCGTCCCGCACCCGTCGCTCGAACGCGCGCAGCACGCCCACGTACTCATGCCACAGAGATCCCTTGAACTCGGGATGGCCGGCCAGCATGTCGGCGTGCAGCGTCCGGCCGTCGGCCAGCCGGACGTCGATGTCCTTGCGTTCCCCCCGATAGGACCAGTCGAGCAGCACCCGGACCCGCGTCGCCCCCGCGCGCAGTTCGATGTCGGCCCACCGGTCGACGCCGGTGGCATCCCGGGCGATCCGGGCGGACACCGCCTCGGCCGGTCCCACCAGCCGATCGACCAGGTCGAACGCGTTGGGCCCGTTGTCGGCCACGCATCCCCCGCCGCATCGCCGGGGGTCCAGGTACCAGCTGTCCGCACCCGCGTGCTCCTCGATGCGCTCCAGATAGCGCACCGTCAGCTCCTCGATCCGCGCCCCGGCCGATTCGGCCGCAAGCCGCGCGACCTCGTCGTTGTACCTGCGGTGGAAGGCCGTGAACAGCGGAACGCCCGCGTCCGCCGCGAGCCGTACCAGCCGCTCGCCCTGGGCGGCGTCCAGGGCGAGCGGCTTCTCCACGCACACGGCCACCCCACGCTCCAGCGCGTCAGCGCAGACCCCTGCGTGCGCGTCGTTGGGCACGGTGACGACCACCGCGTCCGGGCGCGCCTCCTCCAGCAACCGCACATGGTCGCGGTAGCCGGGCACCCGAGCGGCCCGGAGGGCCGGCGCCGCCGGATCCCGGTCGCACACAGCGCACAGCCGCAGCGTCGCCGAGTCGCGCAGCGCCGCCGAATAGAACCGGGAGATCACGCCGAGGCCGATGACCCCGACACGCAGTGGAGCCGTCAAGTGTCCTCCAGTACGCCGGGTACGGTCAGGCCCGCCCGGGCCGCGACCCCGGTCAGCTCCGCGTACACCGCCGCGTCGAGCGGGACACCCGTACGCAGCCGCTCCTGGGCACGCCGATGCTCGTACCAGCCGGGGTAGCGCACCGGCCGGGCGGGGTCGGCGGGCGGGCAGGCGAGCAACGCGCCGAACAGGGTGCTCGCGTCGGCCTCGGCCCCCTCGCGCAGCGCACCCGGCGCGACGGCCATCACGAAGAAGCCGATGTCGTCGTCGCGCCCGCTCGGGCCGCCGTCTCCGCCGAGCGCGTCGGGGTGTGCGCCGAGCCCAGCGCCCGGCACCAGCGCGGCCAGCACCTCGACCGCGATGCCCAACCCGAACCCCTTGTGCTGCGCCGCCTCGCCGCCCAGCCACATCAGATGCGCCCGCCCGGAGTCGAACGCTGCGGGATCGGTCACGGGGGCGCCCCCATCGTCGCGGAGCAGCCCCTCCGGTACGGACCGACCGGCCCGGGCGGCCTGGCGGATGCGGCCGGTCGGCGCGGCGGTGGTGCTCATGTCGAGCACGAACGGTGGGTGCTCTCCGGCCGGGGCGGCGACGCTGAGCGGGTTGGTGCCCAGCATCGCGAGCGCCCCACCCGGTGGTCTCGCGATCCGCTGCCCGCCGCAGTTGCTCGCGACCAGCCCGATCATCCCCCGCTCCACCGCGCGCAGCGCGTGATGCCCGGCGCAGCCCAGGTGGGTGGCGCCGCGTACGGCCGCCACGCCGACGCCGTACCGCATGGCGCGTTCCGCGGCCACGTCCATCGCGGCCCCGGCGACCCACAGGCCGAGCGCCCGCTCCGCTGCGATGAGCACGGCCGCGCCGCGGTCGGCGACCGTACGGGGCCGCGCCCGGGGGTCGATCCGCCCCTCGTCGATCAGCGGCAGGTAGATCCGGGTCAGATTGACCAGGCCATGCGAGTCCATGCCGGTGAGATCGCCATAGCACAGCGCCCGCGCGGCCTCGTACGCCTGCTCGGCCGCCATCCCCCGACCAGCGAACACCGCTGAGGCGAAACCGAGCAGGTCGGCATAGCGCACCCGGACGATTTCCGACGCCGCCGTGGCCGGCCCGGGACGCGGTGCCGTGGCCGCCGCCCGGTACGAATCCGCCGGCCTCACGGCCGTCCGTTCCTGTCGCCGGCGAAGGCCGCCAGCAGCCTGGCCACCGCGCCGGCGAACTCGGCGAGCTCGCTCTCCCGGACGAACTCCCCCGCGGCGTGGGCGTTGTTGGCGGCGAGATCACCCGGGCCGAGCACCACGGTGCAGGCATCGGCGATCCCCGACATCCAGATGGCGTCGCAGGTGAAGCCTGGTTCGTGGCACGGCCACGGCTCGATCCCGGCCACATCGCGCAGCAGCCGGTGCCCCCAGCCGTCACGGTCGTCCAGGACCGGCAGTCCGCGTTTGAGCCACTCCAGCCGGGTGACGGCGCGCGCATCGGCCGCGGTCCTCGCGAACAGCGCCGTGCCGCCGAAGGCCTCGCAGAACGCGTCGAGCCCGTCGTCCAAGGCGGCCCGCAGGTCCCCCTCCAGCCGCCGTCCGGCGTGGGCCGAGGCATAGGCCAGGTTGAGCAGCAGCGAGCCGCGGCCGTAGACCTTGTTGTGCCGCGTGCCGGTGTGCAGCCCGGCCACGCATACCCCGCCCTCCGCCGCCGGCCGGTCGAGCGCCCGGGCGAGATGCTGGGCGAGGAAGCCCAGCAGGACGCTCGCGTTGTGTCCGGCGGCGGCATGATCGTCTACGGCGTCGGCGCCGTCGACCACCACGCGCGCGGTCATCGCCGCCGTGCTCCGCGGCAGGAAGCGCAGCCCGGTGGGCTCGCAGAAGACGTTCAGCCGCCCGATGTATCCCCGCTCCACGAGCGGCCTCGTGCCGAAGACCCCCATGGCGCCGCCCTCCTCCCCGGCCACGGCCTGGATCAGCACGCCGATGTCCCGGCCGATGGCCGGGCACAGCTCCCGCGCCGCGCGCACCCCGGCGAGCAGCGCCACCGCGGGCCCCTTGGCGTCGACGGCACCGCGTCCGTAGAAGCGATCGCCGTCGAACCGGACCGGCTGGCGACCGGCGACGGTGTCCAGGTGCACGTTGAACATCACGGTGCGGGCGGCGGGCAGTTCCGGCCCGAGCCGCAGCACCAGGCTGGGCTGGTCATCGAGGAAACCCGGGAGATCGCGTGCCGCCCGCACCGGCGCGGGGACGTCGGGGCGGTCCAGTTCGGCGGCCTCGGGTGGCGCGTTCCGTACGACCCGGAAGCCGATCGCGGCGGCGGCCCGCGCGTAGCCGGCCTGCGCCTCCCGCAGCCGGGGCGCAGGCGCACCGGCACCGGTCTCCAGCGGACCCGCGGTGGGCAGTCGCAGCAGCCACAGCAGCAGATCGCGGTCTTCGGGCGCGAGCGGGGAAGCCGGCACGACCGATCGCGTCGGTGTGGTCAACGGGTCCTCCCCGCGCCTTCGGCGGGAGCGACCAGGCCCACCAGCCGTTCCAGCTCCCGTCCGTACGCCACGAAGGCGGCGCGGTCTCCGCGGCCGGGGTCGCCCGCGCCCGAGAGGTGTGGACGCAGGTGCAGGTGGGGCTCGATGGAGAGCGCGCCGGTGTAGCCGTCGGTCAGCAGCATGCGCAGGCACTCCGCGACGTGCGCGGCCCCCGTGCCGGGCGGCACGAAGCCGACCTCGCCGTCGGAGGCGATCACCGCGTCCTTGACGTGCACATGCGCCACGTGACCGACGACGGCGGCGAGCATCTCCGGCGGCGAGTATCCGTATGCGACACCGTTGCCGATGTCGAACAGCAGCCGGAACGCCGGGCTGTCGATCGCGGCCACCAGGTCCAGCATGCGTTCTGCTCGATCGCCCGCCCAGCCCGCGCAGTTCTCGAGCGTCAGCAGCAGCCCGGCGTCCTCGGCGCGGTGGGTCAGCTCCCGCAGCCGGCTCAGGGCGCGGCGTCCCCATTCCGCCTCCGGCAGTCCGCCCGAGGGGTAGGACATGACGCGCACCAGGCGGGTGCCCAGAACGGGGCAACGCCGGGCGAGCACCTCCAGCTCGGCCAGGTCGAGCGCGAAATCCCCGGTCACCGGCCGGGACCAGTCACCGATCTTGGAGGCCACGCCGACCACGGCGACACCGGCCGTACGGATGCGATCCGCCGACAGGGCGAAGGCCTCCTCGTCCAGCCGTGCGATGGGGACGCCGGCGATCGTACGCAGCTCGATGCGGTTCCAGCCCAGCTCACGCACGGCGTCGAGCTGCCCGGGCAGATCCGGTGCGGCCTCGTCGCCGATCCCGGCCAGCACGATCCCGGAGGGCACGATCCCGCCCGGCACGATCCCGGACGGTGCCCACCCGCCCGCCACGGGCACGGGCACGGGAGCGGAGGCGGAGGCGGAGGCGGAGGCGGCCGGGGCCGGGCCGGGCTCAGCGGACGCCGTGGACACGCCGCTCCTCCTCGTGCCAGGTCTTCTCATGCTGGGCCTTCTCATGCTGGGTCTTCTCGTACTGGGTCTTCTCGTACTGGGTCTTCTCGTACTGGGTCTTCTCGTACTGGGTCTTCTCGTACTGGGTCTTCTCGTGTCGGGTTTTCTCATGCTGGGCCTCTCCGTGTCGGGCGGCGTCCCGTTCATCGGCGGCGCACAGATCCTTGGCCTCGGTGAGCAGCCGTACGGCCTCGACCTGCACGGGCAGCGCCCCCCGCGTGGCGGAGAGACGGGCGTATCGGGAGTAGGTGCCGCGGATGAAGGCGGAAAGGGCGTCGTCGTCGAAGACGGTCCAGACCGTGTCACGGCCCTCGGTCACCACCCGGAGCTGCGCGGTGTGGTCCGTGTCGCTGCACGGATAGTGGCCGGTGAGAGTCGCCCGCTCGAATTCCAGGGTGATGCGGCGCTCACGCACGGGCGAGGTCAGATCCGAGTCGATCTCGGTGCGCACGCCGGAGTGGTGCTCCAGCCGGAGCCCGGCACGGCCCAGTCGGGGCAGCCGGAGCCGGCCGGTCGCCATGTCCGCCCAGGAGGCGCCGGTGATCCGGGCGCCGCCCGCGAGGGTGAGCACCACGGCCAGCGCGTGCGGCACCTCCACGTCGAAGGCGGTGGGGTGGTCGGGAACCATGGCGCTACGGGTGAAGCGAGGCTTGTTCTGTACGAAGCGGATGCCGCGCAGCCTGCCGAACTCCTCCGTGTCCACGGCCTCGCGCAGCCGACGGGTCAGGTCGCTGTGGAGCCAGTGGGTGGCGACGGTGATCTCCAGTCCCCGGCTGCGCCGCAACCGGGCGATCGCCGCCAACCCCACCAGGTCCAATGCCAGCGGCTTCTCCACGATGATCTTTCGATAGCCGAGTCCGGCCAGCCGCTCCAGCACACCCAGGCGGATCTGCGGCGGCGTGCAGATGTGCACCACGGTGCGGTGCGGGGGAGTCAGTGTCGCCGCCTCTTCAATGGTGTCGGCCGTGACGACGCCGGTCATTCCGGAAGGCGGCCGGAAGGGATCGTGGGCGACGACCGGTCCGGGAGCGAACAGGCCGGGGCTCAGCGCGCGCGTTCTCAGGAGCGCCGGAAGATGCAGCCCTCCCCCGGCCCTGCCCATTCCGAGGATGAAACTGTGTAACACGCATCAACTCCGTTCTGCTCCGCCTGTCGCGTGTGTCTCATCGACATGCGCTTCGTCGGCTGAATCCGGGACTCGGCGTCGGACGGCCGGGCAGGCCTCCATCGAAATGGTCAATCGACGCCGCGTGATCGATCCGGAGCGTCGTGGATCGGTCCAATCGTCGGATCCGATTTCGCCCCCTCGAATATTCGGCGCCCGGTGGAAAATCGCGTGTCGAATGAATTACCGGCCATCGAAATGAAACCAATCGCCGTCTCCGGTCAGGCGATCGGGAACCGTTCGCGGTTATCTCGTCGACGGTCGAGCCGGATGGCGGCGGGCCCGATGACCCTCTGGGCCCATCCGCGCCGATCAGGCGACGGAGAAACTGAACTGCCCGCTGGGCGGGGCGTGCCAGCCGTGGTTCGGGTCGACCGGGACGCCGGGGCCGAGGCAGAACGGCGTGGCGTGGATGAACACCCTGGATCCGGTGAGGTTGATCAGCACGTGAGCGGTCGGCGGAAGCCGCCGGCAACCACCCTCGGGCAGGTCCTGATATCTGCTGAGCTGCTCGACCTCGGTGCTGAACACGATGACCTCGCCCTTGACCTCATCACTCGGCCCCGCCCCCGCGAGGAACGCCGTGACCGACACCACGGCCGACACCACGGCCGGCCCGAGAACCGTGCTGAACAACTTCACTCCCCTCACCTGACCACCTCAGGGCATGTCGTGGAGCTCTCGCCGTCCTCCTCCACCCCATGGCACACCCTTGACACGGCCATCATCAGGTAATGGAGAGTGATATGTCAATCACTCTCCGTGATCGAATTGCTCCGCACGTGGCGGAGACCTCGCCGCGTCGGGGGCCGGGCCGCCGGTACGGCCACAGGTCTCGCGGGACCTGCGGCCGTACCGGCGGCACCGCACCGTTCCCGTGCGCGGAGGGCCGCCGTCCGAGGTCAGTACTGGTTCGTCCTGGCGTCCTGGGCGAGCGCCTCGTCGATCTCCTCCACGGACATCTCCTTGATGTCCATATGGTCCTTGGCGATCCGTCCGAGCGTGGGCAGGGTCCTGCGGTCGGGCCAGGTCTCGGGCCGCCACAGCGCCGAACGCAGGAACGCCTTCGCGCAGTGCATGTAGAGCTCCTCGACGTCGACGAGGACCGCCAGCCGCGGTCGCCTGCCCTTGACCTCCAGGTCGTCGAAGAACGGCGCGTCCGACACGAGCGTGGCGCGCCCGTTGACGCGCAGCGTCTCGTTCATCCCCGGCACGATGAACAGCATCCCGACGCGGGGGTTGTGCAGTATGTTGCGGAGGCTGTCCAGCCGATGGTTGCCGGGCCGGTCGGCGAGGACCAGGCGGTGGTCGTCGAGGACCAGAACCGAGCCGGCGGGGTCGCCCCGGGGGGAGACGTCGCAGGTGCCGTCCGGGTTCGAGGTGGCCAGCAGCACGAACGGCGAGTGCGCGATGATCAGGCGCGCGTGCTCGTCGATCCGTGCGATGTCCTTGTCCCAGATGGCCTGCGACGGCTCTTTCACGATCTCCCGGAGCTCGGCCTCGGTCGTCACCGTACGGACCTCAGAAAAGTTCACCTTTCAATCATAAGGTAAGCCTAACCAAAGGTCCCGGTCGAGGCGCTGAAGTGCGGAAACGGGCGCCGGTCTCGCACGCCGGGCCACCGCGACAGGCGGCCACACGCGGTCGCAGCGCGGCCACCAGAACGATGATCACCCGGTCCCCGTACGCCGATCCGGATAAGAGATGTCGCAAATCCGAGATTGCGGCAAGACGGTCATCTCTCCTAGAGTGCCTGGCAAGGTAAGGCTTACCTAACTAGGTGATGCCGGCAGGGGACCGTCCGTCGCGGCCCTTCAAAGGGCACCTGAGCAGGGGTCTTACCGCAATACGGTGCGCAGCAGCTCCACGGACCCCTATCGCGAGCCAGGACGTGCGAGGGCCGCCACCAGCGGAATTCTGAGACCGGAGTACGGATTGAAGCGTCGACTTAGCCTCCGCATCCTCGCTGTGGCGGCCGTCCTGACGGGCATCGTGAGCTGCGGCGGCCCGGCAGAGACCGAGCAGAAGAGCACGAGCGCCGGTTCGAGCGCCTTCCCCATGACGATCCGGCACGCGCTGGGAACGACCACCATCCCGGCGAAGCCCGAGCGGGTGGCCACGGTCAACTGGGCCAACCACGAAGCGCCGCTGGCCCTCGGCGTCGTCCCGGTCGGCATGGCCGCCGCGAACTTCGGCGACGACGACGGCGACGGGCTTCTGCCCTGGGTGGACAAGCGCCTGAAGGAGCTCAACGCCCACAAGCCCGTCCTGTTCGACGAGACCGACGGCATCGACTTCGAGGCCGTCGCCGACACCAAGCCCGACGTGATCCTGGCCGCCTATTCGGGCCTGACCAAGCAGGACTACGACACGCTGAGCGAGATCGCTCCCGTGGTGGCCTACCCCGACGCCCCGTGGGCGACCCCGTGGCGCGAGATCATCCGGATGAACAGCAAGGCCATCGGGCTCGCCGAAGAGGGCGAGAAGCTCATCGCCGGCATCGAGGGCGACATCGCGAAGGTCGTCGCGAAGTACCCGCAGCTCACGGGCAAGTCGGCGATGTTCATGACGCATGTCGACCCCAACGACGTGAGCGAGGTCGGCTTCTACACGACGCACGACACCCGCACGCTGTTCTTCGAGGACCTCGGGTTGAAGATCGCGGACAGCGTCGCCAAGGCGTCCGAGGGCACGGACAAGTTCGCCCTGACGCGGAGCGCGGAGCAGATCGACCTGTTCGACGACGTCGACATCATCACCGGATACGGCGACGAGAAGGGTGAGCTGATCGAGACGCTCAGGAAGGACCCGCTGCTGTCGAAGATCCCCGCGGTCAAGCGCGGCTCGGTGTACCTCCTGCCCGGGAGCACGCCACTGGGCACCGCCGCGAACCCGACGCCCCTGTCCATCTCCTGGGTGCTGGAGGACTACGTCGCAGCGCTCGCCGAGGCAGCGGACAAGGTCAAGTGACGTCGGTCGTCGACGTCGACCACGCGCAGGACGCCGCCCTCGTGCGGCGTCCTGCGCGTGTGCCCGTCCTGTGGCTGCTCGTCGCGATCCTGGTCATGGCCGCGCTCATGGTGGCCTCCGTCGCCCTCGGCTCGCGTGACGTCTCCTGGGGCGACGTGTGGGCCGCGCTCGGCGGCGCGGACGACTCCCTCGAACAGGCGGCGGTGACCAAGCGGATACCGCGCACCCTGCTCGCCGTGATGATCGGCGCCGCGCTCGGCCTCGCGGGCGCCGTCATGCAGGGGGTGACCCGCAACCCGCTGGCCGACCCGGGAATCCTGGGCGTCAACATGGGCGCGTCGCTCTTCGTCGTCACCGCCGTCGCGTTCTTCGGGCTCACGTCGCCGACCGGCTACGTCTGGGTGGCGTTGGCGGGGGCCGCCGCCTCGGCCGTGTTCGTGTACACCGTCGGCTCCCTCGGACGGGGCGGAGCCACCCCGCTCAAACTCGCCCTCGCCGGCGCCGCCACCTCGGCGGCCTTCGCCTCCCTCGTCAGCGCCGTCGTCCTGCCCCGCAACGACATCGCGGGAAGCTTCCGGCTCTGGCAGATAGGCGGTGTCGGCGGCGCGTCGTACGAACGCATCGGGCACGTCCTGCCGTTCCTCGCCATCGGCTTCGTCATCTGCCTCCTGTCCGCCCGTGCGCTGAACTCGCTCGCGCTCGGGGACGAGCTCGCGGCCGGGCTCGGCGAGCGTGTCGCCGTCGTCCGGGCCACGGCGGCCCTCGGCGCGATCGTGCTGTGCGGCGCGTCCACGGCGGTCGCCGGGCCGATCGGCTTCGTCGGGCTCGTCGTCCCGCACGCGTGCCGTCTGCTCGTCGGCGTGGACCACCGCTGGCTGCTGCCGTTCTCCACCCTGGTCGGCGCGGTGCTGCTCACCGCCGCCGACGTCGTCGGCCGCATGGTGACACGTCCCTCGGACGTCGAGGTGGGCATCGTGACCGCGTTGATCGGCGCCCCGTTCTTCATCCACATCGTCCGCCGGCAGAAGGTGCGTGACCTTTGAGCGAGCGCAGCGAGCGAACCGTGAGAAACGGCGCCGGGCTCGGTGACCCGGCGGAGCGGCGGCCGTGAGCGCTCCCGCCGTCATCCGGCCGCCCATGCTTCAGGCCGTCGCCAGCGGACGCCGCCGGCGCTCCGCCCGCCGCCGCCTCGTCATCCTGACGCTGGCGGTGCTCGTCGTCGCCGTGTTCGCGGTCACCCTGATGGCCGGGCAGACGTTCTATCCTCCCCGCGACGTGATCCGCGTCGTCCTCGGCGAGCAGGTCCCGGGGGCGTCCTTCACGGTCGGGCGGCTCCGGCTGCCCCGGGCCGTACTCGCCGTGATCGCGGGATTCAGCTTCGGCATGGCCGGTGTCACCTTCCAGACGATGCTCCGCAACCCGCTGGCCAGCCCGGACATCATCGGCATCAGTTCGGGGGCGAGCGCCGCCGCTGCCATCGCGATCGTGTCGTTCTCCCTCGGCGGGACCCAGGTGTCGATCATCGCCATCGTCGCCGCCCTCATCGTCGCCCTGGTGGTGTACGGCCTGGCGTTCCGGGACGGCGTCGCCGGCACGCGGCTGATCCTGATCGGCATCGGGATCTCCGCGATCCTCGACAGCATCACCTCCTATGTCCTGTCCCGTGCCCCGGAATGGGACCTGCAGGGGGCCATGCGCTGGTTGACCGGCAGCCTCAACGGCACGACCTGGGAACAGGTCCTGCCGGCCCTCGCCGCGCTCGTCGTCCTCTCCCCCGTCCTGCTGTCCCAGGCGCGGGATCTGTCGGCGCTGCAGCTCGGCGACGACACCGCCTCCGCCCTCGGGGTCCGGGTCGAACGCACCCGCATCACGGTGATCGTCGCAGCCGTCGGCCTGATCGCCTTCGCCACGGCGGCAGCCGGGCCGATCGCGTTCGTGGCGTTCCTGTCCGGCCCCATCGCGGCCCGGATCATCGGGGTGAGCGGCTCCCTGCTGGTACCAGCCGGCCTCGTCGGCACGCTCCTGGTCCTCGTCGCCGACTTCGCCGGCCAATTCGCGTTCGGCACCCGCTATCCGGTCGGCGTCGTCACCGGCGTCCTCGGGGCGCCCTACCTCGTCTATCTGATCGTCCGCAGCCATCGGGCCGGAGGTTCGCTGTGACCACATCCCACTCCCTTGCGACCGAGCACCTGACGCTCGGCTACGGCGACCGCGTCGTCGTAACGGCCCTCGACCTGGTCGTACCACCCGGCGAGATCACGGTCATCGTCGGCGCCAACGCCTGCGGGAAGTCGACGCTGCTGCGTTCGCTGTCCCGGCTGCTCGCACCCCGCGGGGGACGAGTCGTCCTGGACGGCAGGGAGGTGCACCGCATGCCGGCCAAGGAGCTGGCGCGCACACTCGGGCTGCTGCCTCAGTCGCCGGTCGCGCCCGAGGGCATCACCGTGCTCGATCTCGTCGGCCGCGGGCGCCACCCGCACCAGGGGATCTTCACCCGCTGGAACGACAGGGACGACGCCGCGGTGGCGGCGGCCCTGGAGGCCACACGCACGGCGGACCTCGCCGACCGCCCCGTCGACGAACTGTCCGGAGGCCAGCGCCAACGGGTCTGGATCGCCATGGCGCTGGCCCAGCAGACCGATCTGCTGCTCCTCGACGAGCCCACCACCTTCCTCGACGCCAGCCACCAGATCGAGGTCCTCGACCTGCTGACCGACCTGAACCACACCCGTGGCACCACCATCGTGATGGTGCTGCACGACCTCAACCTCGCGGCCCGCTACGCCGACCATCTCATCGCGCTCGCCGATGGCGGGCTGCACGCCTGCGGCACGCCGGCCGAGGTCCTCACCGAGGACAGCGTCCGTACCGTCTTCGGCCTCGACAGCCGCATCATCGAAGACCCCGTGTCCGGCCGCCCGCTGATGCTCCCCATCGGCCGCCACCACACCCGGCCACGACCGGCCCCGTCGCCGAACCGGGTCCAGGACACGTCTTCCGCCGCCGGGCGGGACGACCGCGTCACCGCTTCACGGGGCTCCTGAGGTCGCGGCAGGCGACGGCAGCGGCCCGGCCGACACCGAAGCGGACGAGCGTGGTCCGTGTCGTGAACCCTGGTGACATCCCCTCGATGGGCGCGGACGCCTCCGGTCATTTCGGCATGATGGGGCAATGAACTGGATAGCACCGCGGATCGACCGCATCGAGGTGCCGCCGGTCGGGGATGAACGCGCCCTCCTGGAGGCCTGGCTCGATCATCACCGGCAGACCCTGCTGCTGAAATGCGCCGGGCTCACCGCCGACCGGCTCAAGCTACGCGCCGTCGAGCCGTCGAGCATGAGCCTGCTCGGGCTCGTACGCCACATGGCCGAGGTGGAGCGTTCGTGGTTCCGCCGCAGGTTCACCGGCGAGCCGGTCGGATTCCTCTACCGGGATCCGGAGACCAATCCCGACGGCGACTTCGACGACGTCGACACGGCGGACGCCGAGGCGGACTTCGCCACCTTCGCCCGGGAGATCGAGCTGGCCCGGGCGGCGACGGCCGGACATTCCCTGGAGGAGACGTTCCATCACTCGCGCCGGAACACCGACATGAGCCTCCGCTGGGTCTACCTGCACATGATCGAGGAGTACGCCCGCCACAACGGCCACGCCGATCTGCTCCGCGAACGCATCGACGGCGTCACCGGAGCGTGAGGCGACATGGACACCGAGACGCACCTGCCTGAGATATACCTGCCTGAGACGTACCGGCCCGAGCCGTCTCGGCCGGAGGTGCGGACGCCGGAACCCGAGCTGGACTACTACGTGATCACCGGCGAGGCCGCGGCTCTCGCGGCTTCGCCGGCGGGGATCGTGGTCGAGGAGTTCGTACTCGCCGACGACGGTACGGCCACCGGCCTGAACAGTGCGGTCTGGACCCGGACGGACGGCGCAGCGGACGGCGCGTGGTGGAGCTCGGCCGAGTTCACCCGCGCGATGCGGGCGGATCCGGAGCTGCGCGGCCGGGTCGTCGCGGTCTCCCGGCAGGACGCGGAGGCTGCCCACCGACGGCTCGGCGCGGGCGAACTGCCCGGCGAGGCCACGCTGAGGACCCGCTTCCACGACACTCTGCCGTTCGACGGGTCGGCGCCGCTGCGGCTCGGCTCTCCGGACGTGCCCGAGGGCTTCCACGACCGGCGGGTCTACCGGATCTTGTTCGCCGGTGACCTGAGTGAGACCGGCCTGGCGAACCTGTCGGCCGGTTGGCGGATGCGCGCCCCCGGCGACGCCCGGGGCCGCGTCGTCGGCACTGCGCACGTGACCGTGGCCGGCGATCTGTTCTCCTGGGATCTCCGCCGGGTCGGCGGCGACATGGCCTGGTCCGTCGACCTGACGGCCTGCCTGGCCGGGCCGTCCGCCCGGACGGACGGCGTGATCCGGCGGCTCCTGCGGGAGCTGACGACGGCGATGCGCCGTGAGGGCCCGATCCCGGTGACGATCGAGCGCTTCTCCTGACCCCGGCGCATCCATCGTTGCCGGAATCGCGACGGGGAACGCATCCGCGCCGGTGAGAGCGTTATTTGTTAAGAGTCTTGACAAATGAGACCGTTGGTCCCGACCATGGGAGCGCGGATCCGTACTCGTCCAGCGGCTCGCCGGTGAACAGAACCACCGGCGGTGCCGCCGGTGCGCCATCACCCCCCACGATCGGCGCCGATGGCTCCGTTCACTCCTGGTTCAGGAGACCTCATGCGAAAGCGCACATCCCGCCTGCTGACGACAGCGGCATCGCTGCTGCTGGCGGCCACGGGCATCGTCCTCACACAGACGCCGGCGAACGCGGCCAACCTGCTCGCGAATCCCGGCTTCGAGACCGGAAACCTCTCGCCCTGGTCCTGCACCGGCGGACTGGGATCGGTCGTCGACTCCCCGGTCCGCTCGGGCACGAAGGCACTCGCCGGTGCGGCCGGTTACTCTGACAACGCACAGTGCACGCAGACCGTGTCGGTGAAGCCGAACACGGCCTACACGCTGAGCGCCTGGGTCCGCGGAAACTACGTCTATCTCGGCGTGAACGGCGGCGCCTCCACCTGGACCTCGTCGACCTCGGCCTACACGCAGCTCACCGTGCCGTTCACCACGGGCGCCAACCAGACCACCGCCGTGATCTACCTGCACGGATGGTACGGCCAGGGCACCTACTACGTCGACGACGTCAGCTTCGACGGCCCCGGCGGCTCGCCCTCGCCCTCGCCGTCTCCGTCCCCATCCCCGTCCCCATCCCCGTCCCCGTCCCCATCCCCGTCCCCGTCCCCATCTCCGTCCCCGTCGCGGTCTCCCTCGCCCTCGCCCTCGCCGTCTCCCGGGGATGCGACCTGCCCGGTGAAGGGCAGGCCCGGCGGCAAGGTCCTCCAGGGCTACTGGGAGAACTGGGACGGCGCGTCCAACGGCGTACATCCGCCGTTCGGCTGGACTCCGATCACCGACTCCCGCATCCGGCAGCACGGCTACAACGTGATCAACGCGGCGTTCCCGGTCATCCGCTCCGACGGCACCGTCCTGTGGGAGGACGGCATGGACAGCACCGTCAAGGTCGCCACTCCCGCCGAGATGTGCCAGGCCAAGGCCGCCGGCGCGACGATCCTGATGTCCATCGGCGGAGCGACGGCCGGCATCGACCTCAGCTCAAGCACGGTCGCCGACCGTTTCGTCGAGACCATCGTGCCGATCCTGAAGAAGTACAACTTCGACGGCATCGACATCGACATCGAGACCGGCCTCAGCGGCAGCGGCCACATCGACCAACTGTCCCCCTCCCAGGCCAACCTCATCCGGATCATCGACGGCGTGCTCGCCCGGATGCCGTCGAACTTCGGCCTGACCATGGCCCCAGAGACGGCGTACGTCACCGGCGGCAGCGTCGTCTACGGCTCAATCTGGGGCGCGTACCTGCCGATCATCAAGAAGTACGCCGACAACGGCCGCCTGTGGTGGCTGAACATGCAGTACTACAACGGAAGCATGTACGGCTGCTCGGGAGACTCCTACTCCGCCGGCACGGTTCAAGGTTTCGTCGCCCAGACCACCTGTCTGGACAAGGGCCTGGTCATCCAGGGCACCACGATCAGAGTCCCCTATGACAAGCAGGTCCCCGGTCTGCCCGCACAGCCCGGAGCGGGCGGCGGTCACATGTCGCCCTCGCTGGTGAGCCAGAGCTGGAACAGCTTCAACGGCCGGCTCAAGGGCCTGATGACCTGGTCCATCAACTGGGACGGGTCGAAGGGCTGGACCTTCGGCGACAACGTCAAGGCCCTTCAGGGCCGCTGACCCGCACCCAGCCGCCCGCGAAGGCCGCTCCCCCTGATCGGGGGCGGCCTTCGCCCGTCTCAGTCGGCCGCGGCGGCGAGGCGGGCGGCCCGGGTGGTGAGATAGTCCCGTTCCGGGATGCTCAGCGTGCGGCTCGCCGCCGTGCGATAGTCGTCGACGGCCGCCCGGTGCTCGCCCGCCATCTCCAGCAGGTGCGCCCGGGCCACGTGGAAGCGGTGGTTGCCCGCCAGGCGGCCCTCGGCCTCGAGCGCCTCGAGCATTTCGAGGCCGGTCTCGGGGCCGTGCGCCATCGCGGCGGCCACGGCACGGTTGAGCGAGACCACGGGGTTGTCGGACATCCGCTCCAGCAGGCCGTACAACGCCAAAATCTGCGGCCAGTCGGTCTCCTCCGCCGTCGCGGCCTCGTCGTGCAGCGCGGCGATCGCGGCCTGGAGTTGATAGGGACCGACCGCGCCCCTGGCCAGGGTGCGGGTGACGAGCTCCACTCCCTCGGCGATCGCGGCACCGTCCCATCTGCTCCGGTCCTGCTCGGCCAGCGGGATCGGGACGCCGTTCTGATCGGCCCTTGCGGGGCGGCGGGCATCGGTCAGCAGCATCAACGCGAGCAGGCCGGCCACCTCGCAGTCGTCGGGAAGCAGGCGGTGCGCCATCCTGGTCAGCCTGATCGCCTCCCGGGACAGCTCGACCCGGTGCAGCTCGGGTCCGTCACTGCTGGCGTAACCCTCATTGAAGATCAGGTACAGCACGTGCAGCACCGAGCCGAGCCTGCCGCGCCGTTCCTCCGCCTCCGGCATCAGGAACGGGACACCGGACGCCTTGATGCGCTGCTTGGCCCGGCTGATCCGCTGCGCCATCGTCGCCTCCGGCACCAGGAACGCCTTGGCGATCTCCGCGGTGGTGAGACCGCCTACCGACCGCAGAGTGAGCGCGATCGCCGATGCCGGGGTCAGTGCGGGATGGCAGCACAGGAACAGCATGGTCAGCGTGTCGTCCCGGTCCGTCTCGTACGACTCGTCGGCCGGTGGCGTCGTCGCCTCGCGCTCGATGGGCTCCTGCGCGGCGACGAGATCCTCGCGGCGGCGCCGCGCCTGCTCGCTGCGGATCTGCTCGACCATCCGGCGGTGGGCGACCTGGATGAGCCAGCCTCGCGGATTGCCGGGCACGCCCTCCTCCGGCCACTGGGCTGCGGCGTCCAGCAGCGCCTCCTGCACCGCGTCCTCCGCCAGATCGAAGTCGTAGAACCGCCGGGTGAGCACGCCGACGACCTGCGGCGCCAGTTCGCGCAGCAGGTCGTCGAGGGCAGGGCCGTCCGGGGTCACAGCTCCTCTGGCGGGGCCGACATCACCTGACGCACCTCGATCGGCATGTTCAGCGGCTCGCCGCCCGGACCGGGCGCGGCGGAGACGTACGCCGCCAGATCGATCGCACGCTCCTCGGCCTCGACGTCGACGATCCAGAAACCGATCAGGAACTCCTTGGTCTCGGGGAACGGACCATCGGTGACGACAGAGGATCCGCCCGCGCCGGCCCGGACGATCCTGGCCTGGTCCGGCATAGCCAGCCCCTGCGCGTCGACGAGCTCCCCGGATTCGACCAGCTTCCTTTCCACGTCGCGCATGAACTCGATGTGGGCCCTGACGTCCTCCGGCGGCCAGGTCCCGATGGGCGGCAGGCCGGTCTGGTCGCTGAACTGCATCAGCAGCATGTACTTCATCAGATCGTCTCCCTGTCTCCGCGCGGCCTCTCCGCGACTTTCACCCATGGGTCGAAGCACGCGGCCCGGTTCTCGACATCATCCCGGGAATCGACACGAGAATTTCCGGGACGGGATCGGGACCGGGAGTAGGGAGCGGGATCGGCTCCGGGGTGGCCGATGGGGCGGCCGGCCGTACGGGAGCACGAAGTCCTCCCGAAGAGCGCCTCAGGCGGGAACGGCGTACTTCTGGAGGATTTTCTCCAGTTGCCGGACGACCGGGCCCCAGGTGCGGGGCAGCGTGTAGCGGCCGGCGCTGTGCCCCCGATAGGTGAGCGTGTACTTGATGAAGTCGGCGCCCTGCGGCTGCTTCTCCGAGCAGCCCACGCGCAGACGCTTCAGCCCGCCGCGCAGTTCGCGCATCTCCCCGCGTGTCAGGCACCGCTTCACGGCGGGCGTCTGACGACGGCTGAACCGGGCGCATCCGTTCGTGTAGACGGTCACGCGGTCGTCGAGGCCGGCGAAGCCGCCCGTCTCGCGGAGCCGCACGAGCACCTTCTCGTGCCCGTTCGACTGTGCGCTCACCTGGTGGTTCGCCGGTCGGCTCACCTGGGCATCGGCGGCGACCGGCGGCGCCGTACCACCGCTCACGGCCAGGACGAGTGCCGCCGACGGCACGATTCGCGAAATCCTCATGCCCTATGAAACGGATCCGGACGGTGAACGGCTCACCGCGACGACGTCAATGGCTGCGCTTGAGCATCGCGTCGGCGAGGGCGTCGGCGGCCTCCCCCAGCCGGCGGCCCACCGCGTCGAGCCGGGACAGCAGCTCACGCCTGCGCAGCGTGTCCATCTCCAGCGGACCGGCGAACAACTCGGTGAGTTTGGCCTGGTAGAGCTGGCGGACCCGGCTGCAGGCCTTGCGCGTGGCCAGAACGGCGACGGTGACCGAGCCGGGATCGTCGAGCATCTTCAGCACCGCGTTCTCGAGCTCGTCGAGTCCGTCGATCACGGCCTCCAGCGGCTCGACCGCGAAGCCGAGGTCCTCCGGCCCGAACAGATCGGTCTCGCGCACGTAGTCGCGCAGGTGGTCGAGCACGTCGTCGATGGATCGGGAGAGCCGGAAGAGATCCTCGCGGTCGACGGGGGTGGCGAGCATACGGCGCAGGGCACGTACGAGCTCGGCCCGCGCCGCGTCGCCTTCGTGCTCCACCTCGGCCATCCGGGCACGAGCCGCCGACCGGTCGATCGCGCCGGACGCGGTCGATCGCGCCAGCACCGCCCCCGCCCGCGCGACGGTCACCTGGCCGCGGACCAGACCGACCACCCGCCATCCCGACCGGCCGCGCAGCTCGTCCCAGGCCCGCATCAGCCCCCGGAATCGGCGGTTTGTCCCGCCGCCCCTCCTGACGCCCGGCGCACCGCCCACGCGGCCTCCCCTGCCGCCGCTCACAGCAGCCTCACCGCGAGGCCCGCCAGGCAGCCCAGCGCCATCGACGACGGCAGCGTGACCAGCCATGCCGTACCGACGTTCAGCACCCCCTGCCACCTCACTCTCTTGACTCCTTCACTCGCCGCGGCGCCGACGACGCCCGCCGTGATCGACTGCGTCATGCTCACCGGACTCCCCAGGGCCGAGCTGCCCAGGACCGCGCAGGTCGCCGCGGTCTCGGCCGAAACGATGTGCAGCGGCCGGGTGATCACCAGACCGCGTCCCAGCCGCTCCCCGACACGGGTGAGGCTGGTCAGCGACCCGACGAGGAAGAGCACGGCGAGCACGGCCATCCAGCCGGGCGGGACCTCGACCCGGCCCACCGCGCCGAGCCCGCCCGCCCGGCCGGCCACATCGAGCGCCACGCTCACCACCGCGATCATCTTCTGTCCGTCGTTCGCCGCGTACGCGACGCACTGGGCCGTGTACGCCGCCAGATGGGCGGCGGACATCAGCCGGGACATCCGGCGATGGGACGGCACCCGCCGCGACAGCGCCCCGAGCAGGTAGCCCAGGAGCAAACCGGCCAGCGGCGCGCAGAGCCCGATCGTCAGCACCGCACCCAGCCGCCGCCACGACACCGGCAGTCCGGCGCCGAGGCCCGCACCGGCGATGCCGCCGATGACCGCGAGCGTCAGGCTGGTCGGCAGCCCCCTGCGGGTCAGGACGGCGATCACCACGACCGCGATCACCACTCCGGCCAGGAACGTCGCCGTGCCGCCGGGGGTGTCGAGCTCCGCCAGCCCCTCGGTGAAGGTCCGCGCGACCGCGACCCCCAGCACGTACGGCACGGTCAGGAGCGCGACCAGCAGGATCGCGGTGATCAGCCAGCCCGGCGAGCGGGGAAACCGCAGCCCGAGCCCGATCAGTGTGGCGCCGTCGTTGGCCCCGCTGATCAGTACGAAGAGGATCGCCATCATGGCGAACGCCGCCGCCCACCCCATCAGACGGGAGTCGGGAGGAGAACAACGCGAAACGGACCTGTTCGACCGGGGTCAGACGACCGACCCGGCAACAGACCCAGCAGGCGCACAGGCATGAAGGCTCCTCGTCCGGAGGCCTCCAGTTCTAAGTGTTCGGTAGGGAAAGAGTCAAGAATTTGTCCTGACATTCGGACGAACTATCATCATCAAGATCAAAACGGTCGAGACCGCACTCCTGCCAGAGTGACCGTCAGGGAGTGGGGGACCTGGGGGAGAAGCGGGAAGGGCGGCTCTTCCACACCGACCTCAAGGGGCCGGTCCAGGACCCGCACAACGGGCAGGGGATGTCGCAATTCCGCCGTGTCGTGATCCGGGCGGCTCAGTCGGTGGGCAGCAGCGTGCCGAGGGGCCCGAGGTCGAGGTTCAGGTCGCTGGGCGACAGCCCGAAGCGGTCGCACAGCTCGGTCATCGCCTCCTCCAGGCGCATCAGCGTCAGGCCCAGCGTCTCGACCTGCTCGTCGGACAGATCACCCTGGTCCATCCGCCTGATGCACTGGCGCTCGACGAGCTGGCGGATCAGCTCCACCAGCGTGAGCACGAGGCGGCTCAGGTCGCGCTCGACCGCCTCCGGGTCGGTGTTGAGCCGCCACTGGGTCGCGGGCCGCCCGCCGTCACACCGGTCATGGCTCCGGTCGTCATCGATACGGCTCATGCTCTCGCTCCTCATACCCCGGTCCCGTACCGATGACATCGGCCTCCCGTACGGACGCGATGAGCGCGCGCAGGGAGATCCGGACGAGATCGATGTCCGCGATGGACAGCACCAGATCCCCGGCGACCACGACGCCCCCCGCCAGCAGCCGGTCGAGGAGGTCGACGAGCGCCACACGTTCGGCCGGCAGGCGTCCCTCGGCCGCCAGTGCCGCGCCCCTGCCGCTCTCGACGGTCATGGCGACGCCTCCGCCGGCGCCTCCGGGTTGATCTCCGGGTTGATCTCCCGCTGTGTCTCCGCCGGCAGCTCGGTGAAGGAGTAGGGCGCCCAGGGGCCGGTGATCTCCACGTCGATCCCCTCTTCGCGGAACGACGCGGGCACGGCGGCGAACTCCTCCTCCCGGCCCTCGTCCACCAGGTAGGCGCCGTTCAGCACCATCCAGTCGGTCCTGCCGGACAGCCGCGGGTCCTGGGGACGGTGCCGGCGTGCCGCCACCGCCACGGTCTCCAGGGCGGCGTGCAGCCGCTCGGCGCGTTCCGCCGCCGCCCGCCACAGGTCCTGCCGGCTGCGCAGCGACGCCTTGCGCCGCCGGAGATAGGCGGTGCCCGGGCTGTCCGCCGTCGCACCCGCCGATCCCGCGGAGGATCCACCGGTCGGCCCGCCGCCGGGTTCCGGCGCCGCCGCATCCGGCTTCGCGTACGCCTTGACGCCCCATTCCCGCCGTCCCGCGACCCGTGCGAGCACGGCGGCGAAGTCGTCGTGCCGGCGGTCGAGCATGCCGCGGACCTGCTCCTCGCCGCTGTAGACGGTGACCAGCCGCACCGGCGCGGTCGGTACGGCCTCCGCGAGGGTCTCCACCACATGGTGATGGGCCCGGGCCACCCCCTCGACCCAGTCCAGGTCCTCCAGGTGACGGCGCAGCGGCTCCTCCCCGAACCGGTCCAGCGGCACCCGGCTGACGTGGGCGAGCAGTCCCCGGTGCCCGATCACCTGGACGGGCGCGCCGAGGACGCCCGTCAGGCCTTCCCGCCGACCGTCCTCTCCCAGGTCACCGGTGACCGCGTACAGGTACACGCCCTGGCCGATGTGATCGTCCCGCTCACTCACCGTGCCGCTCCGTCCCGCGTCCCCGACGTTCACCCGTGATCTCCGGTCCCGCACCTTCCCGGGCCGCCTCCTCCAGGGCCCTTTCTTCCGGGGCCGTGTCTTCTGGAGCCGTACGTCTCGGCAGGGAGGCGTGCTGCTCGGCGGCGGCGAGACGATCGCGCAGCCGCCGGTTCTCCTCCAGCAGCTCACGGTTCTTCCCGGTGAGCCAGGGATCGTGCTCCCACCAGTCGATGCCGAGCTCACGTGCCGTGTCCACCGACGCGATCACCAGCCGCAGCTTGATCGTCAGTAGCTCGATGTCCAGCAGGTTCACCCGGATGTCCCCGGCGATCACGATGCCCCGGTCGAGCACCCGTTCCAGGATGTCGCCCAGGTTGGCCGACTCCCTGGCGGCGGGGGCCGCCGGCACGTACGAATCCCGCAGGACCGGGCGAGCACGCGGATCGGTCATCGCGGCAGGCCCTCGACGCAGTCTCCGGTGCCCCGCCGATAGCGCCGTACCCGCCGGTAGGCCAGCAGGTTCCCCTCGTCGTCCATCTCCGCCTCATAGACGGCGAGGATGTCGCCGGACGACGGGATCCGATGGTCCTCGACCACCTCCACACCGACCACCCAGCCGTTCTCGAGCGGCTCCACCAGCGTGACGCCCTCCGGGACCTTCGCGGTCAGGTCGGCGATGTAGCGCGCACCGGCCCGTCCCGCCGTCGCCGCGTTGAGTGCGCGCTGCCGGGCGCGGGACTGTTCGACCCGCTCGTCGCCCTCCCCCGCTTCGGACACGGCGGTGCGCCCGTACGGCCCGGCCCGGTATTCGTAGCGCGATCGTCGGCTGGGAGGCATCGCAGCATCACCCTCTCCGCGGGCCGGTCATCAGGCGGAGCACCTCTTCCACGGCCTGCGCCTCCTCCTCTTCGGAGATCTCTCCCACGCGCCTGGCCTCCTCGATCGCCTCCAGGCGCCGCCGGACCGCCGCCGGGTCGCGCAGTTCGCGCTCGGCCTGTTCCTGGATCAGCTCGCCGAGCCGGATCACCGCGTGGACGGGGGCGAGCGGCCAGCCGAACAGCAGGCTGAACAGTCCCACCTGTCCTCCTCCTTCACACGCTCGGGTCGTCTTCCACACCGCATCCCGTGCCGTGTCATCCGAGTCATCCGAGCTTTCTCATCTGTGCTTTCTCACCTCTTGGGGCTTTCTCATCCGTGCTTTCTCATCCGTGCCGTCTCATCCCGTGGTGACGAAGTCGTACAACGCCATCGGGCCGAGCAGGCGCAGCTCGACGAGGTCGGCCCACTCGTGGCGCAGTTCGTTCAGCGTGTGCTCGAAGTCGGGGATGCGGTCGGCCTCGACGAGGAACGCGACGTGGGCGGCGTCCCGCTCATGCGTCGGCTCCCGGATGTTGGCGGCCGCCGTACACGAGGCGAAGCGATCGACCAGCCACCGGGTGTCGGCCTCGCGTTTCGCCTCGATCGCCTGGGTGATCACCTCGCCGAGCCTGATCCGTTCTGGGCGGGTGGCGTCCTCCGGCAGGTCGCGGATCCGGTCACGCAGCCGCCTGGCCTCGGGGATCTCGGCCAGCACCATCATCAGGATCGGGCGTTCGGCGTAACGGGCCTTCACGACGTACTGCACTCGGCCCTCGATCTGCTTCAGGGCGGTGGCGAACCGGTCGTGGTGCGGGGTGAGCAGTTCCTCGACGACCGCGTCCGGCGTGGTCAGCACGGCGCCGAACCGAAGCGGCAGCACGGGCACCTCGACGGCGGCGGCGTCGAGGAGCTCTTCGTGAGCCACGAGATCCCGCGCCCGCCCCAGTGGCCGTTTCACGTCGACGTCGCTGATCAGCGCGGCGATCTCGCCGTGCCGTACGATCTTGATCTGGTTGGGCGGGTCGCCGACGCCGACGGCGTCCGGGCTGGTCTCGACGTCGGCCGGCACGATGCCGTAGACATAGCACGCCATGTCGCGCTGAACGACCCCGCTCCGGTCGGCCGTCCTGCCAGTGGTCTTTTCTGTGGGCTCTTCTGTTGTCTTGTCCGCGGTCCTGCCGGCCGTCCGGCCGTCCGCTCTGGCGGTGGTTCCGGACGCGGCGGCTCGGGACGTGGCCCGCGGCGCGGCCTGCGACGACGCCCGGCCACCGCCGGACATCCCGGTGTGGCCCGGCATCTCAGCTCCCCTCCCGTCGGCGGCGCGGACGAGACGCCGGTTCGTTCTGCTCCGTGTACCCGGAGACGAAGTCCTGCAGTTTCTCCCCGGCCGCCTCCAGCACGCCCTTGGCCACGCCCTTCGACTTGCCCCGCGCCACCCCCTCGGTCATGCCGCTCAGGAACTCCGGCAGCGTGTCCTGGGTCTTGGAGAGGTCCAGCCGATTCACGGCCTCGGCGAACCGGAGGTAGGTGTCCACGCTCGCGATGACGATGCGCGCGTCGATGGTCAAGATCTCGATGCCGACGAGTGAAACCCGGACGTAGGCATCGATGACAAGGCCCTTGTCCAGGATCGTGTCGATGACGTCCGCCAGGCCGGATCCGGATGGGCGGCCGGGTAGGCCGCCGCCTCCGGACGGAACGGCTACGGTCATGCGTTCCTCCCCTTCGATGTGCGTGTCTCCGCCATCGGCGGCCGGCCGCGCCGTACGGGCCGTTCCATGGGCTCACGACCCCGGCGCGATCTCTCGAACGGGACGGAGGCGTACTCTCCGGTTTCGCGCTCGTCCGCCGCCTCCTCCGCCTCGGGTTCCTCTGGCCTGTCGACGAGCTCAGCCTCAGGTTCGGGCTCGACGGGGAACTCGTGCTCCTCTTCTTCGCGCTCTTCGCGCAGGGCGGTCTCCTGGTCCTTGACGACGTTGCCGTCGCGGATCTCGCCCCGCCAGCCCTCGATCTCGTCGGGGTGCAGCAGGACCTGCGTCATGACATGCCGCCGGAAGTGCTTGAGCTCCAGCCGGGCCCGGCGGCCCTGCGCACGCCACAGATTCCCCATGCCCTCGAACATCCCCTGGGGGTGGTACTCCAGGACCAGCAGGACACGGGTCAGGCGGGGCGCGATCTCGTGGAAGGTCACCGCGCCGTCCACGTACCCCTTCGCCCCCTTGGAACGCCAGATGATGTGGCTGTCGGGGACCTGCTCGACGATCGTGGACTCCCAGGTGCGGTGCGACCACCAGATCTGGGCCTTCCAGGCCAGCTTCTCGTCGGACTTCTGCTCGACCGACTCGACCTTCTTCATGAAGGACGGAAAGTCCCCGAAGCGCGTCCACTGGTTGTAGACCACCGGCAGCGGGGCCCCGATGTCGAGTGTCTCGACGATGTTCGTGACCTTCAGCTTCTTGCCCTTGCCGCCCTTGCCCTTCTTGCCCCCGCCGAAGATGCCCTTGATCTTCTCCTTGGCGTACGCTCCGAGCGCCGCCCGGATGGGATGGCTGCCGCCGTCGCCGCCGCCGTCCCCGGTGAGCGCCTGGGCCACCGAGGCGAGCAGCCCCGTCCCACGCCCCGTCAGCGCGCCGAGCAGGCCCGACTCGCCGTGCTCGACGTAGTCGGTCAGCCGGCCGGCCATACCGTCGACCTTGTCGGTGATCGACGAGAGCGCACGCTCCACCATCGCCGTCGCCAGGTTCCGCACCTCCCGGCCGAGCCTGCTGGTCGGCATCTCGGGAACCGCCGTCCGCACAGCTCCCGTCTGCCCGGCTCGCGTCTTCAGCGTCCCCGGCTTCAGTGCCCCCGTCGCCCGGGCGGTCGTCTCTCTCAACTGCTCGGTCATCGGCCTCACCTCCGTCGGAAGACCGGCCGCTGCGGACGCTGGACGCGCGGCCTGGGCCGTTGCTCGGCTGCGATCTCCTCGGGCTCCTCTTCTTCGTACGGCTCCTCCTCGAAGCCCTCCTCCTCCGCCTCCGCATGGCCCTCTTCCGCCTCGGGCTCCGCGGTCCCCGGAGCGGGCCGCCCCGCCGTGGGGGCCTTGGGATGACGGAGGGCCTCGGCGCGCTCGTGCAGCCTGTCGCTCAGCGCGTCGATCTGCTTGCTGGTCGCGGCCATCACGGCCGCCTTGCCGACGTCCAGCAGGTCGCCGCGCACCCGTTCAGTGATCTTGCCCAGCTCGGGAGAGGCACCGCCGAGGGCCTTGACGCCCTGTTGCAGGAGGCCGCCCGCTGTCCCCTCACCCCGCAGCCGGTTCGCCACAATGATCAGAGCCAGCACGCCCATCAGGCCCAGTTTGCGGCGCCGCCCGAGGTAGTAGCCGGCGAGGATGGCCAGGGCCACCTTCAATCCTTCTTTCATGATCGCCCCTCCTCGTGGCATCGCCGGGGGCCTGCCGTACGGTGATCCCGGACAAACCGGATGCATGCCCTGAGAGTGGGACCAGAAACGCAAATCTGTACATAACGGACCGCCCGCCGACCAAGTCGTGTTTCGCGCGGTCAGGCGGCGATCAGGGAATCAGGCGTGGGCCGTACGGCTCAGCCGGCCGGCTCCGACAGAAGATCGGCGAGTACGGCGGCATTGCTGTGCGCCACGTCCTTCGTCGCGGTCAGCAGCGTCAGCCGGCCCTCTTCGCACAGCCCGCGTAGCCGATCGAAGGCGGCCCGCCGGGCGGGGTCGGCCAGCTCGTCGAGGTAGCGGTGCCGGAACTCCTCGAACCGCTCGGGCATGTGGCCGTACCACTTGCGCAGCTCGGACGACGGCGCGACGTCCTTGAGCCACTCGTCCAGGTGCGCGGCCTCCTTGCGCAGGCCCCGCGGCCAGATGCGGTCGACGAGCACCCGCACCCCGTCCCCGGACTCCGGGGCATCGTAAACGCGGCGCACCACGACGGACGACGACGGCATCTGCCCCACCCCCTGCTCAGGATATGCCGATACCCGCCGCCGGGCTCACCGTACGAGCGACGCGACAGACAGAATCGCCTCATAGTCCCGCGGATTGTGCGTGGTGGCCAGCAGGCTCCCGACGGCCGCTGCGGCGATGAGTGCGACGGCCACCTGGCGCCTGGTGAGCCGGCCGCTTTCCCTGCTGCGCGCGGCGAGTCGCAGGCCGACCATCGAGGTTCTGAGCAGGACCCCCATGACCACGCTGAGCAGGATGGGCGCCACCGCGGCCGGCAGCGGGGTGAAGCCCGCGCACAGGACGCCCACGGCCGGGCTGACGCAGGCCACGAACAGCCACGGCGCGAGGCGCTGCCGGGCCACGCCCAGCAGCGCGGCCAGCGCCAGTCCCTCGCTCGCCGAATGGACGACCAGGGCGATGACGACCACCGCTGACGTGGTCAGCGCCGGCGACGCCCCCTCGATCCCGCGTCGCAGGGTGAACGCCGCCGCGGTTCCCAGGGCGCCGAACACCGCGGCGTCGACGGCCACCCGGACCCGGCGGTGCCGGCCGGGAGCGTGCAGACCGCCGAGCCGGGTGGCCGGGTGGCCGGGCGTCCGGTCGCCTCCCCCTCGGGTGAAATATGTGGTGACGAGGAATCCCGACGCGGCGGCGAGCCCGAGCCACCACAGCGGGGTGCCGGCGTGGAACGCCGCGAGCCACGCGCTGGGCAGCAGGTCGACCACGGCCGTGACCAGCATCACCGCCGACGCAGCCGCCAGCCACACGGCGATGCGCCGCGAGTTGCGCCTGGCCGGCCACGCCCCCACCATGGTGGCGGCGCAGACGAGCAGCACGGCCGCCCACGCCTCCCGATCGGCGGCCTTTCCTTCCAGCACCGGCCCCACGGCCCGTACCCAATCCGAAATCGGCATCGGTGAGACCTTCTGTCGTCGCTTTCCGACAGGGACTGAGGGGCTCAGCCCTCTGGAAGCGCGGCGTCCCGTGACCCCGCGGACTGCATGGCCCCCGTTTCGCACCCGTCCGGGTCCTGGAGGCCGTCGAGCAGGTTGTGCAGCCGGTTGAGCTGGCCGTCCAGGCTCTCCTTCAGCTGGCTGCCGAAACCGGCGACGAAAGCGTGCAGGCTCTCGATCCGGCGTTCCAGGGTCGCGTCACGACAGTCTCTGATCTCCTCCCGGAGGGAGGCGGCCCGCTCCCGGGCGTCCGCGAGGATCGCCTGCGCCTCCTGATGGGCCATCGTGATCGTCCGATCGGCCGCCTCCTGGACGATTTCCACGATGCGCACCGCGTTCTCCCCCGAGAGCGGTGGTTCCTGCTGCGACCGGGCCGTCCTGAGCTCCTCGTTCTCCCGCAGCAGCCGGGTCAGCGTGATCTCCACCAGGCCGAGGAACCTGTCCACCTCCGCCAGGTCGTACCCCTCGCGCAGCCTGACGACGGTGAACACCTGGTTGCGTACGGCGGCCGGGCTCAGGAATCCCGCCACCGCGTAGGAGTCGGGGCGGGGGCGTAGGGACGGCTCGCTCTCCGCCACGCCCGTCGAGCCGTACCCCTGCCCATGTCCCTGGCCCATGCGCCTCACCGACCTTCCCCCGGCAGCCGTGCCCCGTGGACTACTCGTTACCTTCAGTAGTTGTCCAATTACCGGAGGCGTACACATGTGATCGACAGCCGAGGGATTCTTTGCCTTTCTCAGAGTCGGGTGAGGCTCACCAGCGGGTTCAGTCGTCGTCCCATTCGCTCTCGAATTTCACGATCTTTCCGGTCTTTCGGGAGACATAGACCTCGTACTCCCACTGTCCCTTGCGGAGTTCGACCTTCCAGGTGCGGTGACCGTGCTCCCGCTCGCGCTCGACCTCGGTGACCCGGGCTCCGGGGACGCGCTTCTTGGCGATCTCGACGGCCCTCTCCCAAGAGACGTCGTCGGCGGTGGAGGCCGCCGAACCGGTCGAGGCGCTCGACGCGGCCGAAACGGCCGAAACGGCCGAGGTGGTCGAAGTGGAGGCGGCGCCCGCTGTCGCGGTCCCGGCGCCGGCCAGCACCGCGATGCCCACGAGGCCGGCGATGCCCGCGAGCGCGATTCCCGTCGTCTTTCCGACAGCTCGATTTCTCATGCCATCAGGATCGCGCCGGCCGGGCTAACGCCGCGCTAAGCGAGTCCTAGGGTTACGCGAGCCTCCGCACCGCCCAGCGTGGAGCCGCCGAGGGCGAGCGAGCCGCCGGACGACATCGCGACACGGCGGGCGATGTCCAGGCCGAGCCCGGTCGACCCCGCGCCGCTCTCCCCACGCCGCGGCCGGCCCGCCGTCCCGAAGCCGGGCCCGGCGTCGGACACGGTGAGGACGACGGCACCACCCGATTCACCCGGGGCGAGCCGTACCGCGAAGGACGTCCCCTCGGGGGTGTGCGCGAAGACGTTGCCCAAGAGGGCGTCGACGCAGTCGGCCAGATCTCCGGCGGACACCGCCACGACGAGCGGACCGGGAGCGAGGTCGAGCCCGACCTTTCTGGACTGGTCCTCGGCGAGCACCGACCAGAACCTCACCCGATCCGCGACCACGGCGGCCGCGTCGCACGCCGCGCGATCGCGCGATCGTCGCCGGACATCGTTGATCACGGCGGTGACCGCTCGTTCCAGGTCGTCCACACGGGCCTCGATCCGGGCCGCCTCCTCCGGGTCGGTCAGGGACTCGGCCTCGAGACGCAACCCGGTCAGCGGCGTACGCAGGCGATGGGACACGTCGGCGGCGTTCTCACGTTCCTCTGCGAGCAGATCGGTGATGCGCCCCGCGAGATGGTTGAGCGCCAGGCCCGCGGCCCGGACCTCGGGCGGGCCCTCCGGTCGCGCCCGCGCTGCGAGGTCTCCGGCGGCGAGCCGGTGGGAGACACGGGCGAGGGCGCTGGTCGGCCGGACGATGGCGCGGGCCAGCCGGTCGGCGACCAGGACGCCGAGCCCGACCAGGACCACGCCGAAGATCAACAGCGCGGTCCAGGTCTCCCGGACACCACGGGTCAGGGCGGCGTCGGAGAGGAAGATCCGCACCACCGCGGTGCCGCCCGGCGCGCCGTGTACGGACATCAGGATCACCCGGCCGCCGGGCGCCAGGGCGGTGACGCTACGTCCCCGTGCCGCGAGATCCACGGCGGGGGTGTGTTCCGCCGGGGCGCCGAGCAACCGGCCGTCGGCCAGGAAGACCGTAACGGGGTTGCCGATCGACGCGCTCACCTGCTCCACGGTCAACCTCAGCGTCTCCTCGTCGACGGAGCCGGCCGCCACCGCCACCGTCTCCGCCGCTCCGGTCGCCGCGTCGACCGCCTCGGACTCGGCCGTCGCCCGGACGAGCAGCGCCAGCGGCACCAGCAGGGACACCAGCACCAGGGATGTGGTCGCCCCGACCAGTACGGCGAGCCAGCGCCTCACGACGGCGCGCACAGGCGCACGCCGACGCCCCGGACGGTCTGGAGATAACGAGGCTCCTGGGCACTCTCCCCGAGCTTGCGGCGAAGCCAGGACAAATGGACGTCGACGGTCTTGTCGGCCCCGCCGTACGGCACCTGCCAGACCTCGGTGAGCAGCTCGCGCTTGGTGACGACCTCCCCCGCCCTGGCCGCCAGGTAGTGCAGCAGCTCGAACTCACGTGGTGTGAGCTCCAGCGCCGTGCCGTCGAGGGTGGCCTCGCGGGTGCGCGGGTCGACCCGCAACCCGCCGACGGTCACCGATGTGTCCGCGGAGCCGGCCATGCCCGTCCGCCGCAGCACGGCCCGTATCCGCGCGTCGAGCTGTGCGGCGCTGTACGGCTTGACCACGTAGTCGTCCGCTCCCGCGTCCAGCAGGCGGATCATCTCGGAGTCGCCGTCCCTGGCGGTGGCCACGATCACCGGGACCCGGCTCACCGCCCGGAGCATGCGCAGCAGGTCGGCCCCGTCCAGGTCGGGCAGGCCCAGGTCGAGCACGATGAGATCGGGGCGGTCCGACACCGCGGCGCGCAGGCCGTCCATCGCGATGTGCGCGGAGGAGACGGCGTGGCCGTGGTCCCGAAGGCCCCGGGTGAGGGTGGCGCGGATCGTCGCGTCGTCTTCGATGAGCAGCACGTGAGCCATTTGCCGTTACGGTAGCCCCGGTTCTGCGGCGTGGACAGGTCCGTTATCGTGCTCTTAACCATCGTTTAGCGTGGCCGGTGGAAGAGTGGACGATGTGATCGGACGTCTCGCACTCGCGACGGCCGGCTGGCTCGTCGCGGCGGTTCTCGCCTCGGGCGCCGGCGTCATGCTGATCGGCCTGTTCGGCGGGCCCTACACGGACGCGGCCAACCGTCCGATGACGCCCGACGAGGTCCGCAGCGCACTCTCTCTCAGCCGAGATCCCCGCGCCGTCCCCGGCTCACCGAGTTCCCCGAGCCCGCCGAGCTCACCGAGTTCCCTGAGCTCAGCGAGTCCTTCAGCGCTCTCGGGGACGCCCTCTCCCGGGCCGGAAACGCGTGTCCAGTTGATCCCCACCGCCGGCGGACACGTGATCGCCGAATGCGACGGCGGGTCGGCCAGGCTGCGTTCGTGGACTCCGGCCCAGGGATTCCAGGCGGACGACGTCGAACCCGGGCCGGACGACAAGGTCCGGGTGAAGTTCGAATCCGACGATCCCGACATCGAAATCGAGATCGAGGTGCGGTGCGTCGGCGGAGCGCCGAATGCCCGGGTGACAGAACACGACTGAGCGTCGGCCGACGACGAGGTGAGCCCCCGGCGATCACCGGGGGCTCACATCTTCCGTTCCGATACGTCACCCGGTCGTCGCGCACCGCGTGAACGGGCTGAAAGCCCAGCAGCCGGCCCGATCCGCCGGCGGCGCCGCGACCTTGGTCGCCGACGTGGCGCTGGGCGGCGCGAACGCCCAGTTCGGCGTGGCCGACGGAGAGATCGGTTGCCCGGAGACCCAGGCGCCACGCGGGACGGTACGGCCCCGCCAGGGCGCGAGCGTCCAGCACTCGGCGGCTCCCTCGCCGTACCCGCAGGTGTCCGCCTCGGAACCGGCGGCGAGGACGGGCACCGCCCCGGGAATCTTGAGCGGCGGGATGGGCTGGACGTCGAGCACGCGAGCGGGCTGCGACGGCTCGAATATGAGCGGTGTCGGGAGGAGGGTGGGCAGCGGCGGAACAGGCGCCCGGGTCGGTGTCGGGGCCGGAGGGTTCGTCGTGGGAAGAGGCGTGGCCGGGCCCGAGGGAGTGGCGGTCGACGTCGGGAGCGGGGTCGACGGCACCTCGCCGGACGGGCTCGGCTTCGGCGCCGGCGGCTGCACCGTCGGTTTGGGGCTGGGCTTCACGGTCGGTGCGGGGGTCGGCTTGGTGGTCGGTTTGGTGGTCGGTTTGTCGGTGGGCTTCGGGGTGGGCTTCACGGTCGGTGTGGCCGTGGGCTTCGGTGCAGGATCGGCGCTGGGAGACGGGCTCGGTGTGGTCGTCGGATTCTGCGTCGGGCTCGGTGTCTGCGTCGGGCCCGGGGTCTGGACTGGGGCCGGGGTCTGGACTGGGGCCGGCGTCTGGACTGGGGCCGGCGTCTGGGCTGGGGGCGGGGTCTGGATCGGGCTGGGCTTAGGGCTGGGCGTGGGATCGGGCTTCGGGCCCGGTGACGCGGTGGCCGCCGGGGTAGCGCTCGGCGACGCTGTGGCCGCCGGGGTAGCGCTCGCGGTTGGTGCGGAACTCGCGGTGGGCGACGGGGTCGCGGCGGGTTGCCCGCCGGGCTGAGCGGAAGAGGCCGAGGCCGTGTTCGCGGTCCCGCCAGTCGATCCGTTCGCCTGCTGGGATCGTGGCCGGCGTGCGGTGGCCGTGGAGTCCGACCCGGTGGTCCGCCTCGTGCGTCCGGAGTCTGCGGTGGCCGAATCCCGGCTGCCCGACTCACGGGATCTCGACTCGCGAGCCCTGGACGTGAACGCACTGGAAGACGACTCGCCGGACGTGGATCCGCCGGATGTGGAATCGCCGGACCTCGACCCACTGGAACTCGTCGTACCGGAGGTCGACTCCCTGGAGGACGACTCTCTGGAGGACGACCGGGAGTCGGTCGCGGCGCGCCGATCACCACCGACGTCCGCCGACGTCGAGGCGTCGGAGGCCCCGCCGCCCCCGGCCGACGTACCGTCATTCGAGAACGCCGAATCGGTTGAGGTCACTGAGTCGGTCGAAGCCCGGGAGCCGCTTCTGGACGCGGTGCCGTCCTCGGTCGCGGTCTCCTGCCGGGGTGTCCTGTCGCTTATGGAGGCCGGTTCGATCAAGGAGACGGGAGCCGGTGACATCGGGTCCTGTGGTGGAACCGTACCCGGCGTGTTCGACGCCTGAGTGGACCCGAGCGCGGCGGCGCTCCACGGCTGGGCGACGACCGCGCCCGCCGTCGCGGAGACCGCCGCCAGGAGCAGGCCGGAGACCAGGGTCGTACGTCTTGGGGACATGCGAGGGGTCATGTGAGGCTCTTCTCGGTGCGGTGGGGGATGGTCAGGGACTCGGCCGGGGGCCGGTGATGGACTTCCAGCCGGCGGCGGCGAATTCTGGGGTTCCGGGGAGGGCCGCGGCGGGCACGGCGGGAGGCGTGGGATCGGGGATGTTGACCCAGTCCCCCTGGCCGGTACCGCGCGCATCGGGAAGCCATGTCATGAGCAGGTTCATGGCATACGGGCTGGAATAGACGGACGTGTCGTCGTCTCCCCCCTTGGTGGCGGTCACCAGGACCAGCACGGAGACCTGGACCTGGTCGTCGTCTCGAACCTGCCACTGGACGCCGACGGTCTGTGTCCGCAGCGCCGCCCCTTCGGGGAGATCCCCTTTCGTGGGCAGTCCGAGGGTCTCCCGCCATCCACGCACGACGGTCTTGGCGCCCTCTCGGGCGGCCTCGCGCTGGTCCGGCGGGGCGTACAGCACGGCCGCCTGCTCGGCCCTGGCGGCGTCCAGCGTCCAGGCGCCTTCGAGTGTGGCGGAAGCGGCGGACACCGCTCCGATCTCGGTGTCGGGAAAACCGACCGGGTAGCCTGCCGCGCCCTCACGCCCGCCCGGCTCCGCCAGTTCGACGGCGGGTGCCGTAAGGACGGGGGCCGGGACCTCCTTCGACTCCGCCCGCCGGGTCTGCAGCACGATCACCACGGCAGCGAGCACGGTGACCAGCCCGGCGATCACGAACAGCACAAGGCGCGGATTCCACCGCCGCTGCGGGCTGAGATCCCAGTCGAGATCCGAGTCCCAGTCGAGCATCGGGTCCGGTGGGGGATCGCGGTCGACCGTCGCCACTAGCTGCTCCGGTCGGGACGCTGGCCGAACGCCTGGCCGGCGGCGGCGGCCAGGCGCAGGTACGCACCGCGGGTGGTGGGCCGGAGCCGGGTCAGGTCGACCTCGGCCCCCTCCTTCAGGTGCGGGTCGAACGGCACACGTACGACGGCACGGCAGCGGTGCGTGAAATGTCGCTCCAGCAGGTCCACGTCGACATGCGACTTCGACTCCACCGCGTTCAGCACGACGATGGCGTTCTTGACGAGGCGGCCATGGCCGTGCGCGGTGAGCCAGTCGAGTGTCGCGGCGGCTGAGCTCGCACCGTCGACCGCGACCATGGTGACGAGCACGATCTGGTCGGCCATCTCCAGCGTCGCGCCCATCGCGCCGTGCAGCAGACCGGTGCCGCAGTCGGTGATGCAGATCGAGTAGTACCGCTCGATCAACCCGGCGACCGTACGGTAGTCCTCCGCGTCGAACGCCTCGCTGACCGCCGGGTCCGAGTCTGACGCCAGGACCTCCAGCCGGGCCGGCGACTGCGAGGTGAAGGCCCGGGCGTCGGCGTAACGGACGACGTTGGGCGCCTCGGCGAGCAGGGTGCGGATGGTCGCGGCGGTCTCCGACTTGACCTTGAGCCCCAGCGTCCCGCGGTCCGGGTTGGCGTCGATCGCGATCACCCGGTCGCCCCGCAGCGACGCCAGCGTGTTGCCGAGAGCCGCCGTCGTCGTGGTCTTGCCGACACCGCCCTTGAGGCTCATGACCGCTATCCGGTGATGGCCGCTCGCGACGGGAGTCTGGGCGTGGGCGATCAGGGTACGCCGTTCCAGCTCCGCCGTGGACTCCCCCGGGATGATCCTGCCCCCGGTCAATCGGTACACGAGCCGCCGCCACCCGCCCGCCGGCTCACTGCGGCGGTTCGTAAGCAGATGTTCCGCCGTGAGCGGCACCGTCTCCGGGAAATGCTCGGCTGCCGGAGTCGGCGCAGGGGTGTGGGTCTCGCGCATGGCCGGGGTCCTTTCGCGGAGAAAAGATGAGGGGGGCTGTCAGCATGTACGCCAGTGCACCGTCACGATCGCGCTCTTGGAGCGGGACGACCCGTGCAGGACGAGCGGGGCCGACACCGGCGGAGGGGGACCGCACCAGTAGCGCACCCGCGCCGCGCGCACGCTCACGGTGTCGCTCCGACCGGGCCGCAGCGTGCCGCTCGACGGTTTGACGTCCAGATCATTCGCCGTTATGCGCCATTTGAGTGGCTTGTCGGAGGTGGTCGAGAGGGTGATCTCGCCTCGGCCGAAATCGTCGAGCTCGACCTCTGACGGGATCCGCAGGCCGCCGACCGACAGGATGCCGGTCTCCGCGTCCTCACCGTCGCCGCCGCCCTTGCCCTCACCATCGCCCTCACCATCGCCATCGGCCTCCGGGACCTCGAGCTCAGACGCGCCGGGCACCGAGGCGGTGGACTCCGAGATGGCGGGCTTGGCCGTACCGTCATCGGTGGTGGTCGCCTCGGGGGAGGCGGCCGACGCCGACGCTCCGGTGGTCCCGCCGGCGGTGCCGCTGAGAGCCGTGGCCCCGGCGACGGAAGGGTGGAGAGACCCGGTCGCCTCGCCGGTCTGGCCGGCCGGAGCCAGGAGATTGATCCCGGCGACCGTGCCCGCAGCGCCCGCCACCACGACGATCACGATCCGGATGGCGGTCGCGCGGATCAGCGCCCACACCCGCGCGATCATCTCGAGGATTCTGACCGGTGCGCCGCCCTCCAGGTCGAAATCATCGTGCTCCCGGCCGCGCGGCAGGGCGTGCCGCGCCGAACGGACGCCTGATCCGAGCTCTCTGAGCCGCCTGCCGACGGTGGGATCGGCACCCGGGACGGAGAAGCTGCTCAGCGCGGGCGCCTCGCTCGGAATCGACACGTGGCTCGGCTCGGGAGAGCCGCCGGGCTCGGCTCCCACGGGGGTCTCGTCACCGGTACGTGCCGCGATCGCGCGAGCCCTGATCTGGGAGAGCAGCGCGTCGTACAGCGGCGTCTCCGCCCGGCCGTCCCCCCCGGACAGCGCCCGGGGCTCGGACGGCTGCCGGGGCTCTGGCGACCGCCGGGGCTCTGACGGCTGCCGTGGCGGCGCGACGGCCGCCGGGTTCACGGCTACGGGCGCGGCGAGCGGCCCGCCGAAAGACTCGGGAGGCCAGTGTACGGACGGAGCCCGCGTTCCGGCGGCGAGCTCGGGCGCTGGTGGATCGGCCTCGGCGAGACGTTGTCTGGTTTCCGGGCTGAGTGCCGCGATCGGCGGGTGAGAGAGGATCTGCGGCACCGTGTATCGGATGTTGATCGGCCGCTTGCACACCAGGCACGTCACGATGTGCCTCAGCAGGGCCGTACGGGCACCCGCGTCTTCCACGGCCGGGTAAGCCGATCCCGTCGCCGATCGCTCCACGTGGGCGGGGAAGACCGCTGCCGCGAGCGGGCCGAGATCCGGGCAGAGGGGACGCCCGCGTGCGAGACCGTCGAGCCCGCTCACCAGGATCTCGACGATGTCCTGCGTCCGGGCGACGAGCCTGCCGACTTCACGGAACGGCAGTGCCAGCACATACGAGAGATCATGGGGGGTCAGCTCGTGGCGGTAGAGCAGGCGTAGCGTCTCCGCGCCGAGCGGATCGACCAGAGACCACGCGCACCTGACCGCCTCGTCGTCGGGTGTACCCGGGCCGGGGCCCGGCCGGAACCCCTCCCTACGGTCGGGGCCGTCGGCGCACCCACGGCGTACGGCGGCCAGGAGCCGGGCGCGGTCTGTAACGTTCCCGGGCTCGTTCTGATGGACGCAGGCCGCCAGGGCGGCCGCGACCACCGTCACCGTCCGTGCCGGATCGAGGTGATATGAGGCGTAGTCGACGAGGTGGGCGCCGTGCTCGCCCACCCAAACCGCCACCCTCCCGCGTCTGGGATCGAGCGCGGGATCCCCGGTTCCGGTCGGCGGGTTCATGGTCTTCCGGGGACGGGGGCAGCGACGTATGAGGCATGTTCGGCGTGAGCATCACTGCGACTTTGGAGCCGCACGCACCTTGCTGGAAAATCTGCTACATACCGATACATAGATTGAGATCTTAGACTGACACTCTTCTGTTGGGAAGGAAAAGAACCTCAGAAACCATCACTTCATGATAACCCCAAATATCGAAGATATGGTCATCCGAAAACAACCGAGGAGGACCATCCGTTTCAATGCACGTGACCTTCGACTTCTCTGTAGACGCTCCTCGGCGGATCATCCGACTCGCCGGGATTCGGAAATATAAGTATGGCGACTCGGCCAGGCCGGGTAACACCACACGGGCGATCAGGCGCCGGCGATGCGAATGTTTTTCATTATCAGCCGAGTCGGCGTTGTGAACGGGGTTTACCAGCAGACCGGGTCATGGTCAGACTCCGCGTCGGCACTACCTGACTCGGGCAAAGCGACCGGCCGGCCGGGTGATCTACCCGGCCGGCTCGGGTGCGCTCGGGTGACGCGGCCGTCCACGGCGAGGCGGGTCCGGCGTTCGGATCAGGTCGTCCCGCGTGGTCTCGGCGGTTCCGCGCTCATCGAATGCGATGCCGGGCCGGCCGCTGCGGAGTCAGCCGAGTCAGCAGCCGGGTGACCAGCGAGGTGGCCGGGGTGAGCAGCGCCGCCATCACCAGGGACGCGACGACCACGCCGAGCAGGAACCCCGCCGCGACGTCATGGGGGTAGTGGACTCCGACGAAGACCCGTGAGGCGGCCGCGATCACGGCCAGCGCAGGCGCGATGACGATCATTCGACGCCAGGCGATGACCAGAGCCGTGGCTGCGGCGGCGGCGAAAGTCGCGTGGTTGCTCGGCAGCGACCAGTCCCCCGCTTCCGGGCAGGTCGCGATGATGAGGGTCTCACCGGACGGCCAGCACGGCCGGGGCATCCTCAGGATGCTTTTGATCAGCTCGCTGCACAGGTACGCCGTCACCGTCGCGACGGGCCCGAGAAGGGCCAGCGCCAGCGCCCGGGGGTCACGCCGGACCGTTCCCCGCGGCCCCGCTCCCCACTGGTCCGCGCCCCACCGGTCCTCACCCGCCCAGCCCTCACCCGGCCGGTCTGCACCCCGCCAGGCCCGCCACAGAACGACGGCGAACAAGGCCGCCATGAGCGCCGGGATCGCGTCGGTGCCGATCTCGGCCCAGTCCCGGATCCACGACGGCGTCTCCTGGGCGAAGCCGACGACGTCCCGGTACCACCCGATGCTGACATCCGGAACGTCTGGGACGTCATCGATCTCTTTAAGCACGTTTCCTCCGCGTTCGCGTTCCCATGGTCTTACAGACCTTAGGGAGTGTCCGGCAGACGTCGCCCATCGCGAAAACGGATCAGGTGGAAGCGGCTCAGGTGAAGTCGAGTTCGCCCGTGCGGGTGCGCTTAAGCTCGAAGAAGTACGGATAGCTCGCCATCGCGAGCGCACCGTCGAAGACCTTGACCGCCTCCGCACCACGCGGAATGCGGGTGAGCACCGGTCCGAAGAACGCCACGCCGTCGATGTGAAGCGTCGGCGTGCCGACGTCCATGCCGACCGGGTCCATGCCCTCGTGGTGGCTCCGGCGCAGCGCCTCATCGTAGTCGGTCACGTCCGCGGCGTCGGCGAGCTCGGCGGGCAGGCCGACCTCGGCGAGCGCTTCCTTGATCGCGACGCTGTAGTCCTTGATGTCCTGGTTGTGGATCCGGGTGCCGAGCGCCGTGTAGAGGTCGCGTAGCACGCCCTCACCACTGTGCTGGGCGGCCGCGATGCACACGCGTACGGGTGCCCAGGCGCGGTCGAGCAGATCGCGGTACTCCTCGGACAGGTTCTCCCTGCCCTGGTTGAGCACCGACAGGCTCATCACCCGGAACCGCAGGTCGATGTCGCGCTGCTTCTCCACTTCCAGGATCCATCGGGAGGTGATCCACGCGAAGGGGCAGACGGGATCGAAGTAGAAGTCGACTTTGGGACGCTGCACGGTTTCCGTCATCAATGCTCTCCTGATTCGAACGGCCCTCGTTAGGAGCGGCGTGACCGGCCAGGCCGGTGCCGTGGTCCACCACCTGGGTTCGTCTCAAGCAAACCGCAGGGGGCCTCTCCTGATTCCCTCGGCGTTCCCGTAGGCGTTCCCGTAGGCGTTCCTGCAGAAGTTCCCGTAGGCGTTCCTGCAGAAGTTCCTCCGGCATTCCGATCGGCAGGCCTGCGGACAGGTTGTGGACAGGTCATGTACAGGCTGTGGACGGATCCGTAGGCAGTCTGTGGACGGGCTGTGGACGGGCCCGCGGGCGTCCCGTAGGCGGCATGCGCCGCCGGCCCACGGGTCTCGTCACGGCCGCTTGATGATCTTATGGCCGAGATTTATGGTTGCCGCCATGGAGCCATCAGATTTACTGGAGCGCGCCCGCTCCCGCTCGTCCGACCCCGCCGATCCCCTGGAGACCCTGTCGGCCGCGATCGCCCTCGGCATGGAGTCGCCCAGTGACGCGGACCCTCTGATCGACCTGGCCGTACGGCAGGCCCGCGATGCGGGATCGTCCTGGATCGCCATCATCGAGCGGTTCCGGATCGTCAGGCATCCGATCAGGCGGCGGCGCTTCACTCCGGCGTTCGCCCACCGCCACCTGGCCAACCGGCAGCGCAAGCGCGACGCCGCCTGCTCCTTCTGCCGGCGTCCGCCCGGCCCCCGGGTCCACATGGTCCACGGCGAGGGCGGCCGCATCTGCGACCGCTGCGTCGCCCTGGCCGGTCAGATCGTCGCGGAGCTCAACCGCCGCCGCGGGTGAACGGCCCCCGTTGAACAGGCGGCGGCCGCCGCGAGTCCGGCTCACGTGACGGCCAGCCGCCGGCCGTATCGCTCGTCCCGCCAGAGTTCCCTGCCGAGCACTTCCGCCAGCGTCGTCGCGGCGTCGTGGACGTCGACGTGCCGCACGTAGAGCGGAGCGAACCCGAACCGGATGATCTCCGGCTCCCGGTAGTCGCCCACGACCCCGCGATCCGCCAGCGCCCGGATCACCGGATAGCCATCGGCGTGACGATAGCTGACCTGGCTGCCCCGCCCGGCCGGATCGCGCGGCGTCACCAGCGCCACCTCCGGACACAGCGCGTCGATCAGCTCGATGAAGAGGGAGGTCAGCGCCACACTCTTGGCTCTGATCGCGGCCATGTCCACCCGCTCCCAGATGTCGAGCGATGCGCCCAGCGCGGCGTACGAAAGCACGGGCGGGCTGCCCACGGCGAATCGCCGTACCCCGGGGGCCGGCCGGTAGGTCGGCTCGAAGTCGAACGGCGCCGCGTGCCCGTGCCAGCCGGACACCACATTGTGCACGGCCTCCTGATGACGGGGAGCCACGTAGATGTACGCGGGCGCCCCCGGGCCGCCGTTCAGGTACTTGTACGTGCAGCCGACCGCGAGGTCGATCTCCCCCACCTCGACGGGCACGACGCCCGCGCTGTGGCACAGATCCCAGATCATCAACGCACCCGCCGAGTGGACCCGGGCGGTCACCGCGGCCATGTCGTGCATCGCGCCGGTGCGATAGTCGACGTGGGAGAGCAGGACCAGCGCCACGTCGTCGTCGAGCGCGTCCTCCAGCGAGCCGCCGTTCCCGCCGATGTCCCTGATCTCGTACGGCCCCAGCACACGGGCCGCACCCTCGACCACATAGCGATCGGTCGGAAAGTTGTCCAGGTCGGAGACGATGACGCGGCGGCCCGGCCGCAGCGGCAGCGCCGCCGTCACGGCCTTGAAGATGTTCACCGAGGTGGAGTCGCCGGCGAGCACGTCGCCCGGCCGGGCTCCGATCAGGGGCGCGATCCGGTCGCCCGTCGTCTGGGGCAGGTCCCACCAGCCCGCGGTGTTCCAGCTCGCACCGAGATGCACGCCCCATTCGGTCTCGACGGTGTGGGCGACCCGCTCGGGGGTCCGCCGGGGCAGTGCGCCGAGCGAGTTTCCGAGGAGGTAGATGACCCCGGGGGGCAGCGAGAACTCCTCCCTGAAGTCCTTCAGCGGGTCCTCCGCGTCGAGGGCCTGGCATTCAGCACGGGTGATGGCCACAGGTCGGCTCCCTTGGTTGCTGCGGTTATGTCCATAAATAACCCCTTATGGGCCGATCTGGCCAGATGGCCACGCCGGGGCGCGACAGGGGCGGGCGGGCGGAGAACCCATAAGGATCAATGCGGCCAAGACAGCGTCGCGGTAACGGACGGCTATAACCCCCAGAGATCACCACATGAGCACGATGCTCTCAAAATAAGCACGGGACCAACGACAGACTCTGTGCAATCGTGGACAGGACGGGGCAAGTTCTCTGGAGACGCCAATCCCCGTTGGTGACAGAGGGTGATCAAAAGTGACGGAGTCCCCCGTGCCCCCACCGCCCCCGGTACCCCCGAGGCATCAGGATTCACCGGTCTATCGCCGCATCGCCGATCGCCTGCGCGATCAGATCCTCTCCGGCGCCCTGGACGACGGGGATCGACTACCCGGTGAGAACGCGCTCATGGCCGAATACGGCATAGCCCGGGCGACCGCGCGCCAGGCGCTCGCCGTACTGATCAACGAGGGTCTGGCCGTACCGCGGCGCGGTTCCGGAGTGTATGTCCGATTGTTCCGCCCGATCCGCCGGCACGGATCACGGCGGCTCGCGAGAGAGCAGTGGGGTCAGGGTCGGGCCATCTGGGACTCCGACACACCCGGCCGGGCCTACGCTGTGGACGAGCTTGATCTCCGGCGGGAACCCGCGAGCACGGCGGTCTCCCGAGCGCTGAGGTGTGACGAGGTGTGGGTGCGAAGCCGTCGCTATTCCGTGGACGGACGGCCCGTGCAGCTCGCGACCTCGTACTTCCCCGCCGACATCGTCGAGGGAAGCCCGATAACGCTGCCGGACACCGGACCGGGAGGCGTGTACGCCCGCCTCGGCGATCTCGGCTACCCGCCCGTGCATTTCACCGAGGAGGTGCGTGCGCGGATGCCGCAGCCGAGGGAGGCCAAGCTGCTGGGGCTCCCGGCGGGCACCCCGATCATCGTCATCTCCAGAATCGCCTTCGCCTCCGGAGGCGTACCGGTCGAACTGAACGAGATGACCCTCGACTCCGCCTCGTACGTGCTGCAGTACGACTTCGACGCGTGACGCCGCCGGCTTCCTGGTGATCACTCTCCGATGTAGTGGAAGCCCGGCTTGGGGTGCATGAGGAAGTCATGGTGGGAGATGTTCCACGCGTACGCTCCCGCCATGGTGAACTCCACGACGTCGCCGGGCTTCAGACCGACGGGGACGCGCCGGGCCAGTACGTCCTTCGGGGTGCAGAGCTGGCCGACGATCGTGATCGGTTCGCCGGACTCCGCGACGACCATGGGCTGGCTGTGCCCCCTGGTCGCCGGGGTCCGGATGTGGTGGGTGCCGCCCGCCACCACCGCGAACAGCTCGCCGTGGACGCGCTTGACGTCGATCACACGGGTCACGTAACGCCCGCAGTAGACGGCGAGCGACCGACCCGGCTCCACCCTGAGCACCTCGCCAGGATGGCGCAGCTCGGCGAGGCCCCTGCCGTACGTCTGCCAGTCGAAGCGCAGGTCGGGATCGGTGTAGGAGACCGACATCCCGCCGCCCAGGTTGATCTCGATCGTCTGGTCGGCCCCGGTGGTCCGTTCACCTCTGGCGGAGCGGCCGGAGCCGATGCCGCCGTCGACGCCGGCGGAGCGATCGACCCCGGTGTCCACGGCGATCCCAGTGTCCACGGCGATCCCGATGTCGACCGCAGCCCCGGTATCGACGGCAACCCCGGTAGAGCCGCCGATGCCGGGGGAGCGGCCGTCACGGGGCTCGGTGAGGCCGAGCCCGCGGACGTAGTCGAGCGTGGCCGCGGCCAGCTCCAACATCCGGTGCGCGTCAAGACCACTCGCCAGATGCGCGTGGATCCCCCGGAGCCGGACCGCGTGCTGACGGCCGAGCAGCTCCAGGCATTCCGCGATGCTCCCCGGGTCCATCCCGAAGGGAGTGGCGCCCCCGCCCATCGCCAGCGCAGCGCCGTCGAGGGGGAGATCGAGGTTGACCCGTAACAGCACGTCGGCTGAGCGCCCGGACGCGATCAGACGGCGAAGGTCACCCGGGCTCTCCACGTGGAGCCGGGTGACCGGGCTGAGCAGCTCCTCGTCCGTTTTCCCGGGACCGCCGAGCGCGACCGGCATGTCAGGATGCAGCCCACGAACATGGGCCAGCTCCCCACCCGACGAGACTTCGAAGCCGTCGACGTGGCGCGCGAGCACCTTCAGCAGTTCGGGGTCGGGATTCGCCTTGACCGCGTAATAGAGTTCGACGTCGCCGAGAGCGTCCTTCACGGCCTGCACATGGACGTCCAGCTCCGCCAGGTCGTACACGAAGGCGGGCAGTCGCCCGGCCGACCCCGGTTCGTACGCCCACGACCGCTTCGGAGCCTTCCCCTGAGACCAAGTCTGCCGTTCTGTCGTCATATTTCCCCCGACCGTGTCCGTACGAGATGTGACCGATAGGTTGACCTGACCATTCCGATCATTGATTTCTCTAGAGATGTCCCGCACCTTGGTGAGAGAAGTCAAGAACAGCCGCACGTTCAGGCGAGGGAAGGTGACGGATGCCCTTTGACCGGCACCTTACCGAGATTGCCCGGGACTTTCCGGAATGGACAATTTGGCGGAGTGACGCAGGCCGATGGTGGGCCACTCGGCATCGTCCGCTCACACCGGCCCAACGAAGTGCCGGATGCGCGATGGCGGTCGACGCCGACGAGGCCGACGGGCTGCGTCAGCAGCTTCACGATCAGGAGCGACGCGCGGCTGCCGCCAACCCATGAGCGCGGAAGCCCCCGACCCGATCGGGGGCGGGGGCTTCCGCTACCAGAGACTCGCTGAATCGCCATCCAGACGGTGATGCCCAGACGGTGATGCCCAGACGGTGATGCCCAGACCGTGATGCCATCCGCCATGCCAGATCTGTTACACCAGATCTGTTACGCCAGATCGCCTGGCCGGAAGGCGACGCGTACGCGCGGCCGCATCAACGGCGCTTGGGCTCCTGCCGGGGAGTGCCTGACAAATACCACCCGGTCGCGAGCAGCGGGATCCAGGCGAACGCATCGCAAGGCGGAGCAGGAGCCGATAACAGCGTTATCGGCGACGTCTGCGCCGAGTGAAGCAGGCGCGGCCCGGGTCATGCGCGGCACGGCGGGATCTGTCAGACACCACCTAGTCGGATGCTCGACGGGCCCGGCCGAAATCGACGTCGGTGTCCTCCACCACCACGGACTCCGCCGTCATCGCGTCCGTCATCACCTGGTCCGCGTCAGCGGAAGCCTGCTCCCCCTGTCGCGTGTCCTCCACGATCACCCGCAGATCCACTTCTTCAGCGGCTGCGGCATGACCCCGAATGTCCGCGACGTCGTCGGCCGGCCCCACCGGTGCGGGCGAGGACTGGTCCTCTTCAGAAGCGACCGATCCGCCCTGCTGATGAGCCTGCTGCTGGTAGGGCTGGTACGGCATGGGCGGCAGGACGGCGGCCTCGTCGATCAGCGGCCCCGCGGCCGCCTCCCGCTGCAGCAGGTCGCCCAGAACCGTACCGATCTCGTTGAGGCGGCGCATCACCTCGGTGTGCGTGTCGGTCAGGTAGGCCACGCGACGACCCGTGTGTTCGTCGAGTGTCGCCACGCGCTGCTGTGCCGCGCCGAGAATGGCGTCGGCGTGAGAACGCGTCTCGCTGAGCAGGCGGTCGGCCTCGTCCCGTGCCTTCTGCCGGGTCTCCTCGGCCTCGGCCCGTGCCGTGGTCAGAGTCTCCTCGGCGTCCGCACCGGCCTGCGCCAGAAGCCGTTCTGCGGTGGCGGTCGCATCGGCGATCCGACGCTCGGCCTCCTCCTGCGCCGCTCCCCTGATGGCCTCGGCCTGCTCTCGCGCCGACGTCACCAGCCGCTCGGCCTCGGTTACCGCGTTGTCGTGCAGCCTGGCCGCCTCCGCCTCGGACGCCTGCTTGTTGGCCGCGGCCTCCTCATGGGCGAGCTTGAGGATCTGGCTCAGCCTCTCGCCGAGTTCGTCGGGGTTCTGTGGCGACTCCGTCAGCTTGCGCCGGGCCTCGGCGAGCTCGAGACGGCTCTGCTCGGCCTGGTCGATCGTGCGGGCGAGCCGCTCCTCCAGGTCTCGGATCTGGTTGCGGGTCCGGACCATGTAGTCGTGAACCTGGCGGCGGCTGTACCCGCGCATCACCACTTCGAAGGAGTCGTCGCTCATCAGGTCGGGGAAGTTGTCGGTCTGATTCGTCATCGGCAAGCCCTGGGAGTTGGAAGGTAACGACGGAACGCCCGTCCGGACACGACTTTCCTGCTATCCGACCTCCCTCGCAACCTGAACGCCGCACCTCCCGAAGAATCACCACCGTTCGGGCATCAGACGCCACGGTCGGAAGGGGCGACAGGTAGCGGGTTTCGACAGGCGCAGGGGGCGGACGAACCCCGCGACGACGACCGGCGAGGGAGCCGGTTCCGGAAGACGCCTTCGGCCATCCCGAGGGTGACGGCCCATGGACGAGAGCCCGTGGACACCACCCGGTGGAACCTCCCATCTGTGGCTCCTGATCGACACCCGATCAGCGGCACCCGATCGGCGACGTCCGATCGGCCGCACTTGATCGGTGACATCTGATCAGCCGCACGTGATCGGTGAGATCTGATCAGTGACATCTGATCAGCGGAATCGATCTTGACCCGAGATGTCCACAGCCTCGCGGCATCCCCCTGCACGCACCCCGAGACACGGAGTAAACATCTCTTTTGATCCACCATCACACATCCCCCAATCCCTCATTTCCGACATCAAGTGCATCCGTTGCAAACTCCGTTTATATCTCATAATTATTTTCAATTAAGCGGCGAAAAATGTTGCTGTTCCCTTGCCTTTCGTGAGACTATTAGTACAGATTTTCGATGCAGCAGTGCTCACGAGAAGTCAGGAAGGGGGATGCATGGAGCCGGCGGAGCTGACCCAGCCACTCGGACCGTTCGATTCGGGTACGCCGCCTTTCCGGACTCGGTCGCTGCTGGGTCCTGAGTGGTGGGCCGCAGTGCGGGCCGAGGCGTCGGCGCGTGCGTCTGCCCGCTCCTCCGGCGGTCGGCAAGGGGCCGCGTCGTGGTCCGGCTGGCCCGACTGGCTCGCCGCCGTTCCCGCCGTTCCCGCTGTTTCCCTCGCCCGTACGCTCCTGGAGAGTGTGTCTTCCGGCCGGGTGGTGCATGGCGGCTCCGGTGATACCGGCTCTGTCGATGGTGCCTCCGCTGGTACGGCTTCAACGGCGGATGCTCCTCCGGCGCACGTCGACGACCGTGACAATGACGCCCGATGGCGGCGTATCCGGGAGACTGCGGATACCCCGTCCAGTGGCTCCTCGCATGGCGTCTCGAGTGATGCTCCGGGCGCTTCCGAGGCCGGCACCACGGGTGATACTTCGGACGCTTCCGAGGACGGCCCCTCACGTGATGCCCCGGATGGTCCTTCGGACGGTCCCGCAGCTGATGCTGCAAGCGGCCCCGCGAGCGGTTCCCCCGGTGACTCTCCAGATGGTGCTTCAGCCGCTTCGACGGCCGGTCCCGGGGGTGATTCTCCGGGCGGTGTCGCGGACGGCACCTCGGACGCCCCTTCCGAGGGTGCCTCGGGTGACGCTCCGGATGGCTCTTCGGACGGTCCCGCAGCTGATGGTTCAAGCGGTTACACGGACGGTTCTTCGGACGGCTTGGGCGATGGGTGTGCGGCGGGTTCCACGGACGCGGTGGGCGCGGTGGATGTGGACGGGGTGTTGTCGTGGCCGTTGGTGAGTCAGGTGCGGGAGGCCGCGCTGGCGGTGGCGGTGACTCCTGTCCCGGAGGCGGTGGAGGTGTGCCTGGCGCAGCTGGAGGAGCTGGCGTTCGCGCGGGACCGGCTGGAGGCGGCGATCGCTCTGCGTGCCGGGCGGGTGCACGCGGCCGGGGCGGCCCGGCAGGCGGGACACGCCTCGACGAGGACGTGGCTGCGGTCGGTGTGCGGGATGAGCCGCCGGGCGGCTTACCGCACCGTGGCCCTGGGCGTCGAGCTGGAACGCCTGCCTGAGGTGCGGGCACGCTTCGCCGCCGGGAACCTGGCCGAGGCGGTGGTCTCGGCGATCTGCGCGGCCACCACCGGGCTGAGCGATGCGGACGCGGTCAAGGCCGAGACGATCCTGCTGGAGCTGGCCGATTCCGCCGGGCCGCAGGAGATCGCCAAAGCGGGACGGTATCTCCGCGCGGTGCTGGACCCCGATGGGGAGCTCCGGGATGCCGGTGCCGATGACGATGCCCGGTTCCTGCTGGTGCGGGAGACCGATGCCGGCGGGGTGGAGGGGGAGTTCCGTCTGCCGCGGGAGGCCGCCGCCCGGCTGCGGGCGCTGCTGGACGCCTACGCCAGGCCCAAGGCGCAGGGGGATGACCGGCCGCTGCGGGTCCGTAACGCCGACGCGCTGATCGCGCTGCTGGAACAGCAGATCACCACCGAACTCCTGGTGTTGATCAACGCCGAATCCCTCCCCGACGACCCCACCCCTCACGGCACCACTCCCAGCGAGTCCGCACCCGGCGATGCGAGGCTCAGCGACACCCCACCCGGCAGCACCCCACCGGGCGATACCCCGCCCACAGACAGCTCGTCCGGGGACGCCACGCCCGACGACGCGAGGCTCGGCGACACCGCGTCCGACGACGCCCAGCCCGGCGATGCCGCTCCCGGCGACACCGTGCCTGGTGACATCGCGTCTGAAAACGCCGCGCCCGGTGACGCCACGCCGGGTGACACCGTCCGGAGCGATGGCCCGGCGCGTGCGACCGGCAAGGCGACCGGCCCGGAGACCCGCGAGGACACCGACGAAGACCCCGGTGGGGACCCCGGCCCTGATCACACGCCCGACCCCGCTCCCGAGCCTGCTCTCGAATCCGCCCCCGAGCCCGCTTCCGGCTTCATTCCCGGAGCCCTTCCCGGGACCGGCCACGGAGGCGGCCGTGGGGACGCCGCTCCAGGCGATGATCCCCCCTGCGGACAGGACCCCGGGCAACCCACCGAGAGGTCAGCCGAACCACGCCGGACCTCCGTCCACCCTGCCCCCAGGAGCGGTGACAAGCCCAGCGCTTTCACCGAGACCGGAAGCACTGACCAGCCGGCGACCGAGAACCACACGGAAATCCGCACGGGAACCCGCACGGGAACCCGCACCCGGATCGACCACTGGGCCGGCGAAGACGATGACACCGCGAACACCACTCCCACCGGCGCCGCCGTCGACTCCCACCGAACAAACCCCATCACCGAAGACCCCGGCAGCGGAGACCCCCATAGGAGCGGCACTGGCAGAGGCGACCCCACCACCGGCGACCTCAACAGCGGCAATCCCCGTGGGGGCATGGGAGCCGGCGGCAGAGGAACCGGAAACGTGGACGCCGGGGGTGCGAACACCGGCGGGCCCGGGGATGCGGGATGCGAGGCCGGGGACCGGCGGTGGCAGTCGGTGCTGCGCACCCTGCCCGGGCTGCTGCTGTCCACCGGACACCTGCTGCCGATCACCGACATCCACCGCCTGGCCCGCACCTCCACCCTCGTCCGCCTGGTCATGAACGCCGACGGACAGGTCCTGGACATGGGCCGCAAAACCCGCCTGGCCACCCCCGCCCAACGCCGCGCCATCGCCGCCCGCTACGACACCTGCTGGGTGAAAGGCTGCCCGCTCCCGGCAAGCATGTGCCAAGTCGACCACCTCGACAACTGGAGCGAAGGCGGCCACACCGACCTGGCCAGACTCGGCCCCGCCTGCCAATTCCACAACCGCGACCGCTACCTGCACCCCGACCGCTACCGACGCCGCCAGATCGGCCCCGACCGCTGGGAATTCACCTACATCGGCCCCTCACCCACCAGAAAACACCGACGTGAGCCGACACCGCCTCCGTGTGAACGGCGGCCCGGCCGAGACGCGGTCCCGCATGCCCTTGATCAGCTTTCCCCATATGGGTCACGGCCGTCGTGAGAAGATGCCGCGACGGGCTGCTCACGGTGCCCATGGAATCATGGCGACATGCCGTACATAGCTGGTCTGGACGACGACGACACTCCGATCATTCATCCCGAGGCGTGGGTGGCGCCGGGCGCGGTGGTGGTCGGGCGGGTGCGGCTCGATCGGGGGTCCAACGTCTGGTACGGCTCCGTGTTGCGGGGCGACGACGAGCGGATCGAGGTCGGCGCGGACTGCAACATTCAGGATCTGTGCTGTCTTCATGCGGACCCCGGGGAGCCCGCGATCCTGGACGAGCGGGTAAGCCTGGGCCACCGCGCGATGGTCCACGGTGCCAGGGTGGAGACTGGGGCACTCATCGGGATCGGCGCTGTCGTGCTCGGTGGCGCGGTGATCGGAGCGGGTTCTCTGGTCGCGGCCGGAGCCGTGGTCCCACCGGGCAGGAAGATCCCAGCCGGCGTCCTGGCCGCCGGGATTCCCGTGAAGATCGTCCGTGAACTCACCGACGACGATCGGGCCTCCTTCGCCCGAACGCCGGAGCGGTACCGGGCCAAGGCACGCCGCCATTCGCAGGCCGTGGAGTTGTGATGCGCCTCGCGTTGGGGCCGTCGTGAGACCCGAGCCGCTTTCATAAGGCGGGCTTTCCTCAAACGGACCCTCACTCCGGCTGACTCCGCTCCGGCTGACTCCGCTCCGACCGGCTCGGCTCCGACCGCCTTCGGCGCAGCGAAGTCGGCGCGGGCTATAGAACGCGGGCTTTCATGATGAGTGTTCCGACCAGCGGCCTGTGGTCGGAAAGCTCAGGCCGAGTCTTGATCACCTGGGCACCCGCCATACGGTAGTCGTCCTCGCTGGCGAAGATGTAGTCGATCTTTCGGCCACCCCTGGTCGTGGGTGTGGCCGTCTGCTCGGTTTCGCCAGGCGGCACCGCATCCACCTCGGTGTATTCGCCCTTGCCCAGGCCGAGGCCGTACACGGGAGTGAGCTGGCGGTCTTCGGGCAGACGGTTGAAGTCACCGCTCAGGATCACCGGACTGCGGCGGGCGTACCGTGCGACGATGTCGATCACCTGTCGGGGGGACTCGGTGTCCGAGATGTGTGTCACGCAGCACACCGAGCGGCGGGGGCCAACGGTGGTTCGCGCGCATAGCAGGCCACGCGGGTGAATCGTGGCGTCCTCGCGGGCCGGAGCCCGATCCACCCTGAGCATCCGCCGCAGCGGAGCACCGTCGACGCGGCCTTTCAGCACGAGGGCCATCCCGAAGCGCTTTCCATCCGGCGGCGTCGTCTTCGTGGCGAGGAGGTCGCTCCAGAGCCGGCGGCATTTGTTCCCGCCACCCCGGGCTATGCCGTGCCAGACCATCCGGTAGTGGGGAAGCTCGCGCTTCAGGAGGTTCACCTGGGCGTAGCACATCTCAGTGAAGGACGCGACGTCCACCTTCCGGCTTTTGATGAGCCCGGCCACCCGGCTCGCCCACAGCTTTCGCCGTGCCCGGGTCAGGTCGCGGGTGCAGGTGCCGTCCCGGTTGTCGGCCGCGCAGACGTTATAAGTCAGCACGTTGACCCGGTGTCCGCCGGCCCCGGCCTCGTTCTGGGGTCTGTCACCGACACTGCCGCCGGCCCGTTCGTCAGCCCTGCCACCGACACGACCACCGACCCGGCCATCAGTCCTGTCGTCTGTCCCGCCATCAGTCCTGCCGTCAGCCCTGCTGTCGGTCCTGCCGTCGGTGGCCCCGGAGCGTCCGGGCGCTCCCCGGGCACCGGCGTGCTCGACGGTCGTGGTGCAGGCCATCGTCATCGAGATGACCGCGAAACCGGCGAGCACCATCGGCCACCCCGACCGGTTATGAGCGACATATCCCCCCATAACCGGTGACATAGCCAGAAATCGATCACCCCACCCAGGCGCCAGTGGTGAAATTTCCGACATTGATTGCCATGACCGGTGCCGCAACCGATAGGTAGGCCATGAAGACCCAGGGCTTTCGCGCTCCGGTGATGCCGATCGACAGGTAGAGCGGCCACCACAGCAGCGAGGCCCGGCCCACCGACATGTAGAAGGACGACATCGCGAGTAGCGCGACGGCCTGCGGCGCGAGATAGGCCAGCTCGGCCCACCGGCGACGGACGAGTTGCCAGATGATCAGCACCACCAGCACGGCGGCCGCCAGGATCTCCTCACGATAGGACGTCTGCAGGCTTACCGGATCTTCCATTGAGCGCTGCCACGTGTTCTTGAGCACCGTCCAGGGCAGTTCCGCGTAGCGACCCCAGTACTCCGCCTCGACGTGCTTCCACTCCAGCGGGTTTCCGGTACGACCCCACAAATAGAGCATGTAGGCCAGCACCGGGACCCCCGGCAGCGCCAGCCACGGGATCTTGCGCCAGCCGACGCCGCGCAGGCCGTTGCGTGCGACGAGGAACATCACGGCCAGGCCGAGGGCGAGGAAGAGTCCGGAGATGCGGACACACGACGCGAAGGCCGCGCAGACGACCGCGGCTTCCCAGCGGCCCCGGCGGGCCAGCAGCCACGCGGGGATCGCCAGCGCGAGGAACGGCGCCTCCGAATACCCCGCGAGCATGAACACCGCGAAGGGGCTGAGGAAGAACGCCAGCACGGTCCAGACGCCGCTGCCCTCGCGGTACGACTCGCTCAGCCGCGACAGCGCCACCGCCACGACGGCGCTCGCGACGAACGAGACCAGGACGATCGCGAGGCTCCAGTCCTCGATGACCACATGCATGGAGCGCAGAAGCAGTGGCAGGCCCGGGAAGAAGGCGGTGAGCTTCGGTGCGTCGGGCATGTCCGGCGGGCCGTCATAGCCGTACTGGGCGATGGCGATGAAATTGTCGGAGTCCCACGGCGTGAGCCGGTCGAGGATGGGAGCCTCTGTACGGCCTGGGGCCGCCAGCACCATGTAGATGTACGTGGCGACGTGCCAGAAGAACCAGATGAGCAGGGCCGTACGGTCACCCGGGTGTGACAGCACCCGGGACGACATCCGGGACGAAGACGACATGGCGCTGGAGATGCGTGATGACGGGCCGGGCTTCGGCGGCGGGTCGACCCGCCCGCCGTCAGGCTTCGCCGCGCCCTCCGCGCTCACGCCGTCGGCAACCGTGCTCTCCGGCGCGGCATCGCCGGAGACCGTCTCCTGCTCGGACCCCCTGCGCTGAATCTCCGTCACGATGGCCTATTCCACAGGTCGGGAAAGGGTTATGCCAAGAGGTTACGATCACTTTGTGGTCGCCCGTCGCCCCTTTCGGCATTCTGGCAGGTCAACCTGTTTGCACTATATGAAACTTGCAGCGCGGAACCACCGGCGAACCACCGAGGCAGCGCCGCAGCGGTGCCGTGGAGTGCCGTGGAGTGCCGTGGAGTGCCGTCGACAGTGCCATGGAGTGCCATGGAGTGCCATGGAGTGC